>JAJPHF010000016.1 GCA_021325365.1 Pseudomonadota bacterium
CGGTGTCGATCCTGCCGCTGCACCAGCCGCTGCGCATCGCCGAGGACTTCGCCATGCTCGACGTGCTGAGCGGCGGGCGGCTGGAGTTCGGCGCCGGGCGCGGCATGGCGCTCTCGGGCTACGAGGAGCTAGGCATCGAGTACGCGGGCTCGCAGGACCGCATGAAGGAAGCGATCACGCTCATCGACCGGGCCTGGAGGGAGCCCACTTTCAGCTTCGAGGGCCGCTACTACCGGTGTCCGGAGCTAACGGTGCTGCCGCGCCCGATCCAGCAACCCTGCCCGCCGATCTGGATCACCTCATCGCTCGATCCCGAGAGCTTCCGCTGGATCGGCGAGCGCGGCTACGACCTCATGATTCTGCCGTGGCTGTTCCCGGTCGCCGAGCAGCGCGTGCAGCTATACCGCGAGGCGCGCGCCGCCGCCGGCCACGCCGGTCCTGGCCGGATCATGGCGATGTACCCAACGCACATCGCGGACACGGCCGAGCAGGCGCGGGCCGAGGCCGAGCCGGGCTGGCGGCACTGGCGGCGCCTGCTCGCGCCCGAGATGGCCACGCCGACGGCCAACCGGCCGGGCCTGACGGCGCAGGTGCAGGACGCGATGAGCTACGACTTCATGGTGGCTGAGCGGCACGTTCCGTTCGGCACCGTGGAGGAGGCGCTGGGGCTCGTGCGCTGGCTGGAGAGCTTCGGGGTCACGCACGTGGGGCTGACCTTCCACTTCGGCGGCGTGGACCACGCGGCGACGCTGCGCGCCATCGAGCTGTGGGGGAGCGAGGTGCTGCCGCGCGTCCGCTAGCGGCTGTCGGGCAGCAGACCTAGCTCGCGGGCGGCCTGCTCGGCGGGACCGCCGTCGGCCACCTGCTCGTAAGTGATCGGCGCGCTCGCCGTGCCCTCCGCGCGCTCCACGTCGAGCAGCGCTTCCATCGCGTCGCGGTCCACGGTGCCAGTCCGCGAGAACGACGGCAGGATGAACTCGTAGGAGGCACGCGCGGTCTCGTTGTCCATGCCGAAGAAGTCGGCGATCAGATGGATCGTCTCCTCCGGCTGGGCCCGGATGTACTGGAGGGCGCGAATCTGCGAGCGGGCCATGCGGCGCACCTCGTCGCGCCGGGTGTCGAGCGTGCTCTGGAGGGTGCCCAGGCCGGTCGTCGGGAACTTGAGGATGTCGGCGGCATTCGCCAGGATGGAGAAGCCATCGCGGCGGGCGGCGATCGGGAACGGCAGCGCCATCAGCACCGAGTCCACCTGGCCCAGCTGAAGGGCCTGGTACTGTACCGCCCCGTCGCCCACCGAGACGATCTGGACGTCGGTCTGCGGGTCCAGGCCGTAGTGCTTCACGACGAGCCGCGCGACCTGGTCGATCGTCGCGCCCGGCACGCCCACGCCGAGCGTCTTGCCGCGCAGGTCGGCGGGCGTCTGGTATTGCGGCTGCGCCACCAGCGCCATGACCGGCGACGGGGCGTGCATGAAGACGACCTTGATCGGGGCGCCCTGGAGCGCCATCTTCACGTTCGAGCCGAGCGACGCGGTGTAGTCCACCTCGCCCGAGAGCAGCGCCGCCTGGCCGACATTCGCGCGCATCTCGATCAGCTCGGCGTCCAGCCCCTCCTCGGCGTAGTGGCCCTTGTCGCGGGCGACGATCAGCGGCAGGAAGGAGAGCGACAGGTTCGGGTAGGCGAAGCGCGCGGGCACGCGCGTGAGCGCCGCCGGCGACGAGACGGACGCCGGCACCGTCGCGGCGGGCGCCGGGGATGGAGCCGGCGCCAGCGGGGCGGGGCTGGCGGGCGCGGCGCAGGCCAGGAGCAGGCCGAGCGCCGGCAGGAGGCCGTGCAGGCCGCGCCTCGGGCTGAGTCGAGGGAGCGTCACGGCCGTAGCCCCAGGTCGCGAGCGGCATCGGCGGCGATCGTCGGGTCCACAAGCTGGTCGTAGCCGAGGGTGACATCCATGCCTTCGCCGCGCTCCATCTCCAGCTGGAGGTCGATGGCCTCGCGGTCCACCTCGCCGGTGGTCGAGAAGGCCGGCAGCAGGAAGTCGTAGGACTCGCGGGCCGTCTGCTCGTCCATGTCGAAGAACCGCGCGATGAACTGAGCGGCCGCGTCGGGCTGCGTGCGCGCGTACTGCAGCGCGCGAATCTGCGCGCGGGCGACGCGGCGTACCATGTCGCGGCGCTGCTCCAAGGTGCTCTGCAGCGCGCCGACGCCGCCCGAGGGCAGCTTGAACAGGTCGGGGGCGTTGGCGATGATCGAGTAGCCGTCGCGCCGGGCCAGCACGGGGTAGGGGAGCGAGAGCACGACGGAGTCGACCTGGCCCAGCTGGAGCGCCTGGTACTGGATCGCGCCGTCGCCGACGGGCACGACGCTCACGTCGCGCTGCGGCTCCAGGCCGTAGTGCTTCAGGATCAGCCGCGCGACCTGATCGACGCTCGCGCCGGCCACGCCCACGCCGACCGTCTTGCCCCGAAGCTGCTCGACCGTGCGGTACTGCGGCTGCGCGACGAGGCTCATCACCTGCGCCTGCACGAACAGCAGGATCGTCTTGATGGGCGCCCCTTGCAGCGCCATCTTGATGTTGGAGCCAACCGAGGCGGTGAAGTCGATCTCGCCGGCCACGAGCGCGGCCTGCCCGACGTTCGCCCGCATCAGCGACACGTCGGCGTCTAGCCCCTCCTGCTCGTAGTAGCCCAGGTCGCTCGCCATGAGGATCGGCAGGTAGGACATGGACAGGTTCGGGTACGCGAGGCGGAACGTCTCGCGCGGGGCGGGCGTGGCGGCGGCCGGCGACGTAGCGGCCGCCGCGGGGGCGACGGCCGCGCCGCCGGCCGCACGTGGGGTGGTCGGTTCCGCGGCGTGGGGGGCGGCAGGCGCGGTGCAAGCAGCCAGGAGCAAGCACAGGCCCAGGGCGAGTCGGCGGCGGCGCGCGCTGTTTACCATCTTGCCCTCATCCAGGCGGCTGCTCGCGGCCGGCTAGGGGCGCGGACCAAGCTCGGCGCGCGCCTCAGCCGCGACCGAGGCGTCGGCGACCTGCTCGTAGGTAGCAGGCGCGGGGGTCGGGCCGTCCTCCTGTTCGAGCTTCAGAATCGTCTCGACGCCGGCGCGCTCGGGCGCCCCATCCTCGCTGAACGACGGCAGCAGATACGTGTAGGCGTCGCGGGCGGTCGCCTGGTCCGTCTCGAAGAGATCGGCGATCAGGGCAATGGCGTCGTCGGGGTGCGTGCGGATGTGGTCCAGCGCCTGAATCTCCGCCTTGACCACGCGCTTCACCTGGTCGCGCCGCGTATCGAGCGTCGTCTGCAGCGTGCCGAGGCCGGCCAGTGGCATGCTGACGATGTCCGGGGCGTTGACGAGCAGGCGATAGCCCTCGCGCTGGGCCAGCAGCGGGAACGGCAGCGAGACGACGATCGAGTCGATCTGGCCCTGCTTCAAGACCTCGTACTGAACGGGCGCGTCGCCGACGGGAACGAGCTGGACGTCTTTTTGCGGCTCCAGGCCAAAATGCTCGAAGATGAGCTGGGCCGTCTGGTCGTTGCTGCCGCCGAAGTTCGTGATGCCGACCGTGTGGCCGCGGAGCTGCTCGACCGACGTGAACTCGGGGCGGGCCACCAGCACGAACACCGGCGCCCGCATCGACGTCATGACGGTCTTGATCGGCGCCCCCTGGAGCGCCGAGCGGATGTTGGTGCCGACCGACTCGGTGTAGTCCAGCTCGCCGTTGAGCAGCGCGGTAATGCCGACGTTCGTCTTGATCTGGCTCAGGTCGGGATCGATGCCCTCCTGCTGGAAGTACCCCTGGTCGCGGGCCAAGAGCATGGAGAGGAACGTCACGGAGCGGCTGGGGTAGCCGATGCGCACCTTCTCCAGCGGGCGGGGAGTCGCCGTGTCGGCGGCGCCTTGTGCTGTCGCGGGCGCCGCTACCCCGCCGCCAGCGGACAGCGCCTGGCTCGGATTTGAGGCCCCGCACGCCGCGACGAGGAGGGAGACGGCGACGAGGACGGTCAATGGCGAGACGCGGCTCCACATGGCGTACCTCCAAGGCTTGCGGGCGGCGCGCGGGATGATACCATTGCGCAGGGAGCGAGGGTAGCGGCTCGGGAGGAGGCGACGATGGCGACCGGCCCGGAGCTGATCCGCGACGCGCTGGTCGGGGCGAACGTGCGGCTGGCCGCGAGCCTGCCGGACGACTGGCTGTCCGAGCTGATCCGGCTGCTGCAGCAGGACCCGCGCTTCATCCACGTGCCGGTCGCGCGGGAGGAGGAGATCGCCGGGATCTGCTCGGGCGCGTTCTTCGCGGGGCTGAACGCGGTTGGCATCATGGGGTGCGCCGGGTTTCTCGCGTCGGTCCACGAGCTGGCGACGCTGAACCTGATGTACGAGATCCCGCTGCTGCTGCTGCTCAGCCTGCGCGGCACGATCGAGGACCCGCGGGTGTACCAGGTCGTGCAGGGGCGCGTGACGCTGCCGGTCATGGAAGCGCTGGGGATTCCCTACCACATCGTGGAGCGGCAAGAGCAGATCGGGGTGATCGGGCCAGCCTGCGAGCACGCGCGGATCGCCAAGCGCCCGGTCGCCGTGCTGTTCACGCGCGGCATCCTGGCCAGCGTCCACACTCACGAGAGCGTGCCCGCGCCGGGGGCGGCCCGATGAAGGTCGCCGACTGCTTCGCCCTCCTGGCCGAGCGCTGGCAGCGTGAGCTGGTCATCTGCGCGCTGGGGACCTCCAGCCGCGAGTGGTACGCCGCGACGCGCAGCGACCGGCCGTTCTACATGCTCTCGTCGATGGGGCTGGCGCCGTCATTTGGGCTAGGGCTGGCGCTCGGGCTGCCGGGGGAGCGCGTGTGGGTGTTCGACGGCGACGGGGGGCTGTCGGTCAACCTGAGCACGCTGCTGACCGAGGCGAGCCAGCAGCCGCCAAATATGACGCACTTCGTGCTGTCCAACCGGGTGTATCAGGTACTCGCGCGGCACCCGCTGGGGAACGCCGCGCGCACCGACTACGTGGCGATGGCCCGCGGCGCCGGCATCGAGCGGGCCTACAGCTTCGACGATCTAGCCGTGTTTCGCCGCGAGATCGACGAGATTTTGGCCGCGGAGCGCTTCGCCTTCGTGGTGCTGGAGGTCGAGGCCGAGGCCCGGCCGATTCCCCACATCCCCTGGGAAGGCCCGGAGATCAAGTACCGCTTTGGCCGGCACGTCGAGGCGCAGACGGGCGCGGCGGTGTTCGGGCCGGCGGGGTACTAGCTTGCTTGCCTGCCCCTCGGGGCTGTGTTAGCGTACCGCGGACGGAGCGGGGGCGCGCGAGCCGCCAGGCGGCAGACCGGGGGAGGAGGCGCGGATGATCGGCGAGCAGGTATCGAGCGCGGTCGAGCAGTTCCACGCGGGCCTGGAGGCGAACGGGCTCCAGGGGCTCTGGCGGGTGCAGACGCAGACGCACGAGCCGCGCACCGCCGCCGTGCCGCACGTCTGGCGCGGCGCGATGCTGCGCGAGCAACTGCTGCGCGCGGGCGAGCTGATCACCATGGACCGCAGCGCCGAGCGCCGCGTCTTGCTGCTGGTGAACCCCGGCTTGCGCGCGATCAACGCCGCCACCCACACGCTGACCGCCGCCGTGCAGATGATCAAGCCCGGCGAGATCGCGCCCACCCACCGCCACAACGCGACCGCCATCCGCTTCATCATCGACGGCCGTGGCGCCTACACGACGGTGGACGGCGAAAAGCTGCTCATGGACCCGGGCGACCTGATCCTGACCCCGAACTGGACGTGGCACGACCACGGCAACGAGACGGACACGCCGATCTTTTGGATGGACGGGCTGGACCGGCCGCTCGTCGCCAGCCTGAACGCCATGTTCTTCGAGCCGTACGCGGAGGACCGCCAGGCCGTCACCCTGCCCGAGGACTACTCGGCGCGGCGCTACGCCGGCGGCCACGTGCGCCCGACCTGGGAGCGGCCGTCGGGCCCGTTCTCGCCGCAACACGCCTATCCGTTCGCCGCGACCTACGAGACGCTGTCGCACTTGGCGCGGCTCGGCGAGGCCAGTCCCTACGACGACGTGGCCGTCGAGTACGTAAATCCCGTAACTGGCGGGCACGCGCTGACGACGATGGGCTGCGAGATGCAGCTCCTGCGGCCGGGAGTCCACACGAAGGCGCACCGGCACGTGAGCAGCACGGTGTACCAGGTGTTCCGCGGGCGCGGCTACAGCGTGGTAAATGGCGAGCGGCTGGACTGGGAGCAGGGAGACATCTTCGCCGTGCCCACCTGGGCCTGGCACGAGCACGCCAACGGGTCGCCCAGCGAGGAGGCGATTCTGTTCTCCATCAACGACCTGCCGCCGATGCAAGCGCTCGCGCTCTACCGCGAGCAAGCCTACGAGGCGAATAACGGCTATCAAGACGAGTGCTGAGTGCTGAGTGGGGTACGGCCCGCGAGTCACTCAGGACTCGGCACTCGGCACTCAGCACTCAGCACTCGGCACTGGGAGGAGACTATGGCGCTCTTGACACCCGAAGAGACCCGCGGCGTGTGGTCGCTGATCCCCGCGTGCGCCACCGCCGACGGCGGCGAGCTAGAGGCGCGGGACACCGTCGATCTGGACAAGCTGGCGGCGATGGTCGAGCGGCTGATCACGGCCGGTGTGAACGGCATTGCCACGACGGGCACGCTGGGCGAGGGGCACACGCTGCTCTGGGACGAGCACCAGAAGCTCATCCAGACGGTGATCGAGGTCGCGCGGAAGCGCGTGCCGGTGTTCACCGGCACCACGAGCCTGAACACGCGGCGCACGCTGGAGAAGACGCGCTGGGCGAAGGACGCGGGCGCCGACGGCGTGCTGAACGGCGTGCCAATGTGGCTGCCGCCGGCCTGGCAGAACGCCGTGCAGTTCTACAAGGACCTGGCCGAGGCGTGCCCCGACGTGGCGATCATGATCTACCACAACCCCCCGGTGTTCCGCGTGACGATCCCGCCGGCCGGGTTCAAGCAGCTCGCGCAGGTGCGGAACATCGTCGCCGTGAAGCAGACCGTCACCGAGCTGCGCCACTGGATCGGGGTGCGCGACGCCGTCGAGGGGCGCATCAACATCCTCGTCTCCGATAACGTGGTGTGGCCGACGGCGATGTTCGGGGCGGGCGGCGTGTGGTCCACGCGCTCGTCGGCGGCGCCGGAGCCGGTGCTACGGCTGTGGGAGGCGGCCAGCCGCGGCGACTGGGCGCGCGCGGAGGCGATCCAGCGCGACATCAACGACGCCTGGCCGCCCGTCACGGTGGAGGAGTTCCATACGTACGACACGCCGCTGATGAAGCGGATTATCGACCTCGTGTCCGATGGCCAGGCGGGGCCGACGCGACGGCCGTTCGTGTACATGCCGGACAACGTGGAGCAGGCGGCGCAGCAGGGCGCGGCCAAGTGGAAGGCGCTCGCCGCGAAGTACCGCGAGCCGCTGTACGCTTCGGTCTAGCGGGAGGAGAGATGGCAGTCGTCACCGATAGCGTCGTCCGCTACACGCCCGACCAGGCCCAGGCGCTGGTGGAGCGGCTGCGGCGGATCGGCAGCGAGGGCTTCGAGCGCCAGGTGTTCGCCCACCCGTACATGCGGGAGCTGATGGCCGGCACGCTGCCGCTGCCGAAGCTCAAGGGCTTCTTCCTGAACTGGTACCGGTTCGCGCTGGAGATCAACACCGTCAAGTCGGAGGCGTACAACCACTGGCTGGCGTTCCTGGAGCGCCATCCCGAGTGCTACGACATCTTCACGGAGCAGATCGCGGACGAGCTGATCCACCCCGGCCCCGGCGGGCACGTGAAGATGCTGTACATCGCGGGCGAGGGCTTCGGGCTGTCGCGCGAGGACCTGGTCGAGGCGGTGCTGATCCCTGAGGCGCGGGCGCTGGTGGATTGCCGTATCCGGCTGTGGCGCGAGGGGCCGTTCGCGGAGGCGGTGGCCTCGTCGATGACCGAGGGGCCGATCGGCGTCTGGATGGGCATGATGCACGAGGCGCTGACGAAGCACTACGGCATCTCGGAGTATCACGCCCAGTATTTCAGCAAGCACTACGAGGCCGACACGCAGGAGCACGAGGAAGGCGTCATGGCCCACGTGGACGGCAACGCCTTCTTGCTGACGCAGCTGCTGCTGGACGGCTACCGGCCGGAGCGGCCGAGCTGGAACCTGGAGTACACGACGCAGCTCTCGGTGGACCTGTACGAGCTGTTCCTCGACGGGCTGTACAAGCGGTACTAAGGAGGGCTTGTGATCTACGAGATCGTGGTCCAGACGGTCGATCCCGCGCGGCGCGACGAGTACGTGGACGTGTACCGCAAGGCGTTCCGCGAGGCGAACATGGCGGGCAACCACGGCGGCAAAATCTGCACCTCGGTCGAGGACCCGTCGCGAGTGGTGCTGGTGATCGAGTGGGACAGTGTGGAGGCGCACGAGCGGCACCGCGGCACGCCGGCGCACAACAAGTTCCGTGAGCAGATCACGGCGTTCCAGACGAAGCCCAGCGACTTGCAGCACTTCGTCGTGCAGGACCTCTAAGCGTCTGGCGCCGGAGAGGTGTGAAGGGTTGGCTTCGCCAACCCCTCACGCCTCTCCGGCGCTCTGATGATGGTCAGCCTCCCGCCGGGCTGGCGTCCGGGGAGCCGAGGCCCGGCTTGAACTCCTTGCGCAGGAAGCCCTCGATGCCGTCCTGCTGGCCGCGCGCTTTCTGAAGGTAGGTGAGCTGGTCGGACTTCGCGGCGAGCCAGTACCAGGCGTCCTCGTAGCCGACGTAGGGCGACACGGCCTTGAACGCCTCCTTGCAGGCGCGCAGGGCGATGGGGTCCTTCTGCTTCAGCTTGGCCGCGACCTCTTGCACCTTCGCCGGTAGCTCGGCACGCGGCAGCGCCGTCGTGATCAGGCCGATCTCGGCGGCGCGGCGGCCGTCGAACGGGTCGCCGGTCATGATGTAGTAGAGCGCCTGGCGCGGCTGCACGATCTCCTGCACGACCTTCGTCACCAGGCCGCCGGGGATGTGGCCGAAGTTGATCTCCGACAGGCCGAACGTGGCGTCCTCGGCGGCGATGGCGATGTCGCACGACGCGACGATCGTGAAGGCGCCGCCGAAGCACCAGCCGTTGATCGCCGCGATCGTGGGGCGCGGGAAGTAGCGCAGCTTCTCGTGGCGCCAGGCGTGGGAGATGCGGCGGTTCTCCTCGCGGCCGCGGCGGTCGTCGCGGTACTCGTAGAAGTATTCCTTCAGGTCCTGGCCGGCGCAGAAGGCGTCGCCGCTGCCCGTGATGACGAGCACCTGGGTCGCGGGATCGGTCTCCAGGTCGCTGAGCGCATCGTACATGTCGCGGTGAAGCTGGGGGCTCATCGCGTTGCGCTTCTCGGGACGGTTGAGCCGGATCGTGGTGATGCCGTCCTGCTTGTCCACAAGGATCGTCGAGTACTCGGCCACGATGCCCTCCCTTGGTGCGGTCGCTGCTCGGCGCGGCGTGCCTATCTTAGCGCATCATGGGCGCCGGCACCTGGATTGGCGGCGACTAGCGGGGGCGGCGCGGCTCGCGTGGCGGCGCGTGGTCGCCTACACTTGGTGCAGCCGATCTCAATTAGGAGCAGTGCGCTTCGGTGAGTACGTCACTCCCTCTGCCGGCGCCGCCCGCGCGTGATCGGGCGGACAGCGCTTCGTTCGTCTCCCTGCGCCACCCGGCGTACCGGGCCTATTGCGGCACGGCGATGGCCTCGATGCTGGGCGACAACTTGGCCAGCCTGACGCGGGGCAGCATGCCCTCCTGCCCCGGACCCGAGCGCCCCTTGCAGTATGCCGCGTCGCCCCCTATACAGCGGCTTGCAGCCAGACTAAGCGGCCGGCCGACGCGGGGGCTGCGGCCAGTGCCGCTTGCCGTATGCCGCGCCCCACGCTCCCGCTACGCCGGCCCTCCCGGTCGCGCCGGCTCCGGGACGGGGGCAGTGGGGCTTGCAGTATGCCGCGCCACAGGCCGCGGGCGGGCAGGAAACCCGCCCCTACGGGACTACGAGGCGCTGGCTGCTCACCTGGCGCCCAGGCTAATCTAGGGGGCGGGGGCATGGCGGGGTTAGGTTTCCGGGGGCTGGGGCGAGAGGGGGCCGTCGCCGAAGGCCGCGGTTGGGTTCGGGATGACAGTTGGCGGGGGCGGCGAGCCGTCGGCGGCTAGCTCGGCGGCTTTGGCCGGCGGCCGCGGCTGGAGGCCAGCGGCCTGCACGATCGCCTCGTCGGCGAGCGACTCGTGGGCGAGGAGCGCTTCCGCGAGCGATTCGAGGTTGGCGCGGTGGTCCGCGAGCAGCTTCTTCGCGCGGTCATAGCACTCGTCCACGATCCGATGGGTCTCGGCGTCGACGGTAGCCGCTAGCGTTTCGCTGAACTCGCGGCCAATGCCCAGCGAGCCGCCCGGCCCGAGGTAGTCGCTGCCGTCTGGCGGTGTGAGCGAGAGGAGTCCGACCTTCGGGCTCATGCCCCAGCGGGTCACCATCTGGCGCGCGAGCTGCGTGGCTTGCTGCAAGTCGTTCTCGGCCCCCGTGGTGAGCGCGCCGAAGATCAGCTCCTCGGCGGCCCGCCCGCCGAGCGCGCCGGTGATCCGCGCCCGCAGGTAGCTCTCGGTGTAGTTGTGCCGGTCGTCCGACGGCGTCTGGTAGGTGACACCGAGCGCCTGCCCGCGCGGCACGATGGTGACCTTGTGGACGGGATCGGCCTCGGGAATCAGCATGCCCAGCAGCGCGTGGCCGCTCTCGTGGTACGCCACGCGGCGCCGGTCCTCGGGGCTCATGACGACCTGCCGCTCGGCGCCCAGGACGATCTTCTCCATCGCGTCGAAGAAGTCCTGGCGGCTCACGGCGTTCTTCTCGCGTCGGGCCGCCAGCAGCGCCGCCTCGTTCACCAGGTTGCGCAGCTCGGCGCCGACGAGGCCCGGCGTGGCCGCGGCGATCTCGCCCAGATCGACGTCCTTGGCCAGCGGGACGCCGCGCGTGTGAACCTTGAGGATGGCCTCGCGGCCAACGCGGTCGGGCCGCTGCACGGCGATGCGGCGGTCGAAGCGCCCGGGCCGCAAGAGGGCGGGGTCGAGCACGTCGGGGCGGTTGGTGGCAGCGAGCACGATGACCGCCTCGCGGGCGTCGAAGCCGTCCATGGCGACGAGCAGCTGGTTTAGCGTCTGCTCACGCTCGTCGTGGCCGCCGCCCACGATGTTGGCGCCGCCACGCCGCCGACCGATGGCGTCTAGCTCGTCCACGAAGACGATGGCGGGCGCCTCCTTTTTGGCCTGCTCGAACAGGTCGCGCACGCGCGCCGCGCCCACGCCGACGATCATCTCGACGAACTCGGAACCGCTCATGCTAAAGAACGGCACGTTCGCCTCGCCGGCGACAGCGCGGGCGAGGAGCGTCTTGCCCGTGCCCGGCGGCCCGACCAGCAGCACGCCCTTGGGGATGGTGCCGCCGAGCCGGCGGTACTTGTCGGGGTTCTTCAGGAAATCGACGATTTCCTGAAGATCGGCCTTCGCCTCCTCGATGCCGGCCACGTCCTGGAAGGTGATCTTCGGCCCCTCGGTGGGCGGCGTGTAGCGCTGGGCGCGGCTGCGGCCGAGGCCGAAGAGGCCCTGCTGGGTCGTCTGGGCCCGGCTGGCCATCCAGAACAGCAGGCCGAAGAAGAGGACCGCGGGACCGAAGCTGATGAGCAGCGTGACCAGCCAGTTGCGGCCGGTGTCGATGGGCCGCGCGTTGATGACGACGCCCTTGCTGTCGAGGAGCTGCTCGAGGCCGGGGTCCGCAAAGGTGGGCAGCCGCGTCTCGAACTGCGTGGAGGTCCGCTGGTTGTCGCCCGTCGGGGGATAAGTTATCGGCTGCCGGAACGTGCCCTGGATCGCATCGCCCTGGCTCGTGATCTCAGCGACGTTGCCCGCGTCGACCTGCTGCTTGAAGGTAGTGTAGGGCACCGTAATGCGACCCGGTTTCTCGGGGAAGAGGTAGGGCACCAGCAGCCAGTTCGCCGCCAGGAACACCAGCAGCAGCACCCACCAGGGCCAGCCGAGCCCGCCCAGGGGTGGACGATTGGACGGCTGCTGCCGAGTCCAGGGCCGGGGGGCCTCGGGGCCAGGCGGCCGGCGATCGTCCGTCCCGCCGGAGGGCGCGGCATTCCGCCCGTTGCTACGCGGAGCGTTGTTGACTGCCATGGTCTTGTCGTCCGGGGGCGGGGCGCCCGTGCGTGGGGCGCGGCCCCTTCCTTCACAGCCTACCGCGCGGTCCACGGGCTGGCAACGTATCAACGCAAGATGCGGACCAGGGAGCGGAACCTAACCCCCCTTCCCCAGCGACGCTTGCAGTATTCCGCGTCGCACCCTGCGAAGGAAGGGGGGACGGCGCGGGCGCTGCAGCGCCCGTAGCTTCGGCGTGCGCAGGCCCGTCTCTCGACAGGCGACGGGGAGAGGGCGTCGGCCGGGGTAAACAAAAGCCCCCTCCCCCTTGTGGAGGGAGGGGGCTGGAGATGGGAGCTGGCTACGCGCGGTCTTGCGTCTCGACCATGAGCTGGGGCAGGCGCACCGCGACCACGGCGGGCGTGCCGTCGTGGACGACCTTCAGGGCGCGCTGGAGCGCCGGGCCAACCTGGGCCGGGTCGCTCACGTTCTCGCCGTAAGCGCCGACCGACTCGGCCATCTTGGCGCAGTCGGGCGGCGGATCGATCAGCCCGCCCTCGAAGTCGCTGTTCTTGATGCTGTAGCCCTCGGGGTAGTGCGTCTTGAGGCTGGTGCTGCCGGTGCTGTAGGCGAGGTTCTGGAAGACGACCGTCAGGAACGGCGCTTTGTACTTCACGCCCGCCCAGAGCGCCGCGTAGGGCACGCTGTACAGGAAGAAGCCGTCGCCGGTCGTGACGACGACCGTCTTGTCAGGGGCGGCAAGCTTAGCGCCGAAGCCGGCCGCCACGCCCCAGCCGCCGGAGCTGCCGGCGTTCTTGAAGAAGCTGCCCGGCACACGCGACGCGAAGTAGTTCTGCACGTTCACCGCGTTGCCGACCGTGTCTTCCAGCACGATCGCGTTGTCGTCGAGCGCCTGGCCAAGCTGGTAACCCAGCCACTTCGGCGCGATGGGCTGCTGGTGCGCGGCCGCCTGCGCGGCCCGGTCCAGCGACTCGCGGCGCTCGCGCGCCCGCGTGCGGCAGCGCTCGAAGCGGTCGGCGATGCGGTCGCGGTCGCCCGCGCTGAGCATGCCCTCCGCCTCGTCGGCGATCGTCGTGAGCGCGCCGGCAGGGTCGGCGGCGATGGTGAGCGTGGCCGGGTACTCGTAGTTAATGAAGCGGCTCTGGATCGGATCGACGGCCAGCCAGATGAGCGTCGCGTCGGGGCTGGGGTCGTCGATGCCGGGCAGCCAGGGCGTGTCGTTGTCCACCACGAACACCACGTCGGCCTGGTCGATGGGCGGGCCGCTCTCGGAGAGCGGGTGGTCGGTGGGGAGGTTCATGCGCTCCTTGCGCGGCGCCTCGGCCACCGGCAGGGCGAGCAGCTCGCACAGGCGCTGGAGGGCCGCGGCGCCGGCGGCGGTGCGACCGGCGCGGCGCGTGATGACCAGCGGGTTGCGGGCCTCGACCAGCAGCCGGGCGGCGCGGCGCAGGGCGTCGGGATCGCCGGCCGGCGCGTCGGGCAGGCCGGCCTGGGCGAGCGACGGGAAGCGGAGGCCCTCCAGCGGCAGCATCATCACGTCGCGGGGGAGGACGAGGTAGGTCGGCCCCTGCCGCGGCGTGAGCGCCATCTGCAGGCCGCGCGTCACGACCATGCCGGGGTTGTCCATCGGGTTCAGGACATGGTCCCACTTCACGAACTGACGCACTATCTGGCCGTAGTCCGGGTGCTCCTGGCACCAGAACACGTTCTGGTCGCGCCCGCCGCGCCGCGTGCGGCCGTAGGACAGCGGCGGCTGGCCGGCCGTCATGAGGATCGGCACGTCGTCGGCCCAGGCGTTGGCGATGGCGCCGCCGTAGTTCAGCGTGCCCACCTCGACGTGCGCCGCGGTGGCGACGGGCCGGTTGCTGACCATCGCGTAGCCGATGGCGCCGTTCAGGTTGGCGTTCTCGTGCAGGATGTTCAGGAGCCTTGGGGCAGGTCGGCCGAGGGAGTGCGCCTTGACGGTGGCCTCCTGGTAGAAACCGATGTCCGAGCCGGAGCTGAAGAAGAGGTAGTCGATGCCGTTGATCGCCATGCTCTGCACGACGGCGTCGGCGTACTCGTCGGCCTGGATCTCCACCCAGCGGTTCACCGACCCCGTCGCCGGCTGCCGCACGGCGCCGGGGCTGTTCGCCGCGGCGCCGCGCGCCTGCACGTCGGCGAGCAGCGCCTGCTGCCCGCTCACCCGCTCGCTCACCTGGGCCATCGTTCCTCCAAGTGCTGAGTGCGGCGTGCTGAGTGCTGAGTCGGGCTCAGCGACCCGCACCGCCTGGCGTCCTCGGCCCTCCACGGCGAGCGGGCCGGCGCGCGATATGATACTGCGTTCTGTCGCGTCGTGCGAGCAAGCTACCCGATGGACCACCGCGAGTGCGGACGTGGCGAAGGCGCCCGTGGTGATTGTTAGGCACGTCCGGGTGACGGGCACGAGCCCGAGCTGCCTTCAGGCGCAGGCCGCCGCCGGGCTACATAGTCTGAATTGCGCTCCTGCTGGCCTGAAAATCGAAGCCGTGCCGCAACCGATGGTACAATGGCCGCAGACTGTTACACGGCGATCGGAAAGGAGGAAGTAGTGGGGCAGGTCCTGAAGTTCGGCTGTCTGGGGATCGTCGGGCTCGTCATACTCGGCATCGTAATCGCGGTGGCCACGCCGAAAGGTTCGCAGACGGCAAACTCGGGGGGCACGCAGACGAACAACCCCGGCGCGGCGAAGCCTGCGGCGCCCCCGGCCGCCACCATTGGTGACACCGTGGCGAAGGGCGGCTGGGAGGTCACGATCACCAACTTCGGCCCGTATGAGGACTTCGGCGCACGCCCGGCGAGCCCGCCGCCGCAGGGCAAGTTGGTCGTAGCTGAGTTCACGGCGAAGAATCTGCAGCAGCGGATCTCGAACTTCACGACCAACGACTTCACGCTTCAGACCGGGGACGGGCGCAAGTTCACGCCCGCAGGGCCGACCGCGAGCATCGACAAAGGATTCGTGATTAGCCAGACCGTGCAGCCCGGCCTCACGACGAACAACCGCGTCGTGTTTGACATCGACCCCGCGGCCACGGACCTTACGCTGACCGCACTAGGTATTCCGTTCCACGTCCCAGTCGAGTAATATCGGATCCGGCCCGGCGGTTCGCCTACTGGGGCGCGCCCTCACCTCGGCCCTCTCCCAGAAGGAGAGGGAGTAAGGGAACGCCAGCACCGGATTCGGTATAACCATACCCGCGCAGCTATGCAACGTCTCTCTTAGAGGGACCGAGTTCCCCTACCCTATGAGGGCCAGACGGCCGGTACGCCAGCAAGTCTGGCGCACCGGCCCTTCTTGCTGACCTTCACCCGGTGCATGCCGGACGACTTCAACCTCGCACGCAGAGTGCCGGAGACGACTCGCAGCGCCGGGGGATTGCCGTGCTTCTTGCCCTGGACGCCCCCGCCGGCGGGCCACTACTGCAACGCTCAGTACGTCTTACCGGCGGTGCCAGACTAACGCACCGGGCGGAACTTGGGCAGCGTGCAGTCGTCCGTGACGTCGTCGAAGACGACTTCGACGGGGAGGCCCACGCGGAGTTCGTCGAGGGGGCAGTCGATCACGTTCGATAGGAAGCGCGGGCCCTCGTCGAGGGCGATGATGGCGACGGGGTAGGGCACGGCGTCGCGGAAGCCGGGGTGGTAGACGCGGTGGAAGACGACGAACGAGAACACCGTGCCATGCCCACTAGCCAGCGCCCACTCCCACTGGTCGCTTAGGCACTCGGGACAAACGTTGCTCGGCGGGAACCAGTAGCGCTGGCAGGCGGCGCAGCGCTGCAGGCGGAACTCGTGGCGGCGGCAGGCGTCCCAGAACGGCCGCGACTCCTCGGACGGTACGGGGAGCGGCTTCAGGTAGGTCTCGTTCATGGCGTCCTCTGCAGCAAGAGCGACGAGTGGCAGACGGTGTTGCCGCCGTGGCCGCTGGCGAGCGCGACCTCGCAGTCGGGCACCTGGCGGTCCGGCGGGCGATCGCGCCGCACCTGGTGAACAGCCTCCACGATCTGCAGCATGCCCTCGCAGTGACCCTCAGAAAGCTGGCCGCCGCTAGTGTTGGTGGGCAGGGCGCCGCCGAGCCGGAGCGCGCCCGAGGCGACGAACGGCCCGCCCTCGCCCTTCGGACAGAAGCCGTAGTCTTCGAGCTGCGTGAGCACCATGTAGGTGAAGCAGTCGTAGATCTGGGCGCAGTCCACGTCTCGTGGGCCGAGGCCGGCCATCGCGTAGGCCTGGCGGGATGCCTGCTGGGCGGCGGTGTCGACCATGTGGTCGTCGTAGAACCAGCCGCGCAGGTTGTTGCGGAAGCCGAAACCGGCGACGTAGACCGGCGGCTGGGGCAGGTCGCGGGCGCGCTCGGCAGAGGTGATGACCAGCGCGCCGGCGCCGTCGGTTACCAGGCTGCAGTCGTACAGGCCGAAGGGGTCCACGATCAGGCGCGCGGCCAGGTACTGCTCCAGCGTCAGCGGCTCGCGCTTCTGGGCGCAGGGGTTGCGCGAGGCGTGATCGCGGAAGGTGACGGCGATGTGGCCGAAGTGCTCGCGCGTCGTGCCGTAGAGCGCCATGTGGCGGCGGGCGCCGAACCCGTGCGTGGCGGGCGCGCCGAAGTAGCCGAACTCCGGCTCGAACTCGTTCTCCTCCTGCGACTGCGGCACAATGTTGCCGCGCATGCGCGTGGCGTCGTTCTGGTTCTTGCGGCTCCAAGTGTTGCGGCCGAAGCCCGTCACGACCGTCTCGCAGAGGCCGGCGTCGATGGCCATGCAGGCGAGCGCCACGGAGAGGATCTGGCTCGCGCCGCCGTTGTCGGTGCTGGTGCTGAAGCTCGCGTCGATGCCGAGCCGCTGCCCCATCCGCTGGTGGTGGCAGTAAATATCGTCCGGGCCGCGCGTGATCAGCCCGTCTACATCGCGGTTGGTGAGGCCGGCGTCCTCGATGGCCGCCTTCATGGCCGTGGTCAGCAGGCCGAGCGAGGTCGAGCCCGGCACCTCGCCGATCTCGCTCTGGCCGACGCCGACGATGGCGTAGCGATTGCGGAGCCGCGCGCCGGGGTGTTTCACAGTGCCTCCTGCCGGCAAGGTTGCCGTCGGCGTTGGTTGTAGCGATCCGAGCAGGGCGCAGCAAGTCGCAGGGCGCAGCAAGTCGCAGGGTGCGGCAAGCAGCGGGGCGCGGCAAGCAGCGCCCCTACTGAAGGAGAGTTCTGATGCGGGTGCTGCTGTCGACCATTGGGTCGCGAGGCGATGTCCAGCCGTTAGTGGCGCTGGCGTTGGAGTTAATGGCGCTCGGTCAGGAGGTGCGCCTGTGCGTGCCGCCCGACTTCCGCGACTGGATCGAAAGCCTGGGCATGCCCGTCACGCCTATCGGACCCGAGCTACGCTCCACCGGGAGAGCCAACCCGTCGGCAGCCCTGCCGACGCCCGAGCAGCGGCGTCAGCTGGTGGAAGGCACGGTGGCCACGCAGTTCGAGACGATCGCGGCGGCCGCCAACGGCAGCGACCTCATCGTCGGCGCAACGGCCCTGCAGATCGCCGCCCCCTCAGTAGCAGAGCGGATGGGCATCCCGTACGTCTTCGCCGCCTATTGCCCGACCGTTCTGCCATCGCCGCACCATGCGCCGCCTGTGCTGGCCATGCGGGGAGATACCCCGGCGCCCGCGATGGCCGATTACCGCGCGCTCTGGGCCCAGGATGCACGACGGTGGAATGAAACATGGGGTGCGCTGATCAACTTGCATCGGGCAGCACTGGGCCTGGCCCCGGTCACCGACGTGCGCCGCCACGTCCTGACCGACCGGCCCTGGCTGGCCGCCGACCCGACGCTAGGCCCCTGGCCCGATCCCGCGGACCAGCCCGTGGTCCAGACTGGCGCCTGGATCCTGCCGGATACGCGTCCGCTCTCCCCCGAGCTGGAGGCGTTCCTCGACGCCGGCGAGCCGCCCGTCTACTTCGGCTTCGGCAGCATTCGCGCGCCGGAGGATCTCAGCCGGGTGATGGTGCAAGCGGCCCGTGCGCTCGGGCGCCGGGCGATCGTGTCCCGCGGCTGGGCTGAGCTAGCCCTGGTGGACGACGCGCCCGACTGCCTGGCCATCGGCGAGGTCAACCAGCAAGCGCTGTTCACGCGAGTCGCCGCCGTCGTCCACCACGGCGGGGCGGGCACTACGACCGCCGCCGCACGAGCTGGCACGCCCCAGGTCATCATCCCGCAGCATTACGACCAGCACTACTGGGCCCAACGCATCCAGCACCTCGGCATCGGCACCACGCATGCCCCCGGCACACCGACCATCGAGTCTTTGACGAGCGCTCTCGAGCCTGCCCTGCAACCAGACGTGGCCGCCCGCGCCCAATCCATCGCTACCGGGGTGCGCAGCGACGGCGCACAGGTTGCCGCCCAGCGCTTGATCAGTGCCAACCGATAGAACGCTGGGCCCTTAGATCGCGCCGGCCGCGCGCAGGCGCTCGGCGGCAGCGGCATCGTAACCCAATTCCTCCAAAAGCGCCGCGGTGTGCTCGCCGAGCACGGGCGGCGGCACGTCGGTGCCGTGGGGCATGGTCGTGAGCCGCACGGCGCTGTCCACGAGCGGCACGGCGCCGCGCTCCGGGTGGTGGAGCGTGCGCGCCATGCCAAGGTGCTGCACCTGGGGGTCGGCGAAGACCTCGTCGAGGCTGTTCAGCGGCGCCGTGGGCACGTCGTGCGCGCGCAGGCGCTCCAGCCAGTCGGCGCGCGGCTGCTGGCGGAAGGCGTCCGCCAGGATCGCCTCCAGCTCGGCGTAATGCTCCTGGCGCGCGTCTTTGGTGGCGAAGCGCGGGTCGTCGACCAGCTCCGGCCGCTCGACGGCGCGCGCCAACCCCTGGAAGAACTTCTGCGGCGACGAGAGATGGATCACGAACGGCAGGCCGTCGCCCGCCACAAAGGCGTAGACCTGGGCGGTGTGGGTGCGGTGGGCGCGGTCGGGCACCTCGCCGTTCTCGAAGTAGCGCGCGGCGTTCTCGCCGATGAAGGCGACGGTAGCTTGGAGCAGCGAGGTCTCGACGCGCTGCCCCTCGCCGGTCTGCGCGCGGCCGACGAGCGCGCCGAGGATGCCGTAGGCGGCGAACACACCGGCCAGATGATCGGAGAGCGAGATGCCCATGCCGCGCGGCGCGGCGCGGTCGGTGAGCAGGCTCAGCAGGCCGCCCATCGCCTGGCCGATAGTGTCGTAGCCAGGGCGGTCGCGGTAGGGGCCATCCTGGCCGAAGCCGGAGATCGAGCAGTAGACCAGCCGCGGGTTGAGCGCGCGCAGCTGCTCGTAGCCGACGCCCATGCGCTCGGCCACGCCGGGCCGGTGGTTCTCGACGAACACGTCGGCGCGCTGGGCCAGCGCCCGCGCGACCTCCTGGCCCTCGGGCGTGCGCAGGTCGAGGGTGATGCTCTCCTTGCCGCGGTTCACCGAGCAGAACGTGGCGCTGTAGCCGGCCGCGCCCCAGCCGCGGAACGGGTCGCCACGGCCGGGCGCCTCGATCTTGACGACGCGCGCGCCGAGGTCGGCGAGCAGCGCGCAGCAGTAGGGGCCGGTCACGTAATCGGCGAACTCGACGACGGTGATCCCGTGCAGCGGTCCCGGCATTACGGCTCCTTCGGAGCGGGTATGGATGGTAGGGGGTAGGGGGCGGATTCGCGCCAGGTGCTCCCTAACCCTACCCCCCTATCCCCCAGGCCCTATCCCCTAGATGATTGGGTACGCGGGCGGCACGATCTCATCCACGCTCCGGCCGCCCCACATCCAGTTCGGCACGTCGGCCCACAACGCCTCACCCTCGGCCTGTACCTCGGTGAGCAGCGCGTCCTCGTCCACGGTCGTCAGCTTCCCGTTCTGGACGACCAGCTTGCCGTCCACCAGGACGAGGTCAACGTCGGTGCCGTTGCCGTACTCCAGCAGCGACTTGATGGGATCGTACACCGCGCCGAACTGCGGCTGGCGCAGGTCGAAGACGACCACATCGGCGTTGGCGCCGGGCGCCAGGCGGCCGAGGTCGTCGCGGCCGAGCGCGCGCGCGGCGTTCACCGTCGCGGCGTCGAACAGCTCGCGCGGCGTGCCCGACAGGAAGCTGCGGTCGGCCACCCGGCTGAGCAGCATGGTGTAGCGCATCTCGGGCAGCATGTCGCCGGGCCAGAAGTCGGTGCCGATCGTCACGTTGACGCCCGCCTCGACGTAGCGGCGCAGGGATTCCAGATGGACGCCCATCTGGAAGTACTTGAACGGCGAGTGGGAGACGGTGGCGCCGTGCTCGCCCAGGAGGCGCAGGTCCGGCGCATCGACGTGGCGCGTCCAGCTGTGGCCGGCGAGGAAGAGGACGTGGCTCAGGATGACCGTCGGGGCGAGCAGGCCGACGCGCGCCAGGAGCTGGATCGGCGTCTCGCGGTACAGCTCCAGCGTGCGCTCCATCTCCAGGGCGTGGATGGCGGCGTGGATGGTGACGGGCAGGTCGTGCGCGCGGGCGAGGTGGGCCGTCTGGGCCAGCAGCGTGTCCGAGCAGGTGTCGGTGTGCCCGGGGCAGAGCATTGCCTTGAGCCGCCCGCCCGCCGCGCCGTCGTACTGCTCGGCGAACGCCAGGGCGGCGCGCAGGCCCTTCTCGCCGCGCTCGTCGTCCCAGTCGTAGTCCAGGCGGCCGTCGTCGTGCGAGAACAGCACCACGTTGCGGTAGGACGGCCCGGTGTAGGCGCGGATGCCGAGCTGGTCCACTAGCTCCACGAAGCGCGGCGGGTCGCCGCCCGCACCGACCTCGACGACGGTCGTCGCGCCGCAGCGCAGCCGCTGGCCCAGGCCGAACAGCACGGCCAGGCGCGTGTCCTCGCGGCGCCGCGGCTTGCCGCGCACGCCCGCCTGCCAGTTCATGTAGTTGCGGGCCATCGCCTCGGGCCGCCCCACGTCGAGGAAGACGTAGTCGCTGGCGTTGTGGCCGGCGTGCAAGTGGGTGCTGATGAACCCGGGCGCGACGAGCTTGCCGGCCGCGTCGACGGTCGTGTCGACCGAGCCGGCGAACTGCTTGCCGACGTGCAGCACACGGTCGTCCTCGACCACGCAGACGCCATCGCGGATCACCTGGTGCTGCCCGTCGGCCCAGCCGACGACCCAGCCGCCCCGAATCAGCGTGCGCATTCGTCCCCCAGTGCTGAGTGCTGAGTAACGAGTGGGCCGCGACTCAGCACTCAGCACTAATTCACGGCCCGCCGGCGGCAAGGGCGCCGCCGTCCACCAGGAGGTCGGCGGCGGCGATGAACCCGGCGTCGTCCGACGCCAGGAAGACGCAGGCGGCGGCGATGTCGCGCGGCTCGCCGCGGCGGCCGACGAGGTTGGACACCTCGCGGTTCGCCGGCACCTCGGCCTGGCCGACGGGCGAGCCGATGCGGTTCGGCGTGACCGAGTTCACGCGGATGCCGTAGGGCGCGAGCTGGATCGCCAGCGAACGGGCAAGGTTCAGGGTCGCGGCCTTGGCCGCGCTGTAGGCCGTCGCGTCCTTGCGGCCGCGGTGGCCCGAGGTCGAGGCGATGCAGATGATGTTGCCGCCGCGACCCGCCTGGATCATCCGCTCGGCGGCGTACTTCGAGCAGAGGAACTGGCTCTTGACGCAGACCGTCATGACGCGGTCCCACTCGTCCTCGTCCAGCTCCAGCACGGTCTTGCGGTCGGTGATCGCCACGTTGTTCACGAGGATGTCGATGCCGCCCCACCGGTCGGCGACCGTGGCCATCAGGCCCCGCACGTCGTCGCCCTTGGCCACGTCGGCGGTTACGGCGAGCGCCTGGCCGGGGTGCTGCTGGTTAATGGCACTGGCGACGGCCTCGGCCGCGCGCCCATCGAGGTCGACGACGGCGACGCGCGCGCCCTCGTCGGCGAAGGCGTGCGCGATGGCCTCGCCGATGTTGCGGCCCGCCCCCGTGACGATGCTGACCCGATTCTCTAGCTTGCCCATAGCTTCTCCGATTTTGGCGCCTGCTTATGTTAGCGCGCGGCGGCGGCGCGCGTCAGCCAGGAGCGGACGCGCGCGCGCACCTGCGCCACCGCGAAGGGCTTGGTCATGTAGTCGGTCGCGCCGCCGTCGAAGCCGCGCAAGATGTTCTCTTCCTCGACCCGCGCCGTGAGCATGACGATCGGCACGCTCGCCGTCGGCGGGTCGGCGCGCAGCGTGCGACAAGCGGCGAAGCCGTCCATCTCCGGCATCTCCACGTCCAGCAGGATCAGGTCGAACTGCTGGTGCCGGGCCATCGTGACGGCCTCGGCGCCGTTACGGGCGCGGAGCACCTCGTAGCCGTCGCGACGCAGCGCCGTCTCCAGCACCTTCGCCACCGCGTCGTCGTCGTCGCAGACCAGCACGCGGGCGCGGGTGGGCACGCGCGGGGCGCGCGGCCCCTGCTCGGCCGCGGTCAGGGCGGCGCCGGCCTGCAACGTCAGCTCCAGGCCCTCGGCCGCGCCGAGCACGCGCAGCGGCAGCCCGCTCTCGGCCACGCGCTGGCGGCAGGCGGCGACGAGGCTGTCCACGCCGTCGTCGGTGCGCGTGGGGTCGTGGTGGAAGAGGGCGAGCTGGCGCACGCGCGCGGCCAACGACACATCCACGGCGTACTCGACCGTGCTGTGGCCCCAGCCGACCTTGTCCGGATACTCGGCGGCGGTGTACTGGCAGTCGTGGACCACCAGGTCGGCGTCGCGCAGGAACTCGGCGTGGCGCGCGTCGGCCGGGTGCAGCATCGCCTCGGGCTCGTAGCGGCCGGGCGCGTGGTCGGGGCGCCAGAGCGCGGGCGCGTGCAGCTCGTGATCGGTGGCGTAGACCAGCGTGGCGCCGCGCTCCTCCAGCCGGTAGCCGATACACGGCGCGGTGTGGTTCAGGTACTGCGTACGCACGCGCACGTCGCCGATCATGAACTCGCCCTCGCCCAGCTCCTCGAAGTCGAGGCGGGCCGGCAGGTCGTGCATGGGCACGGGGAAGTAGGCGTACTCCATCTGGCCGCCGACGGCCTGCGGGAACGAGCGGTCGATGCCCGCTGGCCCGTAGATGGTCAGGTGGCTGCCTGGCAGGAAGGCGGGCACGAAGAACGGCAGGCCCTGGATGTGGTCGGCGTGGGTATGGCCGATGAACAGGTGCGCGCGCAGCGGCCCGGATTTCGCCAGCGACAGCCCCAGCTTGCGGGCGCCCGTGCCGCAGTCGAGGATGATGAGCGTCTCGTCGTCGGTCCAGACGGCCGTGCAGGGGGTGTTTCCGCCATAGCGCAGTGTCTCGGGGCCGGGGGTGGCGATCGAGCCGCGCGTCCCCCAGAATTGCACGCGCATGGGAGACCTCCTCTGGCCCGCGCCCCGGCGGGCGCGCGCGTCGGGGCGTTCGTGGGGCGGCGGCGCCGTCTGGGCCTAGTTATGGGGGCGCGCGGGATTTTCGCGCAAGGCGGGGAGGTGCCGCTAGCCGGCGGCGCCGGGCAACAGCGCTTCGATCTTGCCCAGCAGGCGTGGCAGGTCGACGGGCTTCGTGTCGTAGTCGTCGCAGCCGGCTTCCAGCGCCTTCTCCTGGTCGCCGCGCATGGCGTGGGCGGTGAGGGCGATGACGGGGATGGCCTGCGTCTCGGGCGCGGCCTTCAGGCGCCGGGTGGCCTCCCAGCCGTCGACGACCGGCAGGATCATGTCCATCAGGATGAGGTCCGGGGTCTGGGAGCGGGCCAGCTCTAGCCCCTCGCCGCCGTCCACGGCGATCACGATCTGGTAGCCCTTCCGCTCGAGGCGGCGCGAGAGCATGTCGCGGTTCATCTCGTTGTCTTCGACCAGCAGGATCTTGGGCATCGACTCTGCCTCCCTCCGCTCTTCAGGCTCGCGCTGTCCGCGCTAAGCTGATGGCCTCGGTCGCCACGCACTCCGGCTGCCGCCGTAAACGGCGGGCCAAAGGCATCTCCCTGGCCCGTCGTTTACGGCGGCGATGTTACGACCAACGAGGGGCAGCAGCTTAGGCGCGCGCCAGGGTGCCACGACGCACGCTCGCTGCCACGAGGTCGCGAACCTCGGCCAACAGCTCGACGCGGCTGTAGGCTCCCTTCTGCAGTATCGTCTCGACGTAGCCGCGCAGGCGCAAGCGGTCGTCGTTCGTCAGGTCCTTGGCCGTGACGACGACGACGGGGATAGATCGCCACTGGTCGTGCCGTTGCAGCTCGGCGACTAGCTCGAACCCGTCCATGCGAGGCATCATCAGGTCGAGCAGCAGCAGGGCGGGGCGCTCGTGCGCGAGCCGCTCCAGCGCCGCGCGGCCGTCCTCCGCCTCGACGACCGTCCAGCCCTCCTTCTCCAGCAGCCGCCGCAGCACGTCGCGCGTGGCAGCGTCGTCCTCGACGACGAGCACGGTGGGCGCCGCCGGCGGCTGGCGATACTTCTCGACGGTGCTCACCAGGCGGTCGCGGTCGATCGGCTTCGTCAGGTACTCCGACGCGCCGAGCGCGAACCCCAGGTTCGCGTCGTCGACGATAGTCAGCATGATGACGGGGACATCGGCGAGCGCGGCGTCGGCCTTGAGCGCCGTAAGCACCGCCCAGCCGTCCATGCTCGGCATCATCACGTCCAGGATGATCGCGTCGGGTCGCAGGCGGCGGGCGACCTCGATCCCCTCGGCGCCGCCGGCGGCGGCCACGACGCGGAAGCCCTCTTTGCTCAAGTAACGCTTCAGCAGGTCGTGAACGGCCGGGTCGTCGTCGACGACCAGCACCGTGCTGCCGCTGGGCGGCAGCCCATCGGGCGTCGGCGCTGGCGTCACCGCCCGCTCGGTGCGTTCGGCCCGGACCTCGGCGGGCAAGGTAATCGTGAAGGTCGTCCCGTGGCCGACGGCGCTCTCCACGGCCACGTCGCCGCCCATCAGCTGGCAGAAGCGGCGGGTGATGGCCAGGCCGAGCCCGGTGCCGCCAAACTTGCGAGTGGTCGAGGCGTCGGCCTGCGTGAAGGGCTCGAACACGCGCTCGACCTGCTCGGGCGTCATGCCGATCCCCGTGTCGGCCACGCTAAAGCGCAGCCAGGCGCCGGCGCGCGCCGCTTCGAGGCGGATGGTGCCGCGTTCCGTGAACTTCGACGCGTTGCTCAGCAGGTTGAACAGGGCCTGTCGCACCTTCGTGACGTCGGCGCGCATCGTCCTTAGGTCGTCGGCGCAGCGCACCTCTAGCGTATTGGCGTTGCGCTGCACGAGCGGCTGGATCGTGCTCACCACGTCCTGCACGACGGTCGCCACGTCGAACGTCTCCAGGTACAGCTCCATCTTGCCGGCCTCGACCTTGGAGAGGTCGAGGATGTTGTTGATGAGCGACAGCAGGTGCTTGCCGGCCCCCTGGATCTTCTCGAGGTCGGGCACGAAGTCGTCTTGCCCGGCGTCCTCGGCCTCCTCTTGCAGCATCTCGCTGTAGCCGATGATGGCGTTGAGCGGCGTCCGCAGCTCGTGGCTCATGTTGGCGAGAAAGGCGCTCTTCGCCTGATTCGCGACCTCGGCTTCGTCGCGCGCGCGCTGTAGCTCCGCCTCGGCGGCCTTCCGCTCGGTGATGTCGCGGATGAAGTAGCTGAAGGTGAAGGTGTGGTCGCTCTCCATGAGCGAGATGGCGACTTCGACCGGAAACTCGCGACCGTCGCGGCGCAGGGCGGTCATCTCGGCGTGCGTGTTCAGGAGGTCGCGGTCGCCGCTGGCGACGACGCGCTCGATGGCGTGGCGGTGAGCCGCGCGGTCCCGAGCCGGCAACACTAGCTCATCCAGCCGACGCCCCAGCGCCTCGTCCGCCGGCCAGCCGAAGATCGCGCTGGCGCGCGGGTTCCAGCGCGTGATCAGGCCGTCCGCGTCGGTCGTGATCACCGCGTCGAGCGCCGTGTCGACGATCAACCGGGTGCGGGCCTCGCTCTCGCGCAGTCTGGCCTCGGCGGCGCGGGCCTGCGCCCACTCACTCCACAGGCGCGCCGCGACGGTGTTGAACGAGGCGACTACCTCGCCTAGCTCGTCGCGGTTGTCGACTTGTACGGTCCCGGTCATGTCGCCGCCGGACATGCGCGCGGCAGCGCCGGCAAGGCTCGCCACGGTGCGCCGCACGGACAGGTAAAAGGCGATCCACAGGTAGACGACCAGCAGCAGCATGGGCAGCGGAATGAGGACCGTGAACAGCAGCTTCTTCTGCGCGAGCTGGTCGATGCGCGCGTCGAGCACGCTGTCGAGCGCGGTGGTTGCCGCATCCCACAGCTTAAAGCCCGCGGTGAGCGCCCGCGAGCCGGCGGCGACGTACACGTAGGAGTCCGCGGGATCGAGCGTGGCGCCGCCGCTCACGATCTGCTGGTCGAGCGGCTGCAAGAACTCGGCCGCCGTCGCATCCAGGTCGCGCATGGGGCCTTCGAGCAGCGGCCCGACCTGGCCGGTCGGATCGTTCCGGCTGGCGACGCCGACGTCTTGCTTCGCCTGATCGAGGTTGAAGCTGGCGAGCCCCGCCAGCACGTCTAGCTCGCCCTTGGTGACCGAGCCGAGCCCCTCCCGCTTGGTGACGTCCTCGCCATAGATGACGAGCTGGGTCAGCAGGTCCTGGATCACCGGCAGGCGGACGACGGCCACGTTCATCGTCCAGTAGCCGTTGAGCTGCGGGTCGAGCACCAGACTGGACGTGTTGCCGACGTGCGTGATGAAGTTGCGCAGCTGGAGCATCAGCTTGACGTAGGGGTCGTCGTTTGGGCCGCTGCCCAGCGGCGCGGTCGACGCCTTGATGTCCGCCCACGTCTGCTTGAGGTCCGCGAGGGGCGCCGCGGTCTGCAGCGCGTCGCCAAGCTGCGCGTCGACGGCGTCCAGGTCCGCGAAGTCCTGGTCGATCTTGTCGCGGATGCTGAGCGGGTTTGCGCTCAACTGGCTGCCGGGGAGCAGGTACTCGTGCGTCAGGATGCGCTCGCGGGACACGTCCTCCATGAGCGTGCGCAGGTAGCGCAGATAGCGGGTGCCGCCCTGCTCCTGGTGAGCGACCGCGATCTGGGCGTCGACCTCGGCGACGAGGAAGCTCATGATCAGCGCCAGGGGCAGGGCAAAGAGGATGGTGATGAGCGCAAACTTGCGGGGATAGCTGAGGCGGTTCAGCAGCGCGATCGCGGGCGCGAACACCGCCGTCATCGCCACCCTCCCGCCGCGATCCGCCCGCCCGGCGGTCCGCGCGCCCGCTCTCCGGCCTCCTGGCCGCGCCGCCGAGCGGAGCGCCCATCGCCAAATGGCGTGGCTCGGCGGACGACCCACCGGCGCAATTGTAGCAGCGAGCCGAATTTTGCGCGTAAGCGCGCACCTCCCCGCGGCGGGCCCCGGGGCGGGAGAGCGGCGGAGCGCCGTCACTCGCCGCCCCCAGAGGCCCCGCCTCAGGCCGGTACCGCGCCTACCGCACGGGACTGGGCCTGACGACCCGGACCGGAATCGTGGCCTGGGCGGTACCGTTCTGCACGGCCACGAGCGTGTGGTTGCCGACCTGGCTGGCTGGTGGTCCCCGGAAGGCGTCGTGGCAAAACGTGCCGTCCGCCCCCACGGTCGCCGTGCCCAGCTCCATCCCCGTCGCCGAGTCGAGGCGCAGCGTCACCCGTCCTGGGGCGAAACCGGTACCGTAGACCGAGAACGGCGCATCGATCTCTACCGCCTGGGCATAGTCGGGCAAAGCACGCGTGGGGCAACCACGGTCACCGAAGAAGCTGCCGGTCAAGAGGATGCTCGCCCGTCCGCCGCCGCTCGCGGCAGTCACCTGGAGGCTCGTGTCCGCGGTGGCGGCGCCGCTGACCGCCCGGATCGTTCGCTCGCCGGCGGCGGTGCCGGCGGGGATGACAACGTCCACATCGAACGTGCCCTGGGCGGTGACGGTGGCCGTGCCCAGCGACGCGCCGTCCAACGTCAGGGTGACGCCGCTCGGGCCGGCGCTGGCGGCCGTGGTTAGGGTTACGGGCTCGCTCCAGGGGCTGCAAGTGAGGGCGTTGCAGTCGCGGGCGCGGAAGCGATAAGCCGTCGCCGGCCTCAGGCTCTTCGCCTCATGGCGGGAGGTGCAGCTTAGGCCATCGCCGGGCAGCTTCTCGACACGCATCGCGCCGCCGTCTGGCCCCCACTCCAGCTCGGTGGCGCCGCCGAGGCAGGCGCTGGTGGTGTCGCGCTCCAGGGAGAGGAACAGGGTGGTCGGGTCCGCCGGCCGCGGGAAGAACTGGCCGCTGACCTTGATCGTGCTGCCTGCCGCCGCGATCGGCGGGGCGGCGATGCTGGGCCGGGTGAAGCTCGGCGTCGACTCCCCCAGCACCCGGCGCTGGCTGGCCTGGGCGTTGTCGTTCGCCGTCTGATCGCGGCGCTCCGGCGTCACGCAGACGTGGTCCTCGGGACGCGCCGCCCGCCAGACGAAGCCCTGCCGGCAGGTGTCAGGCCCGTAGGCGCCGCCGTTCGGCTCACGGCGGGAGGCGGCCGCGGCGTTGTCGGCAGCGGCCTGGCGCCGCGTCTCGGGCGTCACGCAGACGTGGTCGCCCTCGAACGCTTCCCGCCAGACGTAGCCCGACACGCACGTGTCCGGCCCGGAGGGCAGAGAGACGTTCTGGAAGCGCGGGGGCGCGATCGGTGGATGGCTGAGCCGCAGGATGATCGCCCCCTGCGCAGGCTCGATCGCCGTCTCGACGTCGTGGAAGGCGGCGACGACGCGCCCGGCCGGGCTGCTGCGCTCTCGGCAAGGGGCGCTGTCGCGCAGCTCCGCGAGCGCGTCATCGAGCGGCAGGGGCACGTCCTGCGTGGTCTGCCGGATCGCCTGCTCGGCTTGGCTGCTGTACCAGCCCCCGAAGAGGACCGTATCGGCCAGCTCGGCCACACGGAGCACCCCCCTAGTCTCCAGGTCCGGCGACTGGATCACGGCAGTGCCGTTGGTCGCCGTCATGCGGCACACCTCCGGGGTGCGCAGCGTCATGACGAGCTGCGGGACCAGGGACACTTTGAGGCCCGGATCGTTGGGGCAGAGCGGGGCGAAGGTATGGCGGTTACAGGTGGCCGGCGTCGTGACATAGAACTCGATCGAGCTGTCGAGCAGCGTATAGCCGAACGTGAGCGCCGAGCCCTCCCGGTGGAGCAGCAGCGTCCCCCTGGTCGCCAGGCTGCAGTCGAAGTCGTACACGGAGAAGCCCTCGCCCGCCTTCGCCACCGCGTCGTCCAGCCCTTGGCGAATGCGGTCGCAGGCCTGCTGCCGCGGCGTCTTGCCCGTCCGCGGGTCGGGCTTGACGTTCCAGTACTCGTCGATCTGCGTGCTGAGCGGCCGGGACGTCAGCTCGTTGAACTTCGGCCCCAGCAGCCCCACCGGCAACGGCGTGTTGACCGGTTGCCCGGTGTCGCGGTCCGGGACGCTCGCCTGGAGCTGGAGCCGCAGGCCGGTGACGTCGATCGGGCTGGTGTAGATCGGTAGCGGGCCCTGGGCATGGACCCGCGACACGGAGCCGATGAATTGGCCGAGCAGCAACGCCGCCAAGACCGAGAGGAGTAGGGCAACGCGCGTGCGCGGGCGGGTCGGCCGGGGTGTGCCTCCTTGACGTGACACCGCGCTTTGGAAGCGCTTGGTCGGAGCCATCCGTAGGTTCTCCTTTAACTAACTCTCGCCTCTCACGGGCAGTCGGGGCGTGCTGGGCGCGCACCAGCGCGGCGCAGCACACCCTTGCGCGGTGAGCCGGCTCACTAGCCAGAACACAGCCAGAACACGGGGGGGCGGAGAGCTAGCTAACAGCGAAGGGGAGTAGAGGCAACGTGGGAGGAGGCAGGCTGTTCGCGACGGGCGTAACCCAGCCCGCTGGCGCCGGCGCCCTGTAGATGCTGGGGGGAATGACGTCGGCCGCCAACGCCAGGAGGGAAGGGAACAGGGCTCGGCTCATGGAGCGCCACCAGCGGGACAGCGGGGAGGGCGTCCTCCTGCGCCTCGCCAGCGGGCACTTCTACCGCGGCAGGCAAACCGGCGGCACTCACGTCCAGGACGAGCAGCGCGGGCGGAACCAGTCCGAACGCAAGAGCGAGCAGTAGTGAGATTAGCCGTCGCCGTCGATCCATATCGCCATGGTACCAGCGACAGGGGCGAAGCGGCCAGCGTCCCAGAGTGCGGTATGCCGCCTCGTCGCCGACGGGCAAGCGCCGGTCTCAGGGCAGGCCGCAGCGCTCACGTTGGCCCGGGGGCGGGCGCGTCAACCGGCGGGCGGGGGCCGTTCAGCGGGAGGGTGAACTGGAAGGTGCTGCCTTCGCCAGGGATGCTTTCCGCCCAGGCGCGACCACCGTGCATCTGCACGATCTGGCGGACGATCGGAAGGCCCAGGCCGGTCCCCTGGATGTAGCGGCTGGTGCCGGACTCGATGCGCGAGAAGCGCTCGAACACCTTCTCCAGCGCCTCCGGCGGGATGCCCATGCCGTGGTCCTGCACTTGGACGTGCGCGATACCGTCTTCTCGTCGGCTCCGCAGGACGATGTCGCCGCCTTCGGGCGAGTATTTCACGGCGTTGTTAACGAGATTCGTCAGCACCTGCGTGAGCTTGTCGCGGTCGCCCGGGAGCGGCGGCAGCGACGGGTCCAGGTCGAGCCGGATGGGGTGCGCGGGCGCATTGGGCCGCGCGCGCTCGGCCGCTTCGGCGATGAGCTGGTTCAGGTCCACCGCACTGACGTTCAGGGTCATGCGCCCGGACTCCATGCGGTCGAGGTCGAGCATCTCCGTGATCATGCGGTTCAGCCGCTGCGCGTCCTTGTTGATGTCGCCGGCGTACTCCTTCATCTCCTCGAGCGTGAAGTCCTCGTCGCGCATCATCTCGCTGAAGCCCTGGATGCCCGTGAGCGCGGTGCGAAACTCGTGGCTCACGATCGAGACGAACTCGCTCTTCGCGCGATTCAGCCGCTGCAGCTCCGCGTTGGCCGCCTGCTGGGCCGCGAGCGCGGCGGCAAGGTCGGCTTCCGCGCGCCGCAGGCGGGCGTCGGTCTCCTGCTGCGCGAGCAATGCCTCGCTGAGACTCGCCGCGCCCAGCTCGCTCTCGGCCCAGGCGGCCAGGTCGCGCAGCGCCTGCGCGTCGGCGGGGCTCAGGGTGCGGGGTGCGCGGTCCATGATGCACAGCGTGCCCAGGCGATGGCCCTGGGGGTCGTGGAGAGGCTGCCCCGCGTAGAAGCGCACGGCAGGCTCGCTCACGACGAGGGGGTTGTCCGCGAAGCGGGGATCCTGCCGCGTGTCCGGGACCACGAACAACGCGTCTCCGAGAATGGCATGGGCGCAGAACGACACCTCGCGCGGCATCTCGCGCACCGTCAGCCCCTGACAGGACTTGAACCACTGCCGGCTGGCGTCGACCAGGCTGACGAGCGCGATCGGCACGCCGAAGAGCCGCCGCGCGACGCGCGTAATTCGCTCGAAGCGCTCCTCGGGCGGCGTATCGAGGATGCGCAGCGCCTGGAGGGCGGCCAGCCGCTCGGGCTCGTCGGCCGGCAAGGCAGGTGGACTCATCGTGCGCCTCCCAGCCTCAGTTTACTCGCTCCGTGCCTCACGCTCGTCTCACACCCGCCGCTGTCGAGCAGGTCGGGGAACTCGGTGGGGCGGGCGGATCAGGCCAAGCGCCCCCGACCCGCGCAAGCTGGTCAGGGGCGATCGCCGCGCCCAAAGACCAGGCTGGCGTTGATGCCGCCGAACCCGAAGGAGTTCGTCATGGCGACGGCGATCGCCGCCTCCCGGCCATCCGGCGCCACGTGGGCCAGGCGGCAGGCCGGGTCGGGGCGCTCCAGGTTGGCGGTGGGGGGCAGCCAGCCACGGTCGAGGGCGAGCGCCACGAGGGCCGCCTCGATCGCGCCGCTAGCGCCGAGCGGGTGGCCATAGAGGCCCTTCGTGCCGCTCACGGGCAGCAGGTCGGCGTGCGCGCCGAAGGCGAGGCGGATCGCCAGCGCCTCGGCCGCATCGCCCAACGGCGTGCCGGTGGCGTGAGCGTTCAGGTACTCCACCTCGCCGGGGCCGAGGCCGGCCTCTGCCAGGGCCAGCCGCATCGCGCGCGCGGCCTGCTCGCCCGAGGGCAGCGGCGCCGTCATGTGGTAGGCGTCGTTGCTGGCCCCGTAGCCGCGCACCTCCGCGTAGACGTGGGCGCCGCGCCGCCGGGCGTGCTCGCCGTCCTCCAGGACGAGCACCGCCGCCCCCTCGCCCATCACGAAGCCGTCGCGCGTCGCGTCGAACGGCCGGCTGGCCCGCTCGGGGACATCGTTGCGGCTGGACATCGCCTTGATGAGCGCGAAGGCCCCGAACGTCAGCGGCGCGAGGGGCGCCTCGACCCCGCCCGCCAGGGCCACCCGCGCGCCGCCGCCACGCACCAGCCGGAACGCCTCGCCCACGGCGATCGCGCCCGAGGCGCAGGAGTTGGCGTTGCCCACGGCCGGTCCGCGCAGGCCCAGCTCGATGGCGACGTTGGTCGCCCCGGCGCCGCCAAACACCGCCAGCGCCAGCAGCGGCTCGACGCCCCGCAGGCCGGTCGCCAGGTAGCGGGCGTGCTGCTCCTCGGCGTACGCGATGCCGCCGAGCGCGCTGCCAAGGTACACCGCGACCTCGTCGCCGGCGGTGCGGGCCGGGCAGAGGCCGGCGTCCGCGAACGCCATCTGGCTGGCCACGACGGCGAGCTGCGAGAAGCGGTCGAGCCGTCGGGCTTTCCGCGGCTCCAGGTAGCAGAGCGGATCGAAGTCGCCGATCTCGGCCGCCACCTGAGAGCGAAAAGGGGCCGGATCGAAGCGCGTCACGCGCCGCACCGCCGACTCGCCGCGGCGCAGCCCCGCCCAAAGCCCATCGGCGCCCGCCCCGATCGGCGTGAGGGCGCCGATCCCGGTGACGACGACGCGCCGCTCGTTCCGCTCCCTCATGTCGACCCCGCTTCGCTGCCAAGTGGGCGCGGGGCCACGGCACCCGCCATCGGCTGGCGGCGCTCCGCGAGCGCCTTGATGCGCCGCAGCGTCTGGCCCGCGACGTAGGCCACGAACAGCGGACCGATGATCCGGTCGGCTACCAGTCGGCCGACAAGCGGCCAGCCGAGGCGCAGCTCGTGCCGGATGCTCACGCGCACCCCATCCGCGCCGGACTCGAACACCCACTCGACCGCCATGCCGCGGGTTACCCCGCGCACGTGGCGGAAGCGAATGCGCGGCACGGCGGGCTCGCAGACCTGCACCGCCGACCAGCGGACCGGAATCCAGCCGCGTCGCGCCGCCATCGCCACCAGCCGCCGGTCGTCCCGCGCCGCCAGCACTCGCACCGCGCGGTAGTGCGGCAGCAGCGCCGGCCAGCGCTCGACCGCGGCCGCGAGCTGGTAGATGGTCGCCAGGTCGGCGCGGATCGTGACCGCGTTCTCGGTGTACACTCCGCCTCCCGCGCGCCGCTTCAGGGCCAGAGCAGCGCGCCCAGAAACCCGGGCTGCAGGGCTGGGGCGGCGGGCCGGTAGTCGCCGAGCACCGCGGCCAGCCGGTCGGCCAGGCGCTGGCGACGCGCCAGCCGCGCTAGCACGTAGTCGAACAGCGCCGTCGAGCCCAGGAAGGCCTGCACCAGCAGGCAGACCCGCTCCTTGTCGCCGAAGGCCACGCGACGCGCCCGCGCGTAGCCGACCGGCAGGGCGTCGTCGCGGGTCAGCGCCCGCTCGACCGCCGTTGCCGCCAGCTCGGCGCCACGCAGCGCGCGGTACACGCCCTCGCCCGTGAAGGGGTCGAGGAAGCCCGCGGCGTCGCCCACGAGCAGGTAGCCGCGCCCCGCTACGCGGCGCACCCGGCGCGCGAGCGGCCCCGCGCCACGCACCGGCGTCTCCCGCCGCGCCCCGGCGAGCCGGCGAGCCACCCCCGGCAGCTCGCGGAGCCGCCGCTCGAAGAAGGCCGCGCTGCCCTCCCGGCCCGGCCGGAAGCGCAGCGCGCCGACCAGCCCGACGTTCACCAGCCCGTGGCCGACAGGCGCCAGACCGCAGTACAGGCCGCCGCCGACGTGCATCTCGCCGCGGTCGAGGCTACCGGCCACGCCCGCGTAGCGGGCGACCAGCCCGAGCCGCCGCGGCCAGCGCGCGGGCACGTCGAGGCCGAGCGAGCGCGTCACGGCCGAGTGCAGGCCGTCGGCGGCCACGACGCAGCGCGCGCGCAGGCACATGCGCTCGCCGTTCACGCGCGCCTGCACGCCCACGACCTGCTCCGCCTCCACGAGGGCGCCGAGCACCGTGGCCCGCTCGCGCACGCGGGCGCCCCGCGCGCGGGCGTGATCGAGCAGCGCCGCGTCGAACACGGGCCGTGGGATGCCTAGCGCCCGCCGCGGGCCGTCGTCGTCGGGGTAGGTCATCGGCCAGGCGGCGCCGGCCGTGACGAGGCGCATGCCGCCGAGGCGCGCCGGGCCGGCGGCGAGCACCGCGTCGAGGGCGCCGAGGCGCCGGAGCGCGTCCGTGACGCCGGGGCTGAGATATTCGGCGCAAGGCTTCTCGCGTGGGAAGGCGGCCTTCTCTAGCACCAGCACGTCGTGGCCGCGCGCCGCCAGCCGCGCCGCCGTCGCGGACCCGGCCGGCCCGCCGCCGACCACCAGCACGTCGGCGTCCCGGGCGCTCATGCCGCCACCCGCGCGGTCATCGCGACGCGGTACCCGAGGAAGCCGCGAAAGGCGAGGGGGCCCAGGCCCGCGCGTCGCGCCAGCGCGACCATCTCGGGCCGCGTGTAGGCGCGGCGCACGGACAGCGGCCCGTCGTGCCGCGTGAGCGGGTTGCGGCTGGCGACGCGCGAGAGCAGCCAGGCGCCCCAGTAGCCCTTCCAGCAGCGCACGATGTCGTTCACCACGATGCCGAGTCGCGCGACGCGCCGCATCTCGGCGAGCATCGCCACGCCGTCGTCGGGTAGCTGGTGGTGGAGCGCGAGGGAGCAGGTCACGACGTCCACGCTGGCGTCGGCAAACGGCAGGCAGCGCGCGTCGGCCACGGCAAACCAAGGGGTGGGGGTGAGGGGCCGCGGGCCAGGAGCGCTACCCTCGTGGCGGGTGCGCCCCGACCCGTACCCGCCGATCTGGTCCCCGCGCTCGCTCCTGGCCCCCGGCCGCTGGCCCCTGTCCCCTACCCCCTGGCGCGCGAGCGCGACGATCTCGGGGCTGAGGTCGGTGGCGAGGACGCGGGCGCGGAGACCGCGGCGGCGCGCCCAGCGCACGATCGCCCGCGGGATGTCAGCGCCGCCGGTCGCCAGGTCGAGCACGCTCAGCGGGGCGCCGGGCGGGAGGTGCGCGGTCAGCCGCTCCAGCGCCTGCACGGTCAGCCACACGCCCCCCACCCAGCGATTGACACGGCGCAGGTCGCCGAGGTTGTCGAGCAGGATGGCCGGGTCGTGGCCGGGCGCGTCCATCCACTCGGCCTCCGCCGTCCAGTGCAGCGGCGGCAACGCGAGCCGGCCGCCCAGCGCCGTGCCCATAGCTTGCTCTCCTCGGCGCCGGCTGAGGCGCCGAACGGTATCGAGCCGGCAGCTGTCCCGAACGCCCGCTCGGGGAGCCTTGCCGGCGGCCGCTTGGCGCTGCCCCGCGGAGGCCGCGTGGCGCGCGCGGTCGCCACGGCGACGGATAGCGCCGCTGGCGGCCCGCCTGTAGCAACCACCATGCCGCGCGCGATGGTCGACCGCGTGTGGGAGGGGGATCGCACGACGCGGGGGGCTGACGGGCGCGCGGGGGGGCCGCCCGCGACGCAGGCGGCGCGCAGGGGATTGCTGGCTCGGAGGGCGGCCCCTCGCGCGGTGGCCGCGGCGGCGGCAGCACCGCTGAACACCCTTACGGCGCGCTCGCGCGGGCCGCACGCACTGTTGACTTGGCTAGCGTGAGGATAGCGCGCTACCCTAACTCGCCGAAATGATGGGGGTGGATCGGCCGGGGCCAACGTCCTCCGGCACTGCCGCCGACGCGCTCAATAGCTGACGCAGGCGCGGCGGACCAGCGCGGGGCCGACGTCCGCGAGGCGGGCCTGGCCGGTGTTGGCCATGGCGATGCGCAGCTCCAGCGCCAGCAGCTCGAGCGTGCGCACCACCCCCTCCTCGCCGGCGGCGCCCAGGCCCCAGGCCGCCGCCTTGCCGATGCACACCGCCCGGGCGCCCAGCGCGATCGCCTTGAGCACGTCGGTGCCGCGCTGGAAGCCGCCGTCGACCACGACCTCGGCGCGGCCAGCCACGGCCTGGACCACCTCGGGCAGCGTCTCGATGGTCGCGGGCGCGTGGTCGAGCTGGCGGCCGCCGTGGTTGGAGACGTACACCACGTCCACGCCGTGCTCGACCGCCAGGCGCGCGTCCTCGGCCGTCTCGATACCCTTCACGACGAGCGGCAGGCGCGTCGTCTGCTTCAGCCAGTCGACGTCCTTCCACGACAGCGACGCCATGCGGGCGTAGTCGCGGGGGATGCCGATGGCGCGCGCACCGCCGCGCGGGTCGTAGCGCTTCTCGATGTCGCGCTCGCGGCGACCGTAGTTGGCCACGTCGACGGTCAGGCAGAGCGCCTTGAAGCCGGCGGCCTCGACGCGGCGGATCAGCTCCTCGCCCCAGTCGTAGCCGCCCCAGAAGTACAGCTGGAAGACGAGGGGGCCGCTAGCGGCGGCGGCGACCTGCTCGGGGGTCGAGGCGCCGACCGTGCTCATCCAGTGGATCGTCCCCAGGCGGCCGGCCGCGCGCGCGAGCGCTAGATCGCCGTCGGGATGAAAATAGTGCGTCGAGCCCATCGGCGCGATCATCACCGGCAGCGCCAGGGGCATGCCGAGCAGGCTGCTGGAGGTGTCGATCGCGCTCACGTCGCGGAGCACGCGCGGCCGGAAGACCCAGTGGCTCATCGCCCGATGGTTGCGCCGCAGCGTTGCCTCGGTCTCGGCGCCCCCGGAGGCGTAGTCGAACACCTCCCGCGACAGGTTGCGCTGCGCGGCTCGCCGAATCTCGGGAAGCGTCAGAAAGTCGTCCGTGGCCACCATCGTCGCTCCTCCGTTCCCGCTGGCCGCGCCAGCGTCGTCCCAGGTGCGCTCAATCTACACCAGCCGCGCGGGCGGGGGCCAGCGCGCGGTGATCGAACGGGAGGACTTGCCGCTTGACCACGAATCTGGATTAATGTGGCAAGCCTGAACAGGAAGACGTGGGGCGCGTGAATCGGCTGCTCGGACTTCGCGTGCATAGGGCACGCCGCTGGCTCCCGGTCGGTCTGGCGCTAGCCGTCCTGGGCGTCGCCCTGTGGCTCGCGCGCCCCGGCCCGCCGTCTGCCGCGGTCGGCGCCCTCTACCTGGTGGACGACACGACGCTGGCCGCCCTCCAGGGGGACGTGCAGCTCCAGCCCGCCGGCGGCGCCAGCTTCGGGCTCGTCGAGGGAAAACGCGACCTGCACTCTGGGGATCGGGTCCGCACCGGCACGGATGGCTACGCCTCGATCGTGTATGCCGACGGCTCGTCCACCTCGCTCGACCCGGACACCGAGCTGGCGCTCCAGAACGGCTCGCGCGATCCCGCGACGGGCCTGGCGACCATCGCGTTCGAGCAGTCGCGCGGCACCGCCTGGACGGTGACGGCCGCCCGCGGCGCGCCCCTGCCGGCGGTTGAGATCGTCAGCCCGGCCGGGCGCTTCGTGGCACGCGGCGGCCAGTTCACCACCACGGTAGCGCTCGACGGCACGCTGGCGGTCGCGGCCGTGGCGGGCACCGTCGAGGGACGCACCACGGCCGGCGACGTGGACCTGCCGAGCGGGTTCACCACCCGCATGGCGCCGGGGCAGGCGCCGTCGGTGCCGGTGCCGGCCGCCGCGCCGCTCGTCACGCTGCAAGTCGGCGTGCAGGGGCCCGTCAGCGCGTTGCTGACGGACGCCCGCGGGCGAAGCGTCGGCTACCATCCGGCTGCCGAGGCGTACGTGAGCCAGATTCCGGGCGCGCGCCTGCGGCGGGGCGACCGGGGCGCCCAGGTCTTCACGGTGCCCGCCCCGGTGGAGAGCTACACGCTGACCCTGCGGGGCCAGGCTCCGGGCCAGGTGGTCGTCGACGTGAGCGCGCTCCGCGGCGACGGGGCGGACGCCGGCGAGTCCGCGCACGTCGAGGCCCGGGTGGGCGAGCGGCAGATCCTCGCCACGAGCTTCGCGTGGCGCTCCGGGGCCGTGACCGACGTGCAGGCGCTGGCCCCGGCCGCGGGGTCGCCGCCCAACAGCGTCGTCCTGCTGCTCGCGCAGCCGCCTCCCGCCGTCCTGCTCGGCGCCACCAGCGCCCCGCCGGTCCGCGCGCCCGCCACGCCGACCGTGTCGGAGACGCCGCGACCCGGCGCGGCTGCGCTGACGGATGAGCCGGAAGCCGGCGAGACGCCGGCCGAGGCGGTTGCGGCGACTGCCACTGCTGCGCCAACCGTGGGAGTGGTGGCCGCGCCACCGCCGGCGCCACCGCCCACGCCCGCCCCGGCACCGCCCACGCTCGTCGCGCCGGCCGCGGCCGGCGCGCAGGCGAACGGCCCCGGCTCGGCGGCGGTTTCGTCCGAGGCTACGGCGGTGCCGCTGGCCGTCGGGGTCGTGCTGACGCCACCGACGCCCGAGCCACCGCCCACCCTCCCGCCGACCGCGCCGCCGGCCACGCCCGCGCCCGCAACGCCCCGGCCGCCCACGCGGACGCTCACCGTGGCGCCGCCGACAGCGGCGCCGACGCCGACGCCGACGCTCACGCCATCGGCGGTCCCGCGCACCGTGATTAGCTCCTTCCCGGCGATCGCACCGACGGCCACGCCCTACCGCCCGCCGGTCGCGCCGGCGGGCCCCCTAGTGGGGACGCCGACCCGCTGCCTGTACCCGTCCTGCTAGCGTCGTCGACGCGCTGGTCGAGGGCCGGGTGCGAGGTCGGGTGCGGCGCGCGGGTGCGAGCGCCTGGGCGACGCGCCGGGGCAGCGGCGGCAGGGCACCGGACGTGGGGTAGGTGGTCCGTCCTGCGCCATAATGCCGCGGCCGCCCGACGAGCGGCGCCCCTGGAGGTGGGTGGTGCGCGCTGCCAAGGATGCCCCTCGGCTGCCCACGCTGGCCGACGTGTTCGTGGCGCGGGAACGGCTGCGGCCCTATCTGCGGCCGACGCCGCTCGTGGCCGCGCCGGCACTGGCCGAGGCGCTGGGCCTCGACGTGCGCCTGAAGCTGGAGACGCTGCAGCCGATCGGCGCCTTCAAGGTGCGCGGGGGCATCAACCTGGTGGCCGCGATCGCCGCGGGGGCGGAGCGGCGCCCGGCCGGATTCCTGACAGCGTCGACGGGCAACCACGGCCAGTCGATCGCCTACGCGGCCCGCTTGTTCGGCTTTCCCGTGGTGGTCTACGCGCCCGCGGACAGCAACCCGTACAAAGTGGCCGCCATGCGGCGGCTGGGCGCCGAGGTCGTCCTGGGCGGGGCCGATTTCGACGCGGCCCGCGAGGCCGCCGAGGCCGCCAGCCAGGCCCGCGGCTACCGTTACGTCCACGCCGCGAACGAGCCGCTGCTCTATCCCGGCATCGCCACCGCCGCGCTGGAGATCCTAGAGGAGTGGCCGGCGGTCGAGGCGATCGTGCTGCCGCTGGGCGGTGGCAGCGGCGCCTGCGGCATCTGTCTCGCCGGCAAGGGCATCAAGCCGGACCTCACCGTGATCGCGGTGCAGGCGGCCGGCGCGCCGGCGTTCCACGATTCTTGGCGTAGCGGCCGCCTGCAGAGCACGGCGCGCGCCGAGACGTTCGCCGACGGCCTGGCCACCCGGCAGGCCTACGCGCTGCCGCTGCGGCTCCTGCGCGGCGCGCTCGACGACGTGGTGCTGGTGACCGACGCGGCGATCGAGGGGGCGATGGTCGCGCTGCTGCGCCACGCGCACGTGCTGGCCGAGCCGGCGGCCGCCGCCCCCATCGCCGCGCTCGCGCAGCCGGCCGTGCGCGAGCGGCTGGCCGGCAAGCGTGTCGCCGTGCTCGTGAGCGGCGGCAACGTGACGCCCGAGACGCTGCGGCGGGTGCTGAACGCCCAGCTTGGGGCGGAGTAAGCCGGCGGCGCGCTCGCGACAGGCCTCTCCCGCCGGTCCCCGGACCGGGTGTCCCTTAGGTTCTTGCGGGCAGGGTAGCAGGCGACCTGGACCGGAGGCCATCGCGGTACCAGGGGTGGCCGGCTGTCGGGCGGCCACCACACATCGTGCCGCACCCGGTCGAATCCCTTCGCCGAACCCTGGCCCCGAGTGACGAGCTAGCCAGAGCGGGATCCAGCGCTCCCGGCGACCACCCTATTCGCGCTGCTGCGCGAGCCGGATCCCGGGCGCTACCAGCCTGGCTAACGGCTCACCTTGCGCGCCGAACCGCTAGTCCGGCTACCACGAGCAGCGAGAACAGGAGCAGCTGTGCAGATGGAGCTTCAGGTACGGCTGCCGGAGCAGGTCCAAACGCCAAGCCGCTGGGCTGTGGCGTCAATGTCGACCCCGGCGCTTGCGGCTCGTCTGGGAGACTCTCGTCATTAAGTACCAGCCGGAACCGGCCTCCGGTTAGAGAGGTACCATACCAAATCGGCAGACCCGCCCAAAGATCATAGATTATGCCAACATATTGAGCGCGCGCTGGCTCCTGGGAATACCCACGGTACCCACCACTCCCCATGCCACGATTGAGGTCGAAGTCACCACGCAGGATCACGAGGACCAACGGCGGCTCCCCATCCACTTGGCTGACGAGTGGGAGCCCCAGTGACGCCAGTTCGGAGGCTCGGACCGGCCGAGTCAAACGCACCTCAGGCGTCCCGCTGGCCATCGCGTAGTATTGTGGTACTTGTTCACGTGCCCACTGCGCGACCTGTTGGACCGGCACGCTGGCCCGTCGCGCCTTCTCTTGCGCTGGAATGTCATGTGTGACAGGCGGTCCGCTTTGGCTCGCCCCGGTGCTTTGCGCGTGCGCGTATCCTGCGAATGCGATCGCTCCGCCCAGGAGAATACCGGCTAGTAGCTGCGCCCTGTACCGTCTCATAGTGCTCTTCCTATCCCTGCATCGCCGTTCGCCTAGAACGGCTGTCCCGCGTACCAGTCGTAGTTATTGCCACACCCGTATACTGCCGCGCCGGTGCGCGAAGGCAGATCGGGCGGGTCATAACGGGGGTACGTCCAACACCATGGAGTCCACATGTTGTTCAGGGTCATGTAGTAGTGAAAGTAGCCATATGTCCAGCCCATGGCACACCCCACGCAGCCGTTCTCACCACCAGACCCAACCTCGAACATGTAAGGCAGCCCTAGGTCTACACCGCCGCCCCAAGGCACAGCCAGGTTCAGCCACTGGCCGCCCCAGTAAACCCAGCTAGTCCAGAAGTTTCCAATACCTGGATAAGACTTGGTGCTTTGGTAAGTGTAGTAGGCCCCAGGACTAATCGGGTGACTGAAGTCGTTGTACCCGTCCTTGTAATTGGCCTCGGTGCGGAAGGCCATATAGGGAATGTACGAGCATCCATATGCCCCACAGAGTACTCTTGGGCCAGACTCGATGTAAGTTCCGTCGCCCTGAGACACACCAACTGGCGAAGCTACCCAGTAGTTAGGTGCCAGAGAGAGCGCCGGTGTCATCTTGGTGGCCATGATTCCGTAGAACGCGTTATATCCAGTCATGCCAAAAACCTTGGCACCAGGGTTATAGCCCGCCTGCGCATTCACTCCATTACCAGAAGTAGCCGCACTCAGCACAAGCAGGCCTAGCACAGCCATTACTAGACGCTTGGATAACACGGTGCCTCCACGTCCTTGTATTCTCCCGTGCCAGCACTCGGTCTAAGTGTGCAACAAAGGCCGAACGACCGACTCACGGAGTAACGACGGGTCGTAGTGTAGACGATGAAACTAGGTCCAGCAAGAGGAGTTACCGCAGTCTGCGCTGCCGGAACCCGCAATGTTTTGTTGCGGAAAACCGCAGGATGTCTACTTACCAGGCCGACGGGCCGCATGTGTGAGCGTGCGCTTGACCATCGGGTAGTTGGCCAGACATAATGTAGGCATGTCGGACGAGCAGCTGCGCCACCTGAGCCCGGACCAGGTCGTCGCATTGGTACGACGGCTGGAAGCACTGCGGGCCGGTCTCCGCGAGCAGCAGCATGTGATCCATCCGCCGCTGGCCACACTCGGACCCCTATCCTCTCATCCGGCAGCTGAGTAGACACCGCACATGACTTGTGAGGCGCAAAGCATAGGCATGGGACCTGAAGCCGACACGCGCCTGGATGTAATGTGAGCTATGTCGTAGGAGGCGAGAAGAGGTTCAGTTGATGGGCTTTGAAGATTAGTTCTGCCCGTGACCGCGCATCTAACTTCGTGCGTAGAGCCGCGACGTGGATTTCGACTGTTCTCGCAGAGACGCTCAAAGACTCAGAGATTTCTGCGGTGCGATGACCGAGTGCGAGCAACTGTAGCACAGTTTGCTTTCGGTCCGTAAGTCGCTTGCCGCAGCCACTCTCACCGCGTGGGAATACTTCTGTGACCACGACTGTTCTACCTTGAGCTACACTTCGGATGGCATCGATAAGACTATCAAGGGAGGCTGTCTTTGTGATGTAACCTCGTACTCCGAGTTCCAGTAAGGGACGCGGATCACAAGTAGCGGCGAGGCCAGTTACCACCAATATGCTTACCTTGGGATGGTCAGAAAGCACGTTCTTGGCGACCTCCGCGCCCGTCATACCCGGGAGTTGCAGGTCCAGGAGCAGGACATCAGGATGGCGCACTGCGATTTGGTTGAGGGCAGTAGGCCCGTCCACCGCGGTACCCACGACTTCGAGGCCGCTTACTCCTTGCAGACGCGCCTGCATCATTTCTAGCACCATCCGGTGGTCATCGACGATGACGATCCGGATTGGGTGGCGATATAGGCTGTCAACTCCGACGCCTTCTTGTGGGCCGGCGGCGACTTGGCACTCGTTTCGCTTCTCACCAGTCTGTGCTCGCATCGGGTGAGCCATCTCGCCCCTCGCATTACTGTACTATCATGAATCCAACTTGGGATGTTGATGAGGTGACCTGTAGATCGAACTACATCGGGAAACTATCCTGCTGCCACTTTCGACGATGTCAACATTCTTTCTAGCGGCACGGGCCCACGAACAGCCGGCTCCGCCATTGAGTCCCTCACGTGATGACGTCGACGTGCCGCCCGTGAGCAGTGAGTCTGAGGTGTAGTGGACGTTGGCCTGACCCGCACGCAGCGTGGCAGACTTCAACCTGCCCTACCGCGACCCGGAGGCAGCTCCCCATCCGCCAGTGAGTGCGGCCCCGGTGGCTAGTCAGAGGCGGTGCACGCTTGCGCCCGTCAGTGTACCACCCATCAGTGTTACAGTACCACGCATCAGTGTTACAGATCAGGGTATGGCGAGAGTACGGGTGTCCCACAGGACTTTGCGTTTCGCTCCGGTAAAGGGCTCCACGAGTTTGCCAGGCGGGTATGACGGCCAGCGGTTGCCCCTCCGGATACGCCGGAGCGCCCCCCGCTGCTGTGCCGCCTGATAGCAAAAAGTGGCGCGAGGCGCCGATTGGGAGCGTCCGCCAGTCGGCGCAAAAAGCTGTGGGACACCCCCGGACCTCGCCGCGTTGACCGCTCCGCCGCGCCCGCCTATAATAGCCGCGTAGAGGAACAGTCCACCGCCATGCGGAACAGAGCGCCGCTGGTGTGTTGGGCCGGCGGGGGGCGCTGGCTCGGTCACGAGCGGCGAGGAGGAGCGAGGATGGATTCGGTACGCGTCATCGACGGCGACGGCCACCTGTTCGAGGACATCGAGGCGATCTCCCGGCTCATGCCCGACGTGTACAAGGACCGCACGCAGACGTTTGGTCCCTACCAGCTCTTCCCCCCGCTCGACCACCTGCACCACCACACGGGCAAGCTGCTGCCCGACTCCTTCGGCGGCGGCAAGCCGGTCGGCCCGAAGGAGTGGATGGCGTTCATGGAGGACGTGGGCATCGACGCCGCGGTGCTCTACCCGACGATCGCCCTCTCCTACGGCAAGATCGTCGACCTCGACTGGGCGATCTACGCCACGCGCGCGTACAACACCTGGGTCGCCGAGGCGTATCTGGGCGCCAGCCCGCGCTTCAAGGGCATGGCGCTACTGCCGGTGCAGGAGCCCGAGGCAGCGGTCGAGGAGCTGCGCCGCGCCGTCACCGAGCTGGGCATGGTGGGCGCCATGCTGCCCTCGACCGGCTTCGCCGGCCATATCGGCGCCAAGCGCTTCTGGCCGATCTACGAGGAGGCCGACCGCCTCGGCTGCGCGATCGCGATTCACGGCGGCTGCCACGAGGGCTTCCAGCTGGACGACCTGAACGTCTACGCGCCGGTCCACGCGCTCGGCCACCCCTTCGGCCAGATGGTGACCTTCGCCAGCGTGGTGTTCAACGGCCTGCCCGACAAGTTCCCCAACGTCCGCTGGGCGTTCCTCGAGGGCGGCGTGGCGTGGCTGCTGATGGTGCTGGAGCGCTTCGACCGTTCATACGAGACGCACGTGGCCTACGACCCGCGCAAGCAGCTCATCCCCCTCAAGCCGGGCGAGCGCGTGAGCGACTACGTGCGGCGGCACATCAAGGAGGGGCGGCTGTTCGTGGGCTGCGAGGGCGAGGAGCCCGACCTGGCCCACGCCATCCGCACGGTTGGCCCCGAGCCGTTCGTCTTCTCGACGGACTTCCCGCACGAGGTGGACGCGCGGATGTGCAAGCACGAGATGGCCGAGCTGCTGGAGAACGAGGAGATCGCCGACTCCGCGAAGCAGGCCATCCTGAGCGGCAACGCCCAGCGCTTCTACCGGCTGTAGGGGACCGGATGGCAGGGCCGGCAGTCGCGCGCAGAGCAGGGCGGGGCGCCTGATGGCCAAAGCAGCCGAGAGCAACGGACGCGCGACGGCCCTGCCGTCGCGCCGGCCAGCGGCCGGGGTAGGCGGCGATCGCAACTCGGTGCAAGCCGTCGAGCGGGCCGTCGACCTGCTGCTGGCGCTCGCCGCGGCGCGGCAGCCGCCGACGCTGCGCGAGCTAAGCCAGCAGCTCGGCGTCAGCCCCAGCACGGTGCTGCGCCTGCTCACCGCGCTGGAGAAGAAGGGGCTGGTCGAGCGCGACCCGCTCAGCCGCCGCTTCGGGCTCGGCGTGCGCGTGCTTGCGCTGGCCGCCGGCCGCTCGCGGCAGAGCGACCTGCACACGCGCGCGCTGCCCCACATGCGGGCGCTGCGCGACCTGGCGGGCGAGACTGTCATCCTCCAGGTGCTCGCCGGGCAGCAGCACGTCTGCGTCGCGGAGATCGAGGGCCTGCACGAGGTGCGTCGCCACGTGGCGATCGGACAGGTGTTCCCGGTCGATCGCGGCACGACCGCGAAGATCTTTCGCGCGTTCAGTCCCGACGCGGCCGCCGAGGCGCCGGCCGAGGCGCCGAGCGCGGACGGGCTGCCGCGCACGCTCGCCGAGGTCCGCGCGGCGGGCTACGCGGTGGGCGTCGAGGAGCGCGAGCCCGGCGGCTCGGCGATGTCGGCGCCGGTGTTCGACGCGGACGGACGGGTGTGGGCGGCGCTCACCATCGCGGCGCCGGCGCAGCGCTTCGGCCCGGCGGCGATGCGGCCGCTGGCGGCGCCGCTCCGGGCGGCGGCTGCCGCGATCTCGCGGGAGCTGGGCTACCAGCCAGCCCATGAGTTCTTGACAGGGAGGTCCCCGTGGCGCAGCAGTTTCGAGTGATCGACGCCGACGGCCACTGCGTCGAGCGCGAGGACCAGATCGCCGAGTTCATCCAGTACCGCGGGCGCCCGCTGCGCGGCGTGGAGCAGGGCGTGGGCGCGATGCCGCTGTTCCCTTCTCTCGACGGCTGGTTTCGCCCGGCCGGCGACGCGCTCGCGGCGGGCAACGCCGCCGCCTGGCTGAGCTTCCTCGACGAGACGGGCATCGAGACGACCGTGCTCTACCCCACGGCCGGGCTGGCCTACGGGCTGATCCAGGACTGCGAGTGGGCGGTGGCGCTCGGGCGCGCCTACAACGACTGGCTGCACCGCTACTACCTGCAGGCCGACCCGCGCTTCCGGGGAATGGCGCTGGTGCCAGTGCAGGACGTGCCGGCGGCGGTGGTGGAGCTGCGCCGCGCCGTCACCGAGCTTGGGCTGAGCGGCGCCGTGCTGCCCTCCGCGAACGTGCTGCACAAGGGCTACGGACACGCCGACTTCGACCCGCTGTACGCCGAGGCCGAGCGGCTCGACGTGCCGCTGGCCATTCACGGCGCGCCGAGCAAGGGGTGGGGCTTCGACTACTTCGACAAGTTCATCCAGACCCACGCCATGGAGCACCCCATCCCGCTCATGATCCAGATGACGAGCATGCTGTTCGACGGCGTGTTCGAGCGCTTCCCGCGCCTGCGCGTCGCCTTCCTCGAAGCCGGCTGCGCCTGGATCCCGTTCATGATGGACCGGCTGGACGAGGAGTTCGAGCGCCGCGGCGCCCGCTGGTGCCCCGGCCTGACCCGCACGCCCTCGGAGGTCCTGTCCGGCGGCCAAGTGTACGTGTCGTGCGAGGTGGAGGAGCGCAGCCTGCCCTACGTGGTCGAGCGCATGGGCGCCGACCACATCTTCTTCCCCTCGGACTACCCGCACGAGCGCCAGCGCGACCAGTTCCTGGGCGACATCCCCGAGTTCGTGGAGCGCCCGGACCTCGGCGACGACGTGAAGCGAAAGATCCTCACCGAGAACGCGATTCGCTTCTACCGGCTGCGCTGACCGGCGGCCCGGACGGGCGCGCCCTGGGCCATTGAGCGGCCGGCGAGAGGCTCAGTCGCTCACGAGCGCGGTCGCCTCGATCTCGATGAGCATGTCGTCGTTCACCAGCCGCGAGACCTCGACCATCGTGGACGCGGGCGGGTCGTGGGTGAAGTACTGCGCCCGCACCTCGTGGATCGCCTTGAAGTCGGCCATGTCGCGGATGTACACCACTACGCGCACCACGTCGTCCAGCGTCGCGCCGCCCTCCGCGAGGATGAGCTTCAGGTTTTCCAAGATGCGGCGGGTCTGCTCGCGGACGTCGCCGGGGGCGTGCGTGGTGCCGTCGGGGGCGCGCGAGGTGAGCCCCGAGACGTAGATGAAGTGGCCCCGAGCCGGCACTTTGACAGCCTGAGAGAACACGCCGACCGGCGCGGCCAGCTTGTCCGAGCGCAACACTTCTTTGGCCATCGTGGTCCCTCCGCTCTGCAATGATGCGAAGCAGCCAAGCACATTCAGTGTAGCGGCGGGCGACCGGCCCGAGCACTCCGGAGGTGAGCCGTGGCGCGTCCAACCATCGTGATCCTCGACGACTGGCAGCACGCGCTCTCCACGCGGCCCGAGATCGCGCGCCTGCGCGAGCGAGCCGACGTGCGCGTGTACGACGACCACGCGGACTCGGCGGACGAGCTGGCGCGGCGCCTCGACGGCGCGGTGGCCGTCATGCTGATCCGCGAGCGCACCAAGTTCTCGGCCGAGACGTTCGCGCGCGCGCCCAGCCTGCGGCTGATCGTGCAGACGGGCGGCGGCGGCGCGCACCTGGACCGCGCGGCCGCCGAGGCGCACGGCGTGCAAGTGGTCTTCACCGGCGGGCCGGACTATCCCGTGGTGGAGCTGACCATCGGCCTGCTGATCGGGCTGCTGCGCCGCATTCCCTGGAGCGATCGGCAGCTCCGCGCGGGCGAGTGGCCGATGTTCGTGGGCGAGGACTGCCACGGCAAGACGCTCGGCATCCTCGGCTTCGGACGAATCGGCAGCGGCACGGCGCGCGTGGCGCAGGCGCTAGGCATGCGGGTCGTGGCCTGGGGCCCCACGCTGACCGCCGAGCGCGCCCAGACCGGTGGCGCAACCTTCCTGCCGCTCGACGACGTGCTGCGCACGGCCGACGTCGTTAGCATCCACCTGCGCCTCTCGCCCGAGAGCACGGGGCTACTCAGCCGCGAGCGCCTGGCGTTGCTACGCCCCACGGCCTACCTCATCAACACGGCGCGTGGGGCGATCGTGGACGAGGCCGCGCTGGTGGAGATGCTGCAGCGCGGGCGGCTGGCCGGCGCGGCGCTCGACGTGTTCCAGGAGGAGCCGCTGCCGGCCGACCACCCGCTGCGCCGGCTGGACAACGTGATCCTCACGCCGCACGTCGGCTGGCCCGCCGCCAGCAACTACGCCCACTGGGGCCGCCGCGGCGTCGAGCAGGCGCTGGCGTTCCTCGACGAAGCGGGGCTCTGACCCCTCGCCAAGTCAGGCCATACTGCCGACTCTCATAGTGATCCCGCGCGACGCCGAGCCCGTCTCTAGCTCGGCCGACCGCACACGTGAGAGCGACCATGGCCCAGCAGCAACCCCGAGCCTCCCATCCAGAGCGCCGCGCGCCGCTAGCGCCATGCCGCCGCGCGCTGCACCGCCTGTCGTCGTCCGTGGCGGCGCGCGTGCTGGCCGTGTTCTTGGTGGCCACGCTCGGACCGCTCGTCCTGTCGCTGGCGCAGACCCGAGCCGAATGGCTCGCCGCCGACGAGCGCGCCTATGAGCAGGCGCACGCGGTAGCGCGCGCGGCGGCCGCGGAGGTCAACAGCAGCATCTATGAGGCGCGACAGGCGGCGACCACCATCGCCCGCCTGCCAGCCTTCTGGCGGGGCGAGGACGCCGACCGCGGTCAGATCCTGGCCGCCCTGATGGCCGCGCAGCCGGTCTTCAACGCGCTGCTGTACTACACGCCGGATTTCGAGCAGCACGGCATGTCGAACTACGATCCCGCGAAGGGACGGCCCAGCGTGGCGCAGCGCAGCTACGCGCACGAGGTAGCGGCGACGGGCCGACTGGCGGTCACCGATCGGGCGCTGGTCGCCCAGACGACCACGACGACGGTCCTGCCCGTGGCCGTGCCGCTCCGCGCCGTGGAGCCCGACGCGCCGGACGGCTTCCTGGTGGCGGGACTGCGAGTGGACGGGCTGCCGGTCGTCTGGTCGAACATGCCGCTGCCGCCCGGCAGCGCACTCACCCTCATCGACGCCCGGTCGGGGCGCATCCTGGCCGGCGCGGGCGCCGCGGCGTCGCGGGTGAACGAAACGATCTCGCCGTACAACCTGGAGCGGATCCACGCGGGCGACGTTGCCTGGAGCGCGCCCGGGCCGGACGGGCAAGACTACCTGCGGGCCATCGACTGGGTGGGCGAAACTCCCTGGCTGGTCGCCGTCAACCTGCCGACCAGCGCGGTGTACGGGCCCATCTACCGCGCGGCGCTGCAACGCGCGCTGCTGAGCTTGGCCGTGGCGGTCGTCGCCCTGGCGCTCCTCTGGGCGCTCTGGCGGGGGCTGGCGCCCCGGCTCCGCGCGCTGCAAGACGCCGCGGCGCACTGGTCCGGCGGCGACTGGGCGCATCGCGCGCGCATCGGCGGCGACGACGAGATCGGGCGGCTCGCGGCGGCGTTCGACGGGATGGCCGAGCACCTGCAGCGCGTCGAGGCGCAGCGCGAGCTGGCGCAGGAGGCAGTGCGGCTGAGCGAGGAGCACTTCCGCTCGCTCATCGAGCACAGCTCGGACGTCATCGTGGTGCTGGACACCGAGGGCACTGTCCACTACGTCAGCCCGTCGATTCAACGGGTGCTGGGCTATGCGCCGGACGACCTGCTCGGGCAGGACGTCCTCAGCCTGATCCATCCGGACGACGTGGCGCGGGCGGCGCGGGCGCGCGCCCAGCTCGGCGGCCAGGCCGGCACGGCCGATCCCGTCGAGCTGCGCTACCGCGGCCGCGACGGCTCGTGGCGCATCCTGGAGGTCGTCGGGCGCCAGCTGCGCGACGACACGGCGTTCACCGGCATCGTCCTGAACAGCCGCGACGTGACCGAGCGCAAACAGGTCGAGGCGGCGCTGCAGGAGAGCGAGGCCCGCTTCCGCTCGCTCTACGAGCAGAGCCTCGACGCGATCTTGCTCTCCCGCCCGGACGGCACGATCCTCGCGGCCAACCCAGCGGCGTGCCGCCTGTTCGGCCGCTCTGAGGCCGACCTGCGTCAGATCGGCCGCCGGGGGATCGTGGACCCGGCTGACAGCCGAGTGCAAGCGGCGCTCGAGGAGCGGGCGCGTCGGGGCCACTTCGCCGGCGAGCTGGACTTCCGCCGGGCGGATGGCACGCGCTTCCCGGCCGAGGTATCGACGGTGATCTTCGCCGGCCCGGACGGGCAGCCGATGAGCAGCTGGCTGATCCGCGACGTGAGCGAGCGCCGCGCCATCGAGCGCCTGAAGGACGAGTTCGTCTCCACCGTCAGCCACGAGATCCGCACGCCGATGAACGGGGTCATCGGCATGACCGGACTGCTGCTGGACACCGCCCTCACGCCGCAGCAGCGCGAGTACGCCGAGGCCGTCCGTGACTCGGGCGAGGCGCTGCTGGCGCTGATCAACGATATCCTGGACTTCTCCAAGATCGAGGCGGGCAAGGTGGAGCTGGAGGTCGCCGACCTGGAAGTCCGCGAGCTGCTCGACGACGTGGTCGAGATCCTCGCGCCCTCGGCGCACCAGAAGGGACTGGAGATCGTCTCCTTCGTCCACCGCGACGTGCCGGCGGTCGTGCGTGGGGACGCGGGGCGGCTGCGGCAAGTCTTGCTCAACCTGGTCGGCAACGCCATCAAGTTCACGGAGACGGGCGAGGTGGTGATTCGAGCGCGTGCCCAGCGGGGCGCGAACAGCGCCCCCGGGGCGGCGGGGCTGGTCCGCTTCGAGGTCGTGGACACGGGTGTGGGCATCCCGCCCGAAGCGCACGGCCGGCTGTTCCAGACCTTTTCCCAGGTGGACAGCTCGAACACCCGCAGCCACGGCGGCTCGGGGCTAGGCCTGGCGATCTGCAAGCGCCTGGTCGAGCTGATGGGCGGCGAGATTGGTCTGAGCAGCGAGCCCGGCTGGGGCAGCACGTTCTGGTTCGCCGTTCCCCTGGCACCCAGCGCGAGCAGCCACCGCCCGTGGTCCGACGACGACGCGCTGCGCGGGCTGCGGGCGCTCGTCGTGGACGACAACGCCACGAACCGCCGCATCCTGAAAGAGCAGCTCGCGGGCTGGGGCATCAGCGCCACGCTCGCCGAGAACGGCACCCGCGGGCTGGCGCTGCTGCAGTCAGCCGCCGCCAGCGGCAGCGGATATGACCTGGCGCTGCTCGACATGCACATGCCCGGGCTGACGGGGGCCGAGGTCGCCGCGGCCGCGCGCCGCGACCCGGCGCTCGCCGGCACGCGGCTGATCCTCCTGACCTCGCTCGGGCGGGACGAGGGCGCCGCGGCGGACGCGCTCGGGAGCCTGGACGCCGCGTTGACGAAGCCCGTGCGAGCGTCCCGGCTGCGCGCCACGCTGGTGCGGCTGATCAAGGGGCCCGCGGCGTCCGCGGAGCCGGCCCCGGCGCCCGCGCCGACGGCCGCGGCGCCGGTGGTGCGCGAGCCGCGCACCACCGCGGGCCGCGTCCTGGTCGTGGAGGACACGCCGATCAGCCAGCGGCTGGCCCTGGGCATTTTGGCCAAGCTCGGCTACGACGCCGACGCGGTCGCCAACGGGCGCCAGGCACTCGAAGCACTGGCCCGGGACACCTACGCGGCCGTGCTGATGGACTGCCAGATGCCGGAGATGGACGGCTTCGCCGCGACCGCCGAGGTGCGCCGGACCGAGGGCGCCGCGCAGCACACGCCCATCATCGCCATCACCGCCAGCGCCATGCCGGGCGAGCGGGAGCGCTGCCTGGCCGCCGGCATGGACGACTACATCGCCAAGCCGTTCCGCGCCGAGGAGCTGGCCGCGGCCCTCCAGCGCTGGGTCCGGCGCGCGGCCGGGCCGACGTCGGGTACGGCCGGCGCGGGAGCGCCCACGCGCGCTGGTTGCTCGGCGCCCGCGGGCGACGCGGGCACGGATGCTCCCCTTCACGGCGCCTGGGGCGAGGACGCCGACGACCTGCGCGCCGAGGTTGCGCGGCTGTTCGCCGAGGACGCGCCGCGCCGGCTCGCCGTCATGCGGGCGGCCGTGACGCGCGGCGACGAGGCGGCGTTGGCGACCGCGGCTCACGCGCTCAAGGGCGAGGCGAGCATGCTTGGCGCGAGCGAGCTGCAGGCGCTGGCGCGCGAGGTCGAGCTGCAGGCGCGGGCCGGCGACGTCGAGGGCGCGGAGCCATTGCTCGCGCGGCTGGCGGCGGCCTGCGAGCGGGCAGCCGCCGCGCTCGCGGCAGCCGCGTGCGGGCGGCGCCTGGCGAGCTAGCGCGGCAGACGGTGCGGCCGCGCGGGGAGAATGGCGGCAGAAGCGTTAGTCGCCCAGGATGTCGGCAACGGTGAGCTTGGCGTCCTGGGCTGGGGCACTACCGCTCTCGATCGAGCCGGTCTGTTGCAGCCGGAGCAGCGCTTCCTGGAGCGCTTGCAGGACCTTCTGGTGATAGGCCAGCTGCTCGCGGGCAACGGTGTGCGGCTTGCTGGCCTCCTCGACGTCCACCTGGGCGTTCAGCGTCTCCTGCTGTGATGGCCCGAAGAGGCCGCGGAAGATCATCAGCCGAACGATCTTCTGGTCCAGCACGGCCGAGCATCGCTCAAGCTCTTCCTGAAGCTGCCGGATGGCCGCGGCCTCTTCCTCGATCTGGCCCAGTAGCGCGCGGCGCATGCGCTCGCGGTCCGCCGTCAGGGCTTCGAGATAGCTCGCCATCAGCAGTCCCTCCCTAGCTTGGCGTCGATGGCTCGCAGCAGCCGCAGCGCCTCGTCGAGCTGCTGCACCAGGCGATTGAGCGCCATTTCCGGGGTGAGGTGCGGCTGCCCGTTCGCATGGGGCGCCGCCGGAGTCGGCGGGGCCGGGGCGGGCGCCTCGACGTCGCGCATGAGGCCAAGCGTGGTCGCTCGCCGCACGCCCAGCTCGGTGGGCACGTACGAGTCGTAGCGCCCGACGCGCTGCCACTGAGCGACCCAGCCCTCGCGCTCCAGCTCGTCGAGCGCGCCGCGCAGCTGATCGCGCTCGGGCGTCGTGCTGAACTCGACGTAGCTGCAGTCGGTGTACCCGGCGCGCCGCGCGATCTCGTACTCGGTCAACGCGCGGTTACGCTCCTTCATCCCGGCGCGGGCCTGATGGCCCTCGACGAGGTTCCGCAGGATGTGGGCGGTGAACTCGTCCATGCGTGCGGCGACCCTCCGCCGGGGCCGCGGCGCGCGGGGTGCGCCGCGGCAGTGCCGGCGCCGCGGCCGCCCCGGACGCACGGCCGCGCGCCCTGGACGCTTACTTGCGCGGTTCGAGCAGGACGACGGTGAGCTGATCCGGCAGGTTGCTCCGCGTCACGTTGAGACGGGGCTGCGGCGTCAGCTCCGCCGCGCCGATCTCGCGGCAGAAGCGGTCCACCGGGTCCAGCTCGAGGCGGACGCCGGGCGTGAGGTAGTGCATCGGCACCACGAGCTTCGGCTCGACCTGGGCCGCGATCTCGGCCGCCTGCGCCGCATCGATCGTGCAATGCCCGCCCACGGGCAGGAGCAGGACGTCCGCGTCCTTCACCACGGCAACCTGATCGGAGCCGAGCGGCGCCGCCAGGTCGCCCAGGTGGCAGATGGTCACCTCATCCAATTCGACCAGGTAGGCGGTATTGCGGGGCACGTCGCGGCTCTGGCCCGGCGGGCGCGGCGTGGCCACGCCGGTGATCATCACGCCAGCCAGCTCGTACTCACCCGGTCCCGCCACCACGCGCGGTGAGCCGTCCACTAGGTTAATGGCGTTGTGATTCGGCTCGGCGTGCGAGACGGTCACCACGTCGGCCGACACCTTGCCGAGCGCGAGGCCCAGGTCGCTCCCGAATGGGTCGGTCACAATCGTCAGGTCGCGCGCGCGGAGGCGAAAACACGAATGGCCCAGCCAGGTCAGCTCCATCCCCACCTCGGCCGCGGACGGCGTCGCGCGCCGCTGGCAGCCGCGATTATTGTACCACGGGCCACGCCGGGCCCTGAGGGGCCGCGCGGCCACCGGCCTGGCCTGTCCAATCGTGGGGAGCCGAGGGCGGGCGGGCTATAATCGGGACACGCGGCATGGCGGACGTGCCGCGGCAAGGGGATACCGCGCCGGGGGCTGGTGGCGAGCCGCCCCGCGGCGCCGCGGACAGGCGGGCAGGCGACGACGGTGATCACTGCTCCCGCGCCAACGTTCCGAGCGCGCTGCCGGTACTGGGCGCTAGCGGTCCTGCTGCTCTTGGGCCTTGTCGGCTGGCTGCCGGCGCGCCCCGCGCTCGCGCAGCAGGCCGGCGCGGTCCCCGACGACGCGTGGCAGCGCCGCGACACCACCTACTTCACCATCTACTACACGGCGGCGGACCGCGATGCCCTCGAGCGGTACGCCACCGTGGTGGACAGCCTCTACGAGTACGTGGCGGCCGCGTTCGACCACGGGCCGACGCCACCCGTGCCCCTGCGGCTCTATCCGACCACCCGAGCCTACGCGAGCGTGAACCCCATCGCGCGCTACGTCGAGGGCGTGATCGCTCACACGGATACCCACGCGGGCGAGATCGGAATCGCCGTGGACCGCGTGGACCGCGCCGGCGCCGAGACGCTCCGCGACACGGTGCGCCACGAGCTGATGCACCTCACGCTGACGGAGCTGACCGCCGACCGCCTGCCGATCGGCTTTCAGGAGGGGATCGCGCAGTACGCCGAGAAGGAGGCCACCGACCGGCGCCGACTGGCAGAGAGCCTGCGGACCGCCGAACGCCAGGGGCAGCTGCTGAGCTGGGAGGACTTGAACGATCAGCCCCGCTTCCTGCGCCGCATGAACGTCGGCTATCCCGAGGCGCTTAGCATGATGACGTTCCTCGTGGACCGCCACGGCCTGGGCACGCTGAAGCGGTTCCTGCTGGAGCTGGGACGCCGGGACGAGCCATACGATCAGGCCCTGGCCGCAGTCTACGGCGAGCCCGCGGCCGCGCTGGAGACGGAGTGGCGCGAGTACTTGCCGACGTACTACGCCAGCGGCTGGGAGAGCAACCAGCTGCGCACGCTCGACCTGGCGGATGCGAAGGAGCGCTTCGCGGCCGGCGACTATGCGGCGGCGCAGCCGCTGTTCGAGCAGGCGCAGCGACTACACACCGAGCTGGAGCAGCCGGCGCGCGCCGCGGAGGCGGCAGGCTACCTCGGGCGCGTCGCCGTGGCGCTCGAGGCCGCGGACCTCGCCCAGCAGGGCCGCGCGCAGCTGGCGGAGCGCGACTACAGCGGCGCGCGCGCGCTGCTGGCAGCGGCCGAGCAACGCTACGATCAAGCCGGCGACGCCGCTCGGCGCGCGGCCCTGGCGGAGCCGCTGGCGCAGGCTGAGAACGGCGCGACCGCCGGCGAGCAGCTCGCGGCGGCCGAGGCGCTCGTGGCCGGTTGGCGTTATCCGGAGGGTCGGGCGCGGTCGGCCGAGGCCGCGGCCCTCTACCAGACGATCGGCGACGAGGACGGCGTGCAGCGCGCGCAAGCAGTCCGCGCGGAGGCCGACAACCGGCAGGGTCGGCTGGCACTGCTCCTGCTGAGCGCGGGTGCGGTCGCCCTGGTCGGCCTAGTGTTGCGGCCGCGGCGCGCGCCGCGGCCGGGTGCGCCGCCCACGCAGCGCGCCGACGAGGGCTTCGCACTGTGATTGCGCGCCGCGCGTCGCCTGGCCGCGGGGCGAAGCAGGCGTCCGCTCCCGCGAGCGACAGCAGGGGCGCGGCGCGGGTCTGTATCCCACGGGAGTAATAGTAGAAGCCCGGACTTCACCCCCGACGGGGGCGCGGGCTGGATGCGCGGGAGGACCATGCAAGCGAGCTGGCGCGGCGCGCGGGGCGGAACGGAGATCGAGGCGCTGCTGGAGCCGCTGCGACGCCGGCTGTGGTGGCAGAGCGGCGCGCAGCTCGTGCTACGGGCGCTGTGCCTGGTGCTCGGGGCGGTGCTCGCGAGCGCCACGCTCGCAGTGCTCGGGCTGGCGCCGCTGCCGGACGGCCGGGTGGCGCTCGCCGCAGCCGGGCTGGTACTGGCCGCCGCGGTCGTCGCGCTGCTGCGGCCGCCGAGCTTGCTGGCCGCGGCGCGCAGCGTGGACCGCAGCGCGGGCCTCGCCGAGCGCGTGGGGACGGCCGTCGAGCTAGCCACGACTGGCGCCCCGGGGCCTACCGCGGTCGTGCAGATCGCCGACGCCGCGGCGCGCGTGCGCGCGCTGCCGCGCGCCCAGCTCGTACCGCTCACGGGCACGCGGCACTACGCGGTGTTGGCCCTGGGCCTGGCCCTGCTGACTGCCGGCATGATGTTGCTGGCCGGGCTGGGCGAGGGCGTGCCGGGAGGACTCGTGCCGCTGCGCCAGCTGCTGGAGGCGGCCGCGAGCAAGTTTAGCCCCGCGCACGACGAGAACCACGCGGTGGCGAACACTCAGAACGAGGTCGACGCCCGGCTGGCGCCCCTGATGCAACAGGTCGACGCCCTGCGCGGCAACGAGGCGGGGCTGAGCCCGGAGGAGGCGGCGGCCCAGCGCGCCGCCGCCGCGCAGCAGCTGGCCGACCTCGCCGCCGCGTCGCGCGCCCAGCAGCAGGCGCTGTCGGAGCTGGCGCGCGCGCTCCAGGGCACCGCGGCGGGGCGCGAGGTGGCCGACAACCTCATGCAGGGCGACTACCAGCGCGCCGCCGAGGCCCTGAAGGCGCTGGGCCGCGAGAGCGACCAGCTCTCGCCGGCCGGGCGGCGCCAGCTCGCCGACGCGCTGCGCCAGGCGCAGGCGGGCCTGCGGCCGCTCAGCCCGGAGCTGGCGGACCGCGCGCAGCGCGCCTCGCAGGCGCTGAACGGCCGCGACTACCGCCGCACCGAGCAGTCGCTGGGCGACCTCGCCGATGCGGTGGCGGAGGCGGGCCGGAACGTGGTGCCCCAGGGCGATCTCGGGATGCTCGGCGAGGCGCTGGCCCAACAGGGCGCGGACGTCGACGCGGCGCTCGCCGCGCTGGGCAGCGATGGCACGCCGAGCGCGGGACAGACGCAGGGCCAGAGCAACTCGCCCGCTGGCAGCAGCGCCCCGGGCACGCAGCCGGGCGCCGCGAACAGCGGCAATGCCGAGCGCCTGGGCGCGCCCGGCGCCCCCGTCCCGCTCGACAACCTGCCGAGCATGGACGGCGCTCCCAGCGCCCAGCCGCCCGATCCCGACCGGCCCAGCGTGCTGGCGCCGGTCAGCATCGGCGCGACCAGCGACGGCGGGCCGGCTGCGGCCAGCGGCCCGCTCACGGCGACGGGCGAGACGGCCCCCGTGCCCACCGAGCGTCGCGAGGTGGTGCGCGGTTACTTTGGCAACGAAGGCGGCCGGTGAACGGGGGCCAGGGTCCGAGGGCCAGGAGCCAGGGGGCGGCGCGGGGGCCGGCGCCTCCGGCGCCCGCGCTGGTGGACGCGCCCGCCGTGGCCGCGTCGCTCGAGGCCGCCCTGCGCCAGGCGCTGGTGGGCCAGCCCGGCGCCGTGCGCGGGGTGCTCCTGGCGCTGCTGGCCGGGGGCCACGTCCTGCTGGAGGGGCCGCCGGGGCTGGGCAAGACGCTGCTGGTGCGCACGCTGGCCGACTTGCTGGCGCTCGACTTCCGGCGCATCGCCTTCACGCCCGACCTGATGCCAGCGGACCTGCTGGGCACGCAGGTGCTCGGCGCCCGCGGCGCCTTCGAGTTCCTGCCCGGCCCGGTGTTCGCCAACCTCGTGCTGGCCGACGAGATCAACCGCGCCACGCCGCGCACCCAATCGGCGCTCCTCGAAGCCATGCAGGAGCGCACGGTCACCGTGGGCGGTCGCTCGCGCCCGCTGCCCAACCCATTCTTTGTCCTCGCGACCGAGAGCGCCGCCGACGGCGAGGGCCTGTACGCGCTACCCGAGGCACAGCTCGATCGCTTCCTCGTGCAGCTGCGCCTCCGGCTGCCCGGGCCGGACGCGCTGCGGACCATTGCAGCGATGACGTCGCCCTCACCCCCGGCCCCTCTCCCAGGGGGAGAGGGGAGAGAGCTTCTCCCCTCTCGCCCCCCGGGCGAGGGCCGGCGGGCGGGCAGTATTCCCCCTCTCTCTCTCAGCGAGGGGCGGGGAGAGGGCGGCCGCCCGCTGCTCGACGGGACGGGGCTGCTCGCGCTGCAGCAGCACGTCGCTAGCTTGCCCGTGGCGAGCTACGTGCGCGACTACGCGGTGCGGCTGGCCCTCGCCACACGGCCGGACCAGCCGAGCGCGCCGGACGCCGTGCGCCGCTACGTGCGCTATGGCGCCAGCCCGCGCGCGCTCCAGGCGCTCGAGGCCGCGGCGCGGGCGCACGCGCTGCTGGAAGGGCGCTTCAACGTAGCCTTCGGCGACGTGCGGCGCGTGGCGCCCGCGGTGCTGCGCCACCGCCTGCGCTTGAACGTCGAGGCCGACGTGCGCGCCGTGGACGCCGAGAGCGTGGTGGCGGCCGTGCTCGCCGCCGTGCCGGAGGCCAGTCCGCGCCGGCTCGCTGTCGGCGAGCTGCCGTGGGCGCGCTTGCCGGCGCTGGTCGACCGCTGGCGCGGGAGGCTCGCGTGAGGCTGCCGGTTGGGCTGCGGCGGGCGCGCGACGGCGCGGGCGGCGCCCTCGTGACCCGGGCCGCCGCGCGGCTGCGCCCGTCGCTCGGGCTGCGCCCGGCCGCGGCGCCCCGCACGCTGGTGGCCGACGAGGCGTTCCTGCGCCGCCTGGAGCGGCTGGCTCTGGCGCTGCAGCGCCCGCCCACGACCGGCCTCGCGGGCGACCACCGCAGCCGCCGCAAGAACGACGCGCCGGAGTTCGCCGACTACCGTACCTACTCGCCGGGCGACGACTTCCGCCGCATCGACTGGAAGGCGTACGGCCGCCTGGGCGCGCTGTACTACCGGCTGGGCGAGGCGCAAGAAGACCTGGCTCTGCACCTGCTGATCGACACGAGCGCGTCGATGGACTACGGCACGCCGAACAAGCTGGACTACGCGCGTCAGCTGGCCGCCGCGCTCGGCTACCTGGCGCTGGCGCGGCTGGACGCCGTCGGGGCTGGGGCGCTCGCGCCGCGCACGCCGTCGCTGCCCGTGCTGCGCGGCAAGGCGCAGGCCGGGCGCCTGTTCGCGTACCTGGACGGGCTGGGCGCGCGAAACGGCTCGGGGGCCGCGGCGCCGCTGCTGGAGAGCGTGCGCGCGTACCGGCGCGGCACGCCGCGGGGCGTCGCCGTGCTGCTCACCGACGGCTTCTTCCCCGACGAGCACGCGGCCGGCCTGGGCGAGCTGCTGCAGGCCGGCTTCCAGCCGGTGCTGCTCCACCTGCTAAGCCCGCAGGAGCTAGCGCCCGAGATGGCTGGCGACCTCGAGCTGATCGACGTCGAGACGGGCGAGCCGGTGCCGGCCAGCCTCTCCCCGGAGACGCTGGCCCGCTACGGCGAGCGGCTTACGACCTGGTGCGGCGAGATGGAGCGCTACTGCGCCGCGCGTCGCATCCCTTACGTCCGCCTGAGCACCGCGCTGCCGCTGGAGGAAGCCGTGCTGGGCGAGCTGCGCCGGCGGGGGTTGCTGGAGTGACACTGGAGCATCCGGGCGCGCTGTGGTGGCTGCTGCTCGCGCTCGTGATCCTGCTGCTGTACATCCTGCGCACGCAGCGGCGGCGCGTGCCGGTCGCGAGCGTGCGGCTCTGGCGGGGCCTGAGCGAGGAGCTGGAGGCCCGCCGCAACTGGCGACCGCCGCGCTGGACGTGGCTGCTGGCGCTCCAGCTCGCATTCGTCGGCGTGGTCGCGCTCGCGCTGGCGGGCCCGGTGCTGCTGCGGCCGCCCGGCGGGCGGCACCTGGTCGTCGTGCTCGACGCCTCGGCCAGCATGGGCGCGACCGACGTGGCGCCGAGCCGGTTTGGCGAGGCGCAGCGGCTGGCGGCCGAGCGCGTGGCCGCGCTGACGCCGGCCGACCGCGTGACCGTCATCCGCGCCGGCGCGGAGCCCCGCTCCCTGGCCTGGGCCGCATCGGCGGAGGCGGGTCGCGCGGCGATCGACGGGGCGGCGCCGGGCGATGCGCCCGGCGCGCTCGACAGCGCGCTGGCGCTGGCGGCGGCGGCGACCGAGGAGCCCGCGGGCCGCGGCGAGATCGTCGTGCTCTCCGATGGCGCCTTCCCCCCGCCCGCGTTCCCGAGCGCGCTCGGGGCGCCGGTTGAGTTCGTGCCCATCGGCCGCGGCGACCAGAACGTGGCGGTGGCCGCCCTGGCGCTGCGCCGCCCGCCCAACGGCGGCCCGACGGTCGGCTACGCGCGGGTGACCAACTTTGGCCGCGCGTCCGCCACCGTGCCGGCGCGCTTGACGGCAGACGGCCTGCCGGTCGAGACGCGCAACCTGGAGCTGGGGGCGGGCGCCAGCGAGGAGCTGACCTTCACCCTGCCGCCCGGCACGCGCACCGTCGCGCTGCAGCTCGAGACGCACGACCTGCTCGCCACGGACGACCGCGCCGAGGCCCGCGCGCCCGGGGCCGGCGACCGCCCCGTGACGCTCGTCTCCGCGCAGCCCGACGTGCTGGCGCGGGCGCTGCGCGCGCTGCCGGGCGTGCGCGTGACGACCGTGGCGCCCGACGATTACGCGGGCGCGACCCTGGCGCCGCTGGTGGTATTCGACGGCTTCCTGCCCCGCGCGCTGCCCGCGGCCGACGCGATCGTCGTGAACCCGCCCGCCGGCGGCGCGCTGGACGTGCGCGGCACGACCGAGAACCCGGCAGGGGTGGACTACGACCCGACGAATCCCCTCTTGACGGCCATCGACCCGGCGGCGTTCCAGCTCGGCCGGCAGGTAACGCTTCAACCGCCCGACTGGGCCGTGCCGGTCGTCTGGACGGACGACGGGCCAGCCGTGCTGGAGGGCGCGGTAGACGGTCGGCGCGTGGTCGTACTCGCCTTCGACCCGCGCGCCTCGAACCTGCCGCGGCTGCGCGCCTTCCCGCTGCTGCTGGCCAACGCGCTCGACCGGCTCGGCTGGGGCGACCGCGAGGGGACGGTGCAGGCCGGCCAGGCGGTGCGCCTGCCGCCGAACGCCAGCGGCCAGGTGGTCAATGGCCCCGCGGGCGCCGAGCGCGTGCCGGCCGGCGTGGACGCCTACGCGGACACCGAGCGGGTCGGCCGCTACACCGTCGCGAGCGGAGACCCCAAGACCGGCGCCGCGTCGCCCGACGCGGCGCCACTGGCCGAGTTCCGCGTGAGCCTGCTGGCGCCGGCCAAGTCAGACATCCGGCCGCGGGCGCAGACCATGCCGGCGCCGACCGGGTCCCCGGACCCGCGGCCGGCCCCGGCGCTGGCGCTCGCGGGCCTCCTCCTGCTGGGCGCCGTCGCGCTCTCCACGGCCGAGTGGTGGTGGTGGGGAAAGGGTAACTGATGCCGTTCCGCCTGGACTTCGCCCCCGCCCTGCTGCTCTTGCTGCTGCTGCCCTTGCTCGTGCGGCTCGGCCGGCCGCGCCTGCGCTACTTGCCGCCGGCGCGCCGCTGGACGGCGCTCGGCTTGCGCCTGGCCGGCATGGCGCTGCTGGCGGTGGCGCTGGCCGGCCCCAGCATCCGGCAACCCGACGACGGGCTGAGCGTGGTCTACGTCGTCGACACCTCCGACAGCCTGGCGCCCGACACCCAGGCGCAGGCCGTGGACTGGCTGCGCCGGGCCGAGGCCGCGCGCCAGCCCCACGACCGCAGCGCCCTCGTGCGCGTCGGCGCCCAGGCCGCCGCTTTGCGCCCGCTCGCCGAGGCATCGCTCGGCAAGCAGGAGCTAGCCGCGCTGACAGACGCCTCGAACCAGGACAGCGGCAATCTGAGTGGTGACTCCCAGGACACCAATCTGCAGGCGGGCTTGCGGCTGGCACGGGCGCTGCTGCCGCCTAGCGGCCCCAGGCGCATCGTGCTGCTGTCCGACGGCTGGGAGACGATGGCGCGCGCGGACGCGGAGATCCTGCCGCTGGCGGCGGCCGGCATCCACGTGGACGCGGTGCCGCTCGCCGCGACGCCGCCGCGCGACCTCGCCGTCCAGAGCGTGGACGCCCCACCGGTGGTGCGCGAGGCGGAGCCGGTCGAGGCGTCGGTCGCCGTGTACAGCGCGACGGCCACCGATGCCACGGTGCGCCTGTGGGTGGACACGACCGCGGCCGGCCAGCAGCCGATCGCCCTACAGCCCGGCCTGAACCGCGTGTCGCTGGACACGGCCCTGCGCGGCGCCGGGCTGCACCGGCTCAGCGCCGAGGTCGTGACGGACGGGGGCAGTGCCGAGCTGGCGCAGGCCATCGTGGTGAAGGACCCCGCCCGCGTGCTGGTGCTGGAAGACCGCACGGACGAGGCCCAGCCGCTGGCCAGCGCCCTGCAGGCGGCCGGCCTGAAAGTCGACGTGCGGCACCCCACGAACAACGCCCGGCCGCTGGACCTGGGGCAGCTCCTGCCCTACGACGGCGTGGTGCTCGACAACGTCGCGGCCAGCACGCTGACCCTCGACCAGCTCCAGGCGCTCGACACCTACGTGCAAAACCTGGGCCGTGGGCTGACCGTCGTCGGCGGCAACACCAGCTACGCGCTCGGCGGCTACACCGGCTCGCTGCTGGAGCAGGCCCTGCCGCTCTCGGCGGACGCGCCGTTCCAGCAGGAGCGCGGGACGCTGGCGATGGTGCTGGTGATCGACCGCTCGGGCAGCATGAGCCTCCGCAGCGACGACGTGACGAAGATGGCGATGGCGCGCGAGGCGGCCGTGCTGGCGACCGAGACGCTGCGGCCGGACGACCAGCTCGGCGTGATCGCCTTCGACGTGCGCAACGACTGGATCGTGCCCCTGAATTCGATAACGGCCAATGGCGGGCTGGCGGCCGTGCAGCAAGCTATCGGCACGATCGAGGCCGACGGCGGCACCGACATCTACCCGGCGCTCCAGCGCGCCTACGACGCCATCGCGGCGACCGACGCGCAGTTCAAGCACGTCATCCTGCTTAGCGACGGCCAGTCCTGGGGCAGCAACTGGGACAGCCTGCTCGCGCAGTACCGCGCCAGCGGCGTCACGCTGAGCACCATCGGCATCGGCCAGGACATCGACGCGAACCTGATGTCGCTGCTCGCGCGCGGCGGGCTGGGCCGCTACTACTTCACCGACCGAGTGCGCGAGATCCCGCGCATCATGATGCGCGAGACGAACGTGGTGACACGCCCGGTGGCGATGGAGGGCCGTGTGCAGCCGCGCCTGGGCGCCGACAGCCCGCTGTTGCGCTCGCTCTCGCCCAGTGAGCTGCCGGCGCTGAACGGCTACGTGGTGACGACGCCGAAGCCGACCGCCGAGGTGGCGCTATGGTCCGAGCGCGGCGACCCGCTGCTCGCCAGCTGGCAGTACGGGCTGGGGCGCGTGGCGGCCTGGAGCGCCGACGCCGGGCCCGCCTGGAGCAGCGAGTGGCTGACCTGGCCGCGCTTCGGGCAGTTCTGGAGCCAGATCGTGCGCTGGACCCTCGCGCCGCCCGAGCAGGGCGACCTGCGCGTGCTGGCGCAGCAGCAGGGCCACAGCGGCGACGGGCGCTCCACGCAGGTGCAAGTGACGGTGGAGGCGCTGCGCGAGGACGGCTCGTTCCTCGATCGCGCGCCCACGGAGGCGCGCATCCGGCCGCCGAGCCAGGCGCGGGGCAGCACGGTGGCACGGCTGCCGCTGCAGCAGGTGGCGCCCGGCCGCTACGAGAATAGCTTCCTGGCACGCGAGCCGGGCGTGTACGGTGTGGACGTGGTGCAGCAGCTGCCCGGCGGGGCCGAGCGGCACGAGCTAGCGGGCGTCACCGTGCCGGCCGACCCGGAGCACGCGCACGCCGGCTCGAACCGCGCGCTGCTCGGTCGTCTGACCCACGAGACGGGCGGACGGCTGCTCCAGGACGCGAAACAAGTCTTCGCCCGCGACGCCAGCCTGCGCGCCGCCCCGCAGGGCGAGCGCTGGGACTCCCTCACGCCGCTGCTGGCCGCCCTCGCGCTGCTCCTCTTCCCCCTCGACGTCGCCGCCCGCCGCCTGCGCCTGTTCGGGGGCTGAGCCGCCCGCGCTTGCTCGCGCACCGCATCAAGGCGGATAGTCTCTCCCAACCCATGGGGAAGGAGAGCCAAGGATGCAGCTCGAACGGCAGCGCGACAATCAACAATGGCTGCTCGACTATCTCGTGAAGGTGACGGGGCGGACGCAGAACTTCTTCGACGACGGCCGCACGGTGCCGCCCGAGGTGAAGAGCTACGCCATGATCCCCCGCGCGCTCGGGAAGGAGGCCGCGCACCGCGAGGCCATCGCCCGCGCCGCCGAGGCTGCCGGCCACCTGCACACCGCCCGCGAGGCCTACTGGGCCGCCGCGGACACCTACCGCGAGGCGCAGCACGCGATCTTCGAGGATGACAACGCCCAGAAGATCCACTACTGGAACAAAGTGGACGCGTGCTACGACAAGGTCATCGCCTATAGCGACTACCCGATCGAGCGTGTCGAGATCCCCTTCGAGGGCCGCTCGCTCGCGGCGCTGGTCCACTTGCAGCCCGACCGCCGCCCGGCGCCGTTCGTGCTCTACATCCCCGGCATGGACGGCACCAAGGAGAACGCGCTCGACCCGCTGCACAACGTCTTCCTCGACCGCGGCTTCCACGTGCTGGCGCTCGACGGCCCGGGCCAGGGCAGCAGCAACCTGCGCAAGATTCGCGTGACGGCCGACAACTACGAGCGCGCCGGCCAGGCGGCGATCGACTACATCGCCCGACGGCCCGAGCTGGAGGGCGACCGGATCGCCGTCGTCGGCTCGAGCATGGGCACCTTCTGGGGCGCGCGCCTCTGCGCGCTCGATTCGCGCGTGAAAGCCTGCGCGACAGCGCGCGCCTGCTGGGGCCCGAAGACGCACATCTTCAACCAGGCCTCGCCGCGCTTCAAGCAGGTCTTCATGTACATGGCGGGCATCCACGACGAGGCGGCCTTCGACGCGATGGCCGAGCAGATGACGCTCGACGGCTGGGGCGCGCGTATCCACTGCCCGTCGCTCCTCGTCACCGGCGAGTACGACCCGCTCACCTATCTGGAGGAGACGGAGGCGTTCTTCGCGGAGATCGCCGGGCCGAAGGAGCTGTGGGTGTTCGAGAACGAGGCGCACGGCCTGGCGAACATGAAGGCGCTTGGCGGCCTGCACCTCTACGGCTTCATGCTCGACTGGGTGCGCGACGCCCTCGACGGCCGCTTCGGCCCGGGCTACCAGCGCCGCGTGCTGATCCCGCAGCGCGGCCTCGGCCCCTACTCGCCGGCGGAGTAGCGCCCCGTCCCGGCTGGAATGGCGACCGACCGGCGCCGCCGTGAACGACGAGCCAGCAGCCAGTCCTCGATTGCCCGGCCCAAGGGAGAGTGAGATGGCGACCGGCGCGGCCCGCCCCGGGGCGGGCCGCGCCGGCGCGGGCGCGGCCAGTGCGCGTTGCTGGTAGAATGGCATGCTTCAGGCGCCCGAGGAGGCTACCGACATGCCGCTCCTAGCGGGTCCGCGAACGTTACGGCGCCGCGGTCGCGCGTGGCGGCGCGGCTGGCTGCCGCTAGCGGCGCTCGCCGCCGCGCTGCTCGTCGCCTGCGGCGGCGCGAGCGCGACCCCGGCGGCGCCCGCCGCGCCGGCGCCCGCGGCCCAGCCGACGGCAGGCGGCAGCCAGCCCGCCGCCGCACAGCCGACGCAGCCGCCGGCGCCGGCCACCATCACGCTCTCCTTCCCCTCGCGCAGCGCGCCGCAGGTGCTGCCGATCATCGCCCAGGAGGAGGGCTTCCTGCCCCGGCAGGGCGTCCAGCTGGAGTCGACGTTCTTCCAGGGCGGGCCGCCCGCCCTGCAGGCGATGATGGCCGGGGCGGCCGACCTCACTTCGCAGATCACCGGCACCACGATCAACGCCATTGGCAACGGCGCCGACATCGCCATCGTCATGGGGTTGCAGGCCGATCCCGACTACCAGCTCTACGGCCGCTCGGACATCGCGACCGTCCAGCAGCTTGACGGCAAGCGCGTCGCCGCGGCCGACCCCGGCTCCGAGCTGAACACGCTCGTGCGCAAGACGCTCTCGTACTACGGCCTGCCGCCCGATCGCTACGACCTGCTGCCCATCGGCGCGACGAACAACCGCTATACGGCGCTCATCCAGGGCGCCGTGGACGCGACGCTGCTCTCGGTGCCGCTCACGTTCGACGCCGAGTCGCGCGGCATGAAGTACCTCGGCACCACGAGCGATGCAGTGCCCAACTACATGTTCACCACCGTCGCCGCCAAGCGCGATTGGGCGCGGCAAAACGCCGACGCGCTGGTACGGTTCATTCGCGGCTACCAGGAGTTCCTCGAGTGGATGCAGGACCCGGCCAACCGCGACAAGATGGTGGACTACTGGGTGAAGCTGAGCGGCGCCAGCGAGGAAGCGGGCGGGCAGACCTACGACACTTACGTCGCCGGCCCGCTGAAGAACAAGGTGATCTCGCCGGACGCCGGCGTGGACCGCGACGGCGTGAAGGCGGTCATCGACATCATGCTGGAAGCCGACATCCTGAAGCGCCCGCTCACGGTAGACGACGTGGTGGACCTCTCCTACCTCGAGCGCGCCAGCCAACGCTAGGAGTACGCATGGCCGATCGTTCGCTGTATCCCACGTTCTCGGAGGCCGAGTTTGCGCGCCGGCACGCCGCGGTGCGGGCGATCCTGGGCGACGCAGACGCCGCGGCGCTAGTCGTCTACGGCGGCCGCAGCCTGGAGGTGCAGTACCTGACCGGCTGGCCCGGCACGCGCGAGGTGTACCTGATCTTCCCGCGGGAGGGGCCGCCGACGCTGTTCGTGCAGCTCTTCAACCACCTGCCGAACGCGCAGCGCATGGCGGTGATCGACGACGTGCGCTGGGGCGGCACCAGCTCGCCGGACAGCGTGATCGCGAACCTGAAGGAGCGCGGCATCGAGCGCGGGCGCGTGGGGCTGGTCGGCCCCGTGCCCTGGCAGCACTACAACAAGCTGCGCGAGGGCTTGCCAGGCGTCGAGTTCGTGGACCTAACGACGCCCTTGCGGCGGCTGGAGACGGTGAAGAGCGACGAGGAGATCGAGCGCATCCGCATCGCCGCGCGCTACAGCGACCAGGCGATGTGGGCGCTAGAGGAGCAGGTGCGGCCGGGGCTGCGCGAGGAGCAGCTGGCGCACATCGTGGAGTCGGCCTACAGTCCCGAGGGCGGCACGCACGGCATCCACTTCATGGCGACCACGCCGATGCGGAATCCCGCGATCGGCGTGCCGTCGCAGGTGCAGGCACGGCGCGTGATCGAGCCCGGCGACGTGCTGATCACCGAGATCAGCGGCGGCTACTGGGGCTACACGGGCCAGATCCACCGCGCCTACGCGATCGGCGCCGAGCCGACGCCGGAGTACCAACGCATTCACGACGTGGCGGTCGAGGGCTACGAGCGGGTGCGGGACGTCATCCGCGACGGCGCGACCGCCGAGGACGTGCTGAACGCCGCCCAGGTGATCCACGATCGTGGCTTCACGATCTATGACGATCTGCTGCACGGCGCGAACCAGTTCCCGCCGATCCTGCGGACGCGGCCCACCTCGCGCGGGCCGGTGCCGCCGTTCACGTTCCGCGAGAACATGGTCGTGGTGATCCAGCCCAACGTCGTGACCGACGACGCGCGCATGGGCCTGCAAGTGGGCGAGACGCTGCTCGTCACGAAGACCGGCACCGAGCGCCTGCACGACTACCCGATGAAGTTCGTGGTCTGCCGCTAGAGCAGCTTCCACCCAAAGTCAGGCGCCGGCGGGTGGTAGTGGTAGGGGCGGGTTTCACGCCCGCCCGCGGCCGTTGAGGCCGCAGCCCCGGCGCCGGCCGACGCTCGGCCTGGCTGCAAACTGCCGTAAGCCTCTGGGGGGAAGAGGTTCGACGTAGTCAACCCTGCTCCCTAGCCGGCTTGCCAGCTTAGATGACGCCCGCTGCCGCCAGGCTGGCGATCTCGGCCGGACTCAGCCCGAGCAGGCCGCCGTACACCGCCGCGTTGTGCTCGCCGAGGCCCGGCGCGGGCGTGTGGATGCCGCCGGGCGTGGCGCTCAGCTTCGGCACGATCCCTTGCATCGGCACGGCCTCGCCGAGACCGGGCTGGTGCTGCTCGACGATCATGCCGCGCGCCGCGTAGTGCGGGTCCTGGGCGATGTCGCGCGCCGTGTAGATGCGGCCGGCTGGCACGCCCGCCTGGTCCATGACCGCCAGGATCTCGGCGGCCGCGCGCTCGCTCGTCCACTGCGCGATCAGGTCGTCGAGCAGCGTCTGGTGCGCGCCGCGCGCCTGGTGCGTGGCGAAGCGCGGGTCGGCGGCCCACTCCGGGTGGCCGACGGCCTCCGCCAGCCGCCGGAACACCGCGTCGGCGTTCGCCGCCACCAGCACCCACTCGCCCTCGCGCGAGGGGTAGACGTTCGACGGGGCGACGCCCGGCAGGACGCTGCCGGTCGGCTCGCGCACCGTGCCGAGCTTCGTCCACTCGGGCAGGATGCTCTCCATGTAGGCCCACACCGCCTCGTAGATCGCCACGTCCACCACCTGGCCGCGGCCGCTGCCCTGCCGGCCGTCGCGGGCGTAGAGAGCGAGCAGCGCGCCGAGGCAGCCCATCGTCGCCGCCAGCGCGTCGCCCAGGCTGACGCCCACGCGCACCGGCGGCCGCCCCGGCTCGCCGGTCAGGTAGCGCAGGCCGCCCATCGCCTCACCGATGGCCCCGAAGCCCGCCTTGTCGCGGTACGGCCCGGTCTGGCCGTAGCCGGTCACCCGCACCAGGATGAGCCCCGGGTGCGCGGCGCTCAGCGCGTCGTAGCCCAGCCCCCAGCGCTCGAGCGTACCCGGCCGAAAGTTCTCGACCACGACGTCGGCATGCGCGGCAAGCTGTCGGAAGAGCGCCTGGCCCTCCGGCCGGCGCAGGTCGAGCGTGATCGCCTGCTTGTTGCGCGCCACGATTGGCCAGTACAGGCCGAGCCCCTTGTAGCGCCCGCCCCACTGGCGCATCAGGTCGCCCTCGCCCGGCAGCTCGACCTTGATGACCTCCGCGCCATAGTCGGCCAGCAGGTGGCCGCAGAAGGGACCGGCGATTAGGCTGCCCAGCTCGAACACGCGCACGCCCGCCAGGGGCCCGGTCGTCGCCATGTCGCTGCTCCACGGGCGGCCATCTCGCGCCGCCCCGCCGGGATTCTACACGCCGCCCGGCCGCGGGGCAGCCCGCCGGCCGGCGCGCGCGAGCCCGCAAAGGGAGACCCCGAGGCCGGCCGGTCGGCGCGACCACCCAGGGCCACGAACGTTTACGCGGCGGTTACCAGCCGCAACGCGCGACGCAACGGTCGGCCCCCAGTATCTGAGTTAGGAGCGCGTCGCGGAAAGCCGACGCGCCGCCAGGACGGCGAATCGGGAGAGCAGGATGAATCTGACAGTACGTGCCGAGACCCGAACTGAGCGATTGGCCCGACTGCTCGCGGCCTGGCGTTACGACCGCAGCCAGTTGACGCCAGACGACATCGAGTGGCTGCTGGAGCGCGCGCAGGAGGCGATGGAAGCCGGGGTCGGCATCTGCAAGCAGTGCGCCCGCGACCTGGACGACCCCGGGCTCAAGCTGTGCTGGTACTGCGTGCGCGACGCGAGCTTTCTGGAGGGAGGTGATGAGCTGCGGCCTCTGGACTGAAAGGGCGCCACCTATCGCCACGGCCGAGCCGATGATTCGCCAGGCGCGTGCGGCTCCGCCAGCCGGTCACCGCGATCTCAGCGCACCAGGAGGCCCACCATGCGGATCGACCCGCGCCTGAGAGTCGTCGGGGAGCCGCGCGCGGGCCGACGATGCCCCGGCTCGCCGGGGCGCGCGGCCCGCGACCGCGACGCACCGCTGTCCCAAGGAGGCGGCCTGACGGCAGGCAACGCGGGGGCCAGGGCTTGAGTGCTCGCAGGAGCGTCGCCACTCGCGGCAACTGAATACCGCCCCGGGGGCCGGTCGCCAGGACCGGCCCCCTTTAGCGTTTCCGAGAGCGCCATCCCGCGCACCTACAGTGGTTTGCGGGCCGAGCGAGCCGGGCAGCGTCGGCCGGGCGGCGGGGGACGAGCCCCTGCCCTACCTATCCGGCCACGTCTGTCGCCAGCACGCGCCTACTTGCTGGCGCCCTTCAGCTTGTCGCCGTAGTACTGGTGCAGCTTCTTGACCTTGGGCGCCGCCGTGTACGCAATGTAAGGCTGGAAGGGATTGCGCTCCGCGTAGCCCTGGTGGTAGTCCTCGGCCTCGTAGAAGCCGCGGAGCGGCTCCAACCGCGTGACGATCGGCGCGTCGAAGACGTGCGCCTCGTCGAGCTGCCGGATGTACGCCTCGGCCACCTCCTTCTGCGCCTCGTCGGCATAGAAGATGGCCGAGCGGTACTGGCGGCCGTGGTCGTTGCCCTGGCGGTTGAGCTGCGTCGGATCGTGGGCGATCGAGAAGAACAGCTTGAGGAGCTGGCCGTAGGTGATGCGCTTCGGGTCGTAGCGAATCCGCACGGCCTCGGCGTGGTCCGTCGTGCCGCTGCAGACCGTCTCGTAGTCAGCCGTCTCAGCGGTGCCGCCCGCGTAGCCGGAGACGGCGTCGATCACCCCCTCGACCGGCTCGAACACGGCTTCCACGCACCAGAAGCAGCCGCCCGCGAACACGGCGGTCTGCTCGCCGTTGACGGAGCTGGGATCGATGTCGCGCGCGGGGTCCGGGAAGCGATCCAGGAAGGTAGCCATCGTCGTGCCCTCCTCACTCTGCCCACATGGTAGAGCCTGGCGCGGTGCGATCCCAACGGCAGGTCAGGGGCGCCACGGGCACCAACGACGGCTGCGCCGGGCGAGCGGCACCCGGCCACGAGCGGCGCGCGCTACTCTGCCGTCAGGCCAAGGAAGGCGGCGGCGTTGGCGCCGGCGATGCGGGCGCGGTCGGCAGGGGCGAGGGGCAGCGCGCGCACGTGGGCCACGGCGTCGTCCAACACCCGCGGGCTACCGCCGACGGGGTAGTCGCTGCCGAGCGCGAGGCGGGCCGGCCCGAGGCGCGCGGCGGCCCAGCCGATCTCCAGCGGGCTCCAGGTGAACGAGGGCGCCGTGTCGAACAGCAGCCGCTCCAGCCCCCGCCGCGTGCGCTCGCGGACGGCCTCGCCCGCACCCGGCCGCGCTACGCCCGCCACACGGCCGACGTGCAGGAAGAAGCCCCCGCCCAGATGAGGGATCAGTACGCGCAGCCCAGGCAGCTCGTCCAGCAGGCCACTGGCGAGCAGCCGCGCCGCGACCAGGCAGCTATCGAACGAGCGCCCGATCGTGCGGTAGAGCTGATATGGGCGCAGCGCCCGATTCTCGGCCGGCGCGCCGGCGGCGTGGACGACGACGGGCATCGCCAGCGCGGCGGCCTGGCGCAGCAGGGGCCGGAAGGCCTCGTCGTCGGGATAGGCGCCCTGGAAATTAGTCGTGATGCAGACGGCGCGCAGCCCGAGGCCCCGCGCACGCTCCAGCTCCGCCAACGTGCCGTCGTCGCCGCACGGCGGCACGTGCGCCAGCCCCACGAAGCGGTGCGGGTGCTGGCGCTGGAGGTCGGCGTAGGCGTCGTTCAGCACGCGCGCCGCGGGCAGGGTCAGCCAGGAGGGGAAACAGGCGGCAGACAGCACCGCCACGTCGACGCCCGCGGCGTCCATGTCCGCGAGCTGCACGTCGGCGCGGCACCAGCGCTCGGGCGTAACGGTCAAGCCTTCGAGCCCGTCCGGATCGTAGATGCCCAGCCGTCCGTCGGCGCCTCGCTCGGCGCGATACCCAGGCGGCAAGAACCGCTCGACGTGATCCACTAGCTCCCGCGGCAGCCAGTGGTGGTGCGCGTCGACGACGGGGCGCCCGAGGTTGGGCGCCTCGTCATCGGCCGGCTCGCGCGCGCTCATGTGGCCCCTCTTACGCTGCCGTGTGGCGGGATGCCCTCACCCCAGCCCTCTCCCAGGGGGAGAGGGGGCAGATCGGTCTCACTCTGGCTCTTTCCCAGGGAGAGAGGGGGCTCCGCCGATGTGCCTTCAGCGCCGCGCTTTGCCAGGATCGGGACAGCGTCAGATAACGGGGTTTACGTCCGGGTTCTTGGCCATGTGCGCGCCGTCGTACAGCTCGTCGATGTAGCCTTCGTCGTCAATCGAGCGCAGGTAGCTCGTGTCCCACGTCTCGAACGGGCCGATGAAGTTGACGTTCGGGTTGTGCGCCACGTCGAGGTTGTAGACGTTCCACACGGCGAGCGGGTGCGGGTACGGCTTCGGGCTCAGCAGTTTCGCCCAGCCGGCGTGCAGGTGCTCGATCTCGTCGGCGCTCTGGATGCCGATCACGGGCGCCAGCGAGCGCTCCAGGATCTCGCACACGCGGCTCTTCTGCTTCTTGAAGAAGTGGATCGCATCGATCATGGACTTGAGGAAGGCGATGGTGGTGTCCTCGTTCTCCAGGATCCACTCCCGGTTCGAGCACATCGTCGCGTTGTGAATCACCGGCACGCTCGGAATGGGCAGGTAGTGCAGCCCCAGCTTCTCTCCCTGTAGGTCGAACGGGATGTCCACCTGGCACGCGGCGCCCTCGCCGCGCGCCACCTTCTCGACAGCCTGGCGGTTCACGTCCGTGTCGTGGCTGTCCAGGCTTACGAATTCGATGGCGTCGAGGTTGGCGCCACCCACTTGCAGCGAGTGCTTCAGGTTGCCGAACACGCACGGCGCGCGGTCGGCCACGATCACCTTCTGGCCCTCCAGGTCCTTCGCCGAATTGAAGCCTTCCCGCGCCACCACGCGGTCGTCCCAGTCGTTCTGGGCCTGCGCGACGTAGACGAGCCGCTTGTCGCCTCGCGCGCGGTACACGTAGGGCTCGTGGTGCAGCCCGCTCAGGAACTGATACGTACCGTTGAGCAGGAGGGGCGAGCGCTCCTTCATGCCGATGACGCTGCCGTCGGGGAGCGGCACGTTGCACACGTCCACGACCAGCTCGAAGCCGTGCTTCTGGGTCACGCCCGAGTCGCGCCACACCGAGTGCAGCGGCATGTGGGAGATGATGCTGCAGAGCATCTTCACCTGTGGCTGGACCATCTTCGTTGCTCCTTCCAATCCCCGCTTGCGCTCGCTGCCTCCTCGCCGTCGAGGTTTGAGGGATGAGAGGGGCGTCGGGGGACACCCCCAAACCCCCGCAGGGGATTTCCCCTGCGCCCCCGGATGCGGCATTGGGGGCGCCCTCCACGCGGGCGGCACAGCCGGAGTTCCCCTGCGCCCCCGGAGGCGGCTTACATGACGCTACCAGCCGCCGCGTACTTCTGGCAGAGCTGCGCCCAGCGGCGACCGCACTCGCGCGCCTGCTCGGCGTATTCCTCCGGCATCACGTCGTAGGGCGGCCGCACCGGGCCGGCCTTGCAGTAGCCCGCGGCGTCGATGCGAATCTTCTCCAGCTGGATGTTGTACGACGCGAAGACCTCGGGCGACTCGATGATGTGGTCGACCGGCTGGCCGGCCCAGGCGCAGTCGTCCGAAATTTGCTTGGCGCGCGCCATGTCGCCGCTCAGCAGCGCGTCCATCAGCGCCACGACCGGCTGCGGCCCCATCGAGGCCGCGGTGGCCCAGCAAGCCGTCGTCGTGGCGGGCGACAGCTCGGCGAAGCGATAGACGAAGCCCTCGTTCGGCACGTAGTTGATGCGGTCACCACTGGCTGCCAGGCACGCGGGGAGCATCTTGGCGTTGGAGTACTTGGCGGCCATGACCGTCGGCGCCTGACGCGCGACCGCGCCCCAGAACTCCGGGCTGAAGTCGAAACGGAACGCCCGCGCGTTCGCGTAGACCATGATCGCCAAGTCGGGGAAGACCTCGCTCATCTCGGCGTAGTACTTCACGGCCATCTCGGTCGTGCAGGGCTGCCACATCGGCAGGCCGAGCAGCGTGCCGTCGGCGCCGCGCTCGCGCACGAAGCGCATGCGCTTCACCGCTGCCTGCCCGCCGAGCGCCGTCGTGCCGATGAACGTGGGCACGCGCTTGTTCACGGTCGCCAGCACGCAGTCCACGAACGCCTCGTAGTCCGCCTGCGTGAGCGTGGCGCACTCGCCCGTCGTGCCCAGCGCGATGATGCCCGTGGTGCCGTCGCGCAGCAGCTGGTCCACGACGCGCGCCGTCTCCCCTAGGTCGACGGTGTCCGTCGCGTCGAGGCGCTCGGCGCCCGGCTTCGCGGGCGTGGGAATGATGGCATACATACCTCGGATGTCTGGCGCGCGCAGCATGTGTCCTCCGACCGCACTCGCGTATCCCACCGCGTTCGCGTCCTGCCGCGACTGTAGCCCTCGTGGGGCGGCGCGTCAAGGATCGCCGCCAAATTGACCGGCGCCCGAGGCCAATGGTAAGGTCCCGCGAAGAGAGCGGGGCGAGACGGGCGCGGGGCGGCAGCCACCCCACCCGAGTGCGGCCGACGCGGTGTGGACGAGCGGGGGGGAGCGATGACGACGTTGCTGACTCGGGGTACCGGCGCCATGAGCGGGGCGGCGTACCTGGAGAGCCTGCGCGACGGCCGCGAGGTGTGGCTGGCGGGCGAGCGGGTAGCCGACGTGACGACGCATCCGGCGTTCGCGCGCGTCTGCCAGTCGCTGGCCGCCGGCTACGACCAGCAGCTCGCCCCCGCGACCCGCGACGTGATGACCTACGCGCTGCCCGATGGTCGCCGCGTCTCGTACTCCTACCTGCTGCCCACCTCGCGCGAGGAGCTGCTGCAGCGGCGGCGCAACGCGGAGATGTGGGCGACCGCCACCTTCGGCATGGTGGGCCGCTTTCCCGACTTCTGCGCCGCCCTGGTAGTGGGGCTATACGACGTGCGCGAGGAGCTGGCCGCCATACGCCCGGAGTTCGCGGCCAACGTCGTCGCCTATCATCGCTTCGCGCAGGAGCACGATCTGTCGTTGTCGCACGCGCTGCACGACCCGACGCTCGACAAGAGCCTGCGGCCGGAGCAGGACCCCGACCGCTGCATCCGCATCGTGGCCGAGCGCGACGACGGCATCGTCGTGCGGGGCGCGCGGCCCCTGACCACGTTCACGCCGTTCTCCAACGAGATCCTGGTCTACCCGATGGCCATCCTGAACGAGCGCGAGGTGGAGTTCGCCGTTTGGTTCGCCGTGCCGATCGCGACGCCGGGGCTGAAGGTGCTGTGCCGGGAGACGTACACGCGGCACCGCGACACGTTCGACCACCCGCTGTCGGTGCGCTTCGACGAGCAGGACGCCACGGTGATCTTCGACGACGTGGTCGTGCCGTGGGAGCGCGTCTTTCTGGCCTACGACCCGCTGCGGGCGAACGCGCTGCGGCTGCCGCTGTTCAAGTGGGCGGGCTACTCCAGCCTGACCCGGCTGCTCGTCAAGCTCGACCTGATGATCGGCACGGCGCACCTGATGGCGGCCACGTCGGGCGCCGACAAGAGTCCGCATGTCCAGGAAGAGCTGGGCGAGCTAATCATGTACACGGAGATGTGCCGCTCGGCGCTGCGCGGCGCGGAGTTCGACGCCTACACGACGCCGGGCGGCCTGACGGCGCCGGCGAACGTCTACCATATCCGGTCGTTCATGGCCTGGGCGTCGGAGCGCTTCGTGGACCTGGTGCGCCACGTGGGCACGAGCGCGCAGCTCGGCACGCCGATGGCCGCCGACTTCGACGTGCCGGAGCTGCAGCCGCTGGTCGAGCGCTACTTCCACGGCCGCGGCGTGACGGCGCGCGAGCGCGTGAAGCTCTGCAAGCTGGCGTGGGAGCTGACGGGCGACTCGTTCGCGGGACGCCAGGTCCTGTACGAGCGGCTGCACCACGGCGACCCCGTCCGCAACGTGGGGATCGTCTACCAGGATTACGACAAGTCCCGCGCCGTAGCGCTCGTGGAGCGGCTGCTGGCGCTAGAGTGACCTAACCCCCCGGCCCCCCTTCCCTCTCAAGGAAGGGGGGAGCCACCCCGGCCTCCTCCCCCCTTCCCACATTGGGACGGGGACAGGGGTAGGTTCTCCGCGCTAAAACTCGCGCAGCAGGCGGCCGTAGCCGCTGATCCGGTCCTGTATGCCGCAGGCGCGGAGGGCTTCCCAGACGATGGCCTGGCCGGCGGTGACGACGTTGACGCCGAACTCCTGCTCCAGCGCCTCGATATTGGCGGCCATCGGCCAGTGGGGCGAGGAGCAGTGCAAGGTATCGGCGTCGGGGTTGTCGCGCAGGATCGCGCGGCCCAGCTCCAGTGTGTCTTCGGCGGCGAGCGGCTTGCCGTACATGGCGCTGCCCGTGCCGCGCACGTCCAGGACGGTGCAGCCCAGGCGCCGCATCTCCTCGACGTGGCCGGCGTTGCGGCCGGCCGCGGCGCCGGGGCTGAGCACGACGACCTGCTTCGCCCCCAGCGCCTCAAGCGCGTGGTTTTGGCACAGCAGGCTGGCCGTCACGGGCACGTCGCAGTCCTCCTGCACCGCGCGCGCCAGCTCCTCGACGCTCGCGTAGCCCGAGGCGAGGTTCACCGGCACGCCGCCCAGCACGATCACGTCCACACCGGCGCGCGCCATCTCCCGCGCTGCCCCTAGCGCCTGGGCGGCGCTCTGGCGCAGCTCCTCGGGTGTGCCCTGCCAGACACTCGCCGTGGCCGTGACGAGCGTTACGCCCTCGGGCACCATCTTGTAGAAGTCGTAGGGGAAAATCTCCGCCAGGAACACCGGGCAGGTGTACCCGATCCGGGCGCGCGTGCCGTACATTGTCCCCTCCAGGCCGGCGCCCTGAGCGCGGGCCGCGCTACTCACGTCTTCCCGAATCACGGGTCAGTTGGCGAACAGCTCCTTGAGCAACGTCATCAGCTCGGGCGGCGGGACGGCGTAGTCCTCGGGGGAGCTGTCGACGTAGCGGACGCCGGGCTTCGGGACCAGCTCGGGCGGCAGGTAGTCGGTCGGCACGTCGAGGCGGCGGCTGGCCATGACGACCGCGCTCTCGAAGGCGGTCTGGCCCGCTTTGGAGAGGAGCCAGTTCACGAACACTTTGGCCGCGTTGGGGTGCGGCGCCTGGTTTAGCAGCATCAGGCTGCCCGGCCCGGCGCTCAGCTCGGCGCCATAGTCCTTGAACTCGACCACGGAGCCAATGGTCAGCCCTTCCTGTTGGAGCTGTTGCACCATCGACTGCTGCGGGTTGAAGTGGATAGCATAGCGACCACGGGCAATCCACTCGACGAGCCGCCGGCGGTCGTGGTCCACGACACCCAGCTGGGCTCGCAGCGCGCGGATGTAGGCCTCGCCTTTCTCGGGCCCCATGACGAACCAGACGAAGCGAAAGCGGGTGAGCGGCAGGCCCCCGCTCAGCGGGTCCTCCAACGCGATGCGGCCCTTCCACTTCGGATCGAGCAGCTTGTCGAGACTGTTCACCTCGTCGGCGCGCACCTGGCGGGGATCGTAGATGAGCGCCATCTGAGGCGTGCCGCTGAACACCAGGTCGAGGGCGCCTTCGGTGTCGGCGAAGTAGAGGCGGCCGTCGCGCCAGTTAGCAGGGTCGGTGACTTCGGGCAGGATGAGCGCCGGGGGCAGCGGGTCGAGCGCGCCCGCGGCCTTCATCTGCGTGAGCGCCACCGCGGTACCGGCGATGAATACGTCGGTGGAGTAGACGCCGGCGCGGCGCTCGGCCTCCAGCTTGACGGCCTGGTCGGGGCTTGGTCCGCCCGACCACTCGACGGTGATGTCGGGGAACTGAGCGCGGAAGGCGTCGAGCACGCTCTGGCGCAGCCGATCGCCCGGCGGCGCGAGCACCACGACGGTCCCCTCTTGCTTCGCCGCGGCCACCGTGCGATCCCACTCAGCCTGCCAGGCGGGAGCGGGCTCGGCCGAGCCGTCGTCACCGGGCGCCGGCGGGCCGGGAGCGGCAGGCACGGCGGGGCGCGCGGCCGCCGGCGCGCAGGCGAATGCCGTCAGACACAGGAGTAGCAGCAGACCATGCCGCGTCCCTCGCATCGGCCACCTCCCCGCGTCGGACGCCACGTGCGAGCCGACCATCGCCGGCCGCAGCCGGACCGCGCTCGCCTACAGCTCCCAGCGGCGCACTTTGCCCGGGCGGGCGGCCGTGTTGTCGCCCCGCTCGACGACGGCCTCGCCGTTGACGACGACCAGCTCGACGCCCGGCGGCTGGCGATGAATCTCGGCGTCGTCCACGTAATAGGGCAGCCGCGGCATGACCACGTCGCCGATGGCGTCGGGGTCGAAGACGACCACGTCGGCGGGGCGGCCGGGCGCGAGCACGCCGCGCCGAATGCCGAGCATGGCCGCATTGAAGCCGGTCAGCTTGTGGACGGCCTCCTCCAGAGTGAGCAGCCCGCGCTCGCGGGTCCAGTAGCCGAGCAGCCGCGCGGGCGTGCCGTACCAGTAGAAGGTGTCGAGGTGCGCGCCCGCGTCGGTGCCGATGACGGAGTAGGGGCTACGGATCATCTCGCCGAGCACGTCGAGGCTGTGGTTGCGCGCGCCAAGGCGGCAGAAGCGAGTGGTGCCGTCGTCGGCCTGGAACAGGTCGAGGGCGAAGTCGACCGGCGCCTGGCCCGTCTCCCGGGCGGCGTCGGCCACCAGGCGGCCCTCCCAGCGACGGTCGGCGTCGCGGGCCACGCGCTTCACCAGCAGCTCGTCCCACAGGCAGGCGGCGCCGCGCTCGGCGGCCGCGGCGCGCAGGCGCTCGCGCAGCGCCGGATCGGCCAGCCGCTCGCGCAGGGCGTCCGGCTCCTTGGGCAGGTCGTCCCAGGCGGGCACGCCGGCGAGCGGCGCGAAGGTGGCGGCGCGCTGGTTCTGGATGTGCTGGTAGGGCACGACGACGCCCCACGCGGGACGGCCCTCGGCGTGGAGCTGGGCCAGCGCCTCGGCGCCGCGCCGGCCCGACTGGTCGTCGCCCGCGGCTTGCGCCCACTCGTTCAGGATCAGCTTCGCGGGCACGTTGTGGGCCAGGTAGTGCAGCTCCGAGCCGGGCTCCATGACGCGGGCGAAGCCGTTGTACTGGACGATGCCGCCCTGGCGCCCGACGACGCTGGCGAGGGTGAGCATCTCGTTGCGGTCGGCGAAGGTGCTGGGGGTATCGCTGTGGATGAGCGGACCGCCGCGCGGACTGCTGGAGAAGCCGATGGCGCCGGCCCGCCAGTAGGCGTCGACGTGATCGACCATCGCCGCCAGCTCGTCCGGCGTGGCGGTGCGCTTGCCCGCCTCCTCGCCCATCACGGCCAGGCGGATAGGCGAGTGCGGCGCGAAGGCGCCGACGTTGATGCCGACGTTGCCTTCGAGATAGCTCAGGTATTCCTCGTAGGTCGTCCAGGCGAACTCGGCATCGTCGACGTACTTGTCGAGCACGCGGTGCAGGTAGGCCATCAGGATGTCCCGCGAGGGGCCTTGCGGAGGCACCGGGGCGACGGCCGCGCCGCAGTCGCAGATGACCACGGTGGTCACGCCGTAGTTCACGACGGGCTGGCCGGCGGGGTAGCGCTTCACCCAGAAGTCCATGTGGGTGTGCGGGTCGATGAAGCCGGGCGCCACGACCTGGCCGTGCGCGTCGATCACGCGGTGGGCGTCGCCGGCCACGTCGCCCACGGCGCGGATCACGCCGCCCTCGATGGCCACGCCGCCGCCGCGCCGTGGGGCGCCCGTGCCATCCACGACGGTCGCGTTGCGGATCACCAGATCGTAGGCCATGGCTACCTCCTCACAATGAATCCGTCGACGCGGCCTGCCAGCCCCGGCGCGGCAGGCGGCTACTCGGCGATGTCTTCGAGCGCCTCGGCGACGGCGCCGCGGAAGGCGCGGTCGACGATATACGTCTCGCGGGCCGCGCGCAGCATCGCCTGGCGCGCCTCGTCGGTGGTGGCGTACATCTCGGCCACCGTCTCCAGCATGCGCGCGTGCTCCACGTCGGCGGCCATGTGGACAGTCGAGTTCTTCAGCCGCTCCAGCGGCAGGCCGAGATCCTGGGCGATCTTGTGGCCCATGCGGTGGGACAGGCCGCCGCCCTGGATCACCGAGTCGTCGTTGCGCCGCTCCAGCATGCTAGAGACGGTGAAGGCTTCCAGCCACGGCCGGTCTTTCGAGAGGTGGACCCAGGCGTAGAAGGCGGCCGTGGCGCCCGGCACCAGCTCGTAGCGCTCGAACTCCTCGCGGGACATGCCGAGCGTCTCGGCCTCGCGGGCGGCGAGCGTCGAGTGGTCGGCGTCAGCGCGCGGGTCGTTGATCAGCTCTTCGGACTCGTGCGCCCAGATCAGGCGCTTGACCGGCAGCGGCGCCGCGCCCTGCACGTAGCCCCAGCAGTCGCGGCGGTGGTCCTGGTAGCGCGCCAGGTGGACGGCGTAGCAGCGGGCGCGCGCCGGCGTGAACTTGATGGATAGCAAGTGCTGGAACTCCGGCGACGCGAACTGCGCGTTCGCCAGGCGATTCAGCTCGTCGATCAGCGCGGCAACGCCACTAGCCAGCATACGGCCTCCCCTTCGCGGCTTCCCCGGTTGGCGCGATTGTACACCCCCGCCCAGCAGGCCAGAAAGCCTGAGGGGCTACGCCGCGCGCAGCCAGCGCCCGAGCAGCAGGCGGCCCCCGATGGCCGCCACCGTGATGAGGAAGGTGATGAACACTCCCAGCACGACGGCGCGCTCCATCTGGGCGCCGGCGATGTAGTCGAGCATCAGCAGCGAGAGGGTGCGGGACTGCGGCGCGGCGAGGAAGATAACGGTCGGGATGTCGCGCAGCGCGGCGATGAAGATGATGAGCCCGACGGCCAGGACCGCGGGGAGGAGGAGCGGCAGCACCACGCGCCGCAGCGTGTAGAGCCAGGAGCCGCCGGCCATCCAGGCGGACTCCTCCAGCTCCTTGCTGATCTGCATCAGCGAGGCTTTGAGGACCTGGGTGCCCAGTGGCAGCTCGGCGACGACGATGGCCAGGATCAGGATGTAGATCGTGCCGTAGAGCGCGCGCAGCCCGGGCGTGCTGAGGAAGGTCCAGAGCAGCGCCAATCCGAGCAGCACGCCCGGCAGCGCCCACGGCAGCCACGTCAGGAAGTCGAGGGTGCCGCGGCCCGCGAAGCGCAACCGCACGAGCACGTAGCTCACCAGCGCGGCGAACAGCGCCCCCACGACGGCCGCGCCCGCGCCGAACAGCAGCGTGTTCTTGAGCGAGGTCAGCAGGATGGGGTCGTCGAACGCCGACATCCAGTGGCGCACCGTCCAGACGTTCTCGACGTCGAAGAACCCGAACACGCGCATGAACGTGCCGAGGAGCAGGAAGCTGAGGGGCAACAGGATCATGGCCGCGATCCACGCCGCGCAGATGCCGAAGGTGACCCAGCGCCAGCGGCCCAAGCTGGCTGGCCGCACGGAATAGCTGCGACCGGTCACGGTCGTGTACTGGCGGCGGCCCAGGGCGAGGCGCTGCGCCCAGACGAGCGCAAAGATCAGCAGCAGGAACACGCTGGACAGCGCGGTCGCGGGGCCGTAGTCCGGCGGGTCCCAGTGGATGTAGTCCCAGATCTTGGTAGAGTAGACGTAGATGCCGGCGGGGATGCCCAGGACCATCTCCGTCTCGAAGGACTGGATGGCCTTGATGAACCCTAGCGCGACAGCCGCGAGGATCGCCGGGGCGAGCAGGGGGACGACGATGCGTCGCAGCGCGGTGGGGGCGCTCGCGCCAGACATCCGCGCCGCCTCCTCCATCGAGGCGTCCATCGCGCGGAAGGCCGGGGTGATCAGGAGAAAGCGGATCGAGGTGCCGTAGGCGAGGTGGGTCCAGACGATGCCGAAGTACGAGTAGACGTCGAGCGGGGCCGCCGCCAGGCCGAAAGCGTTCATGAGGAGCATGTTGAGCACGCCGTACTGGGGATCGAGGAGCAGGATCCAGCCGAGGACGAGGGGGAGCTGCGGGAAGAAGAAGCCGAGCCAGAGAGCAAACTCGATCGCCCCGCGCCACGGGGTGTCGGTGCGGGTCACGACCCAGGCGAAGAAGATGGCGACGGCGGTGACGATCGCCGTCCGAATGGCCGCCAGCGCGAACGTGTTGCCGAGCGCGGCGAGCACGGAGGGATCGGCGAAGGCGGTGCGCCAGGCGTCGAAGCCCCAGGTGACCGCCTGCCCGGGCCGGTTCGTCTCGAAGCTGCTCACGAACATGAACACGGTTGGGTAGGCGGTGAGGAAGGCGACGACGCCGAACAGGAGCAGCAGTAGCACGGCGCGCGGGCTGGAACGCGGCAGCGTAACGATGGGGGCGGCACGGAGCCGAACAGCGGTCCTCATGATGGAGCATCCCCATACGGCGGCCACGGGCGTCGCGTACGCCGCGCCGCGCTACTCTCGGCGGCGGCGACGGGGAAGCCGGTTGCGCCGCGCGACTCGGCCGCCCCGCCGGCACGTCAGCCTAGTGGCCGAACACCTCTTTGAGGAGCGCCATCAGCTCGGGCGGAGGCAGCGCTTCGGCCTCCTTGTAACTCGCCCAGTATTTGCCGTCCGGCTGCACGCGCAGCTCGGGCGGGATGTGATCGGTGGGCACGTCCAGCCGCCGGCTGCCGTTGCTCAGCGCCGTGCTGTAGGCCGTCTGGCCATCGCGGCTGAGCAGCCAGTTGAGGAACACTTTGGCCGCGTTGGGATGAGGGGCCTGGTTAATGAGCCCGACGCTGCCGAAGCCGGGGGTGACGTAGGTGCCGTAGTCCTTGAAGCCTGGCAGCACGGGGATCGTGATGCCTTCCTGCGCCAGCTGCTCCAGAGTAGTGGGATCGGGGTTGAACAGGATCGCGTAGCGGCCACGGGCGATCCACTCCAGCATCCGCCGGCGGTCGCGATCGACGGCGCCGGCCTGCGCGCGGAGCGCGCGGATGTACTCGGCGCCCTTCTCGGGGCCGAGGACCGCCCACAACCAGCGGAACGCCGCCTGGCCCTGGCCGCCGGCCAACGGGTCGCTAATGACGATCTTGCCCTTCCACTTCGGATCGAGCAGCTTGGGTAGCTCGTCGATCTCCTCCGGCCGCACCTGGCGCGGGTTGTGCGCGGCCGCGATCATCGGGGTCTGGATGAACACGAGGTCGTAGGCGCCGTCGTTGTCCGCGAAGTCCAGCCGCCCGTCGAGCCAGTTGGCCGGGTCGGTCACCTCGGGCAAAATGAGCGCGGGCTGGATGGGGTCCAGGAAGCCGGGGTTCTTCACTTGCGCCAGCATGACGTTGGTGCCCGCGATGAAGACGTCGAGCGCGTAGATGCCGGCGCGGCGCTCGGCCTCCAGCTTCGCGGCCAGCTCGGGCGCCGTGCCGCCCGACCACTCCAGGGTGATCCCGGGGTAAGCAGCGGTGAAGCCGTCGACCATTTTGCGGCGGATGATGTCCCCCGGCGGCCCGTTCACGACCACGGTGCCCTCCTGGCGAGCCGCCGCGAGGACGTGCTCCCACTCGGCGGGCGCCGCTGGTTCCGAAGCCGCCGCGGCGGGCGGCGCGGCGGCCGCGGGCGCCGCCCCCGTCCCCCCGGTGGGCGCGCTCGCCTTGGCGGCGCCAGATGCGGCGGGCTGGGCGCCCGGCGCACAGGCCAGAGTGCTGGCGAGCACCAACAGCAGCAGACCGCGGGCCATCCATCGCATCGCGCTGTCCCCTTCCCGGGCCGCGCCTGCGGCTGCCGCGACCCATCGATCGCGCGCGTCCCGGCCGTGGGAGCACGTCGCCCCGCCGGGTGGCACCCATTGTAGCACCCGCCGCGCGGGCGCAGGTGTGTTTCGACACGACGTTGACAGGCCAGGACCGCCTGGCTACACTCACCCCTACCCGGAGCGGCGACGCGGCCCCTCGTCGCGGGTAACGCGCGGGGCACCGGCCGCTCGTCACGCCATGGGGCAGCCGATGCACCAGCGCCACGCGGCGCGCCCCGGCGGGGCGGGGCAGATAGCAGCGACGGTACGGGACCGGGGCACGGCCGTCGGGGAGAGGTAGGTATGCCGTTGGCCGGGCTCCCGGGCGCACGAGCGGCCGGGCGGCGGTGGATCGGGGCGCGCTGGCTCGCCGTGGCTACTGTTCTGCTGGCCGCCGCCTGCGCCGCCGGCTCGACACCGGCCGCCCAGGCGCCCGCGGCGGCGACAGGAGCGGCCGCGCCCGGCGCCGACAGCGGCAGCCCCGCCGCGGCGAGCGCCACGGCACCCGTGCCGGCCCAGGACGTGACCGTGGCGATTCCCGCGCAGTCGCTCTCGACGTTTCCGATCGTGCTCGGCCAGGAGGCGGGGATCTACACCCGCCACGGCATCAACCTGAGCGTTGTGACGATGGCGAGCAACGCGGCCATCGCCGCCGTGATCGGCGGCAGCGTGGACTTCGCGACGCCCGCCGGCAGCATCGTGCGCGCGATCAACCAGGGGGCGCCGCTGCGCGTGGTCGCGGCGGTGAGCGACAAGTCCAACCACATCCTTGTGGTGGACCCGACCGTGATCCGCGATGGCAAGGACCTGGCGGGCAAGACGATCGCCGTGAACGAGGTCGGGGGCAACACGCAGCTCGAAGCGCAGGCTGCCCTCCAGCGCTTCGGGCTCGACCGGGACAGCGCCAACTACGTGGCGGTTCTCGACAACAGCCAGCGGCTGGCGGCGCTCAAGGCCGGGGCCGCGCAGGCCGCGATCTCGAACGTGCCGTTCAACTTGGTCGCCGAGCAGATGGGCCTGAAGGTGCTCCTGAACTTCGCGGAGTTCTACGAGCTGCCGACGGCCGTGCTCGGCGCGAGCGAGGCGAAGCTCGCGGACAACGCCCCGTCCGTCCAGCGCACGGTAGCCGCCACGCTGGAAGCACTGCGCTACGTGCGCGACGAGAAGGAGCCGGCGGCCGCGGCTATCGCGCGCCTGTACGACATGCCCCCCGACCAGGCGGCGGCGGCGTACGACCTCTCGCGCGACACCTGGTCGGCCACCGGGCGGCTGTCGCAGACGGCGTACGAGAACTCGCTCGATCCGGCCGACGTGTCGCACGCGCTGCCGCTCGACCGCGTCGTGGACGCGCGCTTCCTCGATGCCGCGCACTAACGCGCGATCAACGGTCGATTGCTACGCGGTGGTCGTTGCCGACACATAGCAAAGCACCCGTGACGAGGTACTAGCCCGGGCCTGCGCCGGAGAGCTGATCGAGGTAGCCCTGCTCGTCCAGCTCTTGGACCCACGAGCGGTCGATCAGGTTCTCGACCTTGAAGTCGCGAGCGCGCGGATCGCTCTGGGCGTACTCGTCGAGCACGAACTGCACGCCTTGCGGATCGGGGTACGGCTTGTCGACGAACAGGCTGACCCAGGACTCGTAGATGCTCGCCACCTTCTGCGGGTCGTGCTCGTCCAGGTGGTGGCTGACCGCCGCCATGCCCTCCTCGCGGTTCCGCTTGTAGCGCGCGGTCATCTCGACGAACGCGCGGGTGAAGCGGCGAATGACGTCGGGATTGTCGCGCACGTATTGCCGCGTCGCCACGACGCCCTGGGCGCAGTACGGCACCGCCTCGCGGGTCATGTCCACGATGATCCGCATGCCCGGTTGGTTGCCCAGCAGCGTGCCCTCGTCCATGCTCAGGATCGTCGCGTCGACGCTGCCCGTCTGTAGCGCGGCCACACGGTCCGGCGTGTTCCCGACCTGGACGTAGACCACGTCGTGGTCGGGGTCGAGGCCGAGATGCTTGAGGATGAACTTGGTGGACAGGTGCGACGACGAGCCGATGCGGCTCACCGCGAGCCGCTTGCCGGGCAGGCTGGCCGCGTCGGGCGCGTTTGGCCCGCCCGCGAGCATGTACTGCATGCGGTTGGTGGGCTGCAGCCAGATCACGAAGTCGGCGCCGCCCGCGACGCCGGCGATGGTCTCGGCGCAGCCGCCGACCATGATCGGGGCCTGGCCGGCGAGCAGCGCGGCCGGCCCCGCGTTGCCTGGCGCGTGGGTCAGCTCGATCTCCAGCCCGTTCGCCTGAAAGATGCCCTCGTCCAAGCCCAGCTGAATCGGACTGTTGGCGGCACTGCTGGTGCTGAAGACGATCGGCAGGTGGGCCACGGCCGCCGGCGACGCCGCCGGGGCCGCCGCGGCGGGCGGCGGGGCGCCCGGCGCGGCGGACGACCCACCCGGCGGGGGAGCGGGCGCGGCGCACGCGCTGCCGGCCAGCAAGCCAACCGCCGCCACCACAAGCCACCGATACGGCATACCTGCTCTCCCATGTCCCGGCGGGCGGCCGCCCCACGCGCCCGCTTGACGGCGCGCTAGGCACGTCCGGGCGCGTCGCCTTGCCACGGCCCACGACGTGCCAGCATCCTAGCACACGCCCCCCGCGCCCCGCGAGGGACGCCCGAGCCCCCGACACGGCGAGTTGACGGTCAGCGCGGCAGCAACTACACTCCCGGCGCCGGCGCGAGCGGCGTACACGTATCGGCGCCGCGGCATGAGGAGAGTGACGATGGCCCTGCCCAGTGGCCTCAGGCTCGGCGCGCTTGGCGGTCCCAGCACCTTCGGGGCGCAGGCTGCCCAGCGCCTGCGCGAGCTGTACCCCGAGTTCGCCGAGATTGTGTACTTCCCCACGGCCGAGGAGAGCATGGACTGGGCCGCGCCGAACGCGCCGGACGCCGCGTGCGCGCCCGAGCAGATGCGCTGGACCGGGTTCCACCCGGGCATTCACGGCCGCGTGTCGCCACCCGACGCCGATACCTACGTCATCGCCGAGGTGACGCACGCCTACCACTGCTCGCTGCTCGGCAAGCCGGGCACGCGGCTCGGCGACATCCGCGATGTGCAGGGCCACACCGGCTCGATCACGCAGAGCGAGGCCTGGCTGCGCGAGCACCTGCCGCAAGCGCGCATCCGCATCGTGGACACCAGCTCGCACGGGGCGGCGCAGGCCGTGGCCGCCGGCGATGGCTCGCTCGCGTCGGTAGGCACGCCCGAGATGGGGAGCCAGTGGGGGCTGGAGGTGCTGGCGGCCGACATCGACGGCGGCAGCGTGGCGAACTACTGGGCGCTCGCGCCGCGGCCGTACTTCAGCGCGGCGCCCACACGAGTGCTCGTCACGGGGCGGTTCGGCGCCGACGGCGCGCTCACGGACGTGGTGCTCGGCCTCGCCCAGGCCGGCTACCGGCTGCACACTGTCTCGACCAGTCCCAGCCGGCAGCAGCTCTACGAGTACGACTACGTGCTGCGCTTCGTCGGCGCGGGCAGCCTGGTGGCCGTGCAGGCGGCGCTCGGGCGCGTCCCCGCCGCCCGCCTGGCCGGCGCCTACGAGGCGCGAGAGTAGGTCACGGCGCCGGCCGCCAGACGAGGGCCGGGTCTCCAGCAAGCTCGCGCTCAGCCGGCGTGCATGGCGGGGAGGGGGACGAGTACTGCTGCCCCCCTCCGCCGCCGGGTTACTCGGTATTGCCCCAGGGAGCGGTGGGGAACGCGTCGCCGGGCTGCGGCGGGTTGTCGAGCGCTGGGAACACGTCGATCTGCGGCACGGCCGTGGGCGCGGCGACCACGGGCGGGGCGCCCACGGCTGCGGGCGCGCTAGCGGGGGGCGAGCCGAGCGCGTCGGCGGTGTCCTGGGCGAGCGCGTGCTGGCCCGTGGCGAGAATCATCGCCGCTCCCAGGAGCGCCGCCCGCGTCAGGCGTTGATAGTCGGCAAGCCGCTGCATGGGTATCGCCTCCATCCCTCTCGTGGCGGTCCCTGGCGCTCGCGCGACGCGCCCAGGCGCGGCCAGGCGCGTGGGACGCGCGAAGGCGTAGGGACAGACGGAGGCGCGCCGCGTGGCCCCTGGCAGCGCCAGGGTGTGGTGCCAACGCAGGCGATGTGCTACCCTAGCAGCCGGGACCGGGTGGGGCGCGTCTCCACTAGGCTCCAGCGAGCGCGACAGTCGGGTTGAGTGGCATCGGCGCGACTGTTGCGCTCTTCCTTTGTCGGTCGTGAGTTCTCCCTACAATCCGCCACCTCCTGCTGTAATTAAGAGTATTCATATGAGTGTGCGGGGTGCCTCGCGAGGCGCACGCATTCGCACAGCGAAAGCCATAGAGAATACACCGCCGGGTTACAGGGTCTGCATGAACGCACCATGCGCACCGACTTTGTGCCGGCTGCACAACGCGGATCACACTCTTGCGCCGACCACTTCGACGACGTGTTGCGAACTGGGAGTTTCGGTCATCTGGCGGGTCGCCCGCTTAGGGGCGATACGGCGACGAGCGGCCACTGACCCACCGCTAACTGACGGTGGCGCCGGGATTCCAGCGCCAGTAGCGGCCGATGGTGCCGCCGTCGACGCGGAGATCGAAGCCGGTGATCATCTCCGCGTCGTCGGAGGCGAGGAAGACCGCCGCGCGCGCGTAGTGGCGCGGGCTGGGGCGGCGGCCGAGCGGCACTCCCTGGTCGCCCCACGTCACGTCGGGGCGCCGCTCGATGGCCGGCTGCTCCCAGGCGACGCCCCACTCCGCCACGCGAGCGAAGCCCTCGGCGGGGTCCGTGGCGGTGGGCGTTAGGCTGTTCACGCGGATGCCGTGGGGCGCTAGCTCCATCGCGACGGCGCGCGTGAAGTTCAACAGGCCGCTCTTCGCCGTGCCGTAGCCGACGTTGCCGGGGTTGCCCTGGTGCCCCTCGGTGGAGATGACGTTGATGATGCAGCCGCGCCGCTGCTGGGCGATCATCAGCGCGGCGACGTGCTTGCTGAACAGGAAGGCGCCCGTCAGGCTCACGTCGAGCTGGCGCCGCCACTCGGCGACCGCCATCTCGAGCAGTCCCTTGCGGATCTGGATTACCGCCCCGTTGATCAGCACGTCTACGCCGCCGAAGGCGTCGCGGGCGCGGGCGACCGCGGCCTGCACCTGCGCCTCGTCGGTCACGTCACAGACCACGCCTAGTGCGGCGCCGCCGCGCCGCCGGATGCCGGCGGCGCAGCCCTCGGCGTAGGCGGGGTTCACGTCGACGCAGACGACCTGCGCGCCCTCGTCGGCGAGGCCGTAGGCGATGCCGCCGTTGATGTTCGGGCTGCTGCCCGTAATGAGCGCGACTTTACCCGCGAGTTTCATCGTCGTTCCCTGTCGGTGGGCTCGGCGCCGCGACCCGTCGTGCCGACCGCTACGCCTGGGGGATTGCCACGACCAATCGGCTCCCTTCCGCTCACGGGTTAGAGCAAGCAGTCCTCGACCGCCAGGCGCAGCGCGAGCGCGGGCGTCAGCAAGGATGTTGCGGCCCGGGCGGCGTGACCGGCGCTCATGCGCGGCTCAGCGTGGGCGAGGGCGCCCCGGGCCGGTCGGTCGTCGGCGGCGGCGTGGGCAGGCCCTGCACGAGCGCGTGCCACTGGCGCCAGAAGCCGCGCATCTGCGCCTCGTCCTCGGCCAGCGGGTCGCGGTGCAGCCCGCGCGACACGTCCGACCACTCGACCTCGGCCGCGCGGAAGCCAAGCTGGCAGGACTCCAGCGCCTCCACGTCGTCGGGCGTGCCGAATCCACCCGGCCCGAGGAACAGCAGCGAGTTCTCCAGGCGATACGCTCGCACCGCTTCGTGCTCGTCGCGCGGCACCAGCTCCCACTGGAGCACTTCGAGCTGGTCGGGCGCGACGGGCCAGATCTGGCGGAAGCGGAAGCCGGTGTGGCTGTCCTGGAACAGCAGGTTCGGGAAGATCAGCAGGTGGCGCGAGCGCTCGGCCATCTCCCGGCCCCGCGCCTCGCCGTAGCGCGCGACGAGCAGCGCCCGCACGCGCTCCACCTCGCGATTCGCCGCGTCGCTCCAGAGGGGGCTCGGGCTGGCGATGCCGCGCCCGGGCGCGCCGCTCAGGAAGCCGGCGTGGCCGCCCGGCAGGGCGAAGCCCCGGGCCGTCGCGCTCAGGCCGGCGGTCACGCTCTTCGTGGTATCCGCGTCCGCGGTGCCCGCGCCCGCTTTCGCCCGCTGGCTCGCCATGTACCCAATGTACGTCTGGTGCACGCTGGCGAAGTGGTAGGCGTCGATGCTGTTCTCGACGAGCAGCTTCCAGTTTGCGCGGATCGCGTACTTGGCGGTGCCGGCGAGGATCGTCCAGCCGCCCAGCACCTCGGCCGAGTCGAGCGACAGGTCCATCAGCTCGCGGGCCGGCCCGAGATAGTCGGCTAGCGGCGCCACGTCCGGGTTGAAGCTCACGAAGTGCAGGCCGCGGTAGCTGCCCACGTGCGGCGGCGCCTGTAGCGCGCGCTCGGCGCGGTCGAAGCCGGGCGCGTAGCCGTCGGGGTCCGGCGTGCCGATCAGCGCGCCGCGGTTGTCGAAGGTCCAGGCGTGGTAGAAGCACTGGAAGACGGCGGCGTTGCCCTCGTCGCGGCGGCAGACCATCGCGCCGCGGTGCGTGCAGGTATTGAACAGCACCCGCACCTGGCCGTCGCTGCCGCGCACGAAGAAGAGCGGGCGGCCCGCCACCGTCCGCCGGCGATAGTCGCCCGGCCGCGGAATCTCGCCGTCGTAGCCGACGTATAGCCAGCCGCGCTCGAAGATGCGCCGCTGCTCCAGCGCGAACAGCTCGGGCGAGGTCATGGCCGAGCGGTGGACGCGGAACAGCCCCGCCTCGGGGCGGTCCACGATCAGGTCGGCAAGCTCCACGCGCCGCGTCTCCTATCCCCACCGACTGTCGCTCTCCTCGTTCTACTCGACCGCCCGGGGGCGGTCAAGCGCGCGGCCGAGCGGAGCCGCCGGAACGGTGCGCGGCTCGCGCCCGAGTGCTACAATCGTCCAACTTTCACTCAGCCGATGCGCGTACGGGCGCGGACCGCCGCGCGCCGGCGCCGATGCTGGCGAGCGGGGGTAAGAAGTTGAGCCAGCAGACTGGGCGCGCGACCTATGCGGTGGGCCTCCTCGCGCTGGCGCTCACCGCCTGCGCTCCGCCCGCTGCCCAGCCGGCCGCCGCACCCGTGCGCCAGGCGGCGCCGGCCAGCGCGCCCACAACCGCCGTGAGCGCTCAAGCCCCCGCGCCCGCGGCGCTGGAGAAGATCGTCGTCAGCACGTCCGATCCGGGCATCGTCTTTAGTCCGCTCTACGTGGGGATCGCCAGGGGCTTCTTCCGCGAGGAGGGGCTGGAGCCGGACGTGCAGGTGATCAAGCCGGACGTGTCGCTGGCGGCGCTGGCGAACGACCAGGACGTGGCCTACCAGGCGACGATCGGCACCGTGTCGCGCGGGGCGGCCAATGGCCTGCCGGTCAAGGCGATCTCCTTCTGGTTCGAGAAGACCCTGTTCTACCTGATGGCCCGCCCCGAGATTCAGTCGGTCCAGGACCTGAAGGGCCAGGTCGTCGGGGTGCCGACGCTGGGCGGCTCGGGCGAGCTGGCCTTGCGCCGCATGCTGACCGAGGCGGGGCTCGAGCCGCAGGTGGACGTGAGCATTATCCAGCTCGCGCCCGGCAACGGCCGCATCGGCGCGATCGTCGCCGGCGGCGCCGCCGCCAGCGTGTTCACGCCGCCGGACGACGCCGTCGCGGAAGAGCAGGGCCTGCACCGCGTGCCGTCGCCCTCGGAGGCCATCCCGCTGCCGTTCAGCGGCATCGGCACGTCGGAGAAGCGGCTGCAGGAGAACCCGGGCCAGGTCGAGCGGGTGCTCCGCGCCTCGCTGAAGACTCTGCGCTTCATGCGCGACAATCACCAGGAGACGGCCCAGATCATCGCTGGGGCGACGGACATCCAGCCCGACGTGGCGCTGCGCGCTTTCGAATCGATGGCGGCCACGCTCAGCCCCGACGGCTGGGCCTCGCCCGAGGCGTTGCAGGGCCAGCTCGAATCCGCGGTCACGCCGGGCGAGCCGCTGCCGAGCGACGCCCAGGTCTTCGATTCGCGCCCGCTGAAGGCCGCCCAGCAGTCGCTCGGCATCGCCGGCCGACCCTAGGCCGGGCGGCTCGGTGACGGCGCGCGGGTGCAAGGCGGCTACCTATCCGCAACAACCGACGAGGTGACGAGATGGACGCGACGATGGCCAGCACAGCTTCCGCGCCCGGCACGGCGCCGCCCGACCTGCGGGCGCACGTGGCCGAGCTGGAGCGGCGCGGCAAGCTGGTGCGGGTCACGCGCGCCATCGACAAGGACACCGAGCTGCACCCGCTCGTCCGCTGGCAGTTCCGCGGGCTGCTGGAGCCGCAGCGGCGCGCGTTCCTGTTCGAGCAGGTGACCGACCGGCGCGGGCGCCGCTTCGATATCCCCGTCGTCGTCGGCGCGCTCGCGGGCTCGGAAGAAATCTACGCGCTCGGCCTCGGCTGCGCGCCAGAGGAGATCCCCGCCTACTGGGAGCGCGCGCTGGCGGCGCCGATCGCGCCCGTGATCGTCGACAGCGGCCCCGTGCAGGAGATCGTCCACCAGGGCGACGGCCTGCTGGAGCACGGCGGGCTGGACGAGTTCCCCATCCCCATCTCAACGCCGGGCTTCGACAACGCGCCCTACTTCAACTCGGCGGCCTGGTTCACGCGCGACCCCGAGACGAGCATCCGCAACATGGGCGTCTACCGCGCGCAGATCAAGGCGCCGCTGCGGACGGGACTGTTCTGCGACTCGCGCGGCAACACAACGGCCATCTGGGAGAAGTGCAACCGCCAAGGCATCGCGCTGGAGGCCGCGGCGGTCCTCGGCTCGCCGCCGCCGGTGTACTATGCGGCGATCCAGATCATGCCGATGGGCGTGGACGAGCTGGGCGCGGCGGGCGCGCTGGCGGGGCGGCCGATCGAGCTGGTGCGCTGCAAGACGGTGAGCCTGGAGGTGCCGGCGCACGCGGAGATCGTGGTCGAGGGCATCATCCGCACGGACGTGCTGGAGCCGGAGGGCTCATTTGGCGAGGCGCACGGCTACTGCGACCCGCGCACACTGTCCTTCAGCTTTGAGGTGACGTGCATCACCCACCGCCGCAACCCGCTGTTCCTCTCGATTTTGAGCCAGCTCACGCCCAGCGAGAGCAGCAAGACCAAGCAGGCGGGCTACGAGAGCCAGGCGCTGCGCCACCTGCGCGAGAACTGCGGCCTGCGCGGCGTGCAGCGCGTCTCGCTGACCGAGGACTTGCTGAACCGACAGTGCGGCGTGGTGGTGCTGCGCAAGGAGAACCAGTACGAGCCGATGAACGCGCTGTACGCGCTGCTGCACATGCGGCAGTTGCCCAAAGTGCTGATCGCCGTGGACGAGGACGTGGACCCGACGAACCACACGATGCTCATCTGGGCCATCGTCAATCGCTCGCAGCCCCACCGCGACTTCCGGATCATCTACCCGCGGCAGATCCAGTTCGGCCCGCTCAGCCAGGTGGCGAACGGCGAGAACTACGACCGCCAGGACTCGGCGGTGCTCATCGACGCGACGCGCAAGGCCGACTTCCCGCCGGTCTCGCTGCCGGCGCGCGAGTACATGGAGCACGCGCGCCAGCTCTGGGACGAGCTGGGGCTGCCGGAGCTGCAGCCGCGCACGCCGTGGTACGGCTACTCACTAGGCCACTGGCCGGAGGAGAACCAGCAGGAGGCCGAGCTAGCCGTGCTGGGCCGCTACTACGAGACCGGCGCGAAGCTGATGGGGCAGCAGGTGCCCGCGCCGCCCGGCACGCGCGTGCGCGACGTGCGCACCAACGTGGTCTGACCGCGGGCAAGGGGGCGGAGCCATGATCGCCGAGAGCGACCGTCGGACGCGCGGGGACAGCGGCGTGCGATCAAGCGCGCTCCTGGCCCTGATACTGCTGCTCGCCAGTGGCTGCGCCAGGCCCAGCAGCGCTCCGCCTGCGGCCCCGGCGCCCGCGACTCCGGCCCGGCCGGGCGACACGCCCGCAGCCACCGCGCCCAGGGACGCGCCGCAAGACCTAACACACCTGACGCTCGCCTACAGCACGGCCAGCGCCGCGAACAGTCCGTTGCAGCTCGCCCAGGACCGCGGCATCTTCCGCGCCAACGGCCTCGACGTGGACTTGATTCACGCGCCGGGCAACACCGGCCCGGCGGCGGTCCTGGCCGGCCAGGCGCAGATGCTCTCCAGCGGCTGCACGGAGGCGGTCGGCGCGATCGCTGGCGGCGCGGACTTCGTGGTGGTGCTCACCTCGATCAACCGCCTGCAATACGAGCTGGTCGGCGGCCCGAGCGTCACGAACGTGGACGCGCTGCGCGGCAAGCGGCTGGCGGTGAGCCGCATTGGCTCGTCGTCCCACCTGGCGCTGCGCTTCATCGTGAAGTACCTGGGGCTGGACCCCGACCAGGACGTGAGCTACGTGCAGGTCGGGAACACGCCCGAGCGCGTCTCGGCGCTGCTGGCGGGCAGCGTGGACGCCAGCATCCTGAGCAGCGACGAGGCGACGCTCATCGGCAACCAGCCCGGCATGCACACGATCGTCGACATGACCACGGAGGACCAACCCTACTGCGGCAACGCGCTCGTGATGACCCGCCAGTACACCCGCGACGCGCCGGACGTCGGCCGACGGCTGACGCGCGCGCTGGTCGAGGCGCTCGCCCGTTTCCGCCAGAGCAAGGCCGAGGGCACGGACGCCATCGCCCGCTTCCTGAACGACGACGACCTGGACAAGGCGGCGCAGCTCTGGGAGACGTGGGTGCGGCTCTTCCCCGAGAAGCCGTATCCTGATCCGCGCGGACTGCAGTTCGTGCTCGACGAGCTGGCGCAGACAGACCCGCGCGCGAAGGCGCTCACGCCCGATCAGCTCATCGACGCCACCTGGGTGCGGGAGCTGGACCAGAGCGGCTTTCTCGACAGCCTGTACCGCTCGGCCAATCGGTAACGCCGACCGACGAGGCGCGCGAGGACATTACCCTGTCGTATACGCCGGGCACGCTGGCGGGTTGCAGATTTCGCCGAGCAATCGGCCGGCGCCGGGGCTGCGGCCAGTGGCGCTTGCAGTATTCCGCGCCACAGGCCGCGGGCGGCCACGAGAGCCGCCCCTACGAGATGACGCCGAGCCGGGGGGCGACCTGCGAGCGGCCACGAGAGCCGTCCCCGCGAGACGTCGGCCGTCCGTCTGTACTTTATGGCGCTTGGATGGAGAGATACACCATGACCATATCACCGCCCGACCTGCGCAGTTGGCTCGACGACGTGGAGCGGCTCGGCCAGCTCCAGCGCGTGCGCGGGGCACACTGGGACCTGGAGATCGGCGCGCTGGCCGAGCTGACCTGCACGAAGCTGGCGACGCCCCCCACGCTGCTGTTCGACGCCATCCCCGACTACCCGCCCGGCTACCGCGTCGCCACCAACATCCTGTCCACGGTGCAGCGGCTGGCGCTCACCCTCGGGCTGCCCACCGACCTGGACGAGCGCGGCTTCATTCAGGCCTGGCGCCACCGGCTGGGCGAGCTGGCGCCGCTGGCGCCGATCGAGGTGGCGCCGAGCGAGGCGCCGCTGTTCGAGAACCGCTTCGAGGGCGACGCCGTGGACCTCACGTGCCTGCCGGTGCCGCGCTACCACGCGCAGGACGGCGGCCGCTACATCGGCACCGCCAACCTGGACATCACCCGCGACCGCGAGACTGGCTGGGTGAACGCGGGAACCTACCGCGTCATGCTCCAGGACGAGCAGCACCTCGGGTTCTTCATCTCGCCGGGCAAGCACGGCCGCGTCCACCGGCAGCAGTACTTCGACGCGGGGGAGCCGTGCCCGGTGGCGATCTCGTTCGGCCACGACCCGCTGCTCTTCCTGGCCGCGACGATCGACGTGCCGAACGGCGAGAGCGAGTACGCCTGGGCGGGCGGGGTGCGCGGCGAGCCGGTCCGCACCGTGCGCGGGCCGCTCACGGGCCTGCCGCTCCCGGCGACGGCGGAGATCGTGATCGAGGGCGAGGCCGTGCCGGGCGAGACGCGCGTCGAGGGCCCGTTCGGCGAGTGGACCGGGTACTACGCGAGCGCCAGCCGCCCCGAGCCGGTCATCCGCGTGAAGGCGCTCTACCACCGCGACGACCCGATCCTCATGGGCGCCCCGCCGTTCAAGCCGTCGGCCAAAGCCGAGCGCTTCTGCTGGCTCCTACGCTCGGCGGCGATCTGGAATCAGGTCGAGGCGGCCGGCGTGCCCGACGTGCAGGCCGTGCGCGTGCACCCGGCGGCCGGGCGGTTCTTCGTCATCATCAGCATCCGCCAGCGCTATCCGGGCCACGCCAAGCAGGCGGCGCACGTGGCGTCGCAGTGCCGCGCGGGGGCGTATCTCGGCCGCTACGTGATCGTGGTGGACGAGGACGTGGACATCTACGACACCGACGAGGTGCTGTGGGCGCTGGCCACGCGCAGCGAGCCGACCAGCGACATCGACATCATTCGCCGCGCCTGGAGCGGGCCGCTCGACCCCATCATCCCAGCCGACCAGAAGGGCTTTAGCTCGCGGGCGATCATCGACGCCACCAAGCCCTTCGAGTGGAAGGACCAGTTCCCGGTGGTGAGCGTCATCAGCGCCGAGCAGCGCGCGGCGGTCGAGGCGCGCTGGGGACAGCTCTTCCGCGCCGAGGGTCGCCCGGCCGTGGTCGAGGCGCGCGACCCGGTGCGCGCGTGACGCGCCGGGCAGTCACCGCGCTCGGCGCACTGCTGGCCGCGCTGCTGGCCGCCTGCGGGACGCCCGCCGCCCCGCCATCCGTGGGTAGCGTGGAGAGCCACAACGTCATCAGCACCGCGGCGGGATCAGGCGGAACGGCGGTGCCGCCGACCAGCGCGCCGGCCCCGTCTCCCGTGGCGATCCGGGTCCACACGCCGTCGGAGTCGACGAGCACGCTGCCGATCACGGTCGCCCAGCGGCTCGGCTACTACGAGCAGGAGGGCATCGACCTGGAGCAGCGGCCAATGCCGCCGAACGTCGGCATGGCGGCGCTGCTGAGCGGCGACGTGCAGTTCTCGACGGCCGCCACGTCGTCGCTGTCTGCCGCCGCCACGGGCGCGCCGGTGCGGCTGGTCATCTCGCTCGCCGAGCGGCCCGCCCACGTGCTCCTGGGCGCGCCCGGCCTCACGTTCCCCGAGGCGCTGCGCGGCGCAACCATCGCCAGTAGCTCGCCCGGCGGGGTGCAGTACCGCGAGAGCCAGGCTGCCCTGCGCCACTTCGGCCTGGACCCGCAGGATGCGACGCTCGTGGCGCTGCAAAGCGACGCCGTGCGGCAGGCGGCGCTGGAGAGCGGCGCGGCGCAGGCGGCGGTGCTCACCATGCCGTTCAACTTCAAGCTGGAGCGCGAGGGCTACCCGCGCCTGCTGAACTTCGCCGCCGGCGACCTGGTGCGGCTGCCGGTCGGCGCGCTCTCGGGCACCGTGGACTACCTGGCGAAGCACGACGACGCGGTGGTGCGGACACTGCGCGCCACGCTGCGCGGGCTGCGCGCGACGCGCGACGACCAGGCGGCGACGGTCGCGGCGATCCAGAGCTTCTTCGAGATCGACGAGCCGACGGCCAGCGACCTGTACGATGCCGTGGCCGCGAGCTTCACGACCGACGGCCGCATCGCCCCGAGCGCGATCCGCGACGCACTCGCGAGCGGCGACGCGGGGTCGCCTGGCGTCGACCCCGCCACGCTAGTCGATTTCAGCTACCTGGACCGCGCCACGCGGTCCCTGGACGCGCGCTAGCATCCGGAGGAGAGCATGCCCCACCAATCGCTGGACGAGTTCATTGCGGCGGCCGACGCGGCGGGCGAGGTGCGCCACGTCGAGGGCGCCGACTGGGACCTAGAGGTCGGCTGCCTCGCCGAGCTGTCGTGCGAGATGGACGGGCCGCTGCTGCTGTTCGACGGCTTCGCGGGCTTCCCGCGCGGCTACCGCGTATCCACCAACTGCGTGCGCACGCCGCGGCGCTTCGCCCTGGCGATGGACTTCCCGCTCGACGCGCACCCCGTCGACCTCGTGCGGCTGTGGCGCGAGCGCCGGCAGCGCTTCCAGCCGCTCGCGCCCGTCGTCGTGCCGGACGGGCCGGTGTTGGAATGCCAGCAGCCGAGTGACGCCCTCGACGTGACGCGCTTTCCTGTGCCGCGCTGGCACGAGCACGACGGCGGGCGCTACCTCGGCACCGGCGACCTCGTCGTCGTGCGCGATCCGGACAGCGACTGGGTGAACGTCGGCGTCTACCGCGCCGCCATCGTCGCGCCGGACCGGCTCAGCATCTGGATCATCCGCCACAAGCACGGTCGCATCCTGGCCGAGAAATACTGGCAGCAGGGCCGCCCGGCGCCCGTCGCGCTGGTGCTCGGCTGCGACCCGCTCACCTGGTCGTGCGGCTACCTAGCGCCGCCGTTCGGGGTCTGCGAGTACGACTACGCCGGCGGGATGCACGGCCAGCCCCTGCCAGTGGTCGCGCTGCCGATGAGCGGCCTGCCCGTCCCGGCCCACGGCGAGATCGTCGTCGAGGGCGAGATCCCGCCGCCCGAGGAGGAATCGGTCCACGAGGGGCCGTTCGGCGAGTGGCCGGGCTACTACGCGCACGAGGGCAACGAGTGCGTGGTCCGCGTGCGGAACGTGTACCATCGTCGCGCGCCGATCCTGCTGGGCGAGCCGCCCCAGCGCCCGCTCGGGTCGTCGGCCTCGTGGGGCGTGCCGGCGATCACGGTGCAGCTCTGGGAGCACCTCGAGCGGAGCGGCATCACCGACGTGGCGGGCGTCTGGTCGTTCGGCAACACGCTGATGATGGTGATCGCGCTGCGCACGCGCTACGCCGGCCACGCCAAGCAGGCGCTGCTGGCAGCCGCCGGCCTCCGCAGCGGCGCCAGCATGTACAGCTACTACGTGGTCGTGGACGACGACGTGGACCCGTCGAACCTGAAGGAAGTGCTGTGGGCGATGCAGACGCGCTGCGATCCGGCCACGGCCGTGGAGATCGTCCACGACGCCTGGACCTCGGACCTCGACCCGCGGCTGTCGCCCGCGAAGCGCGCCGCGGGCGACCTGACCGTCGGCCGGCTCCTGATCAACGCCTGCCGCCCCTACGCCTGGAAGGACCAGTACCCGCGCAGCAACGTCTCGTCGCCCCAGCTTCGCCACCAGATCACGACGAAGTACCGCGACCTGCTCGACACCTTCAGCACACCCGCCAGCCGCGCACAGGCCATGTTCGACCCGCGCCTGCACTGAGGCGCCACTGGTCGAGCCTCGACCAGACAGACCGGGCCTGGCCCCATCCTCAGCGCAGGCCTAGCTACCCGCTAAGCTCCACGGCGGCTACTGCCCGGCCGCGGGCGGCTCGTCGGGTAGCCCCTCGGGCTGCCAGGTGGGCACCAGCGGCGGATAGGACCACGCGGGCGCGGGGACCGGCCAGAACGGCAGCCAGAGCGGGCCGTTGGGCACGGGCGAGCCGAATACGCCGGGCGCTGGCGCCCACGCGCCGGCGAGCGGCAGCGGCGCCGCGGGTACGCCCGCTCGACTCACGCTGCTCGGTGCAGGGCTGCTGCCCAACGGTGGGGCAACGGCGCCGGCGCTGGCGACGCTCGCGGGCGCGGACAGCGCCGAGGCTGGCGCGGCCACCGCGGCGGGCGGCGCTGCCACGACCTGACCGCCACCTGCCGTGCTGGGCGCAGCCAGGGCTGGCGCCGCTGTGGACTGGCCGCCCGCAACCGCGCTGGGGGCGACGACGGCTGGCGCAGGCACGGCCGGCGCCACCGCGGCCGTTGTGCTGGCCGCGGTGCCCGGCACGCTTGGTGCGGCTGGCGCGGCTGGCGGCGGCTCGGGCGGGAAAGCGGAGGCGCCGCCGCCGACAAAGGTCGGCCAAGGCCCGCACGCGTCGGTCACCGTCAGGACCACCGTGGCCGGCTGGGTGGCCACCGCCTTGCGGATGAAGAAGCTAAAGGTCGCGGGCGTCCCCGGCGGGAGGATGTTCGAGGGGACCGTGATGCTCGTCCCCCCGGCGTCCTGCACGACGGCGCCCGTGGCGCTCGTGAACTGGATGGCTAACAGGTGATTGATCGGCGTTGAGGTGTTGGTGTTGGCGCGGAGCGTGGCCTGCAGCCGCCCGGAGCCGGCCGGCGCGACCGTCACGCCCACGTTCGGGCGAGTGGTGCAAATGGCGCTGCCTTGTAGCGAAAAGGACCCGTTGAAGGTCGGCGGGGGGGTGCCCCCCACGATGTCCGTACCGACGCGCAGCCAATCCGGGTCCAGGTTTGCGTTGCGAATCCAGGCCTGGAGATCGCCCGTGAAGTTGGGCGGGCCGGGCGCCGACAGCCACAGGAACGTGCCGTTCGCCAGCTGCACCTGCGGGACGAAGAAGTAATGGTCGGCGGGCAACGTAAACGGCGAGGTGAGGGTCACGTCGATGCGCACCTCCTGGCCCGTGACGGTCCCCTCGCCCCCGGTGCGCTGGTTGGGAATCGGGTTGATGCCGTTGACCACCGAGTTCGCGGCCGAAAACGACTGATTCAGCAGCGTGGTCGTGAAGGACAGCGTGCCCGCGCTAGCCTGGCGCGAATCGAAGGCCACGTCGGATGGCGAATTGTTGCGAGTGGGCACCCGCCCCGAGGGGGGATTGACCGAATCCTTGGGAAAGACGCGATAGATCTCTACAAGGACGTCCCGAACTGAGCTGAGCGGCTGGCCAGTCGGTAGGAGGCCCGTGAAGCTAGCATTGGTGATCTGGTTGGGCGCGCTGAGAATGAAGTCGTCGCCCGGCTCGATTTCGATGGCGCTCCCGGACGGGAGGCGCGCGGCCATCGCCATGCGGCCGTCCGGCGCCCCGTTGTCGATGATGACGGCGGCGCTCGGCGCAGCGCTAACGCTGGCGAGGGGCTGAAGCGGCTCGAGGGCTCCCTCCGCGGGTCGTGGTGCGAGCAGGGCAAGCGGCACTACCACGCTCAGGACGAGAAGCGCTGGCTTGCGCCACATCGTGCAACCCCTCCACATTGAGATGGTGCCCAGTATAGTTCGCAATTGGCATTTGTCAATAGGCAGCCACCGCTGGCGGGCGTCAGTAGCGGTGGTAGAATACCCCTGCTGGCATCACGACGAGCGCAGGCAGGCCCGCGCCGACTGGCCACCGTGGGCGCAGGCTCAAGGAGCAGCCACATGCAGCCCCTGAACGGCGTGAATCACATCGCCATTCTCACTGCCGACATGGACCGCTTCATCCGCTTCTACCAGGAAGCCTTCGACGCCCGGGTCGTCTCCGACAATCCCAAGCACCTGGGCCGCGAGGGCGAGCGGATGGTCATTATGTCGCTGGGCGGGCCGAGCGACTTTAACGTCTTCCAGGTGCCTGGAAACACGCAGGCCCGCGTGCAGACGCCGATGTTCGGCCGGGGCCGGCTCGATCACTTCGGCCTGAACGCCAGCAGCCGCGAGGCATTCGAAGATATCCGCCAGCGCCTGATCCGCCTGGGCGCCAGCGACGGCACCATCACCGACTTCGGGCGGCAGCTGAGCGTCTTCTTCCGCGACCCCGACGGCCTCGAAGCCGAGGTACTATGGATTAAGGACGAGGCCGCGCTTGCCGAGACCCGCGCCTGAGCAGGGCGCTTGGCCCCGGCGATCTGGCGCTCCGCCTGTCGGCGCCGCCGACGCGGCGCGGACCGCGTGCGAAGATTGGTCGTGCGGCGCGGCGGCAACGCTTGTAGGTCCCGCGCAGGCTGGCCGCGCTAGCCGAGTGAGCCCCGGCGCCGACGGCGTGGGCGGCGTCTGCCCACGCGCGGGACGCGCTGCGCTTCGCGCCGAACACCCTCGTGGGAGAACCACCATGCTCACGTTTGGCCTAAGCTACGATGTCAAGCCGGAACGGCAGCAAGAGTTCGAGGCCGTGACCGCCGATGCGATTCGCCTGATGCAGAACATGAAGGGCCACCGCGAAACGCGGCTCTTTCAGGACGTGAACCGCCGCAACTCGTACATGATCTACTCCGACTGGGACACGCGCGAGGACTTCGTGGCCTTCCTCAAGTCCCCTGAGTTCGCCCAGGCCCAAACGGCCGGCCGCGACATGCTGGAGTCCCGCCCCCGCCACCACGTCTACGAGCGCGCCAACTTCGAGATGTAGGCTGGCTTCCCGGGTGGGCGTGCCGGTTTGACTACGTCAAACCGGCACGCCCACCCGGGCCAGATGCTTAGGTGCCGATGTATCAGCTTGCGGTCTTCCTGCACGTCCTGGGCGCGATGGTATGGGTGGGCGGCATCATCTTTCTCGCGGCGGTGGCGGTGCCCGTGGCGCGGCGCTTCGAGCCGGCGACCCGCGCGCGCATCGTGAGCGAGGCCGGGCGGCAGTTTCGGCGGATCGGCTGGACGACGCTCGCGGTGATGGTCGTCACGGGCGCCTACGCGGCGACGGTCCGCGGCGCGACCCTCCAGAACGTGCTCGACGGCACCTTCTGGGGAACCACCTTCGGTCGTACGCTCGCCGAGAAGCTGGTGCTGGTCGCGCTCATGGCCGCCGTGAGCTTCGTCCACGACTTCGTCGTCGGCCCCGCGGCCACCCGCGCGCAGGAGGCAGGGAAGGACACCGCGCGGCTCCGCCGGACCGCCGCCTGGCTCGCGCGCCTGACGGCGCTGCTGGCGCTCGGCGTGGTCTTCCTCGCGGTGCTGCTCGTGCGGCCGGGGCTGGGCGGCTAAGCAGCTGGCCTTGGTTCCAGGGCATTTTTGGTTGCCGCCGTGAACGGCGGGCCGGCGTCTGGTCGCGTGGCCTGCCGTTCACGGCGGCAATGTTACGACGACCGAGGCCATCTGCTTAGCACGCGCAAGCGATCGGCACGCCGCGCCCCCGCGCCCGCGCCGCCCCGTACCGCCTCCTGACCACAACAGTTTTCGCGGGCCTCGAGCCATGAGGTAGGGCCGGGGCTCGTCCCCTGCCGCCCGGCCGACGCTGCCGATACCGTCCGATCGAGCGAACCCGTCGTGGGGTAGGGGCTCGTCCCCTGCCGCCCCCCCGACTCTGTCCGGCACGATCATCCTGAAGACGGCTGTAGGCGCCGCGCGTCAAGTGCCCGTAAAGCTGGTGCTGTCGAGTGTGCTGAAACGGAAGTGCGGCCCCATCCCGGGGAGCACGGTGAGCTGGTACAGCGCGTACTCCTGCTGGTACGGCGTATCCGCATTCACGCCGTCGACCGGGATCACCACGTCGTAGCCGTAGAGGCGGGCGGCCGCTGTCGCCGTGTACAGGATCGCCACGTTGGTGGACGAGCCGGTGAGCACGAGCGTGCGAATGCCGCGCGGGGCGAGCAGCGCCTGCAAGTCGCCGCCGACGAACTTGTCGAAGCCGTCGGGATACAGCACGGGCTCGTCCGGGCGCCGGTTGAAGCCCTGCCAGACGTCGCCCAGGTCGGTCCCCCGCGCCGCTGCCGACACGGTGTAGGCGATGAAGACGCCGTGCTGGCGCGCCGTGTCGAGCAGGCGGCTGATGCCGGGCGCGATCTCGCGGCAGACCTGCTGCGGATCGTTGCAGCGCGTGCTCATGTCGAGCACCAGCACCGCCGTGGTCGCCGGATCGAGCGCCACGGGCGCGGTCTGGGGCAGCCCCGGCCCGGCCGTCTGTGCCGGTGGCCCGGCGACGGCTGGAGCTGCGCCAAGCAGGAGCGCCGCCAGCAGTCCCGCGAGTACCGCCCATCGCCCGCGCATGTCTGCCCTCCTCTCAGCACTTGTACCCGTTCTTGCACTGAATGCCGAGCGCGCGCTGGGACTCGCGCAGCGGCGACAGGTCGGCGACCTCGTCGATCGTCACGTCGCGCATCTCCGGCGTGGCTTCCTTCTGCACGCGGATCCATTCGCGCAGGCCGGCCTCGGTCGCCCCGCCGGGGTCATCCGGGTCCATCACCTCCAGGAGCGCGATGACGCTCTCCCGGGCGATGTCGCGGTCGATCTGGAGCGCTTGGCTCACGATGTCGGCGCTGGTGTCCGGGTCCTGGCGCACGAACTGAATGCCGCGGATCATCGCCCGCATCCACGCTTCGAGCGTCGGGCGGCGCTCGCCCAGCATCGCCGTGTTCACTCCGTAGCCCGACCAGGGGATCGCCATGACCTTGAACGAGTTGGCGATGACCGTGAAGCCCTGCCGTCTCAGCTCCGCCGCCACGTCGGGGTTGTTGGCGCTGCCGACGATCTGGCCGCTCACCATGCCGGCGATGCGCGCGCTTTCGCCGCCCATCGGGAGGTAGTTCACCGACAGCGGGTCCACGCCCAGGTCCTTGACCATCAGGCGCGTGGCCACGTCCTGGGAGTTGCCCACGCTCGCGATGCCGAGGGCCTGGCCCACGAGGTCGCGCGGCTGCTTGATGCGCTTCGGATCGACCGACAGCTGGAACGTCGAGCTGCTGTAGGGGAAGAACACAGCGCGCGCGTCGGCGCCTTGCGCAGCCGCCAGCATCGCCCCGCTGTGCGTGGCGATGTCCACCTCTTTGCTCAGCAGCGCGGTCGTGCTGGCGGTGGTAGACATCTCGACCGTCTGCTGCGCGATGCCCTCCTGCTGGAAAAAGCCCCGCGCCTCGGCGACAGAGATGGGCAGCATGTAGTTCATGTCGATCGTCGGGACGGCGACCTTCAGCTCCGTGGGCGCCGCGGCCGGCGCGGCCGGCGCGGCCGCCGCCGTCGAGGCCGCCGGGCCGGACGCTGGGGCGGGGGGCATGGGGGTCCCCGAGCGCGGGCCGCACGCCGCGCTCACGACGAGCGCTAGCGCGATCAGCGTGGTCCAATTGAGGCGCATGATGGCTCCATCCGCCGCGGCTCAGCCGCGGGCGCCGTCGCGGCCCACGTTCGGCCGGGCCGCGAATGGCCTCGGTATGCCACCGCGACCCGACGGGTGTCAAGACGGCGCGGTGCCGATCTACTCAGGACCGGGTTCGGCGGCAGCGCGAATCGGCCGCCGCCGGCCGAGCAGGGTGCTAGAATGAGCACACCGGTCGGGGGCTCCCGGAGTGCGCGCCGCGAAGGAGGCAGGCATGGCGACTGAGCAAGTTCGGACGCTGGAGCTGGGACCGCACTTCACGCGGTTCGTCGACGAGATGCGGGCGGCCTGGGCCGCCGGGCAGGATGCCACACTGCCCGAGCGCGGCCGGCGGCTGCTCGAAGCGCTGCTGCGGGAGACGCCGGCGGACGAGGCGTGGGTCGCGGGCCTGCTGCGCGACCGCCCGGCGGCGCGCGAGCTGTACCGCGACCCGGATTTCGGCTTCCTGCAGATGGGGCACTTCCATCTCGCGGGCAACGGCGGCGCCCCGCACGACCACGGGCCCTACTGGGTGCTGTACGGCGTCTATCGCGGCGAGATCGCCATCAACAAGTATCGGCGCACCGACGGCAGCACCGGCACCGGCGCGACCGAGCTGGAGGTCGTGGAGACGGCACACCTGACGGCAGGCAGCGTGTTCCCCTACCTGCCGGGCGAGATTCACACCCCGCGCTCCCTCGATCCCAACGGCTCGATCGTCATGCGCTTCCTGAGTGGCGACGTGGACGCGATCGAGCGCTTCCGCTTCAAGCCGCTCGACGACGCGAACACGCTCGTGCCGACCGAGCTGCCGAAGGCCGGCCGCTATCAGGCAGTCTTCGGACGGTAGCCGCCCAGCCGGTGGGCGCCGCGGCGCCCACCGGCTGGGTCAGGATTACCCCTGCTAGCCTCACGCGCGGGCGGCGACGGGCGGCGTGGCGGCGCTCGCGCCCTCTTCGAGGCCGTAGAAGCGCGCGGCGTTGCGCCAGAGGACGCCTTCCTTGTCGGCCGGGCTCAGCGCGGACGATTCCAGCAGCTCCCCGATCTCGTGCTTGCAGATGTCGTTGTTCACTTCGTGCGGGAAGTCCGACGAGAAGACGAAGGCGCCCGCGCCAACCTGCTGCACGGCGGCGGGCAGCATCGGCTCGTCGCCCTCGCAGCCGACGTACAGGCGGCCCTCGCCCACGTGCTTGCGGATGTAGGCCACCACGCTCTCATCGGCGCGCGGCGCCAGCTCGCCGCGCGGGTTGTACTGGACGTGGGTCGCGTGGGCGCGCTCGAAGCGCTCCAGCGCCAGCAGCAGCCAGGCGACGCCGCCCTCCATGAAGCCCCAGCGGGCGTTCGGAAAGCGGTCGAGCACGCCGTTGAACAGGACGCCCGCGAAGTTGATCAGCAGGCCGAAGGGGTGACCCAGCGCGCCGACGGGGGTGTAGTTGTTCAGGTGCTCGAAGCCGAGGCCGCCGTGCGCGCCGCCGTGGACGCCCAAGGCGCAGCCCAACCGGTCGGCCTCGGCGTAGACCGGCCAGTACTCCTTCGCGCCGAGATGGTCCTTCAGCCCGGTGGACGGCAGCATCGCGCCGACGAAACCCAGCTCCTCCACGGCGCGGCGCAGCTCGACCACCGCCGCCTCGGGCTCCTGCATGGGGATCAGCGCCATCCCCTTGAAGCGCGGGCTGCGCCGCAGGTACGCCTCCGCCAGCCAGTCGTTGTAGGCGCGGCCGAGCGCGATCGCCCAGTCCAGGTGGAACACGTTGCCGTAGGCCAGCCCGCCGGTCGGGTAGAGCACCGCCGACTCGAGCCCCACGTCCTCCATGAACTCCAGCCAGCCGTCCGGCCCCACCTGTCGGAAGGAGCCGGGCGGCGTCTGGCCAATGAACGAGTGGAAGCGGTCGAGCGGCGGGAACCAGCGCTCGGGCACGCGCGGCACGTGGTAGTCGGCGGGCAGGTATTTGGCCAGCGCCTGGTTGTCCTCGAAGATGTGGCCGTCGCCGTCGATCACGCGCATGGCTCTCTCCTTCGCCGGGGCGGCATGCTACCGTCCCAGCCCCTCCCCAACCGCGTCGCTCGCTCTACAGCGGTCTGCGTCAGCCCTGAACCGTCGCTCGCGGCGCCGGGGTTGCGGCCGGCGGGCCGCCGCGGGCGACAAGCAACCCGCGCTACGGAACGGGGGCCGCCCTGCACCGCCCTGTCGATCTGGGACCCCGCTGTGGTCCCAGGAGGCGAGGTGTCCTTATCGTTCGCGCCCCCTATACCGCCCTATCGATCGGCGACCCCGCTGCAGGCAGTTACTGGTCGATCTTCTGGCGCGTGGCCCGGGCGTCCTCGCCCGTCTCCCAGTAGCGGCCCTCGACGGCGCGCGCCGCCTCCGCCGCCACCTCGTCCGTCCACGCGCCGAGCGGGTAGCCGAACCAGGGCTCGTTGAGCTGCAGCGGCCCGAGGCCCAACTGGTCCCAGCGCTCGCGGGCCCGTTCCATGTACTCGCGACGCGGCAGCGAGAGGGGCGGATAAGCCCATTTGCGCGTCGCGTCGATGAGCAGCGCCGATGCCTCCAGCTTGTCGAACTGGGCCGAGCGGCGGTCGGTGGACGGCACCAGCGAGGGGTCGAGCGCGAGCTGCGTCGCGCGGACGATCCGCGCGTCGCGGTGCGGCTGGCAGCGGAAGCTGATCGCCCAGTTGATCGCGTTCGCATCGCGGATGGGGATGTCGTCGTCGATCACGACCACCAGCTTGCTGACCAGGCGCGGGTGCTCGGCCAGCGCGCCCAGGATGCGCTCGGCGTCGCCGCCCTTCTCCTGGGACACCTGGATCACGCACATGCCCCAGCTACCGGTCGACTCGTGCAGCGCCACGTCGAGGATGCCCTTCAACCCCTGCTCGACCGCCAGGAAGTTCTTGATGTTGTGCTCCTGGCCCACGCCGCGCAGGATCGAGCTTTCGCTGGGCGGGAACTGGCTCAGGAACGCCAGGTAGACCGGCTCGCGGCGCCGCGTGATGGCCGTCACTTCCATGAACTTGTTCAGGCCGCGCGAGGCCATGTAGCCGGTGAACTCGCCGAACGGCCCCTCCATCTCCAGCTCGTCGGTGGGCATCCAGCCCTCGATGACGATCTCGGCGTTCGCCGGCACCTCCAGGGGCACCGTCTTGCAGCGCACCAGCTCGACGGGCTCGCCCGCCAGCCCGCCAGCCACGGCGTACTCTTCCAGGTCGCTGGGCAGCTTGGAGGTCGAGCAGTAGGAGAGGTTGGGCGTCGTGCCGATGACCACCGCCACCGGCATGCGCTCGCCCTTCTCCTTCCAGGCGGTCCAGTGGCGCCCGAGGTCCTGGTACCAGGCGGCGAGACACCCCAGGCGCGTGGGGCTTTTGAGCTGGGCGCGATAGTTGCCCAGGTTGCGCACGCCCGTCTCGGGATGGCGCGTCACGAAATGGCCGGCCGTCAGGTACGGCGCGTTGTCGAAGCCCGGCGTGGAGATCGGGATGGGCAGCGCGTCGAGCCCCTGCCCCTGCTCCAGCGCCTCCCCGGTGATGACCACTTCCTGGCAGGGCGCGCTCTCGACCAGCACCGGCGCGATCGCGCCGGCCTGCGCGGCGGCCCACTTGTCGGGGATCCCCGCGACCGAGTCGCATTGCATGCCGAGCGCGTAGATCTGCCGCGATCCCGCCATGCAGCCCACCGCGACGGGAATGTCGAAGGCGCGGCCGTCCACCCCACGCACCTGCTCGAAGAAGAACGCGCGCCGCTCCGGCTCGGGTCGCCCGCGGAACTGCAGCCGCACAAGCGGGTGCAGCTCGGTGTCTTTGTCCACCGGATCGCGCACGCGGATCAGCAGGCCGCGCTCCTCCAGCGCCGCCAGGTAGTCGCGCAGGTCGCGGTAGTACGCCATCGGTCCTCCCAGCGCTGAGTGCTGAGGATTGAGGCGCATCAATCCTCAGCACTCAGCACTCAGCACTCGTTACTGCTCCGCAGTACACCACTCGACCATGGACTTCATGCGGCAGGGGGCGCCGTTGCGGGCCAGCTCGGCCTCGAAGATGCGGTGGATCTCCGGGTCCTCGTTCGGGTACTCGATTTGCGCACCGCCCAGCCGCACGTCCACGTCGGTCTTCTCTTCGGTCTTGATCGCGCCGCCCATGTCGTAGCGCCGGCTGCCCCACCGCAGCGCCAGGTAGCGCGCCGGCTCGGGGCCGCTGTTGAAGTGCTGGTGGAACCAGTGGTTCGGCGGCACGACGATCGTCCCCGGCCGCCAGTCGCAGCGGCGGCGCTCCGCGCCCTCCGGCCAGAGGAGCGAGTAGCCCTGGCCGCTCAGGATGATGACGTGCGCGCCCGGGCCGTGGCGGTGCGCCTTCTTGTAGGTGCCCACCGGGAACTCCGAGATGTGCGCCGCCATCGTGTTGTGGGCCAGCTCGAAGGTGATGTTCTTGCCGCCCGCCCCGCGCTCCTTCCAGGTGTACAGCTCGATGCCCAGCGTGTCCGGCACGAAGTTCGTCTCCAGCGTGAAGCGGTTGGTGCCCGTCCGCCAGAGCTTCCCCTTGCCGTCGAAGTAGTTCTCTTGCCCCGCGAAGCGGTCGTCGAAGGTGAACGGCGTGTTGAACACGAAGTCGAGGTTGTGGAACAGGTTCACGACCACCGGCGCGTCGGTGACGGCGAGGAAGCGCGCGGGCTTGTCGCCGCGGCCGTTGAAGTGGCGGTGCATGGCGTTGAGCGGGATGGCGAACAGGCTGCCGGCTTTCCACTCGAAGGAGACCTTCCGGTTGTCGTCGTACCAGACCTGCGTCGAGCCGTTGCCCTCAAGGACGTAGACCATCTCCTCGAACAGCTGGCGGCCGGGGTGGGTGGCCTGGCCAGGCGGGATCTCGCAGACGTAGGCGTCGTTCACGCCGCCGTTGCCGTCGAGCGAGATGTAGGCGCCGCGGCCGCCCTTCCGCGCCCACGGCTGCACCTCGACCGTGCGCAGGTCCTCGACGGCGAAGCCGCGCACGATGGGAATGCCCTCCTGGCGCTTGAACGCCTCGTAGGCGTTGACCTTCTCCATGACCTCGGTGGCGTCGGGAGCCGTCGTCGCCATGTCCGCTCTCCTTCGTCGTGCGCCGCGCGGGCGCCCCGCGCGGGCGCCGTGGCCCGCTCAGCGCTCCAGCACGTGGCCCGGGCCCGGCACCTGGCCGCCGTACAGCTTGTCCACGAACCCGCTCTCTTCCAGCTCGCGCAGCAGGTGAACGTCCCATAGACTCATTGGGTTCAGCGCCTCGGCCACCGCCGGCTCCTCCATGATCGCCAGCTCGAAGGCGTTGGCCACCGCCTCAGCGCGCGGGTACAGCCGCGGCTCCAGGATCGCCTGGTTGCGGTGGAAGAGCGCGCGGAGCACTTCTTCGCTGTCGATCCGCAGCTCGCGCGCCACATCCTGCTGCATGACCTCCCACATGGGCCCCGACTGGGTCTTGAAGAAGTGGATGCCCATCATCGTCGCCTTCAGCACCGCCTCGCACAGCTCCCGCCGCTCCTGCACGGTGGGCCAGAGGGTGGTCATGGTGCTGGCCTGCACCATCGGCAGCGGCGGCAGGCGCAGCACGTGCAGGCCCGCCCGGCGCGCGTCCTCGTCCTGCGGCGGGGAGGCAAAGGCGGCATCCGCGGCGCCGTTCGCCACGTCCATCCAGTGCTCGCGCTGCTGGCTGGGTACCAGGGTCAGGTCGTGCGGATCGACGCCGCCGCGGCGCAGGTACAGCAGGTGGTTTCCGCCCGGATGGTGCCCGTGGTGCCGCTCGGGCGTCACGCGCGGGTCCTCGGCCAGGCGCTTGCCCACCAACTCGCGCAGGTCCTGCATCGGCTCGCGGGAGACGAGCGCGTCGTCGATCCAGTTCACCGTCTGCCCGAGGTACACGAACGGCTGGCCGTGGTAGCGGTGGATATACGGGCTGATGTGGCTGCCGAAGATAAAGTCGCATTCGCCGCGCACCAGCATGGGGTCCGACTTGTCGGCGCCCGCGACGTAGGTGACGCTCTGCAGGTCGATCCCGGCGCGCTCCCAGGCGTCGCAGGCGTTCATCGCGGCGATCAGCGGGTACTGGATCGCCCGCGAGCGGTACACGAGGTTCAGCGGCAGCGCCATGGCCCCTCCTTCCGTGCGCGGCCCGGCGCGCCACGCCGGCCTCGCGGCAGCCGCGCTTGCGGCCGGAAGTGTGGTCCCCCGGTCGGCCCGGCGTCAAGGAATCGCTTCGCGCGCCCGCGGCACCCCCGCCGGGCGCGTGGCGGCGTCGGGCGCCGCGGTCGTTGCGCGGTGCGGCCGCCGCATGATAGCAATGGCCGCGCGGAGCGTCCACCACGGCGCCGCGCGCCTGAGCACCTGGCCCCGGCTCCAATGACTTTCCGGCCGCCGCCGTGAACGGCGGACCCGGACGGCGCTTTCTGGCCCGCCGTTCACGGCGGCGAGGTTGAGGGAGGCCACCTGCTGAGCGCGGCGCGCCAGGCCGCGGGCCGCGCCGTGATTGACGGCGGCGCGGCGACCGATTATGGTGAGAGACACCGAGCACGGCCGACAAGGAGAGAAACACGATGGCAATCGCCACTTTGCGAGACGAGCTACGCGCGGCGGTCGAGAGCCGCCACTGCCGCCACCACCCCTACTACCAGCTCTGGCGCGAGGGCAAGCTGCCCCGCGAGGCCATCGCGGGCTGGGTGCAGGAGCACTACCACTACACCAAGGATATCGTCTGGCTGTCGGGCATCAACCTGGTCGACATCCCCTACGAGGACGTGCGGGAGATGTACCGGCAGAGCCTCGCCGAGGAGATGGACCCCAAGGAGCCACACATCGAGATCCTGCTGCGCTTCGGCGCGGCGATGGGGCTCGACCCCGAGGCCGTCAAGCGCTCGAAGCCGCTCCCCACGACCCAGGCCGTGCTCGATTGGGCGTGGATCCTCACCCGCCAGCGCTCGCTCGTCGAGTCCATCGCCGGCAAGCAGATCGGCATGGAGTCGCAGCCGCCGACGCTCTACGGCGACATCGTGCCGGCGCTGAAGACGCACTACGGCTGCACCGACGAGCAGATCGCCTACTTTCCGGTCCACGTCGAGGCCGACACCGAGCATGGCGGCCGCGCCTACGACATCATCGAGAAGTACGCGCGCAGCGAGGAGCAGCGCCAGCGCGCGATACTGGCGGCGCGCGAGGGCGCCGAGAAGCGCTGGTTCTACATCGACGGCATCTACATCCACTACGTCCTCGGCTACAAGCTGACCGACGAGCGCTGGAACGAGTTCCAGGCCGAATGGGGGCCGAGCCCCTACTATCGCGCCGCCCGCTAACCAGAAGACAAGCAAGGTCGTAGCGAAGGCTTGGCTACGCCAAGCCTTCGCTACAACTGGTTCCAGGGAGAGCCCCATGGCGTTGACCCTCGCTCGGTCGATCCTGCCGGCCGCGCTCGCGCTGGGGCTGGCCGCCTGCGCGCCGGCCCGCCCGCCCACCGCTGCGCCCGCGGCGCCGGCCGACGCCTCGGCGCCGACGAGCGCCCAGCCGGCCGGCGCCGCGACGACGCCGCCGGCGCCCATCACCGTGAAGGTCGCCGACAGCCTGAGCGGCACGCTCGCCGGGCTATACATTGGCAAGGAGAAAGGCTACTTCGCGGAGGAGGGGCTGGACGTCGAGACGGTGCGGTTCCCGTCGCTCGAGCCGCAGATCGCGCCGCTCGGGACCAACGAGATCGACGTCGGTCAGGGCGGCTTCGTGCCGGGCATGTTCAACGCCATCGCCCGCGGCATCCCGCTCCGCATGGTCGCCACGGCGGCCGTCCACGCGCCCGGGCGCTCGCAGCTGATCGTGGCGCGGAAGGACCTGCTCGACAGCGGCCAGCTTGCCGACTACGCCAGCTTGCGCGGCAAGACGATCTCGCGCCCGGCGTCGTTCAGCATCGCCACGCTGGCGATCGACAAGGCGCTCAAACAGGGCGGCGTCAGCGACGACGACGTGAACTGGGTAACGCTCGGCTTCCCCGATGCCGTCGCGGCTCTCGGCAACAAGGGCATCGACCTCGGGTACCTGTCCGAGCCGTTCGCCACGAGCGTGATCGAGCAGGGCATCGCCGGCAAGTGGCACGAGATGGCCGATCTCGTGCCCAACCACCCGGCCTCGATCTGGGTCTACGCGCCGCGGCTCACGCAGGACCAGCCCGACGCCGGCCGACGGTTCATGACGGCCCTGCTGCGCGGCGTGCGCGAGTACGAGGACGCCTTCACGAAGAACGTGGGCCGCGCCGAGGTGGTCGCCACGCTGATCCGCAACACCGGCATCAAGGACCCGGCCCTGTACGACCGCATGACGATCATTCGGCTGCCGCCCTCGGGCGAGACGAACGTGCAGGCGCTGCAAGAGGACCTCGACTGGCTGGTGGAGAAGGGCGCGGTGACGCAGGCGCCCCCGCTGTCGGAAGTGCTCGACACGCGCTTCACCGACTACGCCGTGCAGCAGCTCGGCCCGTACCGCGAGTAGCCGCGGCGCCGGCCGTCAGTCGGGCGTGTAGGCGTCGAGCAGGGCCGTGCGCCCGTAGCCAAAGCCCCCCTGCCGCGCGCTCCCGCCCGGCAGGTAGATGCGGTCGCCCACGGCCACCGCGCCGAGACCGTGGCGCGGCGTGGGCATCGTATCGACCAGCGTCCAGCTATCCGTTGCTGGGTCGTAGGCCTCGACCTCGGCGAAGACGCCGCGCGGATTCGCCGTGTTGCCCTCGCCCCCGAACACGTACAGGCGGCCGGCGAGCGCGGCGGCCGCGTGCCCCGAGCGCCCGGTCGGCATGGCGGCGCGCTCCCGCCAGTCGCCCGTCGCCGGGTCGTACTCCTCCAGGTCGGTGAGCAGCAGCGACGTCCCGTCGCGCCCGCCGACGGCGTAGATCCGCCCGTCGATCACCGCCGCCGCCAGGTGGTTGCGCGGGTGGTGGAGCGGGGGCAGCGTCTCCCAGCGGTCGGCGGCGGGATCGTAGGCCGCCACGTCGGCGACCGATTCGTAGTCGTCGGGGCCGCCCCCGGGCATGCGGCGCTCGCCGCCGATCGCGTACAGGCGTCCGTCGAGGGCCACCGCGGCCGGCGCGCCGCGCGCGGTCGGCAGCGACGCCCGCCGCGCCCACTGGTCGGTCGCCGGATCGTAGGCCCATACCGCCTGAGCGGGCTCCCGCTGGGCGAACGTGCCGTAGAAGCCGCCCACCACGTACAGCCGGTCGCCGACCGCGGCCGCGGCGGGGTGATGCAGCGCCTCCGGCAGGGACGCCACCTGGCTCCAGCTATCCGTGGCCACGTCGTACGCCTGCACGAGGCTGCTCGCCTCCGTGACCAGCCCCGTGAAGCCGCCCACCGCGTAGATCCGCCCGTCCAGGGCCTCGAAGGCGCCCTCCTGTTGCGGGACGCGCATCGTGGCGAGGACGGTCCACATTCCTGCCTGCGCCCGCGCCGCCCAGGCCGAAACGCCGACGAGCAGCAGCGCGAGCGCCACGCCGCGCGCCAGGCGGCCAGCCATCCGGGTGCCTCTCGCCGTCGCGGCCGTCCCGGTCCAGCGCCCCCGCTCATTATGTCCGCCTACCACAGCCCCCTCCTGACCCATCCGCCACCTGCCGCGCTGCCGCTCCCGGGCGCGGCGCTCCGCGCGCCGGTGCGGCTAGAATGAGACATCCGCCGCCTGCTGTCAACGGGCGGCGTGCTCGCGCGGCGAGCCAGCCGCCCGCCCGGCGCCTGACGAGCCGCGTCACCTGAGGAAGCTGCTATGTCGAGCAGGCTAATCGTCATCGCCCCACGGCAGGCCCGCCGCGCTGCGGCGGCCGCGCTCGCCCTGGCGCTCAGCGCCTGCGCGGGCAACGCGGCGCCGCCGCCCGGCCCGCCGAGCGCGCCGGCCGCCAGCCCGACCGCCAGCGCCGCCCCGGCCACGGCGCCGCCGAGCCGGGCGCGCATGCGCATCCCCTTCACCGCCATCAGCATCGTGAACGCGCCGCTATGGGTCGCCCAGGAGGGCGGCTACCTGGCCGAGGAGGGCATCGACGCGGACGTCGAGTATATCGCCACCAGCACTACGCTCACCCAGGCGATGCTGTCCGGCGAGGTCGCCATCGCCGACTCGGGCCAGGAGGCGCTCGTGGCCGCCGACCTCGGGGGCGCCGACCTGGTCGCGATCGCCGTGGGCACCGACCGCTTCATCTTCCGCATCTTCGGCGCCGGGCCGGTGCGCAGCCTCGCCGATCTGCGCGGCCGCCGCGTCGGCATCACCCGCTACGGCTCGACGACCGACACGGTCACTCGGCTGATGCTGAAGCGCGCGGGGCTGGATCCCGACCGCGACGTGTCCATCCTGCAAGTGGGCGGCGTGCCGGAGATCCTCGCCGCGCTCCAGTCCGGCAGCATCGACGCCGGGGCGCTGTCGCCGCCGACGATGTTCCGGGCCGCCGCCGACTACAACTTGCTGGTCGACACGACCCAGATCGACGTCTACTTCCACCAGGCGATGCTCATTACTCCCCGCGCGTACCTGGCCGAGAACGAGCCGCTCGTCCGCCGCGTCATCCGCGGCTACCTGCGCGGCGTGGCGCGGTTCAAGCAAGACGAGGCGTTCGCCGCGAGCGTGACCGGCAAGTACACACAGACGGACGACGCGGACATCCTGGAGCAGAGCTGGGCGGCCGAGGACCGGGTGCTGCCGCGCGTCCCGTTGACCCGCCCCGACGCGATTCAGGTGTCGCTCGACGAGGCGGCAGGCCAGTACCCCGACGCGCGCAACCGCAGCCCGAGCGACTTTTACGACAACCGGCTGGTGCAGGAGCAGGACGCGAACGGCTTCATCGCCAGTCTGTACCACTAGCCGAGCGCGCCGACGCCGAAGGGGGGCTGGCGGTCCCAGCGCGCCTCCAGGCGGGCGAAGTAGTCCCAGACCAGGCGCGCGCGGATGCTCATCGTCGTGTCGGGCTCCACGCCGGCGAAGGCCGCCTCGTCCAGGAAGTCGGGCGTCCCGAGCGCCGCGGCCTGCACCGCCGCCCGCGCGTTGTCCTCCAGCGTCACCGCGATGTACAGCAGCTCTTGCAGGTTGTTCGCCGCGACGACCACGCCGTGCCCGCGCAGCAGGAGCGCCTGGTCGGCGCCGAGCAGCTCGCGCACCCGCTCGCCGCGCTCGGGCGTCGTGATCAGGTGGGGCTCCGGGTAGACCTGGAGGCCGGCGGCGAACCAGCGCGCGGCGATGAGCACTGGCAGGTACGGACGCTGGGCCACCGCGAACAGCGTCGCCCACGGCGAGTGCAGGTGCGCGACCGCCAGCGCATCAGGCCGGGCAGCGTGGATGGCCGTGTGGATCGGCCACTCCAGCGGCACCCGGCCCTCGCCCTCGACGACCTGCCCGGCCAGGTCGAACACGAACAGGTCCTCAGGGCGGGTGGTCGCCTTGTCGCTGCCCAGCCCGCGGCACATGTAGATCCGACCGCTGTCGGGCGCGTAGCCGCTGATGTGGCCGTGGACGCCGAGTAGCCCGCGCATGGCGAAGATGCGTGTGAGCGTCGCCATCTGCTCGCGTAGCTCCGCTTCGGTGCTCATGCCCGCTACCTCCCCACGCGACTCCAAGAGTCGGAGCGGCGCCGGCCGCGCGCCGTCTGGCGTCGTGCCCAACGTCCGCGGCGCGCATTATAGCAGCCCGCTTCGGCTCGGCGGCGCGCGCCCGGAGCCATCCCGTGCCGCCGCTCAGAGCCTCAGGACCGCCTGGCTGGCTCACCCGACTAGACACCGTCCACGGAGCGCCGGCGGCACAGGTCGTGCGATGCCTTGGCCAGATCAGCAGGCTAGACAGAAGGAGGACCGGCTGACATGGACGACGCGGCCAACGGCAACGTGCTCGGCAGCCCGAACGCGCCGGTGACAGTCGAAGAGTGGGGCGACTTCCAGTGACCGTACTGTCGAGAGTTCGCCCTGGGTCCAGGGCGCCAGTTGAACGAGTCGCTCGTCGCGCAGGGGCAAGTCCGGTTCGTCTGGCACGACCTGGCGTTCCTCGGGCAAGAATCGGTCTGGGCGGCGGAGGCGGCCCAGTGCGCCGCCGAGCAAGGCCAGTTCTGGGCATACCACGACAAGCTGTTCGAGGAGCAGGGCCCCGAGAACAGCGGCGCCTTCGACAAGCCGAACCTGCGGCGGTTCGCCGCCGACCTGGGGCTGGACACGGGCCGCTTCGACGCCTGTCTCGCCGCCGACCGCGAGCTGGCCAAGGTGCGCCAGGAGGCCCAGGAGGCGCGCGAGCAAGGCATCGTGAGCACCCCGACGCTCCTGGTGAACGGGCGGGTGTTTCGGGGCGTGCCGAGCTTCGCCCAGCTCTATCAGCTCATCGAGAACGCCTGAGCCTCTGACGGTCGGCGCTCCCAGCGCGCCGTTACGCGGCGCGCCGCGGCTACAGCTCCAGCGTGCTCGGCGCGAAGATCTCCTCGAGGTCGAGCACACGCGGCGTGAGCCCCTGCTCGTGCGAGTATTGGGCGATCGTCTCCAGTACGTGGCGGTTCGCCTTCACGCCGTAGGGGTACGGGTCGTCCGTGCGGACCGTGCGCCGCGCCTCGAGCGGCAGCCAGCCGAGGCGGAAGTAGATGTCGGCCTGCTCCCGCGCGCGCGCCACCACCTGCTCCTTCGCCGCCAGGAACGCCTCGTACAGGTTGATCGCCACCCAGGGGTGCCGCTCCAGGATGCTGCGCCGCACGACCATACAGTGGTTGATCGGGAAAATGCCCGTCTTCTGGAAGTAGCGTGCCCCCTCGGCCAGCGGGTCCGGGAACAGCGTGCGGATGGCCGGATTCCCGCTCAGGTCCATCCCCGCGCGATCGACCAGGTTGACGGTCGGCAGGTAGTGCGCCGCGGCGTCCAGCTCGCCCCGAAGCAGCAGCGTGGCGATGCTCTCCGACGCGGGGATACGGTGGAAGCGGATGCCGGGCGGCGGCTGAAAGCCCGTGGCGCCGCCGTGGCTACGCTCCTCGGTGCGCTCCATGTACCAGATCAGGTCCTCGGGCCGCACCCCGAACTCGTGCTGCAGGACGCCGCGCGTCCACAGCGCCGCCGTCTGCTGGTACTCCGGCACGCCGACCCGCTTGCCCTTGAGGTCGGCCGGCTGCTCGATGCCCGCGTCGGTCCGCACGAGAAAGCCCGTGTGGAAGAACTGGCGCATCGTGAAGATCGGCAGCGCCACCCACGGCGACTCGCCCCGCGCGGTGATGATCAGCAGCGACGAGAGCGACATCTCGGAGACGTCGAACTCTTGGAACTTGAGCTGCCGCCAGAAGATCTCCGACGGGTGCGCCGTCGTCACCATCAGGTCGATGCTGTCGGGGCGCACGCTGCCGTCGATGATCGGCCGCGAGCGGTCGTTCGCCCCCAGGATCAGGCTGAGCTGCAAGCTCGACATCGCTAGCTCCTCGCCACGCATGAGGCCCGCGCGCCCCTGTTTAACACGACCGCGCGCCACGCCGTCAAGGTCGCCGCCGCCGAAGCGCGCGCGGACGGCCCCGCGTATAATGGGCCACCAATCCACCCGAAGGAGACTCCTATGCGGTCGTGCCGGATGCTGGCTGCTCTCGCCGTCCTGGTCGCGCTGCCCCCGCTCTCCGTCGCGGCGAGCCCCCCGCCGCAGAAGGGGCTGGAAACGGTCCGCTTCATCACCTTCACCCTCGACGCCGCGACCATCGCCGCACGGGCACGCGGCTACTTCGCCGCCCAGGGCATCAACCTCGACCTGACGATTACCCCGAACTCGACCGAGCAGATGCGCGGCCTCGCGCAGGGTACGTGGGACATCGCCTCCACGGCCTTCGACAACGTGCTGGCCTGGTCGGGCCGCGACGGCGGCCCCGCGATCGTGGCCGTGCTCCAGCGCGGCACGCCGCTGAACCTGCCTGTCTACACCCGCCCGGAAATTCACGACTGGGCCGACCTGCGCGGCCGTCCCCTGGCCGTGGACGCGGTGGACACGGCCTACGCGCTCGTCCTGCGTCGCGTGCTGCTCGCCCACGGCCTGGACATGGAGCGCGGCGACTACCAGCTGGTCCCGGTCGGCGGCCGGCGCGAGGCCTCGCTCGCCAGCGGCGACACCTTCGCGGCCATTCTGAGCACCCAAGAAGAGGCCCAGGCCGACGCCGACGGGCTGATCCGGGTGACCGACTACACCGAGGTGCTGCCCGACTATCCGGACGGCGTCTACGCGGTCAACCGCGCGTGGGCCGAGGCGCACCGCGACCTCGTCACGCGCTTCATCCGCGCCTGGCTGGACGGCGGGCGGTGGGTCCAGGAGAACCCCGAGGCCGCGATCGAGCTGGTGTCGGCCGAGACGGGCCTGAACCGAGCCGGAGCGGAGCAGCTCGTCGTCGGCTTCTCGCCCAGCGGCGCGCTGAACCTGCGCGGCCTCCAGGGCGTGCTCGACCTGCGCACGCAGTTCGGCTTCACGCTCCCGATGGGCACCGACCTGGCCCGCTACTACGACACGTCGTACTTCGACGCCGCGACCCGCCGCTAAGCTGCTGGCCCTAGTTGGTCTCGATATCGCCGCCGTAAACGGCGGGCCAGGGAGACGCTCTTGGCCCGCCGTTTACGGCGGCAGCCGGACTTGTATGGCGACCGAGGCCATCAGCTTAGCCCGGCAAGCGCGCCGGAAGCGGTGAGGGCGCAGCGAGGCGCCCTCGAGGGGTCACGTACTGCCGGCCGCCAAGCAACGCGGCGTCACACCCAGGGCGTCACGGTGACGTGGATGGCGCCCGGCGCGCCCTCGCCCGCGGTCGCCCGGATCGCCGCGTCCACCCCGTCCAGCCCGAATTGGTGCGTACACAGGGCGTCGAGCGGGAACTTGCCGGAGCCGATCCACTGGAGCGCTAGCTCGACCGAGTCGTAGCTGTGGCCGCGCGCGCTCTTCACCGTCACGTACTTGCGTGTCAGCTTGTCGATGGGAAAGCTCGGGATCTCACGGGCGGCGCCCTGCACCACCATCGTCCCGCCCTTGCGCTTCAGCAGGTCCAGGGAGAGCAGCGTGACGCTCGGGCTGCCGCCCGAGGTGGTGTCGATCGTGACGTCCACCCCGCGCCCGCCGGTGATCGCGGCCACCCGCGCGGCCAGATCCTCCCGCTCGACGTCCACCGTGTAGTCCGCGCCCAGCAGGCGCGCCACCTCCAGGCGGCGCGCGTCGCGGCCCAGGCCACTCACGACGATGCAGTCGGCGCCGGCCTGCTTGGCGGCGAGCACGCAGCCGAGCCCCTGCTGGCCGGGGCCGTGGATGACGACGCTCTTGCCCGGCCCCACGCCGCCCTCGACGATCGCCCACTGCACGCCGTTGCCGAGCGGCAGCGCAAGCGCCGCCAGCTCGGCGGGGGCGCTGTCGGGCACGCGGTGCAGCACGGCGTTCGGCGGCAGGTAAAGATACTGGCTGTAGCCGCCCCAGAGCGCGGGCGGCACGTCGATCGCCGTCGAGCCGTAGCGGAGCCGCACGGCGTTGTCGGGATCGGTCGCCCAGCACAGGCGGTATTCGCCCCGGTGGCACCACTCGCAGTGCCCGCACGGCAGGTATTCTTCCAGCGCCACGCGGTCGCCCTCCTGCACGCCCCACCGCGCGGCGGCGACCGGCCCGACCTTTGCGATGACGCCCACGTTCTCGTGGCCGAGAATGAACGGCTCTGCCTGCCGCCGGGCGTACAGCCCCACGTCGCTGCCGCAGACGCCCGCCGCCTCGACCTTGAGCAGACCGGCGTCGGGCGGAATCTCCGGCAGCGGCAGCTCGCGCACCTCTGTCTGCTGGACGCCGACGCGCACCGCCGCCAGTACAGGCTCGGCCATCGCTCGCCCCTCCTCGTCGCTCCGTCCGCGCGATCCCGCGCCTGGCATGGTTGCACGCCCGAGCTACCGCCGCAAGGGTCGCGCGCCGCTAGACGGCTGCCGCGCTAACTCCTATTATGCAGGTACTCGTCGCGCCGGGCGATTCGTGGACCGGGAGAGGAGAGCCGCCCATGCTGAGCCGGGAAGAGAACGAGCTGGTGACCCGCGTCGGCCCTGGCACCGCCATGGGCGCCACGCTGCGCCGCTACTGGCTACCGGCACTCCTCAGCGAGGAGGTGCCGACGCCCGACTGCGCACCCGTGCGCGTCCGGCTGGTGGGCGAGGACCTGATCGCGTTCCGCGACAGCGGCGGCCGAGTAGGGCTGCTGGGCGCGTACTGCCCGCACCGCCGCGCGCCCTTGTTCTTCGGCCGCAACGAGGAGCACGGGCTGCGCTGCATGTACCACGGCTGGAAGTTCGACGTCGCGGGCGCCTGCGTCGACATGCCATCCGAGCCCGAGGAGAGCACCTTCCGCTACCGCGTCCGGCAGACGGCCTACCCGTGCGAGGAGCGGGGCGGGATCGTCTGGGCGTATCTCGGCCCGCCCGCCCAGCGCCCGCCGCTGCCGGGGCTGGAGTGGCTGCGGGCGCCGGCGGGCTACGCCCACGCGTCCAAAACGTTCGAAGAGTGCAACTGGCTCCAGGCGCTGGAGGGCGGCGTCGACAGCTCGCACTCGTCGTTCCTGCACCATGACCGTAGCCGGGTGCGGCCACAGGCGACGCTCGGGTATCGCGGCCGCGCGGGCGCGCCGCGGCTGGAGGTGCAAACCACCGACTACGGCTTCACCTACGCGAGCATCCGGCACCTGAAGGAGGAGCGGCAGAACTACGTCCGCGTGTACCAGTTCGTCATGCCGTTCTACCAGCTCCGGGCGTTCGAGGGATACCACGGACAGCCGCTGCTCCAGGGACACGTCTGGGCGCCTGTCGACGACGAGCATACCTACGTGTACAACTGGATCTGCGCGGCCGACGACGCGCCACTGTCGCCCGAGCTAGTGCTGGAGGTGGAGACGGAGGCCGGGCGCGGGCCGGACGACCTGCTGCCGGGCTACCGCCTCAAGCGCAACAAGAGCAACGATTACCTGATCGACCGCGCGCTGCAGCGCGCGGGCAATTCGATCGGCGTGCGCGGCGTCAACACACAGGACTTCGCGGTGCAGGAGGGCATGGGCCCGATCGTGGACCGCAGCGAGGAGCACCTGGGCAGCAGCGACCTGGCGATCATCGCCACCCGCCGGCTGCTCTTGCAGGCGGTGCGCGCGGTGGCCGCGGGCGGCGACCCGCCCGGCCTGGACACGAGCGATCTCCGCGTGCGGCCCGCCGAGATGCTGCTGCCGGAAGGCGTCTCCTGGACCGAGGCCATGCAGGAGGCGCTCGTCGCCCGCTGGTGATGCCGGCTGGATGCGGTAGAACAGCTATAAGAACACGGAATTGCCGGGCCAATTGAAGCACGACGCGGCCCGTCCGCCGTCGCGAGGAGACCAAGATGGCAGAGATCGTCCTGGGCATCGGCACGTCGCACGGGCCGCTCCTGAACACGCCGCCCGAAGAGTGGGGCCAGCGCGCGGAGGCCGATCGCCGCAATCCGGAGCTGTACTTCCGGGGCCGGCCGTACACGTTCACGGCGCTCGCGGACGTGCGGGCGGGCGAGCGTCTGGAGCGCGAGATCACCCCCGCCTGCATGGCCGAGCGCCACGCCGCGTGCCAGCGCGCGATCGACGCGCTGGCCGCCACGCTGGCCCGCGTCGCCCCCGACGTGGTCGTCATCATCGGCGACGATCAGGAGGAAGTGTTCCTCGACGACAACATGCCGGCGCTCAGCATCTACTGGGGCGAGACGCTGGAGAACGGCCCGCTGCCGGCCGAGTTCCTGGCCAACCGCGCCCCGGGGCTAAACATCGCCGACTGGGCCTACTACCCGCCGGAGCCCGTGCTCGTGCCGTGCGAGCCGAAGCTGGGCCTGCACCTCATCGAGTCGCTCATCCGCGACGACTTCGACGTGTCGCACACACGCCAACTGCCGGCCGGCCGCGCGGGCAACCACCCCGTGCCCCACGCCTACGGCTTCGTCTACCGCCGGCTGATGCACGACAAGGCCATCCCGAACGTCCCGGTGTTCATCAACACGTTCTATCCGCCGAACCAGCCGACGCTGCCGCGCTGCTACGCTTTCGGCGAGGCGCTGGGCCGCGCTATCGCGTCGTGGGACGCCGACAAGCGCGTCGCCGTCATTGCCTCGGGGGGCCTCAGCCACTTCGTGATCGAGGAAGACCTGGACCAGCAGGTACTCGCGGCGCTCAAGGAGAACGACCGCGACCGCCTGCTCGGCCTGCCGGTCGACCACTTCGAGTCGGGCACCTCGGAGATCCGCAACTGGATCGCCCTCGCCGGGGCGCTGGCGGCCACGGACCTGCGCATGCGCCTCGTCGACTACGTGCCCTGCTACCGCTCCGTCGCCGGCACCGGCAACGCCATGGGCTTCGCGGAGTGGCTGTAGCCCGGCCGCCCTATAGCAGCTTGCGCGCTGTGCAGCCCGCGTCTCGTAGGGGCGGCTCTGGTGGCCGCCCGCGGCCTGTGGCGCGGAATACTGCAAGCGCCACTGCCGCAGCCCTGGCGTCGCCTGACGGGTCAGCCCGATCTGCACACTAATGTAAACAGCCCTGCCACACGACCGCCGGGCGGCAGGGGACGAGCCCCTGCCCTACGTCACGCGGTCCGGCGCGGCGACGTGGCGGGCGAGGCTGGAGCCCTCGACGACGGCGCGGAAGGCCTCGGTCGCCTCGATGCCCATGAGGTGGACGCCGCGCACGCCGTCGAGCGCTAGCAATGCCTCGACCTGCTCGATGGCGAGGCGGATGCCCTCGGCTTTCGGGTCGCTGGCGGCAGCCAGGCGCTGGATCGTCGCGTCGGGCATGACGATGCCGGGCACCGACTCCTTCAGGAACTCGGCGCGCCGCGCGGAGTCGAGCACGAACACGCCGCCCAGGATGTTCAGCCGCTCGGTAAGCCCGCGCTCTCGCGCCAGCGCCACCCACTGAGCGAAGCGCTCGACGTCGAACGCCGGCTGCGTCTGGATGAAGTCGCCGCCCGCCTCGGCCTTGGCGGCCAGCGTCATGTTGTCGGGCTGCTTCAGGTCGCGCTCGGGGTCGCCGGCCGCGCCCAGGTAGAGCACGGGCGGCTGGCTCATGCGGCGATCGGCGCCCATCAGCGTGCCGTCGCGGCGCAGGCGGTTGGCGACCGCCAGCAGCTCCGTCCCGTTCATGTCGAAGACGGGCTTGGCGTCCGGCTGGTCGCCACCCTTCGGGTCGTCGCCGCTCAGCAGCAGCACGTTGTACAGTCCGAGCGCCGACAGGCCCAACAGCTCGGACTGGAGCGCGATGCGGTTGCGGTCGCGGCAGGTCATCTCCATGATCGGCTCGACGCCCTCCTCGCGCACGAGGAGAGCCGCCGCGGTGGCGCTCATGCGCACGATGCCGCGCGTGCAGTCGGTCACGTTCGCCGCGTCCACGACACCGCGCAGCGTCCGCGCCTGGCGGCGCACCGCCTCACCGCCGGCGTGGCGCGGCGGGTTGATCTCCGCCGTGACCACCACCTGGCCAGCGCGCAGGCGGCGCGCGAGCCGGCTTGGGGCCTGGGGATCGGTCTGCTCGGTCATCGTTCCTCCGCGCGGCGGCCGGCCAGCTCCTCGCGCACGAGGGCCGCGCCCTGCGCCAGTGCCTCTAGCTTCGCGTAGGCCACGTCGGGCGCCAGGTGGCGCAGCCCGCAGTCGGGGTTGAGCCACAGCCGCTCGGCGGGCACGATCTCCAGCCCCTGACGGATGCGCGCCGCGATCTCCGCCGGTGTCTCGACCCGGTCGTCCTTCACGTCCACGACGCCCATCCCCAGCTCGAACTGGTTGGGGAACTCCTGGAACAGCACCAGGTCGTCGGTGCCCTTGCGCGCGAACTCCAGCAAGAGCTGGTCTACCTGCACGGCCAGGATGCGCGGGAACAGGTAGCGGTAGCTGCCCTCCCACGACGGCTTGCCGTAGCGGTTGCCGTAGCAGATGTGCAGGCCCGTGCGCGCGTCCACGCCCTCCAGCAGCGCGTTCCAGACGTCCACCATCCAGTCCAGGTCGTCCGGGAAGCCGCTCAGGTACGGCTCGTCCACCTGCAGGAAGGTCGCCCCGTTCGCCACCAGCGTGCGCAGCTCGGCGTTCAGCACGCGCGCCAGGTCGCGGGCGAAGGCCCGCTCGTCGTGGTACCACTCGTCGCCGATCCGCTTCGCCAGCGTGTGTGGCCCCGTGATGCAGAACTTCACCTCGTGGTCGGTGATGCGCCGCGCGAACAGGAACTCATCGCTCAGGCCCAACGGCGCCTGCGGCAGCGCGTGGCGGGCGACGGCCTCGTAGTAGTCGAAGTAGTATGCCTTCTGGCGGCGGTCGATCTCCACGCCCGCCAGGCGCACCGCGAAGTGATCGACCATGTTGTCGCGGCGTAGCTCGCCGTCGGTGATGACGTCGATGCCGGCCAGCTCCTGGTCCTTCACCGCGGCCTTGATCGCCACGTCCTGAATCTGGTGCAGCGTATCGGCGCTGATCCGCCGCTGGAAGTAGTCGGTGGCGATCCGCTCCAGCCACTCCGGCACCGAGTAGCTGCCGACCACCGCCGTCGGGAGAAGCTGCTGGTTCATCGTCGTGCCTTGCCTTTCGTGGCGCCGGTCCGTCCCACCGGAGCGGGAGTTCGGCGGCCTCCCGCAGAGCTTCATGCCTAATCTCGCTGGCTAGTAGTCAAGACGGCCGTATTCGACTTCGCGCGGTAGCGCGCGAACGGCTCGATGTTCACCGTGTAGCCGAGGTGCGCGCCGACCAGGCGGAAGAGCGGCCCGTTCAGCCAGTTCACGATCGAGCCATCCATCTTGCCCGGGCCGCGGAAGGTGCCCCTGTACTGCTCCAGGTCGGTCACGAACAGGTCCTGCACCTGGAACATGCCCCGGGGGTGCAGCAGTGGTAGCGTGTTCACGAAGCTCTGCAGCGCGACCGTGGGCAGGTGCAGCCGCACGTCGCCCGGATAATCGCGCAGCAGGTCGCCGAGCCGCACCCCGCTCACCCCCGGCGCCACGCGGTAGCCCTCCGGGTCCTCTAGGAGCACGTACCGCTGCTCCAGGCGCAGGGCGTCCCACACGGCGGCCCAGAAGCCCACCCCCGTCGCCACCTCATCGAAGTACTCGGGGCCGATACGCAGGAACCGCTGGATCGTCGACGGCAGCTCCGCGCGCTCCAGGCTGTAGCGGTCGCCAATCGCCTCCACCGCCGCCTGCGGCAGGTAGGCGCGCACCTGCACCTCGTACACGCGCCCATCGCGCCGCGCGATCTCGTCGGCGGGCAAGTTGTCGTACAGGTTGCACGAGTGGATGAACAGCACCTTGTAGCGCAGGAACGACAGCGCGTGCAGCGGGTCGGCGGCGTCGACGTTCAGGCAGCTCACCTGCTGGTCGTACTCGGCCACGTTGCGGCGGGCCGCGTGCAGCACGTCGTGCGAGTAGTCGGACATCAGGTAGCGTACGCGCCGCAGGTAGTCGCGGCCGCGCTCGGCACACAGGTCGCGGAAGGTGTCGAGCCAGACGCGCGCCTGCTGACCGCCGCCGACGCCCAGCTCCAGCACGTAGATCTCCTCGGGCACCAGGCTGCGGCGGTCGAGGTCGTCGAGCGTGTCGAGGAATGCGGTGAGCCGGTCGCGCCAGAACGCCGGGTTGGTCCCATCGGACACCCCGCCCGGCAGCGCCGCCAGGAAGCCCTTTTGGAACACGTGCTCCCACGCCGAGAGGTGCTGCCAGAACGTGCGGTTAAAGGCCCATATGACGCTCTGGCTGGGCCGACAAAACTCCTCCAGCACCAGCGGCGCCTCGTCGGCCGCGCCGGCCCCGGCGAGATACGCCAACCCTCGCCGTAGCGCCGCCGCCACGTCCTCGTCCTGCAGGCGGCGCACGTCGATCGCCAGCTCGTGCGCCGCGTCGGCGCTGCCGTCGGGCAGGAAGTAGCGGCGGGGCTCGATCGGCGGCCGGAAGTTCTTCCGGTACTGCACCCAGTCGAGGGGCACCGCCAGCCGGCCGGGATCGACGGCCGACTGCTCGACGGCCTGGCACAGCGCGGACAGCAGCGGTCCCGCGTCGACCGCCTGGTGGTTCTTGAGGTAGTTGAGCTGCAGGAGCATGACGGTCCCCGCCGCGCGCCCTGGCTATCTGCTCAGATCATACCGGAAGCTGCGCCGGCCGACACGGTGGTTGCCAGCCCGCGGCGTCCGGTACACCATAGGACATAGCAGCCTGCTGGGCCAGTGCGGCGGAGAGGAGCGGTAATCGTGGCAGATTCGAACGGGCACGCGAAGCGCGCGAACTCGCGGCTGATGGACCCCGACGCTTACTTCAAGCGAATGGTGCCGCCCGACACGCGGCCGGGCGTGTGGCGCTGGGACGACGTGCTGAGCATGCTCGACGAGATGGACAAGCACCCGAAGCGCTACCCGGCCTACCGGCGCTTCGCCGCGCTGGTGAACACCGACTTCGACGGGGCGCCGGGCGCCTCCCCGGCGATCTTCATGGGCGTGCAACGCATCCACCCGGGCGAGCACGTCCCCGCCCACCGCCACAACTCGGTGGCGATCTACTACTGGATCCAGGGCAGCGGCAGAGCCGTCGTCGGCGGCGAGGAGGTCCGCTTCAAGGCGGGCGACTTCTTCTCTTGCCCCGCCTGGCACGCGCACGAGTTCTTCAACGACGGCGACGAGGACATGATCATGATCGCCGTCCACGACCTGCCGCTCCTGGCGCAGATGCGCGCCCTCTTCTGGCAGGAGCCGCTGGGCGAGGAGCACACCCAGCACGTCGTCCGCGAACAGGCCCACTCCTGGAACCCCAACGAGGACAAGCAGCTCGTCGAGAGCCTGCCCGACATCGTGAGCTAGAGTCGGGGCAGGAACGGGGTGCGGTGCAGCCGCACCCCGTTCCTGTCCAACGACTTTATTGCCAGACTTCCTTCGCCACGCGGCCGAGCGTCTCCAGCTTGGCGCGCTGCACCTCGGGCGTGATCAGGTTGCCCGGCAGCGTCGAGGCGAAGCCGCACTGCGGGCTGAGCGCCAGCCGCTCCAGCGGCACGTACCGCGCCGCCTCGGCGATGCGCTGGCGCAGCTCGGCGTCGCTCTCCAGCTCGGGCTCCTTCGTGGTGATGAGGCCGAGCACGACCGTCTTGTCCGGGGGCACGAAGCGCAGCGGCGCGAAGCTGCCGGCGCGCGGCGTGTCGTACTCCAGCAGCAGCCGCTGCACCTTTAGGTCGTTGAAGAGCTGCTCCGCGATCGGGTCGTAGCCGCCCTCCACCGACCACATGCTGCGGTGGTTGCCGCGGCAGAGGTGCAGGCCGAACGTCACGTCGGGAAAGCCGGCGATCAGCCGGTTGTCGAAGTCGATCATCTCCCCGAGCCAGGTGCCCGTGTCGATCCCCAGGCGGCGGAAGTTCTCCAGCCCCTCCTCGCTCACCAGGTGCGTGTAGCGCGGCGCGTCGAGCTGGATGTACCGCACGCCCGCCGCCGCGAGCTGCTCGACGAGCTGCCGCGTCAGGCGCAGCGCGTCCTCCATGTACTCGCCGCGGTCGGGATACGCCTGGTCGGAGATGCCCGGCACGTAGAGCACGCTGGCGTAGCTCAGGCTGGGCAGCGTCGCCTTGAAGGCGCGCGTCGTGTGCTGGGCCAGGAACTCGGCCTCGCGCAGCGGCAGGTTCTGCTTCGGCCCCAGGCGGCCGGTCACGGCGGGCAGCAGCGGCAGCTCGCGGCTCGGCTGCTCGCCCGCGGTGAAGATCGCCGGCGCGGGCACGGCCGGGTTGTAGCCGGCCAGGCTGGCCGTGAGCGGGTCGAACCAGAACTTACGGCGCATCTCGCCATCGGCGATCACGTCGACGTCGCACGCTTCCTGCAGGCGAATCGCCTCCAACACCGCGCGGTCCTCGACCTCGCGTAGCTGCGCGTCGCCGAGCTGGCCGGCGTCGTGCTGCTCGACCGCCTCTTTCAGGTAGTCGGGCCGCAGCAGGCTGCCGATGACCTCACTGCGATAGCGCGTGGCAACCGGAGCGCTCATGGTCGTACCTCCCTGCTAGCTCCACAGCTCCTTGGACGCCAGGCGCGCGCCCTCGGCCAGCGACTCGAACTTGCCCCAGACGATCGACGCGTGCCCCACGCGCTCGCCCAGCCCGCAGTCCGTGCCCGCGATGACGTTCTCGCGGCCCACCAGCTTGGCGAAGCTCACCAGCCGCTGGGCGACCAGCTCGGGGTGCTCGACGAAGTCGCTACAGTGACTCACCACACCGGGGATCAGGATCTTCCCCTCGGGCAGCTTCACGTCCTCCCACAGCCGCCACTCGTGCTCGTGGCGCGGGTTCGACGCCTCGATCGAGTACGCCTGGGCGGGCACGCTGAGCACCAGGTCTACGATGTCGCGCAGCGGGATGTCGTACTTGTGCGGCCCGTGGTAGCTGCCCCAGCAGACGTGCAGGCGGACCTGCTCGGGCGGGATGCCGCGCAGCGCGTGGTTCAGCGCCTCGATCCGCACCTGGGCGTACTTGCGGTACTCCGGCACCGTCATGTCGGGGTAGATCTGCCAGGCGTCAGGCAGGTCGGGGTCGTCGATCTGGAGGATGAAGCCCGCGTCGGCGATCGCCTGGTACTCCTCGTGCATGGCGTCGGCGATGGCGTAGAGGTATGCCTCGTCGCTCGGGTAGTACTCGTTGCGCAGCCAGTGCTCGATGGTTCCCGGCGCCACGGCCGGCAGGAAAGCGTCGGCCACCTGCACGCCCTGGAGCGCGGCCTTGAAGTTCGCGATGTCGGCCTGAATCGCCTGCTGACCGATGTACTTTAGCGGCCCGGTGCAGATGACCTGGCGCCGGCTCGGCCCGACGCCCACCCAGCCGGGGCGCGTCTCGAAGTACTCGCGGAACTCCAACAGGTCGCGGCCGCAGATGCTGTGCGGGGTCGGCTCCTGGCCGGGCGCGTACTCGCGCACCTCGTAGCCGCCGATACGCTCGCGGGCGTAGTTCGTGAAGTTGCTCTTGCTCAGCTCGCCGTCGTTGACGACGTCGATGCCCGTCTCGACCTGCTTGCGCACGACCTCCTTCACGGCCTCCTGAATGCGGCGGCTCAGCGCCTGCTCGTCCACCGGCTGGCCGGCGCTCTTCGCGTTCACCATCTCCTTTAGATCCGGCGGCCGCGGCAGGCTCCCGGCGTGCGTCGTCAGTATGCGGTCCGTGCTGCGCTTCACCTGATCTCTCCTCCACCCGCTAACGGTAGCGAGATTGTGACGCCGCGCCGCCTCCCCACGCAAGCCGCCGCGCCGAATCGGCTATCCTTGCAGGTACGCGACCCGCGAAGACCATGTGCAGCCCGATGGGTGGCTGGAGGGACCATGCGCGACTGGCGTGCCCTTCTCCTCGGAGTTTTCCTGCTTGGGGCCTGTCAGGCCCCGGCGGCCTCGCCGCCCAGCGGCGGCGCCGTGCCGGCCGCACCGCCCCCCGCGGCGCAGGCGCCCACCAGCTCCGCCGGAACCGCGCCCACCAGCGGGGCGGCCGCTCCCGCATCGCTGGAGACGGTGCGCGTCGGCACGGTCAACAGCGCCAGCGACGCCGTGTTCTACTGGGAGCAGGAGCACGGTTACCTGCGCGAGCAGGGCCTCGACCTGGAGGCCACGCCGTTCAACGGCGCGCAGCTCATGATCGCGCCGCTGGGCGCCGACCAGCTCGACGTCGGCGGCGGCGGCCCGGGTCCCGGCCTGTTCAACGCCATCCTGCGCGGCGTCAACGTCCGCATCGTCGCCGATCGCTCGCGCGCCGCGCCGGGCACCCGCTTCAACTGCCTCTCCGTGCGGAAGCCCCTGCTCGACAGCGGCCAGGTGCGGAGCTTCGCCGACCTGCGGGGCCGTGTCTTCGCCGAGAACGTGCCGGGCGTGCTCACCACGTCGCTCGTCGAGCGCGAGATGCAGAAGGCGGGCTACAGCTTGCAGGACGTGACGAGCGTGACGATGGGCTTCCCGGACATGGTCACCGGCATGGCGAACGACGCCGTCGATTTCGGCGTGCTCACCGAGCCGTACATCACGCTGAGCGAGCAGCGCGGCGTCGCACAGTGCTGGAAGCCGACCAGCGAGATGGGGCCGAACTTCCAGATCGCCGTGATCCTCTACGGCCCGACCTTCGCGGAGCAGCGCGCCGACGTCGCCCGCCGCTTCATGCTGGCCCACCTGCGGGCGCTGCGCGACTACCACCGCGCCTTTTTCGGCGACGGCGAGAACCGCCCGGAGTTCGTGCGGCTGATGGGCCGCGTGAGCGGCGTGACCGACCTGGACCTGCTGGAACGCATGGAGCCGACCTGGGCCGACCCCAACGGCAGCGTGAACGTCGACAGCCTGGCGGACGTGCAACGCTGGTACATCGGGCGCGGCGAGCAGACCGGCGAGGTCGATTTCAGCCGCGTCGTGGACATGAGCTTCGTGGACTACGCCGTCGAGCGCCTGGGCCGCGCGCCCGGCACCTGAGCGCGCCCCACAGCTCCCTGGTCCGTAGCGCGGGGTGCTTGTCGCCCGCGGCGGCCCGCAGGCCGCCACTCCGGTGCAGCCAGCGGCTCAATGGCTGGGGCAACCGCTCTCAGCGCGCCTCACGGTCCGCCGGCCCGCGCCCGGAGCAAGGCCAGCGACTCCGCCGCCTCGCGGCTCACCTGCTCGGGGTCGAGCGCGACGAACTGGCCGCCGCGCTTCAGGATGCGCCCGTCCACGATCACCGTGTCCACGTTGTGCGGCTCGGCCGCGTGGACGAGCGCGTTCGGCACGTCCACGACCGGCGCGATGTTCAGGTCCAGCGTGCGGACGAGGATAATGTCGGCACGCTTGCCCGGCGTCAGCGACCCGACCCTGTCGTCCAGCCCGAGGTCGCGCGCCCCGTCGATGGTGGCTAGCTCCAGCGCCCGCCGCGGCGGCAGGGCGAGCGCGTCGTTCGCTCGCGCGTGCGCCAGGTCCACGACCGTCCGCATGGTGGCGAACATATCGGCGTTGGCCGAGATCGCGGTCGTATCGATCGACAGGCTGGTCAGCACCCCAGCGGCGAGCATGTCGAGGATCGGCGGAAAGCCGAGCAGGGTGCGCAGCTCGGTCATTGGACTGGAGCTGAGGTGCGTGCCCGCGGCCGCCATCGCGTCGCGGTCGGCCTCGGTCAGCGCGAGCCCGTGGACGAACTGCACGTCCGGCCCCAGGAGTCCGTCGCGGGCGAACGCCTCGCCGTAGCCGGCCTGCGTGGCGTGCATGGTGATCGGCAGCCCGAGGTTGCGGGCGGTCTCCCACTCCCGGCGCAGCACGTCTGGGTCCGCCGTGTTCAGCGTGCCGAAGGCGCTCGACCCGCGCGACGCCACGCCGAGCGTGAGCAGGCCGTCGCCGCCCGTGCTGAAGTACTGCTGCCGCACTCGCGCCAGGTCGACCAGGTCCATCGGCTGGTCGGGCGCGATGCCCTGCGGCGTGCCGTAGGAGTAGCGCGCGCGCAGCCCCACCTCGTGGTGCGCGCGCAGCTCGGCGTCCGCCCATTGCGGCCCGCGCACGTTGTGCGACCAATTGTGGACCGTGGTGATGCCCGAGAACAGCGCCTCGGCCAGCCCCAGGCGCACGCCGCGATAGGCGTCCTCCGGTGTGGCGACGCGCCCCAGGCGCAGCGCCACCGGGAAGTACCCCAGGTCCGGCCCCTCCCCGACCACGCCCCGATACGGGCTGTTCCACAGGTGCCAGTGCGTGTCCACGAGCCCCGGCAGCGCGATCAGGCCGCGGCCGTCGATGACCTCGGCGCCGGGCGCGTCCAGGTCCGGGCCGACCGCGCGGATCTCGCCGTTCCGCACGTGTACGTCGCCGCGCTCGAAGTCGCCGAGCGCCGGGTCCAGCGTCAGCACGTAGGCGTTGCGGATCACGAACTGGCGGCGGCCGGGCAGCTGCGCCTCCCCGCCGGCCAGCGCCCGGCGCGAGGCCGCCGCGCGCGCCGGGCGGGTGCCGCCCGCCAGCCCGAGGGCGCTCGCGGCCGCCGCGGCGCCCAGCAGGCCGCGCCGACTGATCCTAGGCTGTCGGCTCATCGTAGGCTTCCCTCGTCGCGCGGTGTGGTATCGCTCGGCCCGACCACAGGCCCCCTCGGCCCGCTCACGGCTGGTACCGGCCAAGCTGCTGGAGCGCGTAGTCCACGAAGCCGCGGTCGATCGTGCTGGCGGCGTCCACGCGCTGCGGTGAGAACCCGTTGGCGACGTACCAGTCGATGTCGTCCTGCAAGAGCTGTACGTTGAACTCGCCGTTCGGATCGACCGGGACGCGCACGTGGGCATACGGCGCGCGGTCGCGCACTTCCAGGTGGCGGACGACGATGTCGATGATCGCCTCGCGGTTCACGTCGCGGTTCATACCGTCGTAGAACTCGCGGATGCCTTTCAGCAGCGCGACCATCGTGCGCCGGCCCACGTCGGCGCGCTCGCGGGCGAACTGTGGGCTGTACACCCAGGCCGTCGCCTGCTGGTTCGGGTAGATATCGTAGTACTCTTTCCAGACCGCGGTGCCGGGCTGGGCCAGCGCCGCGCCCCGCACCGGCTCGCTGAGCGCCGCCACGTCGAGCGAGCCGTTCAGCAGGCCCACCAGCGCCTCCGGCTGCGCGATGTCCACCACGTCCACGTCGTCCGGCGTCAGCCCGCCCATCTCGATCGCCTTCCAGAGGACGATCTGCGTGAAGTTGCCGGTGCCGTTGTTCGAGACGCGCTTGCCGCGCAGCGAGGCGAAGTCGCCGATCGCGCCGCTGTCCAGGTCGGCCTTGCGCACGATGTACGCCGAGTTCGGGATGCCCGGAATAATCGCCGACTGGAGCGCCGCCAGGCGCACCTCCGCGCCGCGGGCGATAGCGTTCCACAGGCTGGCGCTCATCGCGCCGGTGCCCACGTCCACCTGGTTCGTGGCCACCGCGGGCACCATCGCGGTCGGGCTGGTGATCGTCTCGGTGCTCACGTCCAAGCCCTGCTCGGCGAAGTAGCCGTGGTCCATCGCCACGAACAGGCCGGAGACGCTGAGGATCGGGTTCACGCCCACCTTGATGGTGGCGGGCGCCGGCGGGGCGGTCGGCGCCGCGGCGGCCGCCTGGCTCGGCGCGGCGGCCGTCGGCGCGCTAGCGGCGGGCTTCGCCGGCGCTGCCGGCGAGGAGGCCGCGCCGCTGCACGCGGCCGCCGCGAGCGCCAGGCTGGCCGCGAGGAGCGCCGAGCACGGGCGGTGCATGGGCCATCCACTCCAGCGGGAGCCGCGCGCGCTACTCCAGGCCATAGAGCGCGCTCGCGTTGTCGCGGGTCAGCTTGCGGCGCGTGGCTTCCGGCAGCCCGCCCATCTGCGCCTCGATCACTCGGCGCGAGTGGGGCCAGGTGCTGTCGGGGTGCGGGTAGTCGGAGGCCCACATCACCCGGTCCTCGCCGATCGCCGAAAGCAGCCCCAGCCCCGCCCGGTCGTCCTGGAACGTCGCCCACACCTGCCGGCGAAAGTAGCTGCTCGGCGGCCGCGGGATCGGGATGCCGCCGCGCGCCTCCCAGCCCTCGCGCGCCTCGACGTACTTGTCGTACTCGTGGTCCATGCGCTCCAGCACGTACGGAATCCAGCCGATGCCGGCCTCGGCCAGCACCAGCCGCACGCCGGGGTGGCGCTCCAGCACGCCCCCGAAGATGATGCCCACCAGCGGCGCGACGAGCTGGAGCTGGACCTGCGTGCCCGCGATGGCGGCCGTCGTGATCGGGTGGACCTCGGGATGACCCACCGGGCGCCGCACGAACAGGTGCATGCCGATAGGAATGCGCGTCTCGGCGGCCGTGGCCCAGAACGGCTCCCAGGCGGGATGATAGAGCGGCGGGTCGGCGGCGGCCGCCAGCAGCACGACGTGGCGCAGCCCAAGCCGCGCCACGCGCTCTAGCTCCGTCCTGGCCAGCGCCGGGTCGTCGGCGGGCAGCAGGCCCACGCCGATCAGGCGGCGCGGCTCAGCCCGGCAGAACTCGACCACCCAGTCGTTGTAGGCCGCGTAGCAGAGCTGCCGCATGGCGGGATCGGGGAGCAGCAGCGGCGCGACCGGCCCGTACATCACCGTCGCGTACACGCCGTCGCGGTCCAGGTCGGCCAGGCGCAGTTCGGGCGTCGTCGGCCGCAGCACCCCCTCCTCGAACACGCCGCCGCGCTCCAGCGCCGACTTCAGCGGCACGTCGGTCGCGCGCGCGGTGCCCCAAGGGCCCCATACCTGGTCGCCGCAGAGCCACATCAGGCCGTTCGGCGTCGCCTCGACGTGCGGCATGCTGTCGCGCGCGGCGGCCGGCACCCGCGCGGCCCACAGGTCGCGCGGCAAGTAGCGCAGGTCGATGTGGTCGTCGGCCGAGATGAGCTGGTAGTCCACCGCCGTCTGCCTCCTCGCTCGTCGGCGCCTGGCGCTCTGGGCCGCATGCTCTCCGCGACCGCCAAAAGCAGGCTGCCCACTTATGCGGGGAACGATAGCGCCGCCCGCCCGACCCGTCAAGCGAGCATCCGAAACGGCAATCGGCCGCGTGGCAGGATACGATATGGGTGGGTGGCCCGGTCTTTGCGAAGTGTGAGGACACTAGCAGCGTTAGCGGGTCTGCCCAACATGACGCCTGGCAGGAGAGGGAGGCGGCGATGCCCGCGGAGGCCCAGGTCATCGTGGTCGGAGCCGCCGTGGCGGGCAGCGCGGTAGCCAACGCGCTCGGCGCCCGCGGCATCCCGACGCTCGTCGTCGAGCGGGGCTTCGAGCGCGACAACAGCACGCGCGGCGACTTCCTGCACCCGCCCACCCTGCGCTTCCTGGAACGCTGGAGCGTTCTCGATGCGCTGTTCGAGGATGGCGCGCTGCCGATCTACCACCTGGCCGTCAGTCACCGCACGCTCGGCCGCCTGGCCACCTACGACATCCTGACGCAGGGCGAGGGCCCCGCCAGCCGCACCATCGCCGTGCCGCACGACCGCATCGAGGCGGTGATGAAGGCGTGCGCCGAGCGCTGGCCGAGTGTGACGACGGTGACTGGCACGGTGACCGGCCTGCTGCGCGAGGACGGCCGCGTGGTCGGCGTCTGCGCCCGCGCCGACGACGGCGCGGAGCGCGAGTACCGCGCGCGCCTCGTCGTGGGCTGCGACGGCGCGCAGTCGCTGGTGCGGCGCGAGCTGGGCATCGCGACGGCCCGCTATCCCTACGATCACTACTTCGTCTACATCCAGGCCGACGGCCCGACCGACCCGCCGGCGGCCATCCACTTCTGCCTCGACGAGACGGGCGTCGTCATGGTCGCGTCGCGGCCGAAGAACCGCATGCGCATCGCGATGATCGCCGAGCGCGGCGTGCAGAACGACCTGCTGCGCATGGCCGACCGCGAGCTGTACGACTACGTCACGTATCGGGTGCCGTGGCTGGCGGGCGCCCGCTTCACGCACGACGACATCCACATCTACAGCATCGCGCGCTCGCTGGCCGAGCGCTTCTGGATGCCCGGCGCGGCGCTCGTGGGCGACGCCGCGCACACCACTCATCCGGCCGGTGCCACGGGCATGAACCTCGCCATCAGCGGCGCCGCGCGCCTGGTGGAGATCGCGGCGCCGGCACTGGCCGCCCCGAGCGCCAATCTGGCGGCGCTCGACGCGGCGCTGCACGCCTACTCGGCCGAGCGGCGACCGGCCGCGGGCGTCGCCCTGGAGCGCAACCACGAGCAATCGCGGCGCATCTGGACAGACAACTGCCACCTCGATCCCTACGCCTACGCGCGCAACGCCGACCCGACGAGCGGCTGGGGCGCCGGTGGCGCCGGCTGGGGCCAGGACCCCGCCGCCCTGATGCGCTCGGCGGGGTACTAAGCACTCGGCCAGGGTGCCGTAGGGGCGGGTTTCACGCCCGCCCGCGGCCGTCGAGGCCGCAGCCCTGGCGGTTGCTGACCCCTCACCCAAGCTGCAAACCGCTATAACGCGCCTGGAGTATCGTGGGAGCACGTGAGATGAGCGAGAGCGAGCGCGGCAGCTTCCGCTACACGAACCCAGCCGTGATCCACTACGGGCCGGGCTGCGTGGCCGCGCGTCTGGATGCCGAGCTAGAGCGCCTGGGCGTCCGGCGCGCGTTCCTCGTCACCACGCGCAGCGTGGCGGCCAATCCGGCCCTGGCCGGGGCGCTGGCGGCGCGGCTCGGCGCGCGGCTGGTCGGGCAGTACGGCGAGATCAGCGCGCACGCGCCCGCGGGGGAGGTGGCGGCCGCGGCCGACGCAGCGCGCCGCGCGCAGCCCGACGTGCTGCTCTCGCTCGGTGGCGGCAGCCCGATCGATGCGGCCAAGACCGTCGCCTTCGCGCTAGCCACTGGCCTCGACGTGACCCAGCCCGATGCCCACGTGCAGGCGCGGCGGCTCCGTCTGGCCGGCCAGCCCGTGCTGCCGCACCTGGCGATTCCCACGACGCTCTCGGGCGCGGAGTTCTCCGGCGCGGCCGGCTACAGCGCCGCGGACACGCACGAGAAGGTCGGGCCGAGCAACCCGGCGCTGCTGCCGGCAGCGGTGTTCCTCGACGCGGCCCTCGCCGTCCACACGCCGCGCGACCTGTGGCTGTCCACCGGCATCCGCGCCGTCGACCACGCCGTCGAGGGCATCCTGTCGCGCTACAACAGCGCCTACTCGGAGACGCTCGCGCTCGAAGCGCTGCGGCGGCTGCGCGCCGCCCTACCCGCGAGCGCCGCGGCTCCCGACGACCTCGCGGCGCGCACGGAGTGCCAGCTTGGCACCTGGTTCTCGATGACGCTGCCCGTGCCGTCGGCGCGCGGCCTCAGCCACGTGCTCGGCAAGCGCCTGGGCTCCGTGCACGGCATTCCCCACGGCGTGACCTCGTGCCTGCTGCTGCCGCACGTCATGCGCTACCTCGCGCCGAAGACGGCGGCCCGGCAGGCGCGCATCGCCGCCGCGCTCGGCGCGGACACGCGCGGGCTGAGCGAGGCCGCCGCGGCCGCGCGGGCCGCCGACGCGGTCGCCGACCTCATCGCCGCGCTCGGCCAGCCCCACCACCTGGCCGCCTACGGTCTGAGCGAGGACGACCTGCGCGCGGCCGTCGAGCCGGTGGCGGCCGACAGCGGCTATCCGCTCGACGACCTGCTGGCGATTCTGCACGCGGCGGCGTGACGCGGCGGGCGGCCCTTGCGTCCCGGGGTTCAGGACAAGCTCGGCTATCGCCCTATCGGAACGCCGCCGACGAGTCGCGGCCAGGCGCTCAGGGCAAGCTGACTCCGCCGTCCACGACCAGCGAGTGGCCGGTCACGAAGCTGCTCTGATCCGATAGCAGCCAGACGGCGGCCGCCGCGACCTCTTCGGGCGCGGCGATGCGGCCGAGCGGGTACTGCGCTGCCTTCAGCGCCTCCTCGGCCGGGTTCGCCGCGAAGCGCCGCTCGATCGGCGGCGTGCGCGTCATGCCAGGCAGGATGCAGTTGACGCGCACGCCCGCGTCCGCGCACTCCAGCGCAGCGACGCGGGTAAGCTGGATGATCCCGGCCTTCGACGCGGCGTAGGGGCCGGTCCCGACGAGCGTGGTCATCGTCGTGCCCGAGGAGGTGTTGACGATGGTGCCACCGCCCTGGGCACGCATGAGCGGAATCTCGTGCTTCAGGCAGAGCCAGACGCCCTTGAGGTTCGTCGTGAGGATGTGGTCCCAGGCGGCCTCGTCGAACTCCGCGAGCGGCGCGAACGGCGCCGCCACGCCGGCGTTGTTGAACGCGCAGTCGAGCCGCCCGTAGCGCGCCACGACCGTGTCGATCATCGCTCGCACGCTGGCAGCGTCGCCCACGTCGGCGTGGACGAAGCTCGCCTCGCCCCCCGCGTCCGCGATCAGCCGGCAGGTGGCGGCGCCCCCCGCCTCGTCCACGTCGGCCACGGCGACGCGCGCGCCCTCGCGGGCCAGCAGCAGCGCCGCCGCCCGGCCGATGCCCGAGGCGCCGCCCGTGACGAGCGCCACCTTGCCGGCAAATTGCCCGTCCGCCACGGCGGGCCTACGCTTCGGCCGGCTGGCGCGCGTCGCAGACCAGGTGCGGGAAGTGCGCGTGCCAGTCGTCGCCCGCGGGGATGCACTGCTGGATCGTGTCGATGTGCTCGAAGTGGTTCTGCGCGGGGTCGAAGATCAGGTGCGGCGGCTCGTGGCCGGCCTGGAAGCGCTGCACCGCGTCGATGATCGCTCGCCGCACCACGATCACGCCGCGGTCGCTCTGGCCCAGGTGCTCGCGCGAGCGGTCATAGCGCGGCCCCTGCGTCTCCGTGGCGCAGGAGTCGTGGTTCAGGAAGTTCTCGATGCCCGTGAACGTCTGCGTGCGCTGCACTTCGCGGTCTTGCAGGTAGTGGTTGCTCATGTTCCGAATGCGGCGGTAGTCCGGGCCGATCTGGGGCGCGCGGTTCACGTCCTCGGGCCGCACCGGCCGGTCGGGGATCCAGCCGAGGTCGTAGCGCCAGGAATGCGTGTCGTCGGCGGGCACGTAGAAGTGCGCCTCGGGCTGGGTGGCGTAGATCCAGCAGTGGCTCGGCATGACGAAGCTGGAGATGCGCACGTAGGTCTGGTCCGGCGGCGCCTTCCGCAGCGCGATCAGCCGGATGCCGAAGTCCGTCTCCTCCGTCTGGTAGACTGGCGCCGAATCGGCCTGATAGAGCGCCTGCGAGCCGCTGAGCGAGAACTGGCGGTGCAGGAACGAGAGGTGCGAGGAGTCGCACTCGCCCTCCAGCCCTTGCAGGTAGTTGCACTCTTGTAGGCACTTGGTCACGTAGAGGTGCTCCGGCCCGTGCTGCATCCAGCCGTAGTTGGGGAACAGCGGCTGCTTCTCCGGCGGGCCGAGGTAGGCCCAGATCATCCCGCCGGCCTCGTGGGTCGGGTAGGCGGGCTGGCGCAGGCGCTCCTTGAAGCTGCGCTGCCCAGGCTCGGCCGGCGTGTCGAGCACCCGGCCCGCCACGTCGTACTTCCAGCCGTGGTAGATACAGCGCAGCCCGCACTCCTCGTTCCGCCCGTAGAACAGCGAGGTGCCGCGGTGCAGGCAGTGCTCGGCCAGCAGGCCCACCCGCCCCTCGCTGTCGCGGAAGGCGACCAGCTCCTCGCCCAGCAGCCGCACCTGCACCGGCGGGCAGTCGGGTGCGGGGATCTCTTCGCTGAGCAGCGCCGGCAGCCAGTAGCGCCGCATGAAATCGCCCATCGGCGTGCCGGCGTTGGTCTGCGTGATCAGGTCGTTCAGCTCTTTCGACAGCATCCTGCGGCTCCTTCAGCGGGCGTCCCGCCCTGCGGCGTGCCTATCCTGGCTACCGTTGATACTTGCCAAGCTGCTGCACCGCGTAGTCCACGTACTGGTTGTCGACCACGCGGCTCACGTCGAGGTCGTCCTGCACCACGCCTCTCTGACGATACCACGCGACGTCGTCCTGCAAGCTCTGGAGCCCGATCGCGCCGTCCGGGTTCAGGCCCGGCGGCACGATCTGGTCGTAGAGCGCCGGGTCCTTCAGCGTTGTGTGCTTGACCAGGATCTCCACGATCTCGGGCTTGTTCACGCCCTTGAAGAACGCGTCGTTGTAGGCGCGCACCGCCTGCACGTAGCCAACCATGAAGCGCCGCGCTACGTCGGGCCGGTCGCGATAGAACGTGGGCGCATAGCCAATGGCCGCGTACTGGCGGAAGTCGGTCAGCTCGTCGATGGTCTTCCAGCGCGCGAACAGGCCGCGGTTGACGCCGGCCGTGATCAGCGGCTCCAGCGTCTCGCTCACGTCGATGGCCTTGCTGGCGAACGCCGCGTTCATGTCGGGATACGACAGCTCGACGAGGTTCACGTCGGCCTCGGTCAGCCCGCCGCGCGCGAGCGCCCGCGAGAAGTCCACCGCGTTCGGGCTCGCGCCACGCGGCGGCGGCAGGGCGACCGTGCGCCCGCGCAGGTCCGCGTAGTCGCGCACCGCGCCGCTGTCGATCAGGTCCTGCCGCACGACGAGCGCGGCGTAGCTGTTCGCCCGCGACGTGATCGAGCCCTTGTCGGCGACCATCTTCAGGTCCACGCCCCGGATGAAAGCGTTGACCAGCGCCGGGCTGACCGCCGGCCCCCCGACGTCGATCTGGCCCGTGCTGAGCATCGGCACCGTGCTCACGGTATCGCTTTGCTCGTACTGGATCTCGATCCCCTGCTGGCGATAGAAGCCCTTCTCGTCGCCGACGTAGATCCCGGCGTCCGAGGCCGAGGCGAGCAGCCCCGCCTTTACCGGGACCAGCGCGGGCGGGGCAGCGGCCGCGGCAGGCGGGCCGGCGGTGGGCGGCGGCGCCGCGGGCGCGGCGCCGCCGCCGCACCCCGCCACGGCGACGCCCAGCACGGTGAGCAGGGAGGAGATTCGCCATTGCATCCACACAGTCTCCGCGTTGGGGTTGCCGCAAGTGTAGTGTGGGCAGGCTGCGACGGCAAGGCGAGCCGCCCTTGGGCGCCCGGTTCGACGAGACCAATCTGCACGGCAGCGCGCTGGGTGGATGGGGGTGCCGCCGACCGCTGGCCACCGGTACGGGAGGCGGTCAGCCGGCCGCCGAGAGGTTGGAGCGTGCGAAACCCGCGCCCGCGCGTGAAGCGGCGTCCCCCGGTGACAGGTCACTGAGCCGGGAGCTGAGTGCCGAGGGTGGGACTCGAACCCACACGGGCGTAAGCCCGCCGCATTTTGAGTGCGGTGCGTCTGCCAATTCCGCCACCCCGGCTCGCCGCGGCGGGCGCAGACCCAGGCAGTCCGCCACGTGCCACGACGATTATACGGTCTGTGCCGCGCCGTCGCCATCCAGCGAACCGTGGCCATGGGCCGGCGTCGCCCCCGCGCGAATTGGCAACGGCCCCCGCACGGGGCCGCGTCATCCGTGACGATGATTTGGTTCGTCTGCTTGGATGATCGCGGGGCTACTCCGAGCGGATGGCCGGCGGGCCGGATTTCAATGGAAAAATCGCACCAAACGCGGATGGCCCGGTGGCGGCCAGCCGCCATAATGGCTCTAGAGCGGTGAGGCCGTGCGACGCTTGGGGAGTCGCCATGCGTCGCCACACGCGGCCGCGAAGGGTTCGGGGGTATGCGCAAACTGCTGCCCTGGCTGGGCGCGCGCGCTGCTCCTGTCCGCCTGGTGGCGGGAGAGTGGCTCGACCGCGATGGTTTCGGCCGAGACCCCGAGCGGCATTGGCCCCGCCATGCGCCCGAATCCGACCGCGCAGAACCCCATTCAGCAGGAGAACCGGCAACCCGGCACACGGAGGTGGCAGGCGGCGGGGCTGCAGCAGTGCGCCGCATCCACCCAGTGACCGCCGGGCAGGCGATGACGGTGCCACTCACAGTCGTCGACAGCTACAGCGATTGGCCGACGTTCGTGGGACGCGGCCCGTCGTAACGCTCGCAGGAAAGCCCCCCATTACGTGACGCCGTCCGGCCAATAACTAGCCGGGCGGCGTCCTTTATTTTCGGTAGACCGGCGAGACGTGGCGTCAGCAGGCGTGGCGGGCCACCGCGGGAACCCAGGCCCGGCTTGGCACAGAGTTCGCCGTGATGGTATGCGGGCCGCGGGCTGTGCCGGCAAGCGCCGACAGGCGCGAGCTGGGGCGCGGCAGACCGCGGGCCCACAGGCTCGCCGGCGGGCCGCCAGCCCCCAGGCTAAAGTCTGTTGAACGGCGCGGGCGCGTTCAGGAAGTCCAGCAGGAGCGCGTTGACGCGCTCGGGGCGATCGTTCTGGACGAAGTGGCTAGCGTCGGGCAAGCGCTCGACGCGCGCGTACGGCACCCAGGCGCGCGGCGGCGCCGCTAGCTCCCGACCAAGATAGCGGTCCTGTTCGCCCCAGATTACCAGGACGGGGCAGTCGACGCGCCGGGTCGCGCGCAAGCCCTCGCGGGGCCCTTTGCGCACGAAGGCCCGGTAGTAGTTGATAGCGCTTGTGAGCGCTCGGGGCCGGGCCATCGCCGCGATGTAGCGGGCGATATCGGCCTCAGTGAACGCGCCGGGCCGCGCGGGGTCCTGGCGGAAGACGCGGCGCAGAACGGCGAAATCGCCGACCCGGAACCAAGCCTCGGGGAGCCACGGCAGCTGGAAGAAGAAGATGTACCACGACTTCCGAAGCTGCCGCAGGGTGCGCAGGCCTTCCAGCAGCCGCACCGGGTGCGGGACGTTGAGGATGGCGAGGCGCTCCACCAGCGCCGGGTAGCGCATGGCAGCAGCCCAGGCGACACCGCCGCCCCAGTCATGGCCGACGACCGCCGCGGCGTGGCCGACGCCGCAGTGCGCGATCAGGCGAGCAACATCGCGGGCGAGACGGTCCACGTCGTAGGCGCGCACCCCGCGGGGCTTGCTGGATAGGTTGTAGCCACGCATGTCGGGCGCGACGACGCGGTAGCCCGCGGCGGCGAGGGCACCGAGCTGGTGCCGCCAGGAGTACCAGAACTCGGGAAAGCCGTGCAGCAGCACCACGAGCCGGCCCTCGCCCGCCTCAACGTAGTGCAGGCGCACGTCGTCCAGGTCGGCGTAGCGATGCGCGAGTGCCGCCTCGTCGAACAACTGCCTACCCCGCCAATGTGAGGGAATGGTGTCAGCCGGGCGCAGTCCCCCGTTTGCGCCGGGTCGACGCCTGGTCGTAACGAATCGTGCCCTTTACAGATTCTACCCGGCAGCGCCGCCCGCACCGGAGCCGTGGGCCGGAGCGGCAGCCACGCGCCAAATGCGCCTCGAGCGCGGGGGTATCGCTCGTTGGCGCGCCGGGCGGCAGCAGGCGTGGTCAGCCCCACGCAGAATGCGGTATCGTCGTGGCGCCGCCCGCTCGCCACCGCAGGCGATTTGCGGCGAGCGCCGCGCGGTGCCGGCCAGGATGGGCAGTCGGCCGGCTCGGATCCGGGCCTTGAGCCGGCTCAAGACTCGTATCGCCCGCGGCGCCGGTCCACCGGGCCGGCCAGGCAGCCAGCGGCGGACCGGCCAGGAGCGTCGGCGGCACACGCCGCCGCGGACGCGTTGGCGATCCGAACCGTGACGCAGGAGAGGAAATTGCCTACTCGCACGCGCGACGTGACGCTCCGCCGCGGTCATACCCTGCTGAAGGGCCTGCGGCTTCATCACCTGGAGTGGGGGGGCCCCGATTGGCCGCCGCTGGTGTTACTGCACGGCATTCGCGCCCACGCTTACATCTGGAGCCGGGCCGCGCCGTACCTGGCACCGCCCTACCGCCTGCTGGCGCCGGATTTCCGTGGCCACGGGGATAGTGACTGGAGCGACGACGGTTACGGCACGCCGCACTACGTTGCAGACTTCGCGGCCTGGGTCGATGCCCAGCGGCTGGAGCGCTTCCCGCTGGTGGGCCACTCAGCTGGCGGGCGCGTGGCGGTGAGCTATGCCGCGACGCGCCCGGAGCGCGTGGAGCGGCTGGTCGTCGTGGACATGGGGCCGGACGTTGGCCCCACGCAGCCGTTCGATCCGGTCCTCGCCGCGCGCCCGCAGCGGACCTTCGACGACCTCCACCATGCGATTCGGGTGCTGCGCGAGCGTTACCCCACGATCGACGCGGCGTATCTGCGGCGGCTGGCGCGCTGGAGCGTCCGCCCGGGCCCCGATGGCCGGCTCACGTGGAAGTGGGACAAGCGCGTCCGAGGGCAGATGCGACCGGCGGACGAGTTTCGCGCCGACCTGCGGGCGCTGCGCTGCCCGACGCTCATCGTGCGCGGCGGGGAGGCGGCCGCTCTCAGCGCCGCGAGCGCCGCCGAGATGCAGGCGCTGATCCCCGGCGAGAGCCACGTCGTGGTCGTCCCACGCACCAGCCATGTGCTCGCGGAGGAGCGGCCCGCCACCTTCGCGGCCGTGGTGCGCGAGTTCCTGAGTGGGGCCGCGGAGCCAACGGATAACGCCGCCGCCGTAGGCCTCGGGGTTACGCCGGACGGAGGAGGCGCTTGAGACGCAGGGCGAGCCAGGGCTTGCGGCCGCCGGCCCGCATCTGCCCGCGCAGGATGGCGGGCCACTGGCCGGCGCGGCCGTAGGCGATGAGCAGGGAGGGCACGGGCGCCACGGTGAGGCGGCAGTCCACGCGGCCCGCCGCGGGCGGCTCGACGCGAAGCGCGCCGCGCGCGAAGTGGCAGACGAAGCGCGGCCCGCCCCGAACGGCGATCTCGTAGCGCACGTCGGCGTCGCGGGCGGCCGCTTGCAGCGCCCCGTTGGTGCGGGCCTGCGGGACGAGCATAGCCGGCCGCGCCGCCGACGGGGGGGGCTCTCGATCGCCGCACTCATGCGCTCACCACCTCCAGGGCCGGCTGGTCGGGGAAGGGGGTGGTCGTCGGCGGCACGCCGTCGTCGTGCCCATCCCGTGCCGCAAGCAGCGCCGGCAGCAGCACGTTGGGCCGGAACAGCGTGCTGGGCGGCGCGAGCAGGTTGAGCACCTGGCCGAACGCCCGGTTCACGGTCACGTTGTCGGTCGCCGCCAGGTTCACGCGGTCGAGGTACCGGTGCAGCAGGCGGGTGACGACGCCGGGCCGCGCGCCCTCGGTGGTCGGGTAGCGCAGGTCTTCGCCGGTCGCCATGAGCCACGGGGTCGCGCTGCTTTCGGCCACGGCCTGCTGGAAGCGCCGCGCGAGCCCGGTCAGGTCGCCGTCGGGCTGGCGGCGCTCCTGGGCGCGCAGGCAGCGGTGGAGGGCCAGCGCGTCGACGGCCGCCACGGTCATGCCCTGGCCATAGATGGGATTGAAAGCGCAGACGGCATCGCCGCTGACCAGGAGCCGCTCGGGCCAGCGGCGCAGGCGCTCGTAGTGGCGCAACTGGTTCTCGGTGCGGCGATAGCCGACGATGGGCGAGAGGGGCCGCGCGCGACGGATGACCTCGTACATGATGGGGCTGCGCAGGCGGCGCGCGAAGGCCAGGTAGCCCGCCTCGTCGAGGGGCGGCGCGTCGCCGCCGATGCCCGCGAGCGTGACCAGCCAGCGCTCGCCCTCGACCGGGAACAGCGCGCCGCCCCGAGGGATGCTGGGGGGCTTGGCGTTGAAGAACAGGCCCTTCCAGTCAGCCTGAAAGCCCCCGGGCGGCGCGTAGTAGCGGCTGGCGTAGGCTAGGAACGAGTTGATGCGCGTCTCGGCGGGAGGCTCGTAGCCGAGCGCCTCCAGCCAGCGCGGCGTGTGCGAGCCGCGGCCGCTGGCGTCGACCACGAGATCGGCGGCCAGGCGCTGGGTGGGGGCGAGGCCGTCCGCGCTGCCGCCGCGCGCCCGGAGCTCGACGCCGGTGATGGCCGTGCCGTCGGGACTCGCCACGAGCCCGACGACGTCGTGCGCCGGCAGGAAGGCGAGGCGGGGCGAGGCGGCCAGGCGACGCCGCACGCACCACTCCAGCAGCTCGCGGCTCATCGACACGAACGGCGTGCCGGGGGTGAACCGCTTGGACCAGCCCGCCGGCATGAGCCAGAGCATCTCCGTCGGCCACATGATCGTCGGCGCCCCCGCGGCGGCCAGCTCGGCCAGCAGGCCGGGGAAGAAGCGCTCCATGAGCTGCTGGCCTCGCCCCAGCAGGACGTGGACGTGGCGCGATTGCGGCACGCCCTTGCGGAACTCGGGCGCGTCGGGGAAGGTGTCGCGCTCGACGAGGGTCACGCGGTCGAAGTGGGCGGCGAGCACCCGCGCCGCTAGCAGCCCGGCCATGCTGCCGCCGACGACGATGGCGTGACCGCGGCCGGCGCGCGAGAACGATGGCGCAACGCTGGGGCCGCCGCCTTGTGCATCAGTCATCGTTAATCTCCTCTAAGTGGCAGCGCCGGAATCCCGGCCGGGTGGCGCCCGGGCAGGGCGCAGCAAGCAGCGCCCCGTCCCTATCCCGTCTCAGGTACGTTAGATGCCCGTGCCCGGATCAAATTCGGATCGCGGGGCGCTCTGAATCTCTGTGGTGGCGCCTCGCCAGCTCTCCAGTTAGGGGACGAAGCTGCCCGATGCCGCGTGACAGCCTACGGCAGCGCGGACCAGAGGGCGCGCACGTCGTGCGGCTGCCACCAGGGCACGAGGCCGAGGTCGCGCGCGATGACGCCCGCCGCGTTGTAGCCGGGCGCGCCGGTGATGTTGCCGCCCGGGTGGCACGACGAGCCGCAGAGGTACAGCCCCGCGATCGGCGTGCGGTACTGGGCCAGCTCGGGCAGGGGGCGCTTGTCGAGCGCCTGCTCGGCGTTCAGCTCGCCCACCATCCAGTCGCCGCGGCGCATGTTCGGGTCGTGGCGCTCGATGTCGAGCGGTGTCGTCGACGACCTCGCGATGATGTTGCGCTCGTCCAGGTTCGGCGCGTACTCGCGCCAGCGCGCCAGCTGCCGCTCCAGGAACTCCTCGCGGATGGCGTCCCAGCGCGCTGGGCCGCCATCGGCCAGGTCGTAGGGGGCGAGCTGCCAGGTGAAGGCGCAGTGCATGCCCGGCGGCGCTTGCGAGGGGTCATGGACCGTGAGGCAGGCGCCGTTCATGAAGGGCTTGCGCGGGAGCCGGCCGGCGCGGCAGTCGGCGTAGAGGTCGCGCACGTCCTGGTACTCGTCCAGCCCGACGATGTACATGCACGTCCGGTCGACGTCGGGGCAGCGCGCGGCGGCGGTGTAGCGCGGCGGCTCGCGGAGCGCGAGGTTGACGGCGAAGATAGGGGTGGTGGGCGAGTAGCGGAAGCCGCCAACGCGCTGGGCGAAGTCGGGCGCGATCGCGTCCTCGCCCACCAGCCGCAGGAACGTCTCCTGCGGGTTCACGTTGCTGGCGATGAACTTCCTGGCGCGCACCTCGGTGCCGTCCGCCAGCAGCACGCCCGCCGCGCGGCCATCCTCGACCAGGATGCGCTCGACGCCGTTCGCCTCGATCACGTCGCCGCCGGCCGCGACCACCATGTTGGCCAGCTGGTCGGCAAGGTGGTGGGAGGTGCCCTTGCAGAGCTGGGGGTTCACGCCCCAGGCGATCATCCCCGGCACGAGAAAGCCGAGGCCGTGGGCGTCGATCTCGAAGCCGCGCATGACGGCGAGGAAGGCGATGAACGCCTGGACCTGCGGGTTCTCGAAGTGGTCGAGGATGAAGTCTTCGAGGCTGCGGTCGGCGTAGCGCAGGTACTCGCGGCCCACCTCGCTGCGCTCCAACAGCTCGCGCTTCTCCGCGAACGGGACCGGCGGCGCGTAGGTCTCGGGGAAGATGATCTGCTGGACGACGGGGCGGAAGCGCTGGTGAATCTCGCGGAAGGCGCGCGCGTCGGCGGCCGAGAACTCGGCGAGGGACGCGCAGGTCCGGTCGAGGTCGGCGTACCAGCGGAGGCTGCGACCATCGGGGAGCAGCATCGACACGCCTAGCTCGGGCGCGACGTACTCCACGTCGAAGTCGGCCATGCCGAGGTCGTCGAACCACGGAAGGCCCTTGGCGCCGCGGTGGAAGACGGAATGGATGTTGTGCCAGAAGCCGGGCGCCTTGGGATCCTCGTGGGCGTCGAGGCCGCCGCCCAGCTCGACCATCCGCTCGACGACGAGCATCTTCAGGCCGGCCCGCGCCAGGTAGCCCATGCAGATGAGGCCGTTGTGGCCCGCCCCGATGACGATCCCGTCGTACTCGAGCGCCATGCGCCTGCTCCCCACCGCCGACTCGCCGCGTGGCCCGCGCGGGCCCGGCGTCGGACTGTACCATGCGGGGCAGGCGGGCGCTAGCGCCCGTGCCGCCTCGGGCGGCCCCCGCGCTTTCGAAGCGCGTCGTAGCGACGCCCGCGAGCGCGCCGTTGGCCCACCCGCAGGGGCGTGAGTTTAGCCGAGGAACGGTCAAACGATGCTCCTTCCCGGGTGGTTAATTGCTAGGCCGGGCGCGGGACCGGGCGGGCGGGTCGGGCGCGGAAGATCGCATCGTTTGCCCCGTACGATACTCCCCCGGACGCTCCGCCGCGGGCCGGGCCGGCGGGGGAGTGCCCCGGGCCGGGCGCAGGCGGCGGGCGCGGGGGGAGGCGTGTACGGGGAATGCCGGCGACCACGTCGTGCCGGACGGCCACCGCTCGGCTGCGCGCCTCGCGGCCTCTCTATAGTGGTTTGCAGCTTGGGTGAGCGGTCGGCAACCGCCGGGCTGCTCCGACCCGGCGGTTGCCCTACTGGGGCGCGCCCTCACCCCGGCCCTCTCCCAAGGGGAGAGGAGGGACGTCCCTTACCGGATTCGATATGACACCGGCCCGATTGGCCGACCGGGCAGGGCGCGGCGAGCAGCGCCCCTACAAGAGATGGCATTGGCGAGGGGCGGTCGTCCGGGGAGGGTGGCGGGCGGCGATGGTGGGAGGGCGGCTCGCGGGGTGGCGGCAGGCTATCCTGGTCAGACAGGAGGTGACGTGATGGATGCGTCGAGCGGCTTTCGGGACTTCGAGCACGCCGGCTGGGAGGGCGCGGCCGAGGCGTATGCCGAGCACTGGGGCGCGCTGACGAGCCAGAGCGTGGGGCCGCTGCTGGACGCGGTGGGCGCGGGGCCCGGGGTGACGCTGCTCGATGTGGCGAGCGGACCGGGCTACGTGGCGGCCGCGGCGGCCGCACGCGGCGCGCGGGCGACCGGCGTGGATTTCTCGGCGGTGATGGTTGCGGCCGCCCAGCGGCGCTATCCGAGGGTGACGTTCCGGGAGGGCGAGGCGGACGCGCTGCCGTTTCCCGACGCGACCTTCGACGCCGTGACGATTGCCTACGGCCTGCTGCACTTCGAGCGGCCCGACCAGGCGCTCGCCGAGGCATATCGCGTGCTGCGGCCCGGCGGGCGGGTGGCGTTCACGGTCTGGGCGACACCGGATCAGGCGGTGGGGTTCGACATCATCCTGCGGGCGGTGCAGGCGCACGGCGACCCGGACGTGGCGCTGCCGCCCGCGCCGCCGTTCTTCCGCTTCAGCGACGCCGCCGAGTGCCGCCGCGCGCTGGAGGCGGTAGGCTTCCGCGACGCGACCGTCGGCCAGCTGCCGCAGGTGTGGCGCCTGGACTCGCCCGACCAGTTCTTCGCGGCGATGCAGCACGGCACGGTGCGCACGGCGGGACTGCTGCGCGCGCAGACGCCAGCGGCGCTCGCGGCCATCGGCGCAGCCGTGCGCGCCGCTGGCGCGGCCTACCAGCACGGGGCGACGCTGGAGGTGCCGATGCCGGCCGTGCTGGCGCGGGCAGTCAAGCCAGGCTAGCGTGTCGTCAGGTTGGTGGGTCCTTGGCCACGGCCACGTCAGGAGTCCGCGGGGAGGGGGCTGGTGGTGATCTCCAGCAAGGCGCCGTCCGGGTCGTGAACGTACAGCGCATGGTCGGCTACCTGCGCGGGGCCGACGTTGGCGATGCCCCGCGCTTCAACTCGCGCGCGGATGGCGGCGAACTGCTCGGCCGCCACCGAGATGGCGACGTGGTGCATGCCGCCGACCGACTCCCGCGTGGGCGGCATCGGGTGCTCGGGGAAGTCGAAGAAGGCGAGCTGGTTGCCGTGGCCCACGTCGAAGAAGAAGTGGGTCGAGCTGGCCAGGTCACGATTTTGGAACAGCCGCACGAGCGGAAAGCCCATCACCTCGGTGTAGAACTGAATGGTGCGCTCGATGTCGGAGCAGATCAGCACGAGGTGGTTGATGCCGCGGGCGCTCGTGGGCGCGGGCGCCGCGCCGGGCTGGAGATAGCGTTGGCGCAGTGCCTCGCGCCGCGCCTCGTAGTCCACGGTCGGGTCAGTGGCAGCCATGCCAGCCTCCTCCCTCCAACCTTCGCGGTGGGTGGCAGTGCAGTATGGTAGGCGGCCGGTCGGGGCGCGTCAAGCTGAGAGCCTATCGCAACGCCCCGACGCTTGCGCCCCGCGCGGAGCGGCCCCTACAATGGGCGCTGGTGCGGTGAGAGACGAGACGGCATCTCGCGGCGCAGCGACGGACACGGCGCACGCTCGGCAGCGCGCGGGCCACCCAGCGGGGGCCTGCCGCACGGCGGCACGTCGTCGCGGGTCGGGCATCGCCCGAGCCCGCGGGCCGCGGATCCGGGCGGTTGCTCTGGCGGGAGCGCAGATACCTGGCGCCTCCCCTCGCTGATCGCCTTGCAGGAGGGCGCGACCTCGCCACGGGACAAGACTTCTCCCCGCGCGCCGCGCGGCCAGCCTAACAACGCCTGGACGCGGGCGCGACTCGTCAGCCTACTGGTGCTGGGCGCGGTGCTGGTTGCCGCGAGCCTGTGGGCGGGCGGGCGCGGTGATCCCAGCGACACCGGGACGGCCGACGAGCCGGCCCAGGCGATCGCCGCCGACTTCGCCGAGGGCACGCTTCAGAGCGTGCGCCGCGAGCCGGATGGGAGCCTTGTGCTCGCCGACAGCGCGGCGCTCAGCGCCGACGAACGGCCGCGCGCCTACGCGGACCGCGCGGCCTTTGGCCTGTACACGTCGGAGGCGCTGCCGCTCGCGCGGCCGGCCTCGCGCGTGGAGGCCACGCTGGACGCCGACCTGCCCCCCGGCGCGGAGGCGGTGCTGGAGGTGCGCGGGCGCGCGGCGGACGGGCGCTGGACGCCCTGGATCGAGGTCGAGCCGGGCGGCGCACCCGCGGACCTGGACACGACCGCGACCGCCCTCACGTACCGCCTCACGCTGCTGGGCGATGGCACGGGCGATGCCGGGCCGCGGGTGCGCGCCGCGAGCTTCGGGCTGCGGACCGACCGCCTGCGGCTGGCGGCTGCCGAGGCGCAAGCGTCGCCGTTCGCCGTACCCGCGAGCGCATCGGGCGCCGCGCCCTTCGGGTCGCCGGCGGCCACCCCGACGGCCGTGCCCCCGACGCTGCGCGTCTGGGCCACGCGCGAGGGCCTGGTCGGCGCGCGGACGGCCAACGGCCACCTCATCGAGCCCAACGACCACTTCGTCGCCCTGCCGTCGCGCCGCGTGCTCAACCAGCTGGGCGGCAGCGACTATACGGTCACGATCCACTACAAGGGCCGCAGCGCGACGGTGCCCGTCTGGGACCTCGGGCCGTGGAACATCCGCGACGACTACTGGGACCCCAGCCGGGAGCTGTTCGCCGACCTCCAGCGGTGGATGCCCCAGGCGCAAGCCGCGTTCTTCAGCAACCACAACCAGGGCCGCGACCAGTTCGGCCGCTTCATTACCCTGCCCACGGCGCTGGACATCGCCGACGGGACGTTCTGGGACGATCTGGGGATGACCGCGAACGACTGGGTCGAGGTGACGTTCAACTGGCTGGACGGGCCATCGCCACCCTGGGTGCAGCCCGTGACGGTGGTGCCGAAGCCCACGCCGACGCCGGTGCCCAAGCCGAAGGCGGCGAGCTACAACGGCCCCGCGGCGCCGGCGACGCGCCAGTACCTGCCCGTGGTGCTGCGCGGCTACGAGGGCTGGTCGTCAACGCTGGTCGTGCAGAACCCGAACGGCGTGCCGGTGAGCGGCTCGATCGACCTGTTCAACCGCGACGGGAGCGCGCAGGCGTCGCAGAGCTTCGCGCTGCCGGCCTACGGCAAGGCGGTGTACCCGGTGGCCAGCTTCGACGGGATGCCGGCGCGCTTCGTGGGCAGCGGCGTGGTCAACGCGAACCAGCCGGTGGCGGTGCTCGTCCACGAGGACCGGGCCGACATGGACCGCATGGCCTACACCGCGCAGCCCGGCGGGGGCACGACGCTCTACGCGCCGCTGGTGATCAAGGACCTGAACAACTGGGACACCATCGTCCACGTGCAGAACGTGGACGGGGCGCCGGCCCAGGTGGAGATCGCCTATTACAGCGCGAACGGCGGCCAGCACACCTGGACGGACACGGCGACGATCCCGCCGCTCGGCTCGCAGTCGTTCTCGCAGTTCCAGCACCCGCAGCTACCCTCCGGCTTCGTCGGGTCGGCGGTGATCCGCGCGACCAACGGCAGCCAGATCGTGGCGGTAGTGAACGAGGTCAAGACGGAGGGCGCGGCGGTGAGCTACGTGCCGGCGCCGGCCGGCGTGCCCAGCACGCTCGCGCCGTTCGTGCTCCGCAACTATCAGGGGTGGAGCACGGGCCTGCAGGTGCAGAACACGGGCACGGCGCCGACCACCGCCACCGTCACGTACACCCGGCTCAACGGGCCCGGGACGTGGACGGAGAGCGCGCCAATCGCGCCCGGCGCGGCGGCCGTGTTCTACCAGCCGGCCAACCAGCAGCTGCCCGACAACTTCATGGGCGTAGCGTCGGTGGCCTCCAGCGATGGCACGCCGCTGCTGGTGCTGGCGAACATCATGAACCCCCAGTCCACGGCGGCGATGAACTACCTGGCGAGCGCGCCGAGCGGGCCAACCTTGGCGCTGCCGTACGTCGCGCGGACGAACGATGGCTGGAACACGGGCATCCTCGTCTACAACCCGAACAGCGTGCCGGCGACGGCACGGGTAACCTACTACGATGCGGCGGGCAACCAGGTGGCGCGCGAGGAGGACACGGTCCCGGCCGGGGGCACGCGCAGCTTCTACCAGCAGCGGCAGTCGGCGCTCCCCGACGGCTTTGCGGGCAGCGCGCTCGTCCAGAGCCCCGGCAACCAGCCGCTCGTCGCGATCGCGAGCGAGGTGTACAGTCCGTAGTGAGTGCTGAGTGCGGAGTAGGCGGGCGCTGAGTGCTGAGTGCTGCGTAGGCCGATGGCAGTCAGCGGGGCGAGGAGTGGGCGAGTGGCGGGGCGAGCGCGCAAGACCGATCAGCCACTCTTCGGCGCGCCGGACGCCGACGCGGCGACTGACACCGCGCCCCCGGCTCAGCGCTCAGCACTCAGCACTCAGCACTCGCCAAGCACGCCGCTGGCCGCGCGGATGCGGCCGCGCACGCTGGACGAGTTCGTGGGCCAGGAACGGGTGCTGGGGCCGGGCCGGCTGCTGCGGCGGGCGGTCGAGGCCGACCAGGTGCCGTCGCTCATCCTCTGGGGGCCGCCGGGCAGCGGCAAGACGACGCTGGCGCAGGTCATCGCGCGCACCACTCACGCGCGCTTCTTCGGCGTGTCGGCGGTGACGGCCGGGGTGGCCGACCTGCGGAAAGCCATCGAGGAGGCGCGGGCGCTCCGCCGCGCGGGCCAGCGCAGCATCCTCTTCGTGGATGAGATCCACCGCTTCAACAAGGGCCAGCAGGACGCCGTGCTGCACGCGGTGGAGCAGGGCGACGTGGTGCTGATCGGCGCGACCACCGAGAACCCGTCGTTTGAGGTGAACAACGCGCTGCTGTCGCGCTGCCGGGTCGTGCGGCTGGAGGCGCTGGACGAGGCGGAGCTGGGCCAGATCGTCGATCGCGCGCTCGCGGACGCGGAGCGGGGGCTGGGCGCGCTGCGCGTGACGCTGGAGCCGGCCGCCCGCGCGCAGCTACTGGCCGCAGCGGGCGGCGACGCCCGCGTGGCGCTCAACGCGCTCGAGCTGGCCGCGCTGTCGGCCGAGCCGGACGCGCGCGGCACGCGACACCTCACCGCCGCGCTGGTCGCCGAGGCGCTCCAGCGGCGTGCCCTGCGCTACGACCGCGCGGGCGACGAGCACTACGACGTGATCTCGGCGTTCATCAAAAGCCTGCGCGGCTCCGACCCCGACGCCGCGGTGTACTGGCTGGCGCGGATGATCGAGGCGGGCGAGGACCCGCTATTTATCGTGCGGCGCATGGTGATCCTGGCCGCCGAGGACGTGGGGCTGGCCGACCCCCAGGCGCTCGTCGTGGCGACGGCCTGCCAGCAAGCCGTACACTTCGTCGGCTTGCCGGAGGGCTACCTGCCGATGACGGAGTGCGCGCTGTACCTGGCGCTCGCGCCCAAGAGCAACTCGGCCCTTACCGCCTACGGCGCCGCCCGCGAGGACGTGCAGCGCACCCTCGACCAGCCGGTGCCGCTGCACCTGCGCAACGCGCCCACCGGGCTGATGCGCACGATGGGCTACGGCAAGGGCTACCGCTACGCTCACGACTACGCCGGCAACGTGGTGGAGCAGCAGCACCTGCCGGACCGTCTGGCGGGCCGCCGCTACTATACGCCCGGCGACAACCCCCGCGAGCGCCAGCTGGTCGACCGGCTGGCAGCAGCACGCCGCCCGGCGCCCGACGCCGGGGGGCCGCGCGCGGCCGCGGCGCGCGACACATCCGAGGAGGGCTGAGCCGATGGCGCGAGCCAGCGACGTGCAAACGCTCACGACCGTGATCGGGAGCTATCCCCACACCGCCGCGCTCAAAGAGGGAGGCGTTCGGCCTTCGGGCCTCGCACTGTCGTTCGTCGAGGTCTCGCCGATCATCGCGGCGTTCCGCCGCATGGTGCGCGGCCTGGAGTTCGACGTCTGCGAGATGGCGCTCAGCACCTATCTGGTCGCCCGCGAGCGCGGCAAGCCGTTCACCGCGATCCCGGTGTTTCCCGTGCGGGGGTTCCACCACGACGCGCTCGCGTACCACGTGAAGGCCGGCATCCAGCGCCCCAAGGACCTGGAGGGGAAGCGCGTCGGCGTGCGGGCGTATACCGTGACCACAGGCGTATGGGCGCGGGGCATCCTGGCGCGCGAGCATGGCGTGGACCTCGACCGCGTGACCTGGGTGGTCTTCGACGAGGAGCACGTGCAGGAGTACCGGCCGCCGCGCAACGTGGAGGCGGCGCCTGCCGGCGCGCAGATGGCCACACTGCTCGCCGAGGGGGCGCTCGACGCGGCGATCGGCGCGGGCGCGGTGGACTCGCCCGACGTGCGGCCGCTCATCCCGGATGCGGCTGGGGCCGCCGCGGCCTGGTCCGCGCGGACGGGCGTGTACCCGATCAACCACACGGTCGTCGTGCGGGACACGCTGCTGGAGCGCGAGCCGGGCATCGCGCGCGCCCTCTACGAGGCGTTCGTGGGGAGCAAGGAGCAGTTTTTGGCGCGACTACGCGCCGGCGAGGCGCCGGGCCGCGAGGCGGAAGCGCTCGCCAGCCGGCGCGCGATCGTCGGCGACGATCCGCTGCCCTACGGGCTCCCGCCAAACCGCGCGGCGGTGCAAATGCTGGCCGAGCTAGCCCACGATCAGCACCTCATCTCGCGCCTGATGGAGCCGGAGGCGCTCTTCGCGCAGGTCGAGTAAGCGGCAGCGCGCCCGGGCAGGAGGCGATGCCCGCTCGCTCTCATTGGGTTCCACGGTGGCGGATGGCGCTCCGCGTGTCGATCGGGCTATTGACATCAAAACATCATGATACTTATGCTCTGATGTATGAGAACGACGCTAACACTCGACGACGACGTAGCTGCCGCGCTGCGTCGCATCCAGGACACGCGCGGCCTAACCTTCAAGGAAGCGGTTAACGCTGCCCTGCGGCGCGGGCTGGCAGAGTTAGATGCGCCGCGGCCACGCCCCGACTATCGCACCCCATCAGTGCCGCTGGGTCGCTGTCTAGCCGGGAGCATCGACGACGTGTCCGAGGCGCTCGCGGTGGCCGAGGGCGACGCGTACCGGTGATCTTGGTAGATACGAACCTGCTGATCTACGCGCACGTCGCAAGCTTTGCGCAGCACGATGCCGCGCGCGATTGGCTGGACGGGCAGCTCAACGGCACGGCGAGGGTGGGGCTGCCCTGGCCCGCGCTCTTAGCTTTTGTCCGGCTGGTCTCGAACCCGCGAGTATTCACGCAGCCGCTCCCCCTGAATCGCGCCTGGCAGCAAGTCGAACCGTGGCTCGAGTGCGCGCCGGTCTGGATTCCGCAACCGACCGAGCGGCATCGCGCGGTGCTCGGGTCGCTGCTTGCCCAGGCCGAGGGCCGATCCAACCTCGTGCCCGACGCGCACCTGGCCGCGCTTGCCATTGAGCACGGTCTGCTACTCTGCTCAACAGACGGCGATTTTGCCCGCTTCCCGGGGCTTCGCTGGGAGAACCCGCTCAGGCCTGCGCCCTAACCTGGGCGGCTAGCTACGCGGTTACTCGGCCAGCTCGGCGGTGATGCGGGCGGGGGCGCCGTCGCCCGCGGCGACTTTGATCGGGAGGGCGGAGAGACGCACGCGGCGGCCGGCGAGCGGCGCCAGGCCCGTCAGGTTCTCGGCGATCAGCACGTCGTTGCCAAGCAAGCGCTGGTGGACCGGCAGCCCCGCGTCGGGGGCACGGCGCACGGGCGGCAGATCGGGCGAGAGCAAGTCCAGCCCGAGCAGCCGGACGCCGTGGTCGAGCAGCCAGTCCGCGGCGTCGACGGTGAGGGCCGGATAGTCGTCGAGGTAGGCTTGCTCGCCGTAGTAGCCGTCCCAGCCGGTCCACAGCACGACCATGTCGCCCGCGCGCACGAGGCCGCTGCCGGCCGCTTCCAGGTCCGCCGCGTCGATGCTCTCGCGCGGCCCCTTGGCGAGCGGCAGGACGACGCCCGGCCCGACGAAGCGGTCCGGGGCGAACGAGTCGATGCTCGCCAGGCCATCGATGACGTGGACGGGCGCGTCGACGTGCGTGCCCGAGTGGCCGCTGAGGCGGAGCGATTGGCTGTTCGTCCGCGCGCCCTGGCTGAGGAAGCTGACCTGGCAGACCTCGACCGGGGTGAGCGAGGCGACCTGCATCATGCCGGTGGCAATCGTGTGGCTCAGATCGAACAGCACGAGCATCCTCCCAGCGAGTTCAGCGGGCGTCGGTGCAGGTTGGCGTGGCCAAACCGCTTTGGGCGCCCGCGCGCGATCCTTGGCGCTCCCGCGAGTCGCCGCGGGAGCAAGCGTCGCCGCGCAGCAGCGGGGTCACCAGCGGGTGGCCGCGCCGCAAGGCCGCTCGAAGCGATGGTAGGCGGCTGCCTGGGGCGTGTCAAGGCGGGGTGGTGGTGCGCCGGGGCGCGTCGGCGGGCCGTCGCTGCCAGGGGTCAGCGGGGCGCGTAGGGGTCGCTGTAGATCGACGGGGCGGCGGCCGGCGGCAGATAGCCCAGGGGGGTGGGCGAGGGCACGAGCCCCGACGGCGGCGCGCTGACGCCGGGCGGATAGACGGGTGGCAGCCCGGGCCGGTTGGGGGCAAAGGGCGAGGTGGGAGCGCCGTAGGGCGCGGGCGGTGCGCCGTAGGGCGCCGCGCCGCCGGGCGTGGTCGGGCCGTAGGGAGCGGCGGGCGGCTGGGTGGTGCCCGGCGGGACGACCCCCGGGCCATAGGGTTGGCCGCCGGGACCGTAGGGCTGGCCGCCCCCGAAGGGCGGCGTGATGGGCGTCGCCGTCGGGGCCACCGCCGTCTGCGCCACGTTGGACGGGGCGCTCTCGCGGCCCATCACGTCGACGGCCCGCAGCACCAGGCTGTACCCGATCGACGGGTCGAGTCCCTGGAGCACCGCCTGACTGCCGCTGCCCGGCACCGTGAACAGGGGCCGCGTCTCACCGCCGGCGCCGACGGCCTGCACGTGGTACTCCGTGACTGTCTCGGTGTTGCCCGGGTCCCAGGCGATCGTGTACATGCCCGCCGCTGGCCCGGACGACACGACGCGCAGGTTGGTGGGCGCGTGGATCGACGGCGTGGGCGTCGGGGTGACCGTCGGCGTGGCCGTGAGGGTGGGCGTCGAGGTAATGGTCGGCGTGCTGGTGGGCGTGGGCGTCGCGGTCGCCGTGGGCAGCGGCGGGGGCAGGACGTGCGGGATGCCGGCCGCCGGGATGCCCGGCGCGGGCAGCGCCGCGAGCGGCGTGGCCGTGAACGTCGGCGTGACGAGCGTCGCGCCGGGCGGGACGACGAGCACCGTGGCGCCCGGGACGGGCTGGGCCGGCGGAGCCACCTCCAGGCTGCCCGCGAGCGGCGCATAGGGGGCGGCCCCGGCCGGCGCCGAGCTGGTAGCGAAGGGGCTGGCGGCGGCCGGCCCGCCCGGCAGCAGCGCGAGCGGCGTGGCCGTGGGTGGCAGGACGAGGCCGTGCGAAACGCCCGACGGCGCGCCGACCGGCGTGGCCATCGCGGCGCTGGGCGTTGGCGTGGCCGTCGCGACCAGCTGCGGCGCGGGCGCGGCTCCGACGCCGCCCGCGCTGGCAAGCGCCAGCGCGAGCCCGATCATCGACAGCGCCAGCGCGCCCCTTGCCCCGCGCCTCGACGTCGCCATTCCGCGGCACTCCCTGGGCCACTGCACGCGGTCACCGCGCCACGTTATCACGATTATCGCGCGCCGTGATATTTTCGTGATAGGTTTCGGGGACGGGCCGGGCAGGATTTCACTCTTACTCCGGGGCGGAACCGCCCGGTTGGTGGCGTGGCCCACGCATTTCGCTACGCCGCCGGTACGCGACGTGCATCTGGGGGCACACGCCGCGCACAGTGATGGGAGACGACGATGGACCGGCAGCGGTTCTGGCTCGGAGGGGCCCTAGCGCTCTTGCTCATCGGCGGCCCCGGGTGCGAGCTGCTCGGGCCGGCGCGCGCGAACGGGGGCGGTCAGCCGGCACCGGCGACGCCGACCGTCGCGGCGCCGACCGCGCCGCCCGCGGCCTCGCCGCCGACGGCTCAACCGGTCGCCGCGCAGCGCCCAGGGGCGACGCCGACGAGCGCCGCGCCGGCGAGGACGGCACCGGGAAACGCGGGGCCGACGAGCGCCGCGCCGGGCAGCGCGTCCGCGAGCGCGGTGGGGGCGAGGGCCGGCGGGCTCTCCGTCCGCCAGGTGGTGGACCGGGTGAAGCCGGCGGTGGTCCAGATCGTCACCGACCAGGGCGCGGCAGGCCGAGACATCCTGGGCAACCCGCGCGGCACCCGGACCGGCATCGGCTCGGGCATCATCTACGATCAACAGGGGCACATCCTGACCAACCACCACGTGGTGGCGGGGGCGCGCGACATGGCCGTGGCGCTCCCGGATGGCCGCACGTTCGACGCGCGCGTCCTCGGGACGGACCCCGAGACGGACCTGGCGGTCATTCAGATCCAGGGCGACAACCTGCCGGCCGCGTCGCTAGGCGACTCCGACAAGCTTGGCGTGGGCGACGCCGTCGTGGCGATCGGCAACGCGCTCGGCCTGCCCGGCGGCCCCACCGTCACCGCTGGGGTCGTGAGCGCGCTGGGCCGGAGCATTCAGGAGCCGACCGGCGACCAGGGCGAGCCGGGCGCCGTGCTGTACGACGCGATCCAGACCGACGCGGCCATCAACCCGGGCAACTCGGGGGGGCCGCTCGTGGACATGAGCGGCCAGGTGATCGGCATCAACACGATGATTGCGGGGATGGCCGAGCCGGGCGTGCCGGCGCAGGGCATCGGCTTCGCGATCGCCATCAGCAGCGCGAAGCCCGTGGCCGACCAGCTCGCGACGACCGGCCGTGCCGTGCATCCGTACATCGGCATCGCCTTCCAGTGGGCGGGCGGGGCCAGCGCCCGCCAGCTTCGCTCGACGGGCACGCAAGGGGTGCTGGTGCAGCGGGTCGCGCCGAATTCGCCCGCCGCCAAAGCGGGACTGCAACAGGGCGACATCATCACGGCGGTGGACGGCCAGAAGCTGACCGAAGAGGCGGCGCTGCCGAAGTACGTCCAGAAGCACAAGTCGGGCGACACGATCCAGCTGACCGTCGTCCGCAATGGCCAGGAACGGACGGTGCCCGTCACGCTCGCCGACCGGCCGGCGAACACCTGATACCGGATCCGGCCCAGCGGTTCGCCTACTGGGGCGCGCCCTCACCCCTACCCTCTCCCAAGGGGAGGGGGGTACGGGAACTCCACCGCCGGCTTCGGTATGAGCGGGTTCCGGGGTCGGTCCGTAGCCGTGGGGCACACTTGCGCGCCATCCTTGACCAGATGCCGAGGCGTGGTCGGTATTGGGCGCGCGTCGGCGAAGCGGTGGGGCACGGACCGGTGGGCAGCGTGGGCAGTCGGGTACCGCGTGGAGCGCGGGGCCAAGCCCGCAGCGGTTTGCGGGATGATCCAGCCGGGCAGCAGGGACACCGCGCTAGGCGCGTAGCTCGCGCGTGCGCGCCGCCGAGCGGGCGTCGGGCGGCGGGGCGATCTGGCCGGCGGCGGTGGCCGTGGGCACGGCCTGCGGCGGCGCGCCGCTGCCCGACATCGAGGGCGTGGGCACCGCCACCTGACCGCAGTAGGGACAGTTGCGCCAACGCAGGAGCAGCGGGCGCTCGCAGCGCACGCAGAGCCGCTTGAGCCGCGTCTGGCACCAGGGGCAGAAGATGTAGTCCGGCTCGGCGTGCTGCTTGCAGGCCGGGCAGGCCGACTGCACCTGGATCTCCTGCAGCATGGCCTCCTCGGCGAGCGACTCCTCGTATAGCTCCGCGAGCGTGCGCGGCGGGCGCAGGATGAAGTAGATCAACAGGCCGGGCAAGCTGAATACCGTGACGAGCAGCGTGGCAGCCATTTGCAGCAGGAAATCGTTGGTGCGAGAACGAATGTCGCGGAACGTCCACCAGATAGCCGCGATCCACAGGGCCACGAAGTAGGCGGCGAGCACGGTGGCGGTGATCCGGACCACGCGCTCGACGGTCGCCAGAAGCTCTTCGCTGATGCCGGGCATGCCATTTCTCCCACAGCGGGGGTCGGCAGCGCGGGTCAGGCGAGGCGACTAGTGGCGAGCCGCCGCGTCGCGCGCTACCTCGCTCGGGACCAATACTACGCAAGCGCCGTGCCAAGCGAGCGGCCAGGCCCTTGCTGCCCGCTTCAGCATAGCACCGCGCCCCTTACCGCTACCAAGTTACCCGACGGGGCGCGCTCAGGCGGCGCCCCGCGCGCGCTCCAGCGCGCGGCTCAGCGCGCGCTCGGCGAAGACGCCGGTCAGGTAGGTCCGGTATTCGCCCGAGGCATACACGTCGTCGAGCGGCTCGACGCCGGCCGCGGCGCGCGCCGCGGCCTCGTGCAGGCGCTCCGCCGACGGCTCTTGGCCGATCAGTGCCGCCTCGCAGTCGCGCGCGCGGTAGGCGACCTCGCCCACGCCCGTCACGCCCACGCGCGCGGTCGCCACACGACCGTCCTCGCCCAGGCCCACGCACGCGGCAATCCCGACCACGGCATAGCCGCTGGCGGGATTGCGGAACTTGGCGTAGGCCGCGCCGGTCCGCGCCGGCAGGGCGGGCAAGTGGACGCGCGTCAGCAGCTCGCCGGGCGCGAGCGCCGTGGTATAGGCGCCGCGGAAGAACTCGGCCGCGTCGAGGCGACGGGTGGCGCCGCCCCGGCTCGCCGCCTCCAGCCGGGCGTCCAGCGCGAGCACGACCGCCGGCAGGTCGCCGGCCGGGTCGGCGTGCGCCAGGCTGCCGCCGAGCGTGCCGCAATTGCGCACCTGCAGGTCGCCGATCGCGCCCGCGACCTCGCAGAGCACGGGATAGCGCTCGCTGAGCAAGGGATGGCTGGCCAGGGCGTGGTACGTGGTGAGCGCGCCGACGGTAACCTCCGCGCCGCTGTCGCCTGCCGCGCCGACGCCGCCGAGCGCGCCGCGCAGGTGGCGCAGGTCGACCAGCCGCCGCGGCGCGGCCAGCCGCAGCTTCATCAGGGGCAGCAGGCTGTGGCCTCCTGCCAGGGCTCGCGTCTCGTCGGGGTCTTCGGCCAGCAGGGCCAGCGCCTCGTCCAGGGTGGCGGGCGCCACGTATTCGAACGCACGCGGAAACATCGGCCCCTCCCCTACTTGGCCGGCGCCGTGCGGGCGCGAAGCTGCTCCGCCGCCTGCTGGACGGCCGCCACGATGTGCTGGTAGCCGGTGCAGCGGCAGAGCACGCCCTCCAGGCCGTGCCGGATCTCCTCCTCGGAGGGCTGCGGCTGCTGGCGCAAGAGGTCGTAGGCGGCCATGATCATCCCCGGCGTGCAGTAGCCGCACTGGAGGCCGTGCTGGTCCCAGAAGGCTTGCTGGAGGGGGTGTAGACCCCTCTCCCCCCTGCCCCCCTCTCCCCCCTGGGGGGAAAGGGGGGAGGACGAGGCGGGCGCGGGCTGCGGGGACGCCCCCGCCCCCTCTTGGGGGGAGGGGGTTGGGGGAGGGGGCCCCAGCTCCGCTAGTCCCTCGATGGTGGTGATCTCGCAGCCGTCAGTCTGGACGGCCAGCACGGTGCAGGACTTGACGGCGGCGCCGTCCACGAGGACCGTGCAGGCGCCGCACTGGCTGGTGTCGCAGCCCACGTGCGTGCCGGTGAGGCCCAGCACGTCGCGCAGGTAGTGGACGAGCAACAGGCGCGGCTCGACCTCGTGGGCTTGCGCCGCGCCGTTGACCGTGACGCGAATCGGCAGCTTCACTAGCGCCCCTCCTGCCCGGGCGGCACGTGGCTGGGCTCCGCCGTGCCCGGCGCCTCCTCGGCGGCCGCCACGACAGCAGCGTCCTGCCCCGCCGCCGACCGCCCCCGGATCGCTCGCCAGATGCGCTCCGGTTTCAGCGGCATGTCGATGTGCGTGACGCCGAAGGGGAGCAAGGCGTCGAGCACGGCGTTGACCACGGCCGGGGTGCTGCCGATGGTGCCGGCCTCGCCGATGCCCTTCGCGCCCAGCGGGTTCGTCGTCCCCGGCGTCTCCGTGCGGTCCAGCTCGAAGTGCGGCACCTTGTCGGCGGTCGGCAGCGCGTAGTCCATCAGCGACGCGGTCTGTAGCTGCCCCTCGTCGTCGTAGACGATCTCCTCGTACAGCGCCTGGCCGATGCCCTGGGCGATGCCGCCGTGGATCTGGCCGGCCGCGAGGAGCGGGTTGATGATGCGGCCCGCGTCGTCGACGGCGACGAAGCGCAGGATCTGCACCGCGCCGCTGCGCGGGTCGACCTCGACCACGCAGACGTGCGTGCCGAACGGATAGGTCATGTTCGGCGGGTCGAAGAACATCGTCGCTTCCAGGCCCGGCTCGATCTCGGGCGGCAGCATGAACGCGGCGTAGGCGGCGTTGGCGATCTGCTGGAAGGTGACCGCCTTGCCGGGCTGGCCGCGCACCAGCGCCTGGCCGTCGCGGTACTCCAGGTCCGCGGGCGCCGCCTCCAGCAGCGCCGCCGCGACTTGCAGCGCCTTCTCGCGCACCCGCGCCGCGGCGCCCGCGATCGCGCCGCCAGCGACGGGCATGCTGCGGCTGCCGAACGTGCCGATGCCCGTCACGCCGACGGCGGTGTCGCCGGTCAGCACGCGCACGCTCTCGAAGGGCACGCCCAGCTCGCCGGCCACGATCTGCGCGAAGCTCGTCTCGTGGCCCTGCCCCTGGGAGGGCGCGCCCGAGATCACCGTCACCGTGCCATCCGGCTCGGCGCGCACGACGGCGGCCTCCCACACGGGCGCCCCGAAGCCGCGGGACGGCCCGACGCCCGTCAGCTCGACGTAGCTGCCGAGGCCGATGCCCAGGTAGCGGCCCTGCTCGCGCAGCCGGCGCTGCTCGGCGCGTAGCTGCTCATAGCCCACGGCCTGCAAGGCCTTGTCGAGCGCGGCGGGGTAGTTGCCGCTATCGTAGACGCTGCCGACGACCGAGGTGTACGGGAACTGGCCCGGCTGCACGAAGTTGCGCCGCCGCACGTCGGCCGGGTCAAGCCCTAGCTCGGCGGCGATGCGGTCCATCAGCCGCTCCAGCAGGAACGTCGCCTCGGGCCGCCCGGCGCCGCGATGCGCATCCGTCGGCGCACAGTGCGTGAACACCTCCGTCAGCTCGGACGCGACTACCGGGATGTCGTAGGGGCCGACGAGCATGTTGATCGTCAGGACCGGAATCAGCGCCGTGAACAGCAAGAGGTGGGCGCCCAGGTCGCCGACGACGCGGGCGCGCAGGCCGAGGATCTTGCCGTCCGCGGCCACCGCCGCCTCGATCTCGTCGATCTGGCCGCGGCCGTGCGAGAGTGTCAGCAGGCTCTCGCGCCGCTCCTCCACCCACTTCACCGGCCGCCCGAGGCGCTTGGCGGCCCAGGCCGTCAGCACCTCCTCGGGATAGACGTTCAGCTTCGAGCCGAAGCCACCGCCCACGTCGGGCGCGATCACCCGCACACGGCTCTCGGCCATGCCGAGCAGCTTGGCCACCTCGCTGCGGAGGGTGTGCGGCACCTGGTTGGACGACCAGAGCGTCAGCGTGTCGTCGTAGCGCCGATACTCCGCAAGCGCGGCGCGGGGCTCCATCGGCAGCGAGTTCACGCGCTGGTTGAAGATGTCCAGGCGCACCACCCGCGCCGCCTGGCGCCGCGCCTCGTCCCAGTCGCCCTGGTTCCGCTCCATCTTCAGGTACACGTTGCCGGGGAAGTCGTCGTGGACGAGCGGCGCGCCCTCGGCCAGCGCGGCCTGCATCGACGCCGCGGCCGGCAGCGGCTCGTACTCGACCTCCACCAGGTCGGCGGCGTCGCGCGCCACGTAGCGGTCGTCGGCGAGCACCATCGCCACGGCCTCGCCGACGAAGCGGACCTTGTCGTGGGCGAGGACCGGGTGTGGCGGCGGCGGCTTCTGCGGGTTCAGGGCGGCGTGGGTGGTGAGGACGAGGTCGCAGTCGGCGTGCCTGAAGGCGGCAACGACGCCGGGCTGCTGGAGCGCCGCGCTCGTGTCGATGCGGCCCAGCCGGGCGTGCGCGTGCGGGCTGCGCACGAACGCCATGTACAGCGTGCCGGGCAGGCGCACGTCGTCGACGTACTGGCCCTGCCCCGTGACCAGCCGCGGGTCCTCGCGGCGCTTGATGCTGGCTCCGACCGTGCGCGAGAGCACCATGCTGAGCCCTCCTCTAGCGGCAAGTCGCGGACGACCAGGCCGGCGCGCGGCCGATTATAGCACCGCTCACTCAGCCCTTAGGGAAGCGATAGGGCGTCTGCCTCGTCCGGATCCAGGAGCAACACACGATCGGTTCGCTCCTCGACAACCAAGGCAAAGTGCCGCAGGACGTCACGGCCGAGCAACGAGGGAAGGCTTAGAAGAGCTTGCTGTTGGCGCCGCGAGCGCGGCGCGAGCAGGCGTAGCACGGTCGAGATCGGCCGGTCGCCGAGCCGGAGTCTCGCTTCGAGGCGGGTAGTGGCGATGCGGCCGCCGATGCCGACGGTACGTGGACCGGTCGGCAGCAATCTCGTGTCGATGCGAAGCCACAATGCATCCACCGGCCCCAGGATCGTGGACTCGGCGCCCGTATCGATCAGGAACTCGACTTCACCTACTGGACCGCGCGTCGCGAGTTCCAGTCTCGCGGTGACGAATGGACGCCGTCGTCCAGGAGGGCCCTCGAAGTAGCCGCGGATCATCCGGTCGATAGAGCAGGCACGATGAGCAGATCCTCACTAGTGGACAGCCACTTGCGATAGACCCTGCCTGGGTCCAGCCCCTTGCGCTCAAGTTGCTCTACAAGCTCGCGAGGGTCTTTCGCCGCGCCTACAACCTGCTGGTTGTAGACGGCGACGCAGTGATCGGGATACTTCGCAAGAAGCTCGTCCCAGTGCTTCCCCACGTAGTGTGCGTCGGCCTCGAAGCGAGCGAGGTCCGCTTGAATCTCGACCTTGTTCACGACACGTCTCCTGGTCGGACCTGGGAGCAGTATAGCCCGCCCGGCGCTGCTATCAGGCCGGGACGGCGATGGACATGGGCGCGATCTCGCCGCGGTCGATGGCCGCCAGGCGCTCCTCCGAGAGCGGGTTGCGCCAGATCTCGTTGCGGAGGCGCAGGTGCTGCGCCATGTAGGCGGCCAGCAGCGCTTCGGCCCGCTCTAGCGTCGCCTCGTCCTGCACCCATTCGCGGGCGAAGGCGCGCACGCGGCCCGGGCCGTGGCCCAGCTCGTCGCGCACGATGGCCCGCATCGCCGCGGCGAGCCGCTCGCGGAACTCGTCGCCGGCTAGCTCGCTCGCCGCGACGAACGCGCCGCCCCCCCCGCCCTCACTCAGCCGCAAGACAGCGTGCGCGAACTCCGCGCCGTGCGTCGCGTGCGCCTCGCGGATGAACTCCACCATGCGCGTCGCCTCGGGGAGCGCCGGGTGCCGCAGGTGCTCCTCGGGCAGCGCCGGATCGTAGACCGCGTACACCTGGTACTGCGTGGCCTCGGCGCGCGTCAGCTGGCGGCCGACCACCCACTCGGCCAGGTCGGCGAGCAGCGCGTAGTGCTTCACCTCGTCGGCGATCTGCTCCAGGAAGTCCACGAAGCGATGGCGGTCGACGCTGTCCTCGAGCTGCTCGTTCATCAGCACAGCGCGGTGTAGCCACTGGCTGGTCTGCAGCTCACGGCCCATCTGGCGCAGCAGCACGTCGAAGTGCTCCTCCGGCGTGTGCTCCCGGGCGAAATAGGCGCGGACCACCTCGGCCTCGCCGGCGGCGTAGCGCCCGATGACGGCGAGCAGGCGGCTTTCGGCGCGCTCGGCCAGACTCTCCATGGCGGCTCCCTTCCTGGTCACTATTTTGCTGCGCCCATTGTAAGACGATGGGCGGTCCAGGCGTATCTATACCAGAGCGAGGGGAGGGGCGCCGATGGCCGTGGCCGTAGAGCCCGAGACGAATGCCGACGCGCGCGCGGTGGCCCGCTGCCGCGCCGGCCAGGCCGAGGCGTTCGCCGAGGTGGTCGAGCGCCACCAGGCGGCGGTCTACGCCACGGCGCTGCGCCTGATCGGCGACCGCGAGGCGGCGCTGGAGGTCGCCAACGGCGCGTTCTACAAAGCGTATCGCGCTCTGGGAAGCGTCGACACGAGCCGCCCGCTGCGGCCGTGGCTGCTGCGCATCGCCAGCAACGAGGCGCTGAGCTACCTGCGCGAGCGGGGCCGCGCGGCCCGCCAGACGGTGAGCGGCGCGGCCGGCGAGGCCGCGCTGGCAACGCTGCCCGCCGACGAGGCGCCGCCGGAAGGGGTCGCGCTTGCCCGCGAGCGGCGCGCGGCCGTCCACCGGGCGCTCGCCGCGCTGCCGGAGCAGTACCGACTCGTCACGGTGCTGCGTTACCTGCACGACCTGTCGTATGCCGAGATCGCGGCGCAGACCGGCCTGCCCAGCGGCACGGTGGGGGTGTACCTGTTGCGCGCCCGCGAGCAGCTTCGCGGCCGGCTGGCCGCCGAGGGGGTGACCGCCGATGCGCTGTCCTGACGACGCGCTACTGGATCGCTGGCTGGACGAGGCGCTGGCCGCCGACGAGGCCGCGGCGGTGGCCGCGCACGCGGCATCCTGCCCCGCCTGCGCGCGGCGACGCGAGGCCCGCCGGGCCGAGGAGCGGGCGTGGCGCGCGGCGCTCGCGCTCGACGGCGCCGAGCTGGCCTTCCTGGCGCGCGCGGACCTGGCGGGATCTTGGCGGGCAGCGCACACGTCCGCCCGGCCAGCGTCCTGGTGGCCGACGCTCGTCGTGCTGGGCCTGGCCGGCGCCTACGCCGCCTGGCTCGTCGCGCTGCCGGCGCTGGAGCTGCTGGTCGTCCTGGCGAACCGCCTGGGGCTGGCGGGGCTCGCCCTCGCCTGGCTGCTCGCCCAGGCCTGGTATCTGGGAGCGGCGCTGCTCGCCGCGCTGGCCGCGCCGCCCCTGATCGATCCGCCGCTCGTCGCGGCCGGGCTGGCCGCCGCCCTGGTGCTCGTGCTGAGTCGCCCGTGGCAGCCGACGCTCCCGCGCCGTGCCGAGATCGAGTAACTCGCGAGAGGAGCACTTCATGCTTACCCTGATGTCGTCCAAGTCGTTCGTCACTTCGCAACCGGGCGGTGCAACGCCCGCGCTCGCGGCGGAGCGGGGCCGAGCGGTCCCGCGCGCCGGCAGCGCTCATCGCTGGCTACTCCACCTGGGCGTAATGCTCCTGATGCTCGCCGGGCTGGCGGCCGCCACGACCCCCGCGCAGGCGATGGAGTTTCGCAGCGGGGACACCGTGACAGTGCCCGCCGGCACGACGATCGACGATGACCTCTTCGCCACGGGCCAGACGATCACCATCGACGGGCAGGTGAACGGCGAGGTGTTCGCCTTCGGGCAAACGGTGACGGTGAGCGGCGCCATCCAGCACGACCTGATCACCGCGGGCCAGCAGGTGGCCGTGGACGGGAGCGTGGGCGGCGACCTGCGCGCGGCTGGGCAGCAGGTGACGGTCAATGGCCGCGTGGACGGCAACGCGACTACCGCCGGACAGACCGTGCTGGTCGGCCGGCAGGGCGCCGTCGGCGGCAGCATCCTGGGCGCGATGCAGACGCTGAGCCTGTTGGGCCCGATCGGGCGCAACGTGGACGTGGCGACGAGCACGCTGACGCTCGGCAGCACGGTGGGCCGCGACCTCACCGCCCACGTGGAGACGCTGACGGCCGACCCAGGGGCGCACGTGGACGGCCGCCTGGACTACACGAGCCCGCAGGAGAGCGCGCTGCCCGCCAGCATGGCCGCTGGGGGCGTGCAATTCCACCCGGAGGAGCGCCCCCAGCAGGCGCGCGAGCAGCAGCGGGAGAACCCGTTCGGTGGGTTGTTCGGCTTCTTCGGGCTGATCTGGCTCGTCGGGAGCATCATCCTCGGCGTGCTGCTGGTCCACTACCTGCCGCGCCTCGCGGAGGGCACGGCGGCCCAGGTGCAAGAGCACCCGCTGCCCAGCTTTGGGGTCGGTATCCTGGCGCTGTTCGTCGTCCCCGCGGCGCTGCTGTTCGTCGCGATCACGCTGATCGGCCTGCCCGTCGCCTTCCTCGGCGGCCTGGCGTACCTCGCGGGCCTGTACGTGGGCTGGCTGCTGCTCGGCCTGGCGCTCGGCGCCTGGCTGGTCGGGCTGGCGCGGCGCGGGCGCGCGGAGGTGCCGGCCGTCGATCCCCGCTGGCTCGTGGTGCTCGGGCTGGTGGTCCTCTACGTCGTCACGCACTTGCCGTTCATCGGCGGGCTGGCCGGGTTCCTGGCGCTCTGCCTGGGCCTGGGCGCGCTGCTGCGTCAGCTCGCGGCCATGCGGGCGCCGCAGCCGCCGTCCGTGCCGCCACCGCTGCCCGTGTGAGCCGGGGCCGGCTCGACCGCGCGGCGTGCGTCAGCAAGACGTCGGCCCGGACTGCCCGCAGTCCGGGCCGATTCGCGTACTTGCGGCAGCGACGAATCCGAATGCGGCTGGCGTGCTGCCGCCGGGTCACCGCCATCGGGGTCGGGCAGCCTAAGCCCTCGGCCACGGATCGTGTGTAGCTTTGGCTTCCCGAACCTACACAGCAACCTGAGCCGGCGGCCTACGGCTGGTTGCCGAGGTTGTAGCCGAGGACGTACTTCACGTAGACGCCGTCGAAGTAGCCCCAGCGCTTCTCGGTGCCCTCCCAAATGGCCTGGAGCACGCGCGGCCGCAGCTCCGGCGGCGTGTACTGGTCCACCACGTCGAGCGCGCGGCTGCCGTGCTCCTGGTCGGCGGTGACGTGCGTGGCGAAGAAGCGCATCTCGGTCGGCGTGAAGCCGTAGTGGTCGCGGAGCGTCGGCACGACGCGGGCGCAGATGTCGTTGAACTGCGACTCCATGCCGATGTGGAAGCCGGCCACCGACTCCTGCCAGGTGCGGCGATCGCAGAGCAGGAACAGCCAGTCGCGCAGCGCCTTAGTGGTGGGCAGCGCGTCCACCTGGATGGCCCGCTGGGGGTCGAGGCCGCAGGCGGCGATGAAGTCGGTGAGCTGATCGTTGTGGACGTCCTCGGGGTTCTCCTCGTCGGCCATGTTGTCCAGCTCGACGGCGCGGGCGGCCGGCACCTCGCAGTTCGACAGGATGCGGCCGATGAAGCGCCAGAGGTCGCCGGTGTAGTGGTAGTGCTCGACCGCCCACAGGCCCAGCTGCTCGCGCGTCAGCTCGCCCCGCGCCCACGCCTCGGTGAGCGGGTGCGTGACGCAGTGACGCCGTCGCACCATGTCGCGCATCTCATTGCGGAAACTCGTGGCGACCATCTCCGGCCTCCTCCTCACCCGTCGTCGGCGTCTGCAGCCGCGAGCGCGCCCGGTTGGGCCCGCGCCGGGCGCTTCCCGCCCGGCGGGGCCATGTCCGCATGATACCGGAAGCCCGGCGGCGGCAGCAGGCCGGCCGCCGGCCCGTGCTACAATTCTCGCGTGGCAGCAAGGACGGGCGGCGCCGCGTACCGCCGCCGGCGGGAGAGCAAGCTGAGCGCGCACGCTGGACACGCGCACCCCGCGGCGCCGAGCCACAAGCTGGCAGTCGCCCTCGGCGTCAGCGCCATCGTGCTGGCGCTCGAAGTCGGCGGCGGCCTGGCGTCGAACAGCCTGGCGCTGATCAGCGACGCCGGCCACATGCTGACCGACGTGCTGGCGCTCGCGCTGGCGTGGTTCGCGAGCCGCCAGGCCGAGCGCCCGGCCAACGCCCGCCAGACGTATGGCTTCCACCGCGCTGGCATCCTGGCCGCGCTCGCCAACGCGGCCACCCTGATCGCCCTGGCGCTGTTCATCAGCTACGAGGCGTACCGGCGGCTGTTCGAGCCGGAGGCCGTCGCCAGTCAGCTCATGCTCGGCGTCGCGGCCGTCGGGCTCGTCGCCAACCTGGCCGTGGCCCGCTATCTCCAGGGCGACCACGCGCACAACCTGAACCTGCGCGCGGCGATGGCCCACGTGCTGGGCGACGCGCTGGCCTCGGCCGCCGTGATCGTGGGCGCCCTGGCCATCGTGCTCGGCGGCCCGGTGCAGATCGACCCAATCCTGAGCGTGCTGATCAGCGTCATCATCGTCGTGGGCGGCTGGTCGATCGTGCGCGAGACGCTGAACATCCTCATGGAGAGCGCGCCGCCGGGGGTGGACGTCGGCCAGCTCGTCGCCGACCTGCGCACCGCGCCCGGCGTCGTGGCCGTCCACGACATCCACGTCTGGCGCCTCGCGTCCGACCTCCCCGCCCTGAGCGTCCACGTGCGCATCAGCAGCGTGGCGCCCGCCGAGGGCGACCGAGTGCTGAGCGCCTGCCAGCGGCTGCTGCGCGAGCGGTACGGCATCGACCACACCACGATCCAGATCGAGCGGGAAACCGCTTGCGAGCCGGCCCTGCCGGCGGTGGCGGGGGGCGAGCCGGCCCCCTACTGCACCGGGCCGCGCCCCACGAACGGCGGTGGCACGTCGCCTGCTAAGAGCGGAGCGGCGGCGCCGGCCGGGTCGGCCGCCGACGCGCCAGGCCACGTGCATTCGGGCGCGCGCCACCCTCATTAGTGGTCCGGCAGCGGTCGATTGTTCTATGTTGGGGGCACCCTACCGACGCCCATCACCCGGGACGCGGACTCGGCCGTGGCGGCGCCAGCGGCAGCTACCCAGCCTGGCCGCCACCGCACCCCCGAGCCGAGACCTGGCGAACGCTGACGGCGCGGCCGCGCGGAGAGAGAGCTTAGATGGCGCAAGCGGCGGACTTTCGGCACTGGAACCGGCGGCGCCCGGGCCGCGGCGCGGGCGGCCGCGGCCCGCACGGTCTGAACGGCTGGTATCTCTCGCGGCGCCTCAAGGGGAACCGACCTGGCCCCGAGCGGCACATGCTGGTCACGGGCATCAGCATGGCGCTGCTGATCCTGCTCACGCTCGGCCTGGTGCTCGGCTTTACCGCGGTCAGCGTCGCCGCGCAGACGTTCGCCGCCCTCACGCGCGACCTGCCGTCCATTACCCAGCTCGCCACCCGCGACGTGTTCCAGACGACGCAGATCTTCGACCGAAACGGCATCCTGCTGTCCGAGATCTACGACCAGACGGGCGGGCGTCGCACGCTCGCCTCGCTGCGCGAGATCTCGCCCTGGCTGATCGACGCGACCATCGCCGCCGAAGACGCCGACTTCTACGACAACCCGGGCGTCGACACGCGCGGGATCGTGCGGGCCGTCTGGCAGCAGCTGAGCAAGAGCGGCAACTCGGGCGCCAGCACGATCACGCAGCAGCTCGTGCGGAACACGCTGCTGCCGGAGGACGAGCGCTCGCGGCAGACGTTGCTGCGCAAGTTCAAAGAGGCCGTGCTTGCCTACCGCGTCAACGAGCTGTACTCCAAGGACGACATCCTGGAGATGTACCTCAACGAGGTGTTCTACGGGAACAGCTCGTACGGCATCACGGCGGCCGCCGAGTCGTACTTTGGCAAGAGCCCGCGCGATCTCACGCTGGCCGAGGCGTCGCTGCTCGCGGGCCTGCCCCAGTCGCCCTCGAACTACAACCCGCGCCAGAACTGGGACGCCGCGCGGCAGCGGCAGGCGTACGTGCTGGACCAGATGACGAAACACGGCTTCATTACCGAGGCCGAGGCCGGGGCGGCCTGGGACCAGGATCTCACGCTGGTCGAGCCGAAGCAGGAGGAGATCAAGGCGCCGCACTGGGTGTTCTACGTCCGCGACCTCATCGAGCAGAAGTACGGGCCGCGGCTCCTCTACCAGGGTGGCCTGCAGGTCTACACCTCGCTCGACCTGCGCCTGCAGGAGAAGCTGGAGGAGGTCGCGCGCAACAACGAGGCGAACCTGCGCATTCGGAACGGCAGCAACACCGCGATCGTCGCCATCGACCCCAAGACCGGCGAGATCCTGGCGATGGTCGGCAGCATGGACTTCAACAACCCCGCGATCGACGGCCAGGTGAACGTGGCAACCTCGCCGCGGCAGCCCGGCTCGTCGATCAAGCCAATCGTCTATCTGACGGCTTTCGAGAAGGCCGGCTTCACGCCGAACACGGTGCTGCAGGACGTCCCCAAGTGCTTCAACGCGGGGGCCGGCCAGCCGCCGTACTGTCCGGTGAACTTCGACAACAAGTTCCGTGGCCCGGTGCCGGTGCGGATCGCGCTCGGCAACTCGCTGAACATCCCCGCGGTGGAGACGCTGGAGCGGATCGGCGTGCCGGCGGCGATCGAGATGGCGAACCGCCTGGGGATCACCGGCCTGGACGACCCCAACCGCTACGGCCTGGCGTTCACGCTCGGCGGCGCGGAGGTGAAGCCGCTGGAGCTGACGGAGGCGTATGCGACGTTCGCCAACCAGGGCCGCCGCGTGCCCCTAGTGGCGATCCGCAAGATGGTGGACGGCCACGACCGCGTCATCGAGGAGGCCCGCCCGACCGACGGCGAGCAAGTGGTCGATCCACGCCTCGTGTACATGCTGACCAGCATCCTGACCGACAACAACAACCGCCTGATCACCTACGGGCCGAGCAACCTGTTGCAGCTGTCGCGGCCGGCGGCCGCCAAGACGGGCACCACCGACAACTTCCGCGACACCTGGACGATGGGGTTCACGCCGAACCTGGCGATCGGCGTCTGGGTGGGGAACTCCGACGGCCGGCCGATGCGCGAGGTGCTCAGCTCGATGAGCGCGGGCAAGATCTGGCACGAGTCCATGGAAGAGGCGTTCAAGATCCTCGACCTGCCCGTGGAGAACTTCCAGCGCCCCGATGGTCTGGCCGACGTGCCGGTCTGCGGCCCCGGCGGCTGTACCACCGACCTGATGCCCGTCGAGCGCGCGCCCCGCGGCGCCCCCACGCCCGCGCGCCGCTGAGGGCTCAGTCGCCGAGCTTCTTCGCCACCACGAAGTGGGAGATGCCGAAGCAGCGCAGCGGCGTGCGCTCGACGAAGTCCCGCGCGGCCAACACGGCGCGCCCGGCCACGCGGTGGCGCTCGGCGACGTTGTCCAGCCCCGGGAAGATGTGGCTCTCCACCTCGAAGCGGACGCGCAACCCCGCGAACAGGCGGCGGATGCCGCGCCGCGTGTAGATGCGGACGTGCGGCGCGAAGCGGTTGCGGATGAAGTCGGGCGTGTAGTTCACCAGCGGCAGCAGGCGGAAGACGTAGCGCTTGCCGAGATAGAAGCCGTGCGTCTCGAAGAAGTACAGCCGGTTGGGCGCGTAGATGATGATGTGCCCGCCCGGCCGCAGGCAGCGGTACGCCTCGCGGATCGTCTGCCGATCGTCGTCGACGTGCTCGATGACCTCGTGGAGCAGGATCACGTCGAAGAACTCGTTGGGGAACGGGAGCGCCTCGGCCGGCGCCGTGTGGATGTTCGGCAGCGTGCGGCTGGCCTCGGCCACCTTGTCCGGGTCCACGTCCACGCCGTACACGTCGTCGCTGAAGCGCCGCATCTGGCGGACGTACATGCCCAGCCCGCAGCCCACGTCGAGGATGCGCCGGTTCTCGAGCGGGACGTGCTCGCGGATCAGGTCGAGGCGGCGATCCTGCCCGCGACGCCAGACGTAGCTGGGATGCCCCAGGCGAATGGCTTTCACCTCGGACTGCACCGCCATAGACGACTCCTGCACACCGGTCATCGGCACCAGACCACTCGAGGGCCGGCGCCATCCTACCAGGAAGCGGCCCGATGCCGCAAGGGCCGCGCGGGTGCGCCGCGGCGGGCGTGGCCCGCCGCCGCTCGGAGTGCCGCGAGCCCGCACAAAGCGGCGCGCCGTGATTCTTGGCCCCCTTCGACCGGACTTGACGGGCCGAGGGAACGTAAGAGGCCGCTTCGGCTACAATCGAGAGCAACGGGCGGCGGCGCGACGAGCGGGGGGGCCGGGCGACGCCGCGGCTTGCCACCGCCAGGCGCGAGCGGCTGCCGGCACTGGCTGAGGAAGGAGCGGGCGTGCGGACGGTCCACGACGTGTCGGCTGGGGGGGTCGTCGTCCGGCGGGGGCCAAAGGGCTGCGAGGTGGCGCTGGTCGGCCGTGGCACGCCGGTGCGCTGGGGCTTGCCGAAGGGCGGCATCGAGCGCGGCGAGACGCTGGACGTCGCGGCCCTGCGCGAGGCGCGCGAGGAAACGGGCTTGCACGTGCGCCTGATCGCGCCGGTGGGCGACATCGTCTACTGGTTCGCCACCCGCGGCGTGCGCCACCACAAGACGGTCCATTTCTTCCTGATGGAGGCCGTCGGCGGCGACCTAGCCGACCATGACTGGGAGAACGACGAGGCCGCCTGGTTCCCGGCCGAGGCCGCGCCGGACGCGATGGCCTTCCCCAACGAAGCGGCCATCGTGCGCCGGGCCCTCGCGCTGCTGCCCGCGCAGTCGCAATCGGACGGCACGAGCGCCACCCCATCCCCCTGACACCGCTACAATCGCGTCTCACTCGATCCGGCCCGCGCGCGTGGCCCGCGCGGCGGTTGCGGCGCGCGCGCGCGATCGCGCACCATCCGATAGAGAGCCTGCCCGTGCAGGGGGAAGCCGCATGCGCGTCCTCGGCGTCGATCCCGGCCTGCTGCGCACCGGCTGGGCGCTCGCCACGAGCGGCCCCGCCGGGCCGACCCTGCTCGACGCCGGCCTGATCACGCCGGCACCCGAGGCGACGCTGGAGGCCCGCCTGGCGGAAGGCTTCACGGCCTTCGCCGCCGTCCTGGACGCGCAACAGCCCGACCTCGTCGTGCTGGAGGACGTCTACACCGCGCCCGCGCACCCAAAATCGGCCCTGCTGATGGCGCACATGCGCGGCGTGCTGTGCCTGGCCGTCGAGCAGCACGGGATACCGCTGCGCTCGCTCACGGCGAGCACGGTGAAGCAGCGCATCACCGGCCACGGCCGCGCGTCGAAAGACCAGGTGCGCGGCATGGTGTTCCGGCTTTGCCGCCTGCCGCCCCGGCCCCTGCGCGCGGACGTGACCGACGCGCTGGCGCTGGCGATCGCTGGCCTCAGCCAGGAGGGCCGCGGCGCGCGCGCGGTGCTGGCGGCGCGGCGGCGCCCCAACGCGGCGCTCGCGCGGCTGCTGCGCGAGGCGCACGGATGATCGTGTCGCTGCGCGGCGTCTACCGCGGCCGCACGACCGAGGGCGTGGTGGTGGACGTGGGAGGCGTGGGCTACGAGGTGATGCTGCCGCCGATCGTCGAGCAGGCGCTGGGCGAATTGAGCGAGGGCGCGCCGCTCGACCTCCGCATCGCCTACCATGCGACGCGCGACCAGCCCGTCCCGGTGCTCTACGGCTTCACGCGCGACGAAGAGCGCCGCTTCTGGGAGCTGCTGAAGTCCGCGCCCAAGGTCGGACCGAAGAGCGCCGCCCGCGCGATGGTCCTGCCCATCAACCACATCGCGCAGGCGATCCAGGACGGCAACCGCCAGCTGGTGGACAGCCTGCCGGGCATCTCGGCCGAGGGCGCCGAGAAGATCATCGCCTCGCTCCGCAAGCGCGTGGCGCCCTTCGCCGCGCTTACGGAGGCGACCGCCGCCCCGGCGCCCGCGAGCGAGGACGAGCTGGAGCGCCTGGCCGTCGCGCTGCTCGTCGAGATGGGCATCAAGCGCCCCGACGCCCAGCGCGACGTGGCCCGCCTGCTGAAAGAGCACCCCGACCTCCGCACGGTGGAGGACCTGGTTATGGAATACTTCCGGAAGACGCCGACGTAGGGCGCCCTCACCCCCAACCCCTCTCCCAGGGGGCGAGGGGAGTAGTGGCATCTCTCGCTCCCGCTGGGAGAAGGCAGCAAACGCTACCCAAGCCGGTTCCCAGAGTGGGGAGCGGTGATTTCCCCCTCGCCCCCTGGGAGAGGGCAGGGGTGAGGGCTAGCAAGGATACGCACCCGTGCAAGGAGATCGACTGGTGTCGCCCGTGGGGACGCCCGAGGACGAGAGCGGCAACAACCTGCGGCCCACGCGGCTGGGGTCGTTCGTCGGCCAGGAGACGCTGAAAGAGCGCCTGCAGATCGCCATCGACGCGGCGCGCGAGCGGGGCGAGTTCCTGGAGCACGTCCTGTTTCACGGGCCGCCGGGCCTCGGCAAGACGACTCTGGCGCACATCATCGCCGCCGAGATGAACGGCAAGCTGGTGACCACCTCGGGGCCGGCGCTGGAGAAGACCGCCGACCTGATGGGCATTCTCACGAACCTGGAGCCCGGCGACGTGCTGTTCGTGGACGAGATCCACCGCACGCCGCGCGCCATCGAGGAGTATCTCTACCCGGCGATGGAGGACTTCGCCGTCGACTTCGTGCTCGACAAAGGCCCATTCGCCAAGGCGATCCGGCTGTCGCTGAAGCGCTTCACCTTGGTCGGCGCCACCACGCGGGCCGGCCTCATCTCCTCGCCGCTGCGCGACCGCTTCGGCCTGTACTTTCACCTCGACTTCTACGGCCCCGAGGCGCTGGCGGCCATCGTCGCCCGCTCGGCCGACATCCTGGGCGTCGCCATCGCGCCCGAGGCGACCGCCGAGATCGCCCGCCGCGCCCGCGGCACGCCGCGCATCGCCAATCGCCTCCTGCGCCGCGTGCGCGACTTCGCGCAGGTGCGCGGCCAGGCTCAGGTCGATCTCGCCCTCGTGAGCGCCTCGCTGCAGCTCGAAGGCGTGGACGACGTCGGGCTCGACGAGCTGGACCGCAAGGTGTTGTCCACCATCATCCTGCGCTACGACGGCGGGCCGGTCGGCATCGAGGCGCTGGCCGCCACGCTGCAGGAAGAGGTGGACACGCTTACCGACGTGGTCGAGCCCTACCTGTTGCAAGAGGGGTTCCTGATTCGCACCTCGACGGGCCGCAAGGCGACCTACAAAGCATACGAGCACCTCCGCCTGCGGCGCGGCAAGGAGGGGCTCCAGGGCGAGCTGCCCTTCGACTGACCTGGTTTCCGGGAACAGTTGGCACGCTTGGCGTAGCCAAAGCTACCCACCATCCTCGGCTAGACGCTTAGCGCGGCGCCGGCTCGACCGTGTGCGCCGGCGGCGCGATCCGCAGCACCTCGACGCCGCTCGACGCCTCCACGTAGCGCGCGAACAGGTACTTCTGCTCCACGTTGTCGTACGGCGTGTTGGGCACGTTCGCGGTCGAGGCGATCACCTTGGCGGCGACGAGCGACAGCGCCTGCCGATTCAGCGCCTGCTCGACCAGCGCCCGGAAGTCGGCCACGCTCTCGGCCCAGGCCGCGTGCGGGTAGCTGCAGGCCCGGGCCACGCCCACGAGATCGGTGCCGCGCGTCGTGTGCGTCGGGCCTTTGCCCGAGGACTCGTAGCTGCCATTGTCGAACACGATGTGCAGCAGGTTGGGCGGCTGCATGGCGCCCACCGTCGTGAGCGACGACAGGTTCATCAGCAGCCCGCCGTCGCCGTCGAGCGCCACCACCTGCCGCTCGGGCAGTGCCAGCGCCAGGCCGAGCGCCGCGGACGACGTGAGGCCCATCGCGTGCACCGTGAAGTCTGGGTGCGCCTTCAGCGAGCACCACTCCGTGCGCGTGCCGCCGATACAGCTAATCACCAGGGCGTCGCGGAGGAGGGGCGCGATGGCCTGCAAGCACTCGAACCGTTCCATCACTCGCTCCTCCTTCACTACTGCCGCAAGCATTCGCCGTCGAGCAGCACGGCGACCGGTCGCTTCGAGCTGTGGGCCAGCGTGTTGGCGCGGACGATCTGGTCGGCCACGGTGTCCGGCCGCTCGGCGACCGTGTAGACAATGCCCAGGCCGCCGAGCACCGGCTCCAGCACGCGGCCCAGCGGCGTGTGCATGAAGTAGCGCTCGCCCAGCCCGCCCGAGTAACCCACCAGCAGCAGCATGGGAATGCCCGCCTGGCCCGCCAGCACCGTCAGCGCGTTGCTGCACGCCAGCAGCCCCGCGTCCATCATGATCATCGCGGGCACCTGGCCGCCGAGATACGCGCCCGTGCAGACGCCGATGCCCTCCTCCTCGCGCGCCAGCGGGACGTGGATGACGTCCGCGGCGTCGCGGAACAGGCCGACGAGCGGCTCCAGGTTGTTCTCCGGCAGCGAGGCAACGAAGTTCACCCCCGCCTGCTGCATCCCATCGCGGATTTGCGCTGCCACCTCTGCGCGCACGCCATCAGCTCCCTTCCGCCGCCGGCCAGGCCCCGAGCAACGGCGGCCGCCTGCATCGCGCTCGGGCGATTCTAGACGCCGGCTGGTACGCTTGCAAGCGGCGCGGCCGGGACGATTCGCCGCGCGCCTTGACACCTACCGGGCGCCAGCCTACGATAGAGCCGTTCTCGGGCTGGCGCCGGCACCCGCCGCGTCGGCCTTCCACCCGCCGGCGAGGAGTCCGCGATGGCCGCGCCAACCGACGTGCCCGTCACATCCATGCCGTTGTCGAGCGAGCAGCGCGCCTGGCTGGAGCGAGCCTGGGCACAGATCGACCCCGAGCGCATCGCCCGGCTGTGCTTCGACCTCGTCGGCATCCCCAGCCCGACCGGCGAGGAGCGGGCCATCGCCGAGTTCCTGACCCAGTATTTGGGCGCGGCTGGGCTCGACGCGCGCTACCAGCCCATCGACGCGCGTCAGGGCAACGCCGTGGGGCGCTTGCACGGCGCGGGCGACGGCCCCGACCTGCTGCTCTACGCCCCCACCGACGTGGCGTTCGCCGGCGCGGAAGACGAGGACGTGCCCTGGCTGGGGTCGACGATCCGCGCCGACCTGCGTCCCGAGCCGTTCCGCGAGGGCGACGACGTGATCGGCCTGGGCGCGGAAAACCCGAAGGCGTACGCGACGTGCGTCGTCGCTGCGGCCGAGGCCGTGGCGCGCGCCGGCGTGCCGCTGCGCGGCGACCTGCTGGTGGGGCTGGGCGCGGGCGGCATGCCGACCAACCGACGTCCGGGCCTCGAGCGCTGGAACGCCGGCCAGGGCAACGGCTGCTCCTTCATGCTCGAGCAGGGCGTGCGCGGCGACTTCGCCATCCTCGCCAAGCCTGGCTACTCGGTGGCGTGGGAGGAGGTCGGCCTCGCCTGGTTCCGGATTGGCGTCCACGGCACGCTCAACTACACCGGCATTCGCCACGTCGTGCCCTACGTCAACCCTATCGTGGAAGCGACGAAGGTCATCGAGGGCCTGGAAGCCTGGTTCCCCGAGTACACGGCCCGCAACACGTCGGGGCTCGTGGCGCCGCAAGGCTCCATCGGCGCCATCGAAGGCGGCTGGACCTACAAGCCCGCCTTCGTGCCGCGCGTCTGCAATCTCTACGTGGACCTGCGCGTTAGCCCGCGCACCGACCCGATGGCCGTCAAGCACCAGCTTGTCGAGGCGCTGCGTCGCATCCAGGCGGCGCACCCGGGGCTGGAGCTGGACTGGGAGATGGTCCTGGCGATCCCCGGCACGCACACCGATCCGCAGAACTGGATCGTGCAATCGCTGATGCGGGCGTGGGAGGCGCGCGAGGGGCGTCCCCACGAGGCGCGCGGCGGCACCAGCGGCGCCACCGACGCGGCCATCCTGCGCGGGCGGGGCATCCCCACGGCGCGGCTGGGCCTGCCGCGCGCCGTGCCGCCCGCCGCCTATCCCGGCTTCTCGATGGGCGTCGCCCACGTCACCGCCATGCAGCGCCTCACCGAGTGCCTGGTCTACGCTATCATCGACACCTGCACGCGGGACCGGGGCGCGGTCGGCCTGCCGGCGTGAACCGCGGCCCCCATCCCCAGCGCCGCACCGCGCCGTCGTTCGATACGAGCAAGAGGAGGGCTCCATGCCAGAAGTCATCGTCGAGCTAGCCCAGGGGCGCACGGTCGAGCAGAAGCGCGCGCTCGTCAAGGGCATCACGCAGGTCGTCGTCGAGACGTGCAACACGCCGGCGTCGGAGGTGACCGTCATCATCCACGAGACGCCGCTCACCGACAAGGCCAAGGGCGGCGTGCTCTTCGCCGACCGCTAGCACCGGTCCGCTGCTTGACAGGCGCCGGGGGCCAGGGCTATCGTCCCCGCGAGGGCCGGTGGGGAGTGGAGCGGCGGCCTGGGCCGCCGGGGAGGAAGCCATGCAGGACATGCTGATCGTCGACGCGGATGGCCACCTGCGCGATCTGGTGGACAACTGCTATCGCCCGTACCTGGAGCCGCCGTTCAACGACCGCGCCGTCTTCTGGCCGTCGGACGGCTTCGACCGCAACAAGAACGGCAGGCTTGGCGTGCGCGACGTGGACGCGCCGCGCCAGCTGCACGACATGGACGTCGAGGGCATCGACATCAGCATTCTGTATCCCACGACCGGGCTGGGCATCGGGAAGATCTACGAGCCCGACTACGCGGCGGCGCTCTGCCGCGCCTACAACAACTGGGTCCACGACTACTGCGCGACCGACCCGCAGCGCCTGAAGGCCGTGGCGCTGCTGCCGCTGCAGGACGTGGACGCGGCGGTCCGGGAGCTGCACCGCGCGGTGGTCGACCTGGGGCTGGTGGGCGGCATGCTGCCCACGTACGTCCGCCGCGGGCCGTCCCTCGGCGACAAGGCGCTCTGGCCGCTCTACGCCGAGGCCGAGCAGCTCGACGTGCCGCTCGGCGCCCACGCCACGGGCGGCGAGACGGACTCCGAGGGCCGCTTCCCCACCTTCCTCGGGGTCCACATCTGCTCACACGTGCCCGAGCAGATGATCGCGCTCACCAGCGTCGTGCTCGGCGGCATCTTCGAGCAGTTCCCGCGGCTGCGCTACGGCTTCCTGGAGGCGGGCTGCGGCTGGGTACCGTTCTGGATGGAGCACATGGACGAGGAGTGGGAGAAGCGCCGCGACGAGGCACCGCTGTGCAAGGAGAAGCCGAGCACCTACATCACCAGCGGGCGCTGCTACTTCGGCTGCGAGCCGGAGGAGAAGACGATGCCCTTCGCGGCAGCCAACGTGGGCGAGGACGTGCTGCTCTACGCCTCGGACTACCCCCACTGGGACAGCGACTGGCCGCACACGGTGAAGACCGTCCGCGAGCGCACCGACATGAGCGAGCAGCTCAAGCGCAAGGTGCTCGCGGAGAACGCGCTGCGCTTCTACGGCCTGAAGGCCGCCGTGCCGGCGTAGCTTCGCCCGCAGCGGGCGCCCCGTTCGCGTCGCGCGACCGTGGCATTACTTGTGCGACAGAGCACCCAGTGAAGTGGGAGGGTTGTCGCATGCACGGCCTAGTTGACGAGGAAGGGCGCGACCTGCTCGAGGTGGCGCGGGAGCGCGGCTGGATAACGCTCGACGAGGTGATGCGGGCGGCGTCCGGTTCGCCGGTGGACGCGGACGAGGCCCAGGAGCTGGTGCGCGAGGCCGGCGTCGAGCTAGTCGACCGCGGCGGCGACGCCTGGGAAGACCTGGAAACCCTTGCCGAGGAGGGGACCGGCGCCTTCACGCGGGCCCGCGAGACGCCGCCGCCCGCCGAGGAGCTAGCCCCGGACAGCCCCGCCGCTCTGTACTTGCGCGAGATCAGTCAGACTCCGCTCCTCACCGCCGAGGAAGAGGTGGAGCTGGCGAAGCAGCTGGAGGCGGCCAAGACCGCCCAGAAGGAGCTGGCGCAGGGCAACGTCGCGCCCGCCGACCGCGCGCGACTGGAAGAGGCCGTGGCCCGGGGCGACGCGGCCCGGCGGCGGCTCATCGAGTCGAACCTGCGCCTGGTCGTGTCGGTCGCCCGCAAGTACATGGGGCGCGGCCTGCTGTTCCTCGACCTCGTGCAGGAGGGCAACATCGGCCTCCAGCGCGCGGTCGACAAGTACGACTGGCACCGCGGCTTTCGCTTCTCGACGTATGCCTACTGGTGGATCCGACAGGCGGTGAGCCGGGCGGTGGCGGATCAGGCGCGCACCATCCGCTTGCCGGTCCACGTCATCGAGCAGCTGACCAAGCAGTACAACACGGCGCGCGACCTCCACCAGGAGCTGGGGCGCGAGCCGACCGCGACGGAAATCGCCGCGCGGCTCGGTGTCGATCCCGAAAAGGTGCAGGAGGCATTTCGCGCCGCGAAGATCCCCATCTCGCTGGAGACGCCGATCGGCGAGGAGGACGAATCGACCGTCGCCGACTTCGTCTCCGACGCCATGACGCTCTCGCCCGCCGAGGAAGCCGAGGAGACCGTCCTGGCCCAATCGCTGGACGACGCGCTCGCGCGGCACCTCAGCCCGCGTGAGGCCGCCGTGCTGCGCATGCGCTTCGGTCTCGTGGACGGCCAGCCGCACACGCTGGGCGAGATCGCGGAGGAGATCGGCATCAGCCGCGAGCGCGTGCGCCAGATCGAGGCCGAATCGCTGCACAAGCTGCGCCGCACGGGCCAGTTCCTGCGCCAGTTCCGCGAGTACGTTCAGTAGGAGCTGGGGGGTAAGGCGTAGGGAGTGCGGACGCGGGGGTCGGGGGCGGGGAAGGCGTGCGCCTTCCACGCCCCCAGCCGCTACGGCCGGTCGCCCCCGCGCAGCAGGCTCAGGAACTCGGCGCGCGGCATCGACTGGCGCAGCAGCGGCCCCGGATTGCCGCTACCTTGCAGCTCCTCGGCAAGCCGCTTCACCGCCGTGATCGCGTAGCGGGTGAAGGCCGTGCCGTAGCTCACCCGCTTCACGCCGAGCTGCTCCAGCTCGGGGATCGTGGGCGTGTCCTCCATCGCCAGCACGCTGAGCGGAGCCTGGATCTCGCGCGCTAGGGTGCCGATGGTCGCGGCATCGCCCGGGCGAAAGATGAAGATGCAGTCGGCGCCGGCCTCGGCGTAGGCGTTGCCCCGGCGGATGGCCTCGGCCAGGCCGTCGGCATGAGTGGGCACCGTCCCGAAGACGTCCACCCGCGCGTTCAGGAAGAACTCGCTGCCCAACTCGCGCTTCGCCGCCATCACGGCGCGGATCTTGGCAAGCTGCGCGTCGAGCGGGAGGAGCGTCATCGGCGCGCCCGGCGGATGGTAGTCGCTGTCCTCCAGGTTCATGCCCGCGCAGCCCGCGGCCACGAACGCGCGGACGGTCGGCCCCATCGCCTCGGGCCCGCCGTAGCCCTTCTCGCCATCCGCGTTGACGGGCACAGTCACCGCGGCGGCCATCTCGCGGTAGACCTCGGCGGTCCGGTCACGCCCCAGTAGCTCGTCGTCGAGCAGGCCGTAGACCGCCTGGACCCCCCCGCTGGTGCCCTGGATCGCGGGAAAGCCCATCGCTTCGAACAGTCGCGCGCTGAGCACGTCGTAGGCGCCCGGCATGACGAGGATGCCGGGCGCGTTCACCAGCTCGCGCAGGCGCTGGCTCTTCGCGTTCGCGGCCGCGACTGTCTCGGGGGTCGGCGCTGGAGTAGCCATCGCGCCCTCCTCTGCCGCGTGGCCCGCACCCCCGCGGGTCCGCGGGTACGTCCGCCCCATCTTACCGCCCGGCCCGCGCGGCGCGCCCACCCGGAACCGTCCTGAGGAGCGGTGGGCCGTGTGGTATAGTCGGCGGGCGGGGCGGCGCGGCCGGCGTCGTGGCGCGCGCCGTGCAGCAGGGGTACCACGCCAGAGACCGGATGAGGAGAGCGCACGATGGCTGCAGACAAGCGTACCCCGCGGCGCGGCGGCGGGGGCTTCGGGAGCGGCGGGGGCGGCGGGCGCGGCCGCCCGGGCGGGGGCGGCGGTGGCCGCCCGGGCGGCTGGCAGCCCCGTCCCCCCGGCCGGGCCGGCGGCGGCGGCCGGCCCGGGGGAGCGTCGGACCGCGGCGGGCGCGAGGCGCCGCCGTGGGCCGACCGCGCGCCGAGCGCCGGCCGGGCGCCCATGCGGCCGGTCGCGGCGTCGAGCGGCCGCTGGGAGGCGGTCGACGCCGAGTCGCTCGAGGAGATGGCCGCTGCCCTCAACGCGCTCGGCGTGCAGCCCGAGCACCTGGTCCACCTCGTGGCGCACGTCATCGAGGGCGAAGAGGGCGCCGAGGACAACACCGAGGGGTGGGAAGCGCTGGTCTGGGTGAGCTAAGCAGGCTCCGCTGGCCATTAAACTGCTGGCCCAGGGCTAGGGTGTAGGTTTGGCTTCGCCAAACCTACACCCTAGCCCTGGCCGGGTGCATAGGGCTGGGGGCGTCGCGGCGCCGCACAGCGCCTGGAGCCGGGCGCCCACGCGAATTCGCCGCCGGTGCGCATAGGACACGACGGGCCTGCCGGGGTTGCCGGCAGGCCCGTCGTATCTTGGCCCGATGGCGGGCAGGCTACCCTATGTAGCAGTAATACGACCCGCCGTAGAAGTAGTACTCGGTGACGCAGATCCCCACCGGCTCCTCGGCATAGATGCGATACAGCGCCGGGAAGCTGAGGTGCCGGGCCAGGTACCACTCGTAACTGTACGCGTACCGTGGGCCGTAGAAGTACCGGTACGCTACCGGCACGTGGCGCCAGTAGGCATGATGATGGGCCTCGACGGAAGCTTCCGCGACCGCGGGATGATTCACCGTGCCGACCAGGCCGCTCGTGCTCAGCGCGAGCACGGCGACGGCGCCGAGCCCCAGGACGGTGCGCCGAATAGCGGAGACTTGCATGATCGTGACTCCTTTCTATCGCCGAATTGGGGCGCCGCGGCGGTTTACTCGCCGCGGCGCTGACCTGTAACGAGTTTACGAGGCGCAGCGGCGTGGCGCCGTGAAGGCGCTCGCACAGATCGCGTGAACTGGCTCACGCGCCCCCGCGCACGGTCCCGCCCGGCGGGGCAGCCGTATGCCTTGCGGCGGCCGGGCGGGAGGCGTAAGCTAGCGTTGTGCCGGGCGAGGAGGCGCGGCGGCGCCCGGCGGGCACGGCGCCTGCGACGGGAGCCGATGGCAGGCGAGCGGGAGTAGAGCGTACGCGACTCGACGGACGGGCGGCAGGCTGGCGTCTCCCGGTACCTCTACCGCCGATCCCCCGGCGCCCTCCCTCGTGGGGTTGGTGGCGTATTGCCTTGTTCTGCGTCGCGCTCCTGACCGGCTACCAGCTCGCGCTGCTGGCCGGGCTGTGGTGGCAGGGGACGCGCGACGAGCGCCGGCCGGTCGAGGCCATCCTCGTGCTCGGCGCGGCCCAGTGGAACGGCACGCCGTCGCCGGTCCTCAAGGCGCGCCTCGACCACGCCATCGGCCTCTATCGCGACGGCTACGCCCCGCGCATCGCCGTGACGGGGGGCGTGGGCGACGGCGACGTGTACTCCGAGGCGGGTGTCGCCGCGGACTACCTGCGCGGGCGGGGCGTTCCCGCCGACGCGATCCTGGGCGAGGACCAGGGCCGCAGCTCGCTGGAGAGCATCCGCGGCGTGGCCGCCCTGCTCGAGTCGCAGGGCATCTCGCGCGTGCTGCTGGTTAGCGACCCGCCCCACATGCTGCGCATCCTGCGCATGGCGCAGGCCGCCGGCCTGGACGCCTACGGCTCGCCGGCGGCCGCCAGCCCTGCGGTCGGCAGCCTGGAGTCGCAGGCGCGGTTCCTGCTCCGCGAGCTGGTGCTCTACGACGGCTACCTGTGGCTCGGGCTCGCGCCGTCGCTAAGCGGCCACCCTCTCCACCTCGCCCCCCTCGCCGGGCGCTAAGCACTCGGCCAGGGTTATTGGGTATGTCCGGCTTCGCCAACCATGCACACCAACCTGGGCGGCCGCTTAGGCGCCGGGCGGTCTACAACCAGCCGGCCACCGCCAGCGCCGCGGCGGCCGCCATGATGAGCAGCGGGTGCAGCCGCGTGCGGAGCACCAGCAGGGCCGTGGCGCCGCTGACCGCGTACGCCACGGGCGTCGTATCGGCGGCGCGGGTGAGAAGCAGGCCGCTCGCCAGCACGAAGCCGACGGCGACCGGCGCCAGCCCCGCCTGCACCGGGCGCCGCCAGCGCGCCGCGCGAAAGCGGTGCCAGGTGCGCGTCATCGCGTAGGCCAGCAGCCCGGAGGGCACGGAGATCGCGAGCAGCGCCGCGACCACGCCCACCACGCCGGCCAGCTTCCAGCCGATCAGCGTGACGAGCAAGGCGATGTTCGGGCCGGGGGCGGCCTGGGCAAGCGCGAACAGGTCGGCGAACTCGCCGTCCGTGACCCAACCGTGGACGCCCACGACCTGACGGTGGATCTCGGGCAGGACGCTGTTCACGCCGCCGATGGCGACCAGCGACAGCGGGGCCAGCAGGAGGATCAGCTGCCAGATGACCGCCCCATTCATTGCAGCCGCCGCCACGCGAGGTAGATGCTGGCGGGGGCGAGCAGCGCCAGGACCGCGAGCAGCGGCCAGCGCAGCAGCCCCACTCCTAGCAGCGCCAACAGCGCCACCAGCAGCGCCAGCGGCTCGTGACGGTAGGCCTGGGCCATCCGCAGGCCGGTGGCCAGCAGCATGCCGGCGGCGGCCGCCGCGACGCCGTGCAGGGCGAGCCGCACGATCTCGAGCTGGGCGCCCTGCTGGTACAGGATGCCCAACGGCAGCAGCACGACGAGCGGCGGCAATAGAAAGCCGCCGGCGGCGGCGATGGCTCCCAGCGCGCCGTGATGGCGCGTGCCGAGGTAGATCGCCAGATTCACCAGGCTGGGGCCGGGCACGCTCTGGCATAGCCCCAGTAGCTCGGCAAACTGCCGCTCGCTGAGCCAGCCGCGCCGCTCGACGAGGACGATGCGCGCCCAGGCGATGGCGCCGCCGAAGCTCGACAGCGAGATCTCGGCGAAGACGAGGAACAGCGACAGAACGGTGACGCCGGGGGCCTTGATCGGGAGGTCTTGTGCGTCGTGCGAGTCCGCGGGCCGGGCGATCTCCATGGCTTCTCCGCGCGCGGGGATGAGACGGGGGAGCGCGTCTGTCCTGCATGATAGCGGGGAGCGGCCGGCGGCGCCCGCGGTCGCGGCGCGGGGAGAACAGCCGCCGGGGCCTCCGTCAGCGCCCCACAGCCGCGTGCTAGACTAGCAAAGATGCGAGAAATGGCCACGGCGCACGCCGCGGCCGCGAGGCATCGCTGCGGCGTGCCGCGAGCGCGGCCGTTATGGCTTGCTGGGCGAGCGAAGGGGGGCAACGATGCGCTACCGACCTCTCGGCACCTCCGGGCTGACGGTTTCGGAGATCGGCTTCGGCTGCTGGACCGTGGGCACCAGCTGGTGGGGCGACCGCGACGAGGCCGACGCGCTCCGATTGCTGCACCGCGCGCTCGACCTGGGCGTCACCTTCTATGACACCGCGGACACCTACGGCTCCGGCGAGGGCGAGACGATCCTGGCCAAAGCGTTCCGCGGCCGTCGCGGCGACATCGTCATCGCCACGAAGTTCGGCTACGACTTCTACACGCACTCCGGCCCGCGCACCGGGCAGCGCGAGCTGCCCCACGACTTCTCGCCCGCCTTCGTGCGCCGTGCGCTGGAGGAGAGCCTACGGCGCCTGGAGACTGATTACGTCGACCTCTATCAGCTCCACAACCCGCGGATGGACGCGATCCTGCGCGACGACCTCTTCGCCGAGCTGGACCGGCTGCGCGACGAGGGGAAGATCCGCGCCTACGGCGCGGCGTTGGGGCCGGCCATCGGCGGCACCGAGCACGGCGACGAGGTGCTCCGCGCGCGGCCGCTGGCCTCCTTGCAGATCATCTACAACATGCTGGAGCAGGACCCGGGCCGCCGCTTCTTCCCGCTGGCGCGCGAGCGCGGCACGGCGATCATCGTGCGGGTGCCCCACTCCTCCGGGCTGCTGGAGGGCAAGTACACGCTGGAGACGACTTTCGCGCCCACCGACCACCGCAGCCACCGGCCGCGCCAGTGGCTCGTCGACGGGTTGAAGAAACTGGAGCGACTGGAGTTCCTGACGGCCGGCGGCGGCCGCACGCTCGGGCAGGTGGCACTGCGCTGGGTGCTGGCGGAGCCGACCGTCGCCAGCGCGCTGCCCAACGTCTACGACGAGGAGCAGCTCGTCGAGTTCGTCGGCGCCTCGGACACGCCCGACCTCACCGCCGACGAGCTTGCGCGCATCGCCGACCTCTACGCCCACGGCTTCTACCTTGACGTGGAGGCCGAGCCGACGGGCGCGGGCAGCGGCCGGTAGCGCCGGCGGGGGGACGGACTCAAGCGCGTTGCGACCAGGAGTTCGCCATGTTGACCGAGTATGTCAGAGCGGCCATGCACCACGCGACCTACGAGATCCTCCCCGACGACGGCACGTTCTACGGCGAGATTCCGGGCTTCCAGGGCGTTTACGCGAACGCGGACACGCTGGAAGCCTGTCGCGACGAGCTGCAAGAGGTGCTGGAGGGCTGGATCTTGCTCGGGTTACATCTTCATCACCGGTTACCGACCATTGATGGGCTGGACATCAACGTTAAAGCGTCCGCTTGATGCCACGGCTTGGCCCCATTAAGCGGGATAGGCTGATCTACTATCTTCGAATGGTCGGCTTCACGGGGCCACTCCCAGGTGGTAACCATTAGTATCTCGGCAAGGGCAGGCTCCGCGTTTGGCTACCCAACCCCCAGCGGCGCGATATTAGCCGTGAGTTCTTGGTCATAATCTTGCGACAGGCGGGCATCGAGCGAGACGAGTGGGAGCAGCGTTGATGATCGCCGGCCAGCTGACCGATCGCGCAGGTGAGGCGCGGCAGGCCCCGCTCGCGGAGCAAGCGGATAGGCCGCTGGAACCGCCGCCCGCCGAGCGCGCGGACGGCGCGGCAGTGGCTCCGCCCGGCGACACGCTGGGGCAGCTCGCGCGCCCGCCCGAGACGCCGGTGGTGGCGCGGCCGTTGCTCCGCGTCAGCGGCACCGGCGCCGCGCGCGCCGAGCGCCCGGTCATCGCCGAGGTGGCCCTGACCGTCTTCGTGGACGGCCGCGAGCTGGTCACACTGATGTGTACGCCCTGGAAGCTGAACTGCCTGGTCCTCGGCTTCCTGTACCTGGAGGGGATCATCGACAGCGCCGACGACGTCGCGGCGCTGCGCGTGTGCGTGGCCGACCGGGTCGCCGAGGTGACGCTGACCCGGCCCGTCGAGCTGCCCCAGCGCCGGGTGGTCACGTCGGGCTGTACGGGAGGGACCAGCTTCCGCGATTACCTGGAAGAGGTGCAGCGCCAGCGCGTGCCGAGCGACCGCCAAGTTGGCGTGGACCAGCTCTACCGCCTCATGCGCGAGCTACATCAAGCGTCGCACCTGTATCACCAGTCGCGCGGCGTCCACGCGGCCGCGCTGAGCGACGGCGAGTCGCTGCTGGTGGTGGCCGAGGACGTGGGTCGCCACAACTGCCTCGACAAGATCGCCGGCGAGTGCCTGTTGCGGGAGCAGCCGACGGCTGATCACCTCCTGCTCAGCTCGGGGCGCATCTCGTCCGAAATGCTGCTCAAGGCGGCCGCGATGCGCGTCCCCATCGTCGTCTCGCGCACCTCGCCCACCGCGATGTCGGTATTACTCGCCGAGCACTTGAACGTGATGGTCGTCGGCTACGTGCGGCCCGACAGCCTGAACGTCTACACCCATCCTTGGCGGCTCACCGGCGTCGAGATGGCCCCGTGATCTACCTCCTGTACGGCGGCGACGAGGTCGCCCGCGACGAGTTCCTGCACCGCAAGCTTATCGACCGGCTGCGCGCGCTGCCCGGCGGCGAGTTCAACCTGGACCGCTTCGACGGCCGCTCGGCGCCGCTCGGCGACGTGATCGCCTGCTGCCAGGCCGCGCCATTCTTGGCCGAGAAGCGCATGGTGATCGTCGACAACGTCGGCGCGCGCGGCCGGAGCGGGCGGCGCGGCCAGGGCGCCGCGACCAGGAGCCAGGACGAGAGCGAGCGGGACGACGCGACCGAGCCGGAAGCCACGGAAGGGCAGCCCGCGGGCGCGGCTGCCCGGTCCAAGAGGAAGGCACGCGACGACGACGAGCTGCAGGCGTTCTGGAGCTTCCTGCCGAACCTGCCCGAGAGCACCCACCTGGTGCTGGTCGAGGAGCGCGCGCCCACGCTGCCCAGCCTGCCCAAGGGCCTGCTGTTTCGCCAGGAGTTTCCCGCGCCGAAACCGTGGGAGGTCGCGGGCTGGGTCACGCGGCGGGCGCGGACGCGCGGCCTGCGGCTCGACCGCGGTGTCGCCGACACGCTGGCAACGCTCGTGGGCGCCGACCTGCGGCGGCTGGACGCCGAGCTGGCGAAGCTGGCGCTGTACTGCGGCGCGCAGCCCGTGCGCGAGGCCGACGTGCGGCTGCTGGTCGCGCCGGCCGAGGCGAACGTCTTCGCGCTGCTGGACGCGGTGGCCGACGGCCGCCCCGGCCCGGCACTGGCCGCGCTGCGGCGCCTGCTGCAGCAGGGCCAGGCCGTCGAGGGACTCCTCCCTCAGCTGATTGCGCTCATCCGCCGCCTGCTGGCCGCGCACGCCCTCGTCGCGGAGGGCCGCTCCCCGGCCGCCGAGGGCGCCGACTTCGGCCTCACCTCGAACCCGCGGGCGCTAGAGAAGCTCGTCCGCCAGGCCAGCCGCTACCAGCGCGAGGACTTCGACCGCGCCTACGCGCTGCTCCTCGCCTGCGACCGCGCCATCAAAACGGGCGAGGAGGCCCCCGACGTGGCGGTCGAGGTCCTGGTCGCGGAGCTAGCGGGGGTGTGACACCAACTCCGGCGCTAGCCTGCGGTTGGGCGGCGATGCGGGGCGCACCAGTGACAGAGCGCGGACGCACGGCAGCGCGGGGGCGCCGGCCGCCGGGCGCCTATGCCCAACAACGCCCCTGCGGGCGCTCGGCAGGCCGCTTGAGCCGGATTGGTGTCAACGGGGCAGACGGCGAAGCCCGGCGGGGTCGGGAGCCGTGGCCGAGGGCGATAGCCGGCCACAACGACTAACGCCTGGCGCTACCATCTAGCTCGTCGATCAAGCTGTTGTCGTAGAATTGTTCGGGCGGCGCGCTACGGGCCTGCGGGTTCGCCGCGTGCTCGAGGGTGTTCGTAATGGCCGCGGGCCGCACGCGGAGCGTCGGCTCCCATAGCGGCTGCGAAGCTTGCATGGCCGCTCGCGCCGTCGGCTCGTCGATTTCCGAGTACTGCATGATCGCCCGCACGCACCCCTCGCCCCCGGCCAGGCAGGATGCGGTGGCCTCCCGCGCTGCCGCCAGGTACGCCTTGACCACCGCCCGGCTCGCCCCCAGGTAGGCGCGGGTGGTCACATAGCCGGTCTGGACCGCGGGGATGTCGAGCGCGGCCAGGTCGAGCAGCATGGGGTAGCCGGCGCGGTCGGCGGCCAGATCGAAAGGCGCCGCCTGGACGCTGCCGGCGACCACGCCCTGATCGAGCGCGGCGAGCTGTGCCGCGGAGTCACCGATGCTCACGAAGGCGACGTCTGTATCGGGCACGAGCCCGAGCCGGGCAATCGCCTGACGGAAGGCGACGTCGCTCGACGAGCCGGGCCGGTTGACAGCGACGGACTGGCCGCGCAATTGCTGGACGTCCGTGAGCTGCCTGGCGCCGAAGAGCTTGAAGGCGAAGCGATTGACCAGCGAGCCGACGAACAGGTCGTCCGCCCCGCCCAGCACGGCGTTGATCACCCCCTCGCCACCGAGCTGCACGAGCTGTGCGTCGCCCCCCGCCAGCGCGCCCAGGGCCGAGGTGTCTTGAGCGCGTACCAGCGTGACGTCCAGCCCGTGCTGACGGAAGAGGCCGTCTTCGAGAGCGACCCAGGTCGGCGCCGACTGCGCGGCCAGGGAGCCGTAGGCAGCGGTGATGGCCGTGAGCGGCGGTGGCCCGGCCGGGGCCGCACCCGGAGACGCCACCGCGGCTGGCGCGAGCATGGGAGTCGGCGCGGCCGGCGCGCCACACCCGCCCGCCAGGACGAATCCCAGCGCGACGGCCCACCGGCCGAGTGCCGCCCGCATCGCGCCCCTCCCGCGCGTGGTTCACCAAGGCTTCGGCCGCGCCGCGCTGGCCCGGCCAGGGCGCGGCCTGGACCTCGGACCCGGCTAGCCCGCGGCCGTGGCCGCCGGCTGGGCCAGGCCGAACAGCGTCTGCGCGTTGCGGTAGAGGATCTTCTCCTTCGTCTCACGCGACAGGCGCGGGTGGGCGCGCAGGTCATTCAGGTTGTTCGGGAAGCCCATGTCCCAGTGGGGAATGTCCGAGGCGTACAGGAAATGGTCATCGCCCACGTAGGCGACGGTCTCAGGCAGCAGCCCCTCCTCCGCCTCCAGGCTCACGAAGATCGGAGACTCCTTCAAGACCTGGCTCGGCTTCTTGGGCAAGTGCGGCATCTCCCACTTGCCCCGCAGCTCCCAGTGCTCGTCGAGCCGGTCGAGGTAGTAGGGCAGCCAGGTGGCGCCGATCTCCAGGAAGGCGATCTTCACGCCCGGATAGCGCACGGGAATGCCCTGGCAGAGGATGCTGGTGAAGTGAAGCAGGATGCCTGCGGGGAACGTGTAGGCGTGGACCTCGGCGAAGGTATTGAGCTTTGTGCCCCCTACCTCGCTGGCGGTGTTGCGGTTCCCGTGGATGCAGAGCGGCACGCCCAGCCGCTGCGCCTCGGCCCAGATCGGTTCGTAGTAGGGGTCGCCCAGGCCGTACGGCAGACCCAGCGACAGGATCTCGAAGCTGATGAGCCCAAGCTCCTCCACGGCGTAGCGCATCTCCTCGACCGCCTTGGCCGGGTCCTGGAGCGGGAGCACGCCGACGGGCTTCAGCCGAGATGAGCGAGTCGCATACTCTTTGGCGAACAGCGTATTCGCGGCGCGCGCCGCCGCGACGGCGAAGTCCCGCTCGCGCAGCTTGCCGATATTGCCGGAGCCGGTCGGGAAGAGCACCGCGGTCTCCAGCCCCGCCTCGTCCATGATGCGCAGCCAGGTATCCAGCTCTTCCTCGGGACTCATCGCGCCGTGTCCGCGCTCGCCACCCAGCGTCTCGAACAGGGAGGTGTCCCACGGCTGGTCACCGGCGGTCCACAGACTGGTCGGGCGCCGCTTCCAGGGCTCGGGCAGGTACTTGCGCACGTCGGCCTGACGCTCGACGATGTGGCCGTCGGCGTCGATCGCCGGCAGGTCGTGGGCCATGATCCGCCTCCTCTGCATGCCAGCTGGCGCCCTGCGCCGCCGCGCGCCGTGGAGTCGCACGGTCTAAGCGCGCTCGCGCGGCATCAGGTGGCCACCGGCCCGCACCAACTCCACCGGCGCTGGGGTGGGTCCATTATAGGTTCGGGTCGTCGGCCGGGCAAGCGCTTACCGCGGATGCAAGATCGAGGCTGAGCAGCTCGGCACGGACCAGTGCCTCCAGCTTCACCTCGATTGTGGCCCGGCGGCCAGACGGCTCGACCAGGCGGAGATTGGCGTAGCTCTTCCCGAGCGCTAGATCATGGCCCACGATCACGAGGCAGGAAGTGCTGCTCGGGAGCGGTTGTCGCACTTCTGCCCGCCTTGCGGAATAGATCGTGGGGCGAGCGGGGCCGGTACCGTCGGGACCAGCGCGAAGTGCTGGCGGGTTGACGCAGTGCTCGCAATTACGTTACCGTGCCTTAGCCGCTCGCTTCGACACTCTTTTCATCTGCTGGCAGGGGGAGCCACAGTATGGCGCGGCTGGAGGAGCTGACCCGCGGGGCCGCCGTCCGCGGCGTCCTGGCCGACGGGCTGGCCACCGTCGTGGACGTGGTCTGGTACGGCTCCGACGCGGTCGAGCTGACGTACAAGGACCCGAGCGGGCGCGTCGCCCAGGAGCTGGTCTACCGCGACCGCGAGCCCACCCTCGAGGTCGTCACCGAGGGCCGGCCCTGGAGCTTCGACGGCGACGGCGCGCTCTTTCGCCTCGTCTCCGAGGCCCAGCGCATCCGCCTGGCCCACCTGTTCGATCCCGTGCTGGCGGTCCACACGTCCGACGTCGAGCCGCTACCCCACCAGATCACCGCCGTCTACGAGGCCATGCTCCCCCGCCAGCCGCTCCGCTTCCTGCTCGCCGATGACCCCGGCGCGGGCAAGACGATCATGGCGGGGCTCCTCATGAAGGAGCTGATCGCCCGCGGCGACCTGCTGCGCTGTCTCGTCGTGTGCCCCGGCAGCCTCGCCGAGCAGTGGCAGGACGAGCTGTACCACCGCTTCAACCTGCCGTTCGAGATCCTGACCAACGACAAGCTGGAGGCCGCGCGCACGGGGAACTGGTTCCTCGAGACGGACCTGGCCATCGCGCGCCTCGACAAGCTCTCCCGCAACGACGACGTGCAGGAGAAGCTGGCCGCGCCCGACGGCCGCTGGGACCTCGTGGTGTGCGACGAGGCCCACAAAATGTCTGCCTCGTTCTTCGGCGGCGAGACCAAGTACACCAAGCGCTACCGGCTGGGCCAGCTGCTCTCCACGCTCACCCGCCACTTCCTGCTGATGACGGCGACGCCGCACAACGGCAAGGAGGAGGACTTCCAGCTCTTCATGGCGCTCCTCGACGGCGACCGCTTCGAGGGCCGCTTCCGCGACGGCGTCCACACCTCGGACGTCTCGGACCTCATGCGCCGTATGGTGAAGGAGAACCTGCTCAAGTTCGACGGCACGCCCCTCTTTCCCGAGCGGCGTGCCTACACCGTGCCCTACAAGCTCTCCGACGCCGAGGCGCGGCTCTACAAGGCGGTCACCGAGTACGTGCGCGAGGAGTTCAATCGCGCCGAGGCGCTCCACAACGACAAGCGCGCCGGCACCGTCGGCTTCGCGCTCACCATCCTGCAGCGCCGCCTCGCGTCCTCGCCCGAGGCGATCCGCCAGTCGCTGCGCCGCCGCCGGGAGCGGCTGGAGGCGCGCCTGCGCGAGCTGGAGCTGCTCCAGCGCGGCGCCCAGGTCGGCCAGGCGCTCGCGACGGCGGTGCCCGCCCTCGACGACGAGGACGTCGCGGACTTGGAGGACGCTCCCGACCAGGAGGTCGAGGCCGCCGAGCAGGAGATCCTCGACCAGGCCACCGCCGCGCGCACCATCGCCGAGCTGCGCGCCGAGATCGACACGCTCAAGCGCCTGGAGGCGCTCGCCATCACCGTGCGCCAGGGCGGCGAGGACCGGAAGTGGCGCGAGCTAGCGAGCCTGCTCGGCGAGATCTTCACCCCCGCGGCGCTCGCGGGCCGGGTCGCCGAGGAGCCGGTGCCCTACGGGGCGACGCTCGTGCCCTCGCCCCGCCAGAAGCTGGTCATCTTCACCGAGCACCGCGACACGCTCGCCTACCTCGAAGAGCGTATCACGACGCTGCTCGGCCGCCCTGAGGCGATAGTGAAGATTCACGGCTCGATGGGCCGCGAAGAGCGCCTGAAGGTGCAGGAGGACTTCCGCCACAACCCCGACGTGCAGGTGCTGCTCGCGACCGACGCCGCCGGCGAGGGCATCAACCTGCAGCGCGCGCACCTGATGGTGAACTACGACCTGCCCTGGAACCCGAACCGCATCGAGCAGCGCTTCGGGCGCATCCACCGCATCGGCCAGACCGAGGTCTGCCACCTGTGGAACCTCGTCGCCTACGAGACGCGCGAGGGCGACGTGTACCGCACGCTGCTCGACAAGCTGGACGAGGCGCGGGGGGCGCTGGGGGGCCAGGTGTTCGACGTGCTGGGCAAGCTGCAGTTCGAGGGCCGACCGCTACGCGACTTGCTGATCGAGGCGGTCCGCTACGGCGAGCAGCCCGCCGTGCGCGCCCGCCTCACGCAGGCGGTGGCCGACGCGCTCGACGCGGAGCATCTGCGCGACCTCATCGAGGAGCGGGCCGTCGTCCACGACCTCATGGATACGACCCGCGTCCACCGCATCCGCGAGGACATGGAGCGCGCCGAGGCCCGGCGGCTGCAGCCCCACTACGTCGAGGCGCTCTTCCTGGCGGCCTTCGAGCGCCTGGGCGGCAGCGCGAAGCAGCGCGAGCCCCGCCGCTACGAGATCACGCACGTCCCCGCGGTGGTTCGCCAGCGCGACCGCCTGATCGGCATCGGCGCCCCCGTGGCGCTCCGCTACGAGCGCATCGCCTTCGAGAAGGAGTTGCTCGCGCCGCCGGGCCAGGCCCCGGCCGCCTTCGTCTGCCCCGGCCACCCGCTGCTGGACGCCGTCATCGACCTCACCCTGGAGCGCAACCGCGACCTGCTCCGCCGGGGCTCGGTGCTGGTAGACGATCAGGACCTGGGCACGGAGCCACGCGTGCTGTTCTATCTAGAGCACGCTATTCAGGACGCCAGCCTGACCCGCTCCGGCGAGCGCCGCGTCATCTCCAAGCGCATGCTCTACGTCGAGATGGACGCGGCCGGCAATACCCGACACCTCCAGTACGCCCCCTACCTCGACTACCGCCAGCTCGCCGCCGACGAGCCATCCGTCGAGACCATCGTGAACTTGCCGGAGTGCGGCTGGATCACCCGCGAGCTGGAACAGCGCGCCCAGGCGTACGCCATCCAGCACGTGGTGCCCGAGCACCTGGACGAGGTGCGCGCCCGCAAGCTGGAGCTGATCGCCAAGACCGAGGCGGCGGTCAAGGATCGGCTCACGAAGGAGATCAGCTACTGGGACCACCGCTCGGTGGAGCTGCGGCTGCAGGAGCAGGCCGGCAAGGTGAACGCCCGCCTGAACTCCGAAGAGGCCCGGAAGCGCGCGGACGCCCTCATCGCGCGCCTCGACAAGCGCCTGGAGGAGCTGCGGCTGGAGCGCCAGATCGCCCCGCGCCCGCCCGTCGTGATCGGCGGTCTGCTCGTCGTCCCCGCGGGGCTGATTGCCCGGTTGACGGGGAAGCCCCTCCCCGCTCCCGCCGCCACGGTGGACACGCAGGCCGCGGCTGCCAGAGCGCGCGAGATCATCATGGAGGTCGAGCGCGGCCTGGGCTTCGAGCCGACCGACCGCGAGGCCGAGAAGCTGGGCTACGACATCGAGAGCAGCGTGCCGGGCACCGGGAAGCTGCGCTTCATCGAGGTGAAGGGCCGCGTCTCTGGCGCCGACACTATTACCGTGACCAAGAACGAGATCCTCTACTCGCTGAACAAGCCCGACGACTACATCCTGGCCATCGTGGAGTTCCTGCCCGACGGCGCGCACCGGGTTCACTACGTCCGGCGCCCCTTCCGCCGCGAGCCCGACTTCGGCGCGGCCAGCGTCAACTACACCTTCGCCGACCTCCTCGCCCGCGCCGAGGCGCCGGCATGACACCAGCGTGCGCCGCTCAGACTAACGGATTCGGGCCGTCGTGCCGCGGAGCGATGAAGCCAGTCCTATGAGACGCAACGAGCTTCTCGAGCTTCATTTCATCACCCATATCGACAACGTCCCTTCCATTCTCCAGCGCGGTGTCCTCGGCCATAGGCGAGCACAGCGTCTCACCCATCAGTCGACCGCCAAGCCGGGTGTGCAAGATCGACGGGCGCGCATCCGGCTTCCCAATGGCAGGTGGCTCCATGAGTACGCAAACCTGTACATTTGTTCTAGGAACCCAGCGCTCTACCTCATGGCGCTGAATCATGGGCATGAGAACCTGACGGTGCTGCGGATCAGTACGGACGTGCTCGACCTACCCGGTGTAGTCATCACCGACGGAAACGCCGCGGACGACATCGTCCGCTGGTTCCCGTCGCCGGCTGGCCTCGCCGTCCTCAACCGGGACCGCGTGTTCGCGGAGTACTGGACACACGGGGACGACCAGCGGGAGTACGAGTTGCACAAGTTCCAAAAATGTGCCGAGGTGCTCGTGCCGGGGCAGGTGGCCCCTTCCTTGATCCGTGGCGCCTACGTAAGCTGTGAGGAGAGCAGACAGCGCCTGACCGCTGCGGCTCCAGGGCTGACCGTCGCCGTGGACTCGCACCTGTTCTTTCGGTAACGAGGAGCGCGCCATGGTACAGGTACTGGAAGGTGACCTGTTCAAGTCCGACGCGCAGACGCTCGTCAACACGGTGAACTGCGTCGGCGTCATGGGCAAAGGCATCGCCCTGGAGTTCCGCAAGCGCTTCCCGGAAATGTACGCGGACTATCTGCGGCGGTGCCGCGCGGGTCAGGTTCGCCTTGGCGAGCCATACCTTGTACGGCGCCTGCTCCCGCCGTGGATCATCAACTTCCCGACCAAGCAGCACTGGCGCGCGGTCTCGCGCCTGTCCGACATCGTCCGCGGTCTGAAGTATCTGGAGAGCCACTATCGTGAGTGGGGCGTCACCTCGCTCGCGGTGCCCCCGCTCGGCTGCGGACTCGGGCAGCTAGAGTGGCGTGTGGTGGGACCGACGCTGTACCGGCACCTGAGCCGTCTAGACATTCCTGTGACACTGTACGCTCCACACGGCACACCGCGAGCTGAGCTGGACGAGGACTTTCTCTCCGGCCAGACGGCCGCGGACACGGTGGACGGCACTGATGCACCCCGCATCGAAGCCGCGTGGGTGGCGCTGGTGGCTATCGTCGCCCGCATACTGCGCGAGCCGTTCCATTGGCCGATTGGGCGTACCACCTTCCAGAAGATCGCCTACTTCGCGACGGAGAACGGGCTGCCCACGGGGCTTCACCACGAGAAGAGCTACTATGGGCCATTCGCACCCGAGTTGAAGCCTGTCATCAGCCGCCTGGTGAACAACGGCCTGCTCCAAGAACGGCAGCAAGGACGGATGATCGCCGTCGAGCCGGGGGCTACGTTCGACGATGCCCGCGACGCTTATCGTGACGAGCTGACCCGGTGGGAGCCGATCATCGACCGTGTAGCTGACCTCTTCTTGCGCATGCGCACCGACCAGGCCGAGGTCGCGGCGACGGTCCACTACGTGGCTCGTACCCTAGAGTCGAGGGCCACTGGCTCGCCATCGGAACGCGAAGTGGTGGACGCGGTCATGGATTGGAAGCAGCGCCGCCGACCGCCGCTGTCCGACGTCGAGGTGGCGCGGGCGATCCGCAACCTGAGTCTGCTTGGCTGGGTCAGTGTCCAGCCCAGCGCCGATCTCCCCATGCCTGAGGATGATCTCACACTCGTATAGTTCGCCGATCACCGAGTTGATGCCGATCCATCAACGTGTGGGGAGAAGCCAGGACATGGCCGAGTACCGCAAGAAGCTGATCGAGGTCGCCCTGCCGCTCGACAAGATCAACGCCGCATCCGCGCGCGAGAAGTCCATCCGCCACGGCCACCCCAGCACCCTCCACCTCTGGTGGGCGCGCCGCCCGCTCGCCGCCGCCCCCTCCTACAATAGCCTGGTGCACAGTTGGCCCGAGATCAGCCGCCTCGCGCGCGAGGCCGGCACACCGCAACCCGCGCAAGGACCGCTCTTCGCGGCACCTTAACTTGGCGCACAGTTCACCTGTAGCCGGAGGAATCCTATGCGAGAGCGGCCCGAGCGGATGATCCAGCACGACGAGATGGCGATCCCAATTATCCGCAACATGTTGAAGGAGCAAGGGTTACCTTGCTACGACGTAGGGGTCGAAACCGACCGCGAGGAGTTGCGACAGGCTCTTCTCGGTAGACACGACACCGCATCGATCATGTTCCGGTTCCGCCCGGACCTGATCTGCCTCCGGCCTGGCCGTAGCTCAGTATTGATCGAGGCGAAGAGCGAGGGGGGAAGATACCGGCATTTCTCCGTCGAGGTGGATTCCTATCGAGCGGCGCGTCACTGGGACGCTATATGCCCACCTCTCATGTACGCCTTCGCAGATTTGAGTCAACCCCCTCGGGTCTATGCTTGCTGGGCCGCCGAGATTCCAGAGCCATTGGAAATCCGGGTGCCCCAGCGGTGGGACGCCGCGGCCACCGAAGCACGTATACGTGCGGAGTTTCCCAACACTACGATAAGGCAGGAGCCCTACAACCCCGACCCGTACAGGTCGGGCACGCCCTACCTTCTCATTCCAAAGAAGGCACCGTATCTTCGGACCTGGGATAAGTTCGTTGCCAACGAACTCCTGCGCTGACGAAGCCAAACGGTATGCGGGACAGTGACCGTGGATAATCGGAAGAAGCTGATCGAAGTCGCCCTGCCGCTGGAGGCGATCAACAAGGCCGCCGCCAGCGAGAAGGGCGTGCGGGGCCATCCGAATACGCTCCACCAGTGGTGGGCGCGTCGCCCGCTGGCGGCCTGCCGTGCTGTGATTTTCGCGAGCCTAGTGGATGACCCAGGCGGCTACCTGCCCGAGTCCGAGGCTGAGAAGGAGCGCACCCGGCTCTTCGCTATAATGGAGCGACTCGTCGACTGGTCGGGTGCCACCAATGACCATGTACTCGACCAGGCCAAGCTGGAGATCGCTCGCAGCGCCGCGCGGGCTAGCGGCTTGCCCGAGCCGCAGTCGCGCGCCGACGTAAAACGACTGCTCATTGAGGTGGCGCCACCCGTCTACGATCCGTTCTCCGGCAGCGGCAGCATCCCCCTCGAGGCCCAGCGGCTCGGCCTCCGCAGCCTGGCGACGGATTTGAACCCCGTGCCTGTCATCATGACGCGAGCGGTCATCGACTACCCGGTCCGCTTCGGCAATCGGCCGCCGGTTAATCCGGGCGGCGCTGACTCGCTTGCCCGCGGCGGCGATTGGCGCGGCGCGGCGGGGCTCGCCGCCGACATCCGCTACTACGCTCGCTGGGCGCGCGACGAAGCCCAGCGGCGGATCGGCGACCATTACCCGAAGGGTCCACGCGGCGAGACCGTTCTCGCCTGGATCTGGGCACGTACCGTCACCTGCCCCAATCCGGCTTGTCGCGCGCAGATGCCCCTCGTGCGCGCCTTCTGGTTGTCGAGCAAGCCGAGCCGCAAGGCTTGGTTGGAGCCGATCGTCGATCACGCAGCCCGCACGGTCCGCTTCGAGGTACGTACCGGCCAGGGCGGCCCCCGCGAGGGCACGGTCAACCGCCGCGGCGCCTCCTGCTTGGTGTGTGGCCCCGATCATCCCGTCAAGCTCGAATACGTCCGCGCCGAGGGCCGCGCCGGGCGTCTCAGCCACCAGCTCTTGGCCGCTGTCGTCGATGCCGGCCGGGGCCGCGGCTATCTCTCGCCTACGCCCGAGCAGGAGGCCGCCGCTCAGGCCACCAGGCCTCTGAACCCGCCGGACATCGATCTCCCTGCCCAGGCTCTGGGCTTCCGCGTTCAGAACTACGGCATGCGGCGATTCAGCGATCTCTACACCGACCGCCAGCTACTCGCGCTCACTACCTTGGCCGACCTGGTCAAAGAGGCGCGCGCGCAGATTCTGGCGGATACAACACAGCAGCCCGCTGCCCACTCGGGGCGCGCGCCTGATGATGCCGAACAGTACGCGAAGGTGGTCAGCGTCTACCTCGCGCTGGCCCTCAGTAAGGCCGCCGGCAACTGGTCGTCGCTCACGCGTTGGCTGCCCGCCTCGGAGGGGATCGCCGGCACGTTCGGGCGCCCCACGCTGTCGATGGTCTGGGACTTCGTCGAAGCGAATGTGCTGAGCCATTCCCTGGCAAGCTGGCTGCGCATCGCGGATTCGGTGGCCGACAGCATCACTGCCGCGCCCGCCGATGGCGTCCCCGGTCGGGTGGAGCAGCGGGACGCCGCTACGTCCGGCGGCTGGGAGGTGCCGGTCGTCGTCAGTACTGATCCTCCCTACTACGACAATATCGGCTACGCGCATCTGTCGGACTACTACTACATATGGCTGCGCCGCATGTTGGCCGACGTCGAGCCCGACCTGTTCCATACCATCGAGACTCCCAAGACGCAAGAGCTAGTTGCTGAGCCGGCCCGCTTCCAGGGCAGCCGCAACCGCGCCGCCAGCTTCTTCAAGGAAGGCTTCCACCACGTTTTTGAGCGCATCCGCGCCTACGCCGACCCCCACCACCCTATGACCGTCTACTACGCGTTCAAGCAGGCCGAGCGCGACGACGGTGAGGGGGGCGAGCTTTTCTCCGCCTCTACAGGTTGGGAGACCGCTCTCAGTGGGCTTGTCACCGCCGGCTTCGAGCTTGTCGGCACCTGGCCCATGCACACCGAGATGGCCGGTCGCCTGCGCGACATCGGCAGCAATGCCCTCGCCTCATCTATCATCCTGGTCTGTCGCCCGCGCCCCGCTTCCGCCGCCTCTGCCACCCGGCGCGAGTTGCTCGCCGCGCTCCGGAGTGAGCTACCCGCTGCGCTCCGCGAGCTTCAGCACGGCAACATCGCGCCCGTCGACCTGGCACAGGCCGCCATCGGTCCGGGCATGTCGGTATATACGCGCTATACCCAGGTGCTCGATGCCGAGGGCAAGCCGCTGTCCGTCCGTGAAGCCTTAACCCTCATCAACCAGACGCTCGACGAGGTCCTGGCCGAGCAGGAGGGCGACTTCGACGCCGATACTCGTTGGGCGCTCGCCTGGTACGACCAGTTCGGCTTCGCCGATGGCGACTATGGTGTGGCCGAGACACTCTCCACGGCGAAGAACACGAGCGTCTCCGGTATGGCCGAGGCCGGGATCCTCGCGTCCCGCAGCGGCAAGGTACGGCTGCTCCGGCCCGCCGAGCTTCCTGCAGATTGGGACCCGGCCACTGATCGCCGCCTTACCGTCTGGGAGACGGTCCACCATCTCGTCCGTGCTTTGGAATCAGGCGGCGAGGGCGCGGCTGCCGAGTTAATCGCGAAGCTCGGCAGCCGCGCCGAGACGGCCCGCGAGCTTGCCTACCGGCTCTTCAACAGCTCGGAGCAGCGGCAGCGCGCGACGGAGGCGCGCTCCTACAACGCCCTGGTCCAGAGCTGGCCCGAGATCACGCGCCTCGCCCGCGAGCTGGGCACGACGCCGGCCGCCCAGCCGGGCCTGTTTGCCGGGGCCTGATCCGTGAGTGCCGCGACTAGCCCGCTCGTCGTCGTGATCGCCGGCCCGAACGGTGCCGGCAAGTCCACCATCGCGCCGCGGCTGCTCCAGGGCGCTCTCGCCGTCACAGAGTTCGTCAACGCGGATACCATCGCCCAGGGCCTGTCTGCCTTCCGGCCCGAGATGGTGGCGGTGGCCGCTGGCCGGGTCATGTTGGCACGTCTGCGGTCGCTGGCGCGCCGGCGGGCGAGCTTCGCCTTCGAGACCACTCTTGCTAGCCGCACCTTCGCGCCCTGGCTCACGAGCCTGCGCACCTCGGGCTATCGCGCGCACTTGGTGTTTCTTTCCGTCGCGAGCCCCGAGCTGGCCGTGGCGCGGGTCCGGGAGCGCGTGCGTGGGGGTGGCCATGCCGTACCAGAAGCCGTCGTCCGCCGGCGGTTCGCCGCCGGGCTACGCAACTTCTTCGCTCTCTATCGTGAGGTGGTCGATTCCTGGCAGATGTTCGACAATTCCACAGCAGATGAACCCCGTCTCTTGGCGACCGGCCGCGCCGCGCAGCCGGCCGCGATTCTGGACGTCCGAGCCTGGGAGGCGCTCATGAGGAGGCAGGGATGACGCGAACATCCGATTCTGAACGCTCCCCCGCCGAGCGCGTGGACGACCTGCCCTGCATTCGGGAAGCCATCCGCCAGGCCATCCGAGAAGCCTTGCTGGGCCACAAGCGCGCGGGCAATCCCGTCGCCGTCTGGCGCGACGACCAGGTAGTCTGGATCCCGCCTGAGGACATTCCAGCCGATATTGAGCAGTGAGAAGTGAGAAGCGAGAAGTGAGAGGGACTCACCCTTCTCACTCCTCACTCCTCTCCCCTCACTCCTCCCGGAGCAAGCATGCACTACCGCGAGACGATCCTCTGGCAGCGAGCGATGGCCGCTGCCCGGGAGGTGTATCGCCTGGCGCCGCTGCTGCCCCGCGAAGAGACCTACGGGATGCGCTCCCAGCTCACCCGCGCGGCGATCTCGATTCCCGCGAATGTCGCCGAGGGCTGGACGCGTGAGTCAGACTGGGAGAAGGCGCAGTTCTTGGCGATCGCGCAGGGGTCCTTGGCGGAGGTCGAAACCCTCCTGACGCTGTGCGAACAGCTTGCCTGGTTCCCGCCCCTGGAGACGCGCGAGCTACGGTCCCTGCTCGACCAGACCAGCCGAATCCTGACCACGATGCGCCGCAATCGCAGGCGAACGCCAAGGGGGGAGGAGTGAGCAGCGAGAAGCGAGAAGCGACAGGGACGGTCCCCTCTCACTCCTCACTCCTCTCCCCTCACTCCTCGACGGAGTAACGCGATGGCGATGACGAACCACGAGCGCGTCGGCAAGGCCCTCGACCTGCTGCGCGAAGGGCTGCGCCCCTACGTCGAGCGCGAGCTGCACGCGCACTACGGCAAGTACTGGATCACCGAGGCCACGGTGGGCTGGCGCAACGACCTGAGCTGGCCCGAGGGCCAGGACGAGCCGCACCTCGATGTCGCGGCCCTCCTCCGCCTGCTGCTCGACCAGTGGAACACCGTCTTTCGCAAGACGCTGGGCCAGGCCGAGCGCAGCCTCGTCTTCGAGGTGCGCGACTGCCGCAACCGCTGGGCGCACCAGAACGCCTTCAGTAGCGACGACGCCGACCGCGCGCTCGATTCGATCGCCCGCCTGCTCACCGCCGTCTCCGCCCCCCAGGCCGACGAGGTGGCGAAGATGAAGATGGAGCTGCGCCGCCTCGTCTTCGAGGAGCAGGCGCGCGCCGAGCGGCGGCGCACGGCCGGCACCGCCGTCGAGAGCCCCGTCACGGGGGCGCTCCGGCCCTGGCGCGAGGTCGTGAGCCCCCACCGCGACGTGGCCAGCGGCCAGTACCAGCAGGCCGAGTTCGCCGCCGACCTCTGGCAGGTCCACCTGGGCGAGGGCGCCGACGAGTACCGCGACCCGGTCGAGTTCTACCGCCGCACCTTCCTCACCGACGGCCTGCGCCAGCTGCTCGTCGACGCCGTGCGCCGCCTCGCGGGCACGGGCGGCGATCCCGTCGTGCAGCTCCAGACGAACTTCGGCGGCGGCAAGACCCACTCCATGCTCGCCCTCTACCATCTCTTCTCGGGCACGCCGCCGCGCGCGCTGCTGGGCGTCGCCGACGTGCTGCGCGACGCGGGCGTCGACCAGCTCCCGCCCGTGCGGCGCGTCGTGCTCGTCGGCAACCGCATCTCTCCCGGCAACCCCGTCGTCAAGCCCGACGGCACGGTCGTCCGCACGCTCTGGGGCGAGCTGGCCTGGCAGCTCGGCGGCCCAGCGGCCTTTGCCCGCGTGCAGGCCGACGACGAGCGCGCTACCAGCCCCGGCGACGTGCTGCGCGAGCTGATGAACGCCTACGGCCCCTGCCTGCTCCTGATCGACGAGTGGGTGGCCTACGCGCGCCAGCTCCACGATGCCCCCGACCTGCCCGGCGGCAGCTTCGAGACGCACTTCACCTTCGCCCAGGCGCTCACCGAGTCGGCCAGCGCGGCGCGGCAGTGCCTGCTCGTCGTCAGCCTGCCCGCCTCCGATAGCGCGGCCTCGCCCCACGCGGTGGCCGAGGACGTCGAGGTGGGCGGGGAGCGCGGGCGGGCGGCCCTGGAGCGGCTGCGCAACGTCGTCGGCCGCGTCGAGGCCTCCTGGCGCCCCGCCAGCGCCGAGGAGGGCTTCGAGATCGTTCGCCGCCGCCTGTTCGAGCCGCTGGTCGAGCGCGAGCAGTACACCGCCCGCGACGGCGTGGCGCGCGCCTTCTACGACCACTACCGCACCCAGGCCCAGGAGTTCCCATCCGACTGCCGCGACGCCAGCTACGAGAAGCGCTTGCGCGACGCCTACCCGATCCACCCCGAGCTGTTCGACCGCCTCTACACCGACTGGTCCACGCTCGTGAAGTTCCAGCGCACCCGCGGCGTGCTGCGCCTCATGGCGGCCGTCATCCACAGCCTGTGGGAGCGCGGCGACCGCAACCCGCTCATCATGCCCGCGAGCGTCCCCATCGACGACCCGCGCGTCCAGACTGAGCTGACCCGCTACCTGCCCGACAACTGGGTGCCCGTCATCGAGAAGGATGTGGACGGCCCGAGCGCCCTGCCCCACCGCCTGGACGAGGAGGTGCCGAACCTCGGCCGCTTCCAGGCCGCCCGTCGCGTGGCGCGCACCATCTACCTCGGCTCCGCCCCCACGGCCACCGCCGCCAACCGCGGCGTCGAGGACCGCCAGATCAAGCTGGGCTGCGTGATGCCGGGCGAGTCGCCCGCCGTCTTCGGCGACGCCCTGCGCCGCCTCGGCACCGCGGCCACCTATCTCTACCAGGACGGCGCCCGCTACTGGTACTCCATCCAGCCCACGGTGACCAAGCTCGCCGAGGACCGCGCCGAGCAGCTGCAGCGCGAGCCGGACAAGGTGGCCGAGGAGATCGGCAAGCGCCTGCGCGCTAACCTGCGCGACAAGGGGGACTTCGCCGCCGTCCACCCGCTCCCCCACTCCGGCCACGACGTGCCCGACGACCTCGACGCCCGCCTCGTCGTGCTCGGCCCCGAGTATCCCTATAGCCGCGAGCCCGGCAACAAGGCCGAGACGGCCGCTAGGACCATCTGGGAGTCGCGCGGCAGCGCCCCCCGCCTCTACCGCAACACGCTCGTCTTCCTGGCCGTGGACCAGGCCCGCCTGCAGGACCTCGACGAAGCCGTCCGCCGCTACCTCGCCTGGGACTGGATCGTGAACGGTCGCGGCACCGACGACCTCACCGCCCAGCAGGTGCGCCAGGCGGAGACCCAGAAGAAGGCGGCCGACGACGCGATCGTCGCGCGGCTGCCCGAGGCGTACCAGTGGCTCCTCGTGCCCGTCCAGCCCTCGCCCCAGGGCGCGCTGGAGTGGAAGGCGTTCCGCCTGTTAGGCTCCGAGGCTCTCGCCGTGCGGGCCAGCAAGAAGCTGCGCCACGACGAGCTGCTCATCACCGCCATGGCGGGCACCCGCCTCAAGATGGAGTTGGACAAGATCCCCCTGTGGCGCGGCGACTATGTCGAGATCAAGCAGCTCGCCGACGACTTCGCCCGCTACGTCTACCTGCCGCGCCTGCGCGATCCCGCCGTGCTCGTCGGCGCCATCCGCGACGGCCTGGGGCTGCTGCTCTGGCGCCAGGACTCCTTCGCCTACGCCGACAGCTACGACGCGGCGACCGGCCGCTACGTGGGCCTGCGCGCCGGCCGCCTCGACGTGCTCGCCGGGAACAACCTGACGGGCCTGCTCGTTCGGCCCGACGTCGCCGGGGAGCAGCTCGACCGGGAGAGCGCGCCGCCGCCCTCGCCTGGCGGCGATGGCCCCGAGCCGCGCCCGCCCGGCGGTCAGGGCCCCGAGCCGCGCCCGGCCGGCGACGACCACGGCGACGGCCGCGGGGCGCCGACGCCCAACCCGCGGCCCGCGCCCGCCGCCCCGAAGCGCTTCCACGGCGCGGTCGCCCTCAACCCTATCAGGGTGGGCTCCGACGCCGGCCGCGTGGCCGAGGAGGTGATCGCCCACCTCGCCGGCCTGGTCGGCGCCGACGTCACCGTCACCCTGGAGATCGAGGCCCACATCCCCGCCGGCGCGCCCGACAACGTCGTCCGCACGGTCACCGAGAACGCCCGCGCCCTCAAGTTCGGCACCCAGGGCTTCGAGCCCGAATAGCGTCTAGCCGAGCGGCCTGCGAACCCTGCCACGTTGCGGTCGCGAGCGCGTACCCGCGCGCCCTTGGGCGCTCACGAGGCCGAGGTGCTCGGTCACTGCAGGGGGCACCGGCGGGAGGGAGCGGCTGTTCATCAGGCACAAGTCGTTGGCCAGCATAGCGCGAGCCCTTACACAGCTACCACTACGACTACCGAGTGATACCAAGTCCGCAGTGGGCCGACGTCGACCTTGAGGCGCGGCGCCTGCACGTCCGCCAGCAACTGCAGAAGCAAGACGGCAAGCTGGTGCTCCGGCCGCTCAAGACGCACGCGAAGGGGCGCCGCGTGATCGACCTCCCGGACGTGCTGGTCGCCCAGCTTCGCGCCCACCGCGCCCGCCAGCTAGAGCAGCGCCTGCTCGCCGGCGACCGCTGGCAGGCGTCAGACCTCGTCTTTACCACCAAGGTCGGCACGCCGTTCAGCGCCCGCAACGTCTACCCAGAGTACATCCGGCTGCTCGCGCGGATCGGCCTGCCTCACCGGCGCTTCCATGACCTGCGCCACACGGCCGCGTCGCGGCTGCTGGCGCAGGGCGTGCCGCTACACGAAGTCTCGAAGCTCCTCGGCCATAGCGGCGTGCAGATCACCGCCGACATCTACGGCCACCTGGCGCAGGAGCGCCGCCGCGAGATCGCGGACGGCATAGACGCCTGGCTCCAGCAGGCGCAGTGACACCCGCCGGCGCTCCGCTGACACCCGCTCATACCGCATCCGGGGGTGGCATTCCCTTACTCCCTCTCCCTCTGGGAGAGGGTCGGGGTGAGGGCCCGCCTCGTCGGCGAACCCCAGGGCCGGATCGGATATAAGAGGGAGTTGAAGGGGGAGTTGGGCCAAACATGCAGAGACCCGCCACAACGGCGGGTCTCTCTTTTTGGCTATTTTGCTAGGGTTCTGAGGGTGCCGAGGGGCAGAATCGAACTGCCGACACTGCGATTTTCAGTCGTGGTTGGTTCGTCCACCACAGTCTACCAACCTCCACGAACCCCAATAAAATCAAGGCCTCCCGTCCACCGAGGTCCAGGCTATGCAGCCGCCGTCTGCCCCCGGTAGCTGTCAGCGTGGCTGTCAATGGCTGTCACCCTGCATCGCCAACGACTGCCGCTGCCCCGGTCCCTCGGGGGAGCGCGCCTGCTGCTCCAGGCCGCCGCCGCGCCCCGAGCGCCGGCCGCTCTCGCTACGCCGCACGATTTTCTCTCCCACCGCACGGTACAATTTTGTTGCCGGGTAAATATACAATTACGACCCCGGACAGTTGTGGACGAGAGGGAGTCACCGTGGCGGATCACCGCATCTTGTTACGAGTTGAGGACGCAGCAAAAGCCCTGGATATCTCGCGCGCGCACCTCTACACGCTACTCACGGAAGGGGCCATTCCCTCGATCCGGATCGGTCGCAGTCGGCGTATTCCGCGTACTGAATTGGAGAAATGGGTAGCGCAGCAACTAGAGGGCGGGGACCGCGGGAACTAGGGACAAAGACGGTGGTGGAGAGGTGAAAGGAGGTTGCCGACCGGGCTGAGGGGCACGGGTTGAGGGGAATCGCAATTAACACCGTTTGGGCGGCATAACCGCCGATAAAAAAATTCATGCACTGCGCCTGTAACAGTAGTATCCTACAGTCGGTAGCTGAAGAATCTACCACGCGCTCGAAGGCATCTCAAGGTGCCGGCTCGCTTCTATCTCGGAGCGAGCGGGCGGAACCCACGCATTCGTGGGGACAGTGAGCGCGTCATCGCCGGTCAGCCGCATCCACCGGTCAAATTACTAGCGTGCAGTTCACGCTGTGAGGAGAACGGTGGATGCGAACCGACAATATACCCCTCAACCTCGACCGCTTCGTTACGGTGTCCGAAGCGGCCCGCGCCCTCGATCTTAGTGCCCAAATGGTGCGCCTCCTGGCGCTGGAAGGGCGCCTGGTCGCTACCCGGACCCCTTATGGCCGGCTCATTAGCCGCGAGTCGCTCGCTGCGGAAGTGGCGCGGCGCGCCGAGCGGGCGGGCGCCGGTGGGGGGCGGCATGACGCCTGAGCCGCACCCGGAGCGCCAGCCGGTAGACATTCCCGAGGTTGCGCGCTGCCCACGCTGCTATCACCCCATCTACGCCCGCTGGGGGTACAAGAGCGGGCCGGGTTCCGTTCCGCATTGCGTGCGGTGTGGGTGGGCAGACGCGCGCCCGGAAGAGCTTGATGAGGAGGTGGGACCGCTTATCGATTTGGGGCTGTACCTGCGCGTCGATCCGCCGCCGCCCATGTGTGTGGACTGCTCGCTGTTTGATTGCGATGCCACCCCGGAAGAGCGGCGCGAGCGCAAGCGGACGCCCTGCCCGGTATGTGGGTGGGGTAACAATGACTGGTAACGTCGCTGAATGATGAGACCCCACTGGCCCGGATAATGGGCGGCCAGTGGGGTCACGAGGATTTACTTAAATGAGGTTAACTAACCGGTTGTCTGAATACAAGCTCGGCGGCGTGGGGAGGCGTCATGGCTAGCCCGACCACGATAAGCTCGCCTGTGGCACTCCGGCCCGATCCTATGCTCCTCGGCAAGTTTTGGGATTGCTTCGCGGTCCCCGGCGAAGTCTACGAGGTCCGCGTGCCCAAGACGCGCCAGGAGGGGGCGTGTCGGTTTTGGGGCACCGCCTCGGGCTACTTCAACGACCGCGCGGCCTTCATAGCTGCCGTGGCCCCGATCACCGGGCGGGACGCCGAAATGGTCTACATCACGCTCAACCCCGTGAAGCGTGATCTCCTGGCGCGTGCTCATAATCGGCTGAGAGACAAGGTATCCACGACGACCACTGATGAGGCGGTACGGTACCGGTCCCGCCTCCTGATCGACGTAGACCCGAAGCGCCCCACCGGTATCTCGGCCACCGAGGCGGAGATGCAGGCGGCGCTCGCGGTGCGGGATCAGATCGAAGCGTACCTCACCGACGCGGGCTGGCCGCTGCCACTGTACCGCGCGATGAGCGGGAACGGCGGGGCGCTCGTCTACCGGATCGATTTGCCGAATGATGACGAAGCCACGGCGCTGGTGAAACGCTGCCTCGAAGCCCTGGCGGCCGCGTTCGATAACGCGGCCGTGCAGATCGATACGGGCGTCTACAACGCGGCGCGGCTCACGAAGGTGATCGGCACCGTAGCGGCGAAGGGCGACGACAGCCCCGACCTCGGGCGCGTCTGGCGCCTGGCTAGCGCCGAGTTCACGCCGGACACAGGATCGGTACCCAGGCGGCATCTTGACGAACTGGCAGCGCTCGTGCCCGAGCGCGAGCCACCGGCGGCCGGGGGTACCTTTGAGAGTCAACGTCGTTGGACAATCCCCGAGGTCTTAGGCCGGAAGGACATCGGCTACCAGCCGCACCCAACGTCCTACGGCACCGTGTACGCGCTGGACCGCTGCCTGACCAGCGCCGATCACTCGGATGGCGCCGCGATCACCGAGCTAGCGAACGGCGCACTCGCCTACGTCTGCCACCACAACCGCTGTCGGGATAAGGGCTGGCGTGACGTGCGCGCGCCGCTTGGACTGGATGACGAGTATCGGAATGGGCACCAGGCACCGGCCGCTCCGGGGGAGCCGCGACGCAGCCGCCGAGAGGCCCCCTGGCCCACGCCGCTGGCCGAAGCTGCCTACCACGGTCTGGCCGGCGAGTTCGTGCGAACGGTCGAACCACACACGGAGGCCGATCCGGCGGCGCTGCTTCTCCAATTCCTCGTATGCGTGGGCAACGTCGTGGGGCGCGGACCGCACTTCCGGGTCGAGGCCGACGAGCATCACCTGAATCTGTTCGTGGGTATCGTCGGCGATACGGCCAAGGCCCGGAAGGGGACCTCGGCCGGCCATGCCCGGCGCCCGCTTGCGTTGGTCGATCCAGAGTGGGAAGCGAAGCACATCCACTCGGGGCTGTCCTCCGGGGAAGGCTTTGCCTTCGCCGTCCGCGATCCCATCAGCAAGACCGAGCCCGTGCGCGAGAATGGGCGGCCTACGGGCGAGCACCAGACGGTCATCGTCGATCCGGGCGTCGTGGATAAACGCCTCCTGGTCCTGGAGCATGAGCTAGCGGGCGCCCTGCGGACCATGGGGCGCGAGGGCAACAATCTCTCCCCGCAACTGCGCGACGCCTGGGACGGCCGCCCGCTCGGCACCATGACGAAGCACAACCCGGTCCGGGCGACCGGCGCCCACATCAGCATCATCGGCCACATCACAGTGGATGAGCTACGGCGCCGTCTGGACGCCACCGAGCAGGCGAACGGGCTCGCTAACCGGTTTCTCTGGACGTGTGCCCGCCGCTCCAAATGCCTCCCCGAGGGAGGGAACCTGCCCCCGGACGCGCTGGACACGATTGCCCGGCGGCTCTATGCGGCGATCACCTTTGCCCAACGGGCAGGGGAGATGCGCCGGGATGAGGAGGCGCGCGAGCTATGGTACACGGTCTATCCCGCGCTCAGTGAAGGGAAGCCGGGGTTGTGGGGCGCTGTGACCGCGCGCGCGGAGGCACAGGTTACGCGCATCGCCTGCCTCTACGCCATCCTCGACCAGTCAGGCACTGTAAGGGTTGAGCATCTCCTGGCGGCGCTGGCGGTTTGGGAGTACTGCGAAGCCTCGGCCGCGTACATCTTCGGGGACAGTACCGGGGACCCGGTGGCCGACACGATACTCCGTGCCCTACGAAATTCTGGCCCGCTCGACCGCACGGCCATCTCCACCCTCTTGGGGCGGAACGTGCGGGCCAGCAGCATCGACCCGGCGCTCGGTCTGCTGCTGCGCTTTGGGGTGGCCCGGCCGACACTAGATACGACGACCGGGGGCAAGCCACGGGAGGTATGGGAGGCGGTGTAACAGATGGCGATGGGACTTATTTCGTTAAATTCGTTAATTTCGTACTCGGAGTGTGAATGATGGGCGCGGGGACCTCCTACCTGGCGCTAGCGAAGGCGCGGCTCGCGGAGCTACGCCGGCAGTCCGCAGGGCCTCGTAATGAGATAGAAAAAATAGCCGCTCGCTTTTATTATTCTCCGGATGCCCTGTCGGTTTCACCGGCTAGCACCGCGTCCCCGGCACCGGTAGGACGCCCCGTGCCGGAGCCGCGCCGCGAGTGCAAGACGGACTACGAAATTAACGAATTTAACGAAATAAGTCCCCTCTCGATTGATAACAGCCCACACCCGGACGAGGCGCTTCAGCGGTTTGCCGCCGCGTTATGGGACGAGTGGCATGCTCAACATCTCACCGCCGGGGAGTTACTCGGGCCGGCTCAGGCGGCCGGTCTCGGGGTGAGTAACGCGGACGAGCTACAGGCGCTGCTCTGGCGCCTCGCCGGACACCCGCTGTGGCTCAGTGGGAAAAGGTACTGCTTTGAGGATAAAGGCGACGGCGACTCTTGGCATCTCACCGACCGCATCCCTGACCACCATGATATCGAAAGGTACACCGCGCGTGTAACGAGTTACGAGGTCTGAGAGAGATGAGCTATCGACAACAGCGCCGTCAGGAAGCGATTCGGTTCCTGGTGGGTCTAGCCCGGAGGCCAGGGCGACTCTCCCATACGGGGGATGGGGAGCCGTACCTGCGGCTGCTGCGAGGAAAGGGAAAACGGACCCGCTCGTATAAACTTCCGTCGATTTCCGTCGCCAAATACCTGCGTCAGCGGTACCGCGACGTCTACCAGGAGGAGGTGTCACGGGCGACGCTCGCCCTGGCCCAGGAGATTATCGCGGGCTTTGCCCTGATGGCGCCAAACATCGGCGGCCGGCGCCGACTCCTTGGCTGATGAAGCTCGATACTCCTCCTTACAAGCACCAACGTCTCTCCTACTGTTACGGAGAAGACATAGCATACAAGCGGCATACAAGCGGCATAGCAGCGCTATAATGGTGCCATCTGTTGGGCGTCTATAGGGGCGTGCCTACGGTTGCCCTACCATAGGCCAAGAAGTTTCGGGTGGCATTTGAAGTCTCGGCTGTAGCAAAAAGGGGGTGACCGGTGTTTCGACGGAAGTCCGAAATGCAGGAGTACGCCGAGCGTATGCTGGCCGACCCGAATACTGGTCCGGAGCTACGCCGCGCTTGCGAGGCAATGATCCGGGAGGAGGAGTCCCGTGCGCGGGCGGCATTTCCCGCGCACCCCGAAACCGAAGACGAGCGTCACATCACTCGGGGTGTCGTCATTGGGTTCCTCACGCTCATGGTAATCCTAATCACCACGCTGGCGCTGGTGCCGGCAGACAACCCGGTGAGTCACAGCCTGGGGTTCACCCTGTTTGCCTACGGTACGAGCATCGCCGCAGGTGTCCTGGCCGCACACCTATAAGCGCAGATTCGGACTTCGCTCCCAGGCGTTTTACCCCCCGACTTTTCGGCCGAGGCGACCCGAAATCCGGGACCCTTGTGCCGAAAATCCCCGGTTGCAGAGGGCCGAAGAGGGACCCCGCGAAAATTACATGCGCGCGGCCCTGTGGCCTACCCTTGTAACAGATCGCGCGGGCGTGCGGGGGATCGGCCAGAGACACGGTGGGACCTACACGACAAGGCTACACTGTGTAGGGGAGAGAACCGGAAAGCGAGTGCGATGCTCCGGCTATTCCGGTGTGGCTGGTGAGGGCGGGGCGCCGGGCGCAGCCTCGCGCTTACGCTCCCGGTAGGCGCGCTGACTACACGCCGCTGAGCAGTACTGGCGTCTAGGCGTAGCCACAAACCGTGTGCCACACGTGCTGCACTGGCGCGACTCACGCCGGCGCCGTGCCGAGGCCTCACGATAGAAGGCCCGCACGTCGTCCGGTAGAGTCAAAGTGAACCGCTTGCCCATACGGACAAGTCTACCACAGACGTTAGGCAAACACCCATACTCACACACTGCCGAGATTCAAGCCTGTACCCTATTGACACGTTAGGATATGGGTGATACACTAACGATGGAGAGAGCAAGCGGGCCTCTCCAGAAACGTAAGAGCCGTCGGGGCGGTAGGAACACCCCGACGGCGAGGAGGAACCGATGTCGTACCCATCGGCACCCACGACTAGCGTACCACAGGCGCCTGCCCCCGCGATCTCGCTCCAGACCTTGCGCGAAGTCCTCGCCAAGGGCCAGGCGGCCCATCCCGAGCTACCGTGCCGCATGGAGCGCGCCGCCGACATCGTCGCCTTCCGCTCCATCAGCCCCGCGCTGGCGCCCGCGAACGTGGGCCACGCCTACTGGGTCCAGGCGTCCGACGGCTCCCGCGAATACTGGGTCTGCCTGAGCGAGCGGGGCTACCGGGGCGACCGCTGCACCTGCCCGGACTACCAGCAGCGCGGCGGGCCGTGCAAGCATGCGATTGCCGTGCGGCTCCTCCGGGCATGCGAGCGGGCCGAGCAGCGCCAGGCGAGCCCGCCCGCGAACCTGGTCCCCTGGCCCACGCCGACGCTCGACCCGGACGCGCCCATCCCGTTCGTGCTCACCGACAAGGCCCTGGCCTATCTCGATGGTCAGGGGCCGGCTGCATAATGTTGGGGGGAGGGCCGAGGCGAGTCCTCGGCCCTCCCTTTGGCGAGGGAGAAACGATGCTGACGACGACTTGCACGGCGGCAGGGGCGTAAGGGCGAGCGAAGAAAATTGACTGCCTTGCCCCTAGCAACCTATAGTGGCTGCGTGGGGCGACTAGCTCTCGCCTGCCGGGGTTATCTGATGCGCTGGCTGTTGGTACTCCTGGGACTGCTCCTGTTCTTAGCCCTTCCGCCGCTCACGCTTGCGCAGTCGTATGGATACGGGTATTACGGAAGCTCCTCTTGGTCCAGCTACCCGATTGGCAACACGACCTACTACTATGGGATCAACCCCTACTGGTCGGGCTATTCCACGCGCATCGGTAACAGTACCTACTACACCGTCAACAACCGCCTCAGCGGGTACTCTAACCGTGTGGGTAACTACACCTACTACCATTGGAATAACGGGCTGAACGGCTCCTCTACCCGCATCGGTGACTACACCTATTACAACTGGAATACCGGATCATCCAACACCTGTTACCGCATCGGAAGCTGGCGTTACTGCAACTAGCCAGCCGGTGCGTGAGGGGCCGCAGGGCAAGCGAGCCGGCTGCCAGAGGATAGGCAGCCGGCTCGCTATTCCGGCGTGGCCGGGCAAGGCAGCTAGTCTGCCCTCGTTAGCCTAGGGGGAGCGGATGGCAGCCCGCCACAGCCATGAGACCCCATGTAGCCCCGGCTGTCGCCCATGCCTGGTGTATGCGCATCGGGAATTCCTGCACTACGACTACTACGGCCACCCACTCCACCCGGTGTTGGGCTGCCCGCTCTGCACGCCGATCCCGCCGGTGCGCTGGTGGGATGATCGGATTCTCCGCACGGGGCAGCTCTCCTTCTCGTGGGGGCAGACGCTCTAGCTCCGTTGCCAGCACGCTGTGCCATCGGGACCGGCCCACACCGACCAGGTGACATCGGGCAAGCCGACCGTGGCCTGATAGACGATGTGGCCCATCCAGGCGGCGTCGAAGGCGGGGCAGCCGGTGGGGCTTGTGAGTGGCGCCGGGTCCAGTGCATGCGCGTTGCCTGTATCTTGGAAGTATGCCCAATCCCGTGGCAACCAGGCCCGTCCCGTCGGCGTAAAGTAACTACCGGCGCCGGGGATAGCGATGGTCAGCAGCGCACGCCCGCTGGAGTAGGGGGCACGTGAAAAAACTTCCTGGACGCTGCCCGTGTAGTTGCAGGCCATGATTAGTACCCCCTGTTCCTCTGTTACACTACCCACCGTGCATGTCTCCAGGTCCACTGTCGTACTCCCTGTCTGCGCATGCGCCAGCGCCGCCGTGTTCAGCAGGAGCGTAAGCGCCAGAGATCGGTAAATCTTCCCCCAAAACATAATCCTCCCCTCCGATTGCCCGTGCGCCCGTTTAGCCTGGCCGTTGCGCGCAGTGTATCAGAGGTGGTATCGAGGGGGAGTAGATAGGCGGTGAAGATTTCCGGTACTTTTCCCTCTCCCACTCGGCCTAGCGTCGGTTCCGATGGGCAAACAAGACGTATAATACCGGTATGCCGCAAGTCTCTGTGAATGATGGTGACCCCGAAAGATCGCTTCGCGTGTAGTCCCCCCGATCATTTCGCAAGGTGTCACGGCACTGGCTACAGGTGCTCCCCACATACCGTTACGGTCATGAGTAGGCGATCCTCCGCATAGAAGAGAGGGTCTGCTGTAGGGCAGGAGGCAGAGAGCGGTGGCTAGCAAGAAGCGCGGGAACGGCGAAGGATCGATCTACCAGCGGACGGATGGGCGGTGGGTGGCCCAGGTGCGCGTACCGGACCACCAGGGCCGGCCGACGCGCAAGTACATCTATGGCAAGACCCGCAAGGCTGTCGCAGACGAGCTGGCCAAGACGCAGACCCGCCTACAGCAGGGGCTGGCCCCCGTGCCGGAGCGGCTCTCGGTCGCGCAGTGGCTCACCCACTGGCTCGATGTGGCGGTGAAGCCGCCGGCGCGGCGGCTCAACACCTACATCGGCTATGAGGTCCGAGTGCGGCAGGACATTCTGCCGGTGCTCGGCCACCACAAGCTCGCGCAGCTTCAGCCACATCACGTCGAGGAGTGGCTGCGGGGCCAGCGCGCGACGGGCCATGCGCCGCGCACGATTCAGTATGCACACGCCGTCCTTCGCGCCGCCCTGGAACATGCCCTCCGGCAGGGACTTGTCCACCGGAACGTGGCGAAGCTGGTCGAGGGGGTACGCGTCGAGCGCCCCGAGGTCGAGCCACTAGAGCCGGAGACCGTGAACGCGGTGCTAGCCGCTGCCCAGGACGATCCGTGGGCCGCCTTCTACATCGTCGCCATTGCGACCGGGCTACGCCGTGGCGAGCTATTGGGTCTCCAGTGGGAGGACGTGAATCTGGAGGCGGGTGAGGTCCGGGTCCGCGCCCAGGTGCAGCATGGCGAGCGCACGGACCTCAAGCGGGTGAAGGGCCGGCGCATCATCCCGCTGGCGCCGATGGCGGTGGAGGCGCTCAGCCGCCATCGGGTGGCGCAGCTAGAGCAGCGACTACGGGCGGGGACCGCCTGGCAGGAACATGGTCTTGTCTTTCCCTCAGCTGTCGGCACGCCGATGAACCCGTCGAACCTCTGGCGCCATACCCAGGCGCTGCTGCGGCGCGCGGGCATCCCGCATCACCACCTGCACCTCTACCGACACACGTTCGCGTCGCTCCACCTGGCAGCCGGGGCGGACCTCCACGAGGTCTCGAAGCTCCTCGGGCACAGCGGCGTACAGATCACATCCGACGTGTACGGGCATCTGACCCGCCAGGCCCGAAGTAAGGCCGCCGAGCGCATCGAGCGCGTGCTGCGGAACGCGACCTGAGCCGGGTGGCTGTCACCGTGGCTGTCAAGGGGGCAAAAGCAGGAGACCCGCCACAACGGCGGGTCTCTCTTTTTGGCTATTTTGCTAGGGTTCTGAGGGTGCCGAGGGGCAGAATCGAACTGCCGACACTGCGATTTTCAGTCGCATGCTCTACCAACTGAGCTACCTCGGCGCGCGCGCTCGATATTCTAGCCAACAACAGCCGGCCCCGTCCACTCACGGCTCGGCCAGTTCGCGCTGTGCTCCGGGTACGCCCCGGCGCCCGCCGCCGCCTGGACGCCGTCGAGGCGGGCCGCGCAGCCGAGCGGGGGTGCCGCTCGGCACCCCCGCGCCCGCCTGGCGTTCCCAGCCGCAGTCGTATCAGCGGCTCGCGCCCCCCATGCCGCCCGAGTCGCTCGGCATGCCGGAGCGCAGGTTCCACTCGCCCGGCGCGTCCACGCAGCTCGCCGGGTTGTCGCCGCGCCCCCGCGCGCAGCTCAGCGGTCCCTGTGGGAAGTACAGCGGCAGCTCCGGCTGATTGGTGGTCGGGTGCAGCCCGATAGTCTCCGGCCACATAGCCTCTTCCGCGTACTGGCACTGGCCCCGGAACGAGCAAGGATCGGCGATGACGCCGCAGCCGGTACACGGAATCAGGCCGCTCAGGTCGCCCGGATGGTGGATCGGCGTCCGGAAGTCGGCAGTCAGCGCGCCGCTCGCGCTTCTCGTCGCGATCATCCCGGGCATCGCCGGGACGGGCAGCCCCACCGGTCCCGGGCCCACCCCCGGCGTCCCCGCTGGCCCCATCCCGGACGGGCCTTGGCTCATGCCGGCCGTCCCCGCCCCCGACATCCCCGCGCCCTGATCCTGCGCCGCCACCACCCCGGCTGTCACGAGGCTGAGTGCTGTGAGCGCCACCGCGCTCAGAGCCAACCGACGAAGCATCTACCCCTCCCCTTCCCGCGCGATGCGGGTTATGCGGCACGCGCCGGGGCCTGCGCCGGCAGGCCCAGGATGTGACTGGGATTGCTCGTCGCCATCTGCTGGACCCCCGCGTGGGGCACCCCATAGCTCTCCACTACCGCGAGCAGCATGCGCATCGCCTCGACGCTGTGCGGCATGATCGGGTCGCCCGCGTCGCTGGAGAGCAGGCAGTGCTCCGGCCCCACGGCCTGGATGGCCGCCACCATGTCCTGCGGGTCGATGCCCAGCATCGGCGACAGCTCGTCATAGGTCCAGTTCAGGTTCACGCCCGCCGCCGCCAGCTGCCGCAGCCGCGGCACGTCCAGGTCGATGATCGGGCTAAACGGGTGATCCACCACCGCCTTCGTGAAGCCGAGGCGCTCGACCTCTTCCGCGAGTGCTAGCGCCTCGTCGGGGGACGCGTGGCCGAAGAACAGCGCCACGTCGGCGTCGGCCACGTAGTGGATCAGGTCCACGACCTCCGGCCGCAGTCGCCCGCCGGCCGTGAGCGACACGCCGCCGTGCGCCCGCGCCTGCTCCTCGGTCATCGGCGGCAGCGCGCCGGGCGCGCCCGCGAACGCGCCGGGCGCCCCGACCCGCGTCAGGCTACGCACGTTGGTGATGACCGGCAGCCAAATCGCCGCCGCGCCGTGCTCGACGGCTTCCCGAGCGCGGGCGACCGTCGGCCCGCCAAACGGCGTCTCCGTCATCGCGCCGAAGGCCGTGGCGACCGGCGCCAGCTGCTCGGCGTCGGCCCAGCGCAGCAGCGCCTCGCGCAGCGCCTGGTGCGCCAGCCAGGGCGCTTTCGGACTACCAATCGTCTTCCAGAGGATGCCGCGCATCCCCGCGCGGCTGGCGAGCTTCGAGACCGCCAGCGGGTCCTGCTGGCCGGCGTGGCCGTGCGCGTGGACGTCCACGACGCCGGCCAGCGGTGGAGTTTCAGGAGAGAATGCCTCGAAGTCCGTCCCAAAGCGGACCTCGTAAGCGCGGCGCACACGTCGATCGACCACGGCAGATCCCCTCTCTCACGACGCCCCATTGCGTCGCGGCTACGGGTGCCGCCGGCGGCCGGCCCCACGCCCCGTCGCGTGCGCCAGTCGAACGCCCGCGGCCAACGCCTGTCCGCACAAATCATACCAGGCGCGGTAGGTTCACGGGGCATTTCCGGTCCCGCCGCGGCAACTCGCCTTGGCACCGCCCACGATACGCGCCCTATACTGGCGCGCGTGCCCCCCCGCACGCGCCACCTCGCGCGCAGGAGTACGCTGATGCGGGTTCCCTCACGTCGCTTCCTCTCCCTGCTGCTCGTGAGCTTCGCCGCGCTGCCGGCGGCCTGGACTATCCCCGTGCAGGGCCAGACACCGCCCCCACGCGCGCAGACGTTCCAATACGCGGACTTCCCCGCCGGCCTGGGCTTCCCCGCCGATGAGAACGTCCTGCTCGGCTACGTCAATCAGCAAGACCGGCGGGCCGTCCGCGAGCATGCCTGGATGCTCTGGCAGGGCATCACCGCGCCCTCCGGCTCTATCTGGAACGACCAGGTGTTGCCGATCTTCGACACGTGGTTTTCGGCGACCGAGGTGTTCGACGACCGCTACGCGGGCCGCGATCCGGACGTGCCGGGCCGTCGCTTCACCCGCCATCTCGAGCCGCCGCGCCAGTCCGGCCACAGCCCCGCCGCCCCCGGCGGCCGCTCCGCCGCGGTGATGTCGTTCGTGAAGCTCAACCGCGACGCGGCGCGCTTCATCTGGGACCACGACTACTACCGCAAGGACACGCTGGACGGGCTCGTGGACTTCTACAATCGCGCCGACGCGCCGCTCTATCAGCGGCAGATCGCCCCGTTCCCACGCACCGCCATCACGCTCAAGATCGTCTTCTGGCTCATCAAGGGCGCCGAGAGTCCCCAGTCACAGGCGGGGCTCACGGCGCTCCCCTACTGGGACCCCAGCTACCCGCCGCCGCCCGATGGCGGGCTGCCCATGCACACGAACTGGCCCAACTGTGTCGCGGTGGATCCCGCCGGACGCTACGCGCCCGGCTCGCGCCAGCGCGTCAACTGCAACGGCACGCCCAAGGCGCCGCGCTACGTGGACGCCCCGGTCATCGGCCTGGACCGCTTCTACACCTACCGCCTGAGCGACGCGGACGACGTGGCGAGCGTGGCGGACTTTCTCAAGGACCTCTCCAGCGCGGGGGGCGAGCAGGAGCGGCTCGTCGCCGACGCCGGGCAGTCGCCTGAGATCGGCGACTACCTGGCGCTCATGGCGATCCACATGACGACCAAGGAGCTAGACAACTGGACGTTCCAGACGTTTTGGTGGTCGCCCACGCCCGACGCCGCGCCCCACGCCGACTACCGGCCCCCCGGCGTCCAGGGCGTGTGGCGCAACTACCTGATGTGTACCGCCTACGACATGGAGACGCCGCGCGAGCCCGACGGCAGCCCCCACGTCTGCTTCAATCCCTACCTGGAGAGCGACCTCGGCCCGACCGCCTCCTATCAGGTAGGCGATCAGACCTACCCGCCCGACCCGATGGCGGGCCATCGCTCCAACTGCCAGACTTGCCACGCTCGCGCGGGCTGGCCCTCGGTCAGCGACGACCCGTTCACGGCCAACTACGGGCGGGTGTTCAACACCGGCTACCTCGCGCCCGACGATCCGTACTACGCGGGGCTCGTGAAGACCGACTTTCTTTGGTCGCTCATCTTCCACAGCCAGCCGCCCCGCCAGTGATATAGAATCCGCCACCGGAGTCCCCTTACTGCCTCTCCCCCTGGGAGAGGGCCGGGGTGAGGGCGCGTCTACTCCCTCTCCCCCCGGGAGAGGGCCGGGGTGAGGGCGCGTCTACTCCCTCTCCCCCCGGGAGAGGGCCGGGGTGAGGGCGCGTCTCGGTAGGCGAACCCCCGGGCCGGCTCTGATATGAGCCGCGCGGCAGGACGCGCCAGCTTAACCACGGCGCCGCCAGCAGCGCGCGCTAAGCCGAGCCCGCCCCAGTCGGGCGCACGGGCTCGCGCGTGGGCGCCAGCAGGTGGCCCCACTTGCGGCGCGTGGCGGCGGCGCGCTCCGGCGTCAGCACGGGCGCGGGGAACTCGTCGCGCCACTCCCACGGCCGACAGGCGTCGATGATCGCCCGCGAGTTGAAGCCGCGGTCGGCGGGCGGGATCGCCGGGTCGAGCGGCCCGCTCCAGCAGCGCTTCAGGATCTCGATCGAGCGCGCCGGGTCCGAGCGCGTGAACACCGCGAACAACACCTCGTCCATGTCCGTCACGTCCACGTCGTCGTCCACGACGATGATGTAGCGGCTCATGTACGCCGTGGCGCCCACCTGCGCGGCCAGCACGCCCGCCTGGCGCGCGTGCCCCGGGTAGCGCTGCTTGATCGACACCACCGTCAGGAAGCGGTTCGCCGCCAGCGGCGGGCACCACACACCCGTCACGTCCGGCACGCCCGCGCGCTCCATCTGGTCCCACACCAGGCAGGAGCGCAGGTAGGCCAGGAACTGGTTGTCCTCGTGCGGCGGCTTGCCCTGCGGACAGCCCAGGATGATCGGGTCGCGGCGGTGGTAGACCGCCTGCACCTCCATCGTGGGCAGCGTCGGCGCCCCGCTCGCGTAGTACCCCATGAACTCGCCGTACGGCCCCTCGACGCGCATGTCGTTCGCGTCGATGTAGCCCTCCAGCACGATCTCCGCGAACGCCGGGATCGGCAGCCCCGTGATCGGCGCCTTCACCACGGGGTAGGGACGCCCGCTCACGCCACCCGCCCAGTCGTACTCGCTCATGCCCGACGGCAGCCCCTCCACGCAGGCGGCCATGAAGATCAGCGGGTCGTGGCCCACCGACACGCAGATCGGCACCCGCTCGCCGCGCGCCAGGTACCGCTCGCGGATCAGCCGCCCGTGCTTGCCCGGCGAGATCCACACGCCCAGGTGGTTGCGGTCCTGGATCATGTTCCGGTAGGTGCCGACGTTGACCCAGCCGCTGTCGGGGTCGCGCATGATGTTCAGCGACGCCGTCCCGATGAACCGCCCGCCGTCACCCTCGTGCCACTGGGGCGTCGGGAACTGGTACAGGTCCACCTCGTCGCCGCGCTGCACCTGCTCGAAGACCGGCCCGTCCGGCAGCTCGGCCGGCGGGATGGGCTTGATCTCCTTCAGCGTCGTCCGCCACCACTCCAGCAAGCGGCCGTGGGTGGCGGTGTTCGGGTCGAGGCCGAGGGTGATCGCCTGGCGGCGGCGGTTGCCCATGCTGTTCGCCAGCACACGGTAGCCGCGCGGGTAGCCGGGGACGGCGTCGAACAGCGCCGCCGGGCTATCCGGCGTGTGGTCGAGCAGCTCCGCGACGGCGCCGATGTCCTCCTGCCAGGTCGCGCCCTCCACGTGGCGCAGCTCGCCCAACTCGTCCGCGATCGCCAGCCAGTCCCGCAGGTCGCGCCACGATAGCTCGCCCATCCCCTAACCCCCTGGCCCCCCGAACGCGGGAGCGCCGCTTCATCACGTGTCGTAGGGCAGGAGCTCGTCCCCTGCCGTCCGGCGCCCGCACGCCATCTCGCAGCCGGAGCCGGCATCGGGCGATGGCTCATCCCGCCGCGCCCCGCCCCCTGATCCTCGGGCCTGCATGATCCAGCGTAGGGCAGGGGCTCGTCCCCTGCCGCCCGGCGTCGGGCCAGGCCACCGTGGCGACCCGGGATCACCGCCGTGCCCCGTGGCGTGCGCCGCCGCTACTGGTCCCCGTATAGCTGCTGGACCAGCCCGCTGGCGTTCACCTTGTCCACGAACCGCATGTCGAAGAAGTCGTCCACCTGCGCCCCGGCCGCGCGCGGGTCGGTCGCCGCCTGGTCCTCGAGGTAGCGCCGCGTCGCCTCGCGGCCCGGGTCGGGCACCCGCGCCAGATTCGACCCGACGTACATCTCGTACGAGTCGTCCAATAGCTCCTGGTCGTCCATCTTCAGATACTTCGTCAGCACCTGCTCCGCGAACTGCCGATTCGTCTTCGCGTAGTGGATGCCCTCGATCATCGCGTCCACGAACGCCTGCGCGGCCGCCTCGTGGCTGTTCAGCCAGGCCTGCGAGGCGAAGGCGATCGTGTTCAGGTCCTGCTGCCCGCTCTTCGACATGTCGTACAGCGACTTGAACCCCAGGCGGCGCAGGCGCGTCGGATCGGGCGGCGCGGCCACGCCCCCGGCCACCGCGCCCGCCTGCATCGCCGCCACCCGCTCCTGCATCGACCCCGTCTGGACCAGTACCACGTCCTGGTCGGGCACCAGCCCGAACTGCTGCAGCAGCACGCGCGTCGCCTGGTCCGAGGCCGAGCCGAAGCGGCTCACGCCCAGTTTCTTGCCTTTCAGGTCCGCGGGGCCGGTGATGTCGGGGCTCACCATCAGCTCGTACTGGTAGAAGTTCACCACGCCCAGGAACATCCGCAGGTCGGAGCCGGCCAGCCGCGAGTTGATGACCGCGTAGCCGCCACCCAGCGCGATGTCCACGTCGCCCGCGATCACCGCCGGCACCGTCTGCGAGCTGGCCACGTAGCTGAGGTCCACGTCCAGCCCGTGCTTGGTGAACAGGCCCGCGTCAGCCGTGGTCCACGGAATCGTGGCGCCCGGATACACCTCGCTGTACGCCACCCGCAGCTTCGTCGGCTGCGCGGGCGTCGTCGGCGCCGCCTGGGCGGCCGGCGCCGCGGTGGGCACGCTACCGCCGCTCGGCGTGCTCGCCGCCGGCGCGGGCGCCGCGGCGCCGCTGCCCGTCGGCGCCGCCCCGCCGCTCGGCCCTCCGCTCAGCGAGGCGCAGGCCGCCGCCAGCCCGAGCAGCACGACGAGACTGGCCAGCAGCGCCGTGGCGCGGCCGCGCAAACCGCGAGAGCATGGTGTCATCGGTCCCTATCCCCTATCCCCTATCCCCTATCCCCTATTCCCTATCCCCTATTCCCTTGGCGCCGCCGCGCGCAGCCGGCGCGCGGCGTTGTGGACCGCCGCGAGAATCTTCAAATAGCTGCCGCAGCGGCACAGGTTGCCGGCCAGGTAGTCCTTCACGTCCTCGTCGGTCGGGTCGGGATTCTCGGCCAGCAGCGCCTTCGTGGCGAGCAGCATCCCCGGCGTGCAGAACGAGCACTGGAACGCCGTCTCCTCCACGAACGCCTGCTGGATCGGGTGCAGGCGGCCGTCCTGCGCCAGCCCCTCGACCGTCTCGATCGCCCGCCCCCGCACCTCGCTGGCCAGCAGCAGGCACGAGCTGACCGGCCGGCCGTCCAGCAGCACCGTGCAGGCGCCGCACATGCCGACGCCGCACCCCTCGCGCGCGCCCACCAGGTCCAGCTCGCCGCGCAGCACCTCTAGCAGCGTGTGGTGCGTCGGCGCCTCGACGCGCTCCTCCCGGCCGTTTACCCGCAGCGTCAGCTGCTGCTTCATCGGATTCTCCAACAGGTAGGGTAGGGCAGGGGCTCGTCCCCTGCCGCCCGCACGGTCATCGCGGCCAAGCGGTGGGGGGGGTGACGGGGCGTGACCCTCGCGGTACTCCGCATCACGCTACGAGCGCCACTGCCCCTGCCCTCCGACAACGCCGTAATTCAGCCCGGCTGCCGTGCGTCCTCGTCTGCTGATGGCTGATCGCTGACGGCTGATAGCTGATCGCTGACGGCGGCTGGCTGCGCCAGCATCGCGCCCAGCACGCGCTCGGGCGTGAGCGGCAGGTCGTGGATGCGCACGCCGACCGCGTCGCGGATGGCGTTGCCGATCGCCGCCGACACCGGCGGTACCGCCGTCTCGCCCAGCCCGTGCGCGTCGCCGCCGCCGCCCGGATGCTCGACGAGGCTATTGGTCATCTCCGCGGGCAGGTCCTCGAACGACGGCAGCATGTAGTCCGCCAGGTTACCGTTCAGGAGCTGCCCGTTGTCGTACTGCATCTCCTCGAAGAACGTCTGCCCCAGCCCGAGCGTGATGCTGCCCTCGTTCTGCAGCTCGGCGTTCCGCGGGTTCACCGTCTTCCCGACGTACACCTCGGTGTGGTAGCGCGTCACCTCCACCTGGCCCGTGTCCAGGTCCACCTCCACCTCGGCGGCCCCGGCCGCGTGGTGCCAGTGGACCGCGGCCACGCCCTGCCCGGTCTCCGGGTCCAGGCCGCCCTCGGTCACGTAGGTGCCCGTGCCGACCACCTGCTGGCGGCGGCTGCGAGAGAGCACCTCGGCCAGCGTCAGGCCCCGCTCGGGCGAGCCGCGCACGAAGGCGCGCGCCTCGGCCACCTCGACGTCTTGCGGCGCGGCCTCCAGCAGGCTCGCCGCCAGCTCGCGGACCTGGTTGCGCGCGTCCTCGGCGGCGTACTGCACGGCCGTGCCCATCGAGAAGGTCGACCGGCTGGAGGTCGTCGACTGGTCGTAGGGGGTGATGTCGGTGTCGGGGTCGACCACGCGCACGCGGTCGTACGGCAGCCCGAAGGCGTCGGCCGCGATCTGCGCCAGCACGCCCTTCGAGCCCTGGCCCATCTCCACCGTGCTGCTCAGCACGGTCAGGCTGCCGTCGCCCTCGATGCGCAGCCCCGCCGCTGAAGTAGACGGCGTGACCGTGCTCTTCAGCGCCAGCGCGACCCCGCGCCCGACCGCCTTGCGGGGCGGCGCCGCGCGCTTCGGCGTGCCCCAGCCGATCCGCGCCGCCGTGTCCCGCAGGATCTCCTCGAAGTGGACGTCGTGCATGTGCTCGCTGGTGGCGAACGTGTCGCCGTCGCGCAGCGCGTTGCGCAGCCGCATCTCGACGGGGTCGATCCCGAGCGCCCGCGCGATGTCGTCGATCTGGCACTCGCCCGCCCAGTGGCCCTGCGGCGCCCCGTAGCCGCGGAAGGCGCCCGCGGGCGGCAGGTTCGTGTAGGCGGCGTACGAGTCGACGGCGATGTGCGGGATGCGATATGGCCCCGGGCTCGCGTAGCCGCCGTTCTTGATGAGGCGCGGGCTGATGTCCGCGTAGGCGCCGCCGCTCCAGTAGCAGCGGATCTCGCGCGCCGTGATCGTGCCGTCGCGCTTTACGCCCGTCCGCATGTAGAACTTCGACGGGTGTTTGGTGATCTCCAGGAACTCCTCGTGGCGGCTCAGCGTCAGCTTCACCGGCCGCCGAGCCAGCAGCGCTACCGTCGCCACCAGCGGCTCCAGGTGGATGTAGCTCTTCGCGCCGTACGCCCCGCCCAGCGTCGCCGTCAGCACGCGCACGCGCGACTGCGGCAGGCGGAAGATCTCGGCCAGGTCGGCGCGCACCGACGACGGCGTCTGCGTCGACGACCAGACGGTCAGCCGCCCGTCCACGCTCCACTCGGCCAGCGCGACGTGCGGCTCCAGCGGGCAGTGCTGCGCCGCCGGCGTGCTGTACACGTCCTCGAAGATCTCGTCGGCCTCGCGCAGCCCCTCGGCCACGTCGCCCTTCCGCAGCACGAAGTGGTTGCACAGGTTCGTGCCGGCCTCGCGCTTCACGATGATGTCGGCGAACGTCTGCCGCTGCGGCGGCAGCTCCTCGTGCAGCAGCGGCGCGCCCGGCCGCAGCGCCTCCTCGGCGTCGAACACCGCCGGCAGCTCCGCGTACTCCACCTCGATGTGGTCGAGCGCCTCCTGGGCGGTGTCCTCGTCCACCGCGGCCACCGCGGCCACCACGTCGCCTACGTAGCGCACCTTGTCCAGCGCCACGATCGGCTTGTCCTGCACGACGACGCCGTAGTGCGTCTGCGTCGGCAGCGCGCGCAGCCGTTCGCCCGTCAGCACGCAGGCGACGCCCGGCCGCCGCTCGGCCGCGCTCGCGTCCAGCCGCACGATGCGTGCGTGCGCGTGCGGGCTGCGCAGCACCTTGACGTGCAGCATGCCGGGCAGCTTCAGGTTGAGCGTGTAGGGCACGGCGCCCGTCACCCGCTCCACCGCGTCCAGATAGGGCAGGGCCTGCCCGGTGAGCGGCCCCGACGTGCCCGGCTCTTGCTCGCGGATGACCATCATCGTCTCCAGTTGTCAGCAATCAGCCGTCAGCTATCAGCTCTCAGCCGTCAGCCGTCAGGTATCAGCCGTGGACTCAACGGTGGGCACCGCCATTAGCTGATGGCTGACCGCTGTTTGCTGATAGCTCGCCCAGCGCCCGCGCCACGAGCACTCCGATCATGCGCTGGCGGTACCAGGCGGCGGCGCGGATGTCGTCGATCGGCTCGATCGCCTGGGCATACGCCTCGCCGATCGCGCGGAACAGCTCCGGACTCGGCCGCTCGCCCCGCGCAAGCGCCTCCGCCTCGGGCACTCGCTGCGGCGTGCCGGCGACCGCGCCGACCACCACACGCAAGTCCTCGCAGGCGCCCGCGTCGTTCAGCCGCACCGTCGTGGCGACGCCGATGCAGGGCCGGTCCTCCGACGACCGCGTCTGGAACTTCAGGTAGCTCGCGCGTGTGCCCGGCGCCGGCTCCGGCACGACGATCTCGGTCAGCACCTCGTCGTCCGCCAGCGCCGTCTCGTAGAAGTCCGTGAAGAACTCCCCGAGCGCGATCTCCCGCGTGCCGCGCGGCCCCTCGGCCCGCACCCGCGCATCCAGCGCGATCAGCATGGCCGGCGGGTCGGAGGCGTAGTCGGCCTCCGTCAGGTTGCCGCCAACGGTCGCGGCCCAGCGCACGCGCATGTTCGCCACCTGATGGTACGTGTCGGCCAGCGCGGGGTAGTGCTCGCGCACGGCGGGCGCGCGCTCGGCCTGCGCGATCGTCGCCAGCGCGCCCAGCCGCAAGCCCTCGCCCGGGGCGTAGCTCACGTCGCGGTAGCCGTCCACCGTGTTCAGGCTAATCAGGTAGCGCGGCGCCACCAGCCGGTTGCGCAGCATCAGCACCAGCGCCGTGCCGCCCGCCAGCAGCTTCGCCTCGTCGCCGTGCTCCGCCCGCAGCGCCGCCGCCTCCGCGATCGTCCGCGGCTCCAGGATCTCTACGTCCACGCTATACTCCCGCCCCTCCGATCCATCCCCGTCAGGCCTCGGCCCGCGCTCGGTACTCGGAATTGCCCCTGGAAGCCGTCTCCTATCTCAAGCATTCGCCGGATCAACGCCCTCCACGAAGAGAAGGCGCCGACTGAGCGCCTGCTTGCGAAGCTTGAGGGCCTCCGCGTACTCCGGCGAGTCGTACCACTCGCGCGCCCGGTCCATACTCGGGAACTCGACGACGATGATCCGCTGTTCGACTGGCCATTCGCCCTCGGCCACTTCGACCGCGCCGCCGCGAATGACATAGCGGCCCTCGTAGCGGGCGATTGAATCCTGGGCCAGCGCCCGATATGCGTCGGCGAGCGCGGCGTCGAGGATTGTGGCCTCGGAAATCACATATGCAGTCATCGAGCCCAATCCGAGGCGCGAGCCCCCATGCTATCCCGCGCGCTCAGATACCGCGCCAGCCAGTAGCGCTCGGCGCCCCGAATCCGCGGCGGCGTGAAGTCCTCCAGCTTGCCGAGCGGCGCCGTCCCGTCGATCCCCATCTTCGCTGTCGTCCGCACTGTACTATATTCGGGAAACCGGGTCCGTGCCGGCCCGTAGAATCATGGCTTGGCCGCTATCCGCGCGCCGCTGTCGGGAGGCTGCTCGGTGTCTACCTCTACGGCTCGTGACACCCTCCATCGCCTGGTCGATGCGCTGCCCGAGGCGGCGCTTGATGACGCCACCCGTTACCTGGAGGGCCTCAACACTGAGGACCCCGTCCTTCGGGCCCTGCTCCTCGCGCCCGAGGACGACGAGCCCGAGACCAACGCGGAGCGGCAGGCTACCATCGAAGCCGACGCCGACGCCGCGGCTGGCCGCGTAGTCTCGCATGCCGAGGCCCGGCGCCGGCTGTTCGACGACCAGTGATCTGGCAGGTCGAGTGGACCGATCGCGCCCTGAAAGACGCCATATCGTGGGCTACCGCGCACGCCACCTAACCGGCCGTGCTCGCCCGCACGCCTTCCCGCGCGCTCAGATACCGCGCCAGCCGGTAGCGCTCGGCGCCGGGGATGCGCGGCGGCGTGAAATCCTCCAGCTTGCCGAGCGGCGCCGTCGCGTCGATGCCCATCTTCGCTGTCGTCCGCTCGGCCGGCGCCGACGGGTCGAGCGTCGGGCTGTGCAGGTTCGGGATGATCAGCACGTCGCGGTCCGCCTGCACCCGCGTGTTGATCGCCCACTCCACCTGCAGCGCGTCGAACACGTCGATGTCCTCGTCCACCACCACGACCTGCTTCGCGCCCAGCGGTGCCGCGAGCAGCGCCAGGATCAGGTTGCGCGCCTCCGCGTCGTGCCGCTTCTTGATCGACACGATGACGTGATGCCGCGTCGCCCCGCCCGGCGTCACGTGGACCGCCTGCACCTCCGGCGACACCTTGTACGCCTCGCGGTACACCATCGCCGTCGCCGCCGGCTGCATCATCCAGTGGTTCTCGGTCATCGGCATGCCGGTGAGCGCGTTCTGGTAGATCGCGCCGCGCCGCAGCGTGATCGCCGTGACCTCCAGCACCGGCGCCTGCTTCACCGCGCTGTAAGTGCCCGGGTACTCGCCGAACGGCCCGTCCGCGCAGTACTCGCCCGGCAGCGTGCGGCCCTCGATCACCATCTCCGCGTGCGCCGGCACCTCCAGGTCGAGCGTGCAGGCGCGTACCAGCGACAGCGGCTCCCCGCGCAGGCCGCCCGCCACGGCGTACTCGTCGGTGCCCAGCGGCACGCGCGCCTGCGTGGCGATCTGCAGCACCGGCTCGGTGCCGATCACCGTCGCGATCTCGGTGGGACGGCCGTCGTCCAGGTTCCGCTCGATGATCGCGCGCGTGTGCCGGCCCGGCGGCGCGTAGACCGACAGGTGGTTGCGGTCGAGGAGCAGCATGCGGTGGATCGACACGTTGCGCTGGCCGCTCACGGGATGGCGCGCGACCTGCAAGCCTGCCGTGACGTACCGCCCGCCGTCTTTCTCGTAGTGCAGCAGGATCGGCAGCTCACGCAAGTCGATCTCGTCGCCGCGCAGCACGATCTCCTGGCAGGCGCCCTCGTCCACCAGCACGGGCGGCAGCGGCCGCTCCTCGCGCTCGCGGTAGGCATCGTACAGCTCGCGCTCGCCCACCTCCAGCGCCAGCGCCACCCGCCGCTGCGCCGCGAACAGCCCGCTGAGCACCGGGAAGCGGCTATCCTGCACCCTCTCGAACAGCAGCGCCGGCCCCTGCACGTCCGAGGACTCGCGCGTCAGCGCGACGATCTCGTACTCCCACGTCACGGGGTCGGCGATGCGCAGCAGGTCCCCCTCCGCCTCCAGGCGGTCGAGAAAGCTCCGCAGGTCAGGCCACGGCATCGGTAGCTCCGGGCGCGATCTCCCCACGTCCGGTCGAACCGCCGCAACAACAGGTCGAGGGCGGTGACACGTGTGGCGCGTACTTGCGATGCTAACAAGCCGAGCGCCGCGCGGTCAACGCGGCTGACGGTAACGTGTGTCCCACAGGAATTTGCGGACGGCGGGGGCGCCATTGATTGCGCTTGCTAACCGGGTCTACGACGGGCCGATCTGGATTGACACCGCCGGGTGGCCGCCCTATGATCGGCTCGGCGTTAGGGGCGAATTGGCTGCGTAGAAACGGAGGCTTTGCTATGGCGCACGGCAACCAGCAGCGTGGGCCGGGCGTCCGCCCCCTGGGGCGGCGCCGCTTCCTCCAGATCACGGCGGCGGGCCTGGGCGCCGTCGCGCTGATGCGCACGACGGACGGCCGCGTGGCGCACGCCCAGTTCGACGAGCTGTACCGGCTCGCGCGGGCTGAGGGCCAGCTCAACCTCTATGGTGGCGGCCCCACGGCGCCGTTCGAGGCCTCGGGGCGCCAGTTCACCGCGGCCTTCCCCGGCATCACCGTGAACGTCACCGGTGGCTTCAGCAACGTGCTCGCGCCCGAGATCGACCGCCAGATCGCGGCCGGCAGCGTCGAGTGCGACGTCACGGTACTGCAGACGTTGCAGGACTTCGAGCGCTGGAAGCAGCAGAACGCCCTCCTGCCGTTCCGGCCGGACGGCTTCGACCAGATTCCCGATGGCTTCAAAGACCCCGACGCCACGAGCGTCGGCCTCCGCGTCGGCGCGGTCGCCTTCGCCTACAATCCCGACCGGCTGCCGGAAGACGTCGTCCCGGCCACTGCCCAGGACTTCCTCGACCCGCAGCTCGGCGGCCTGTGCATCACCTGCTATCCCCAGGACGACGACCTGACGCTCTACCGCTACACCACGATCGTCGACAAGTACGGCTGGGACTGGATGGACGCCTTCATGGTGAACCGCCCCCAGTTCATCCGCGGCCACCTCGGCGTCGTCCGCGAGATCATGGCCGACCGCGCGGGCGTCTCCTTCGATTCCACGCTCAGCTCGACGCTCGGGGCGCAGGCGAACGGCGGGAACATCACCCTGGTCATCCCGGAGGCGGACGGCATGCCGATCTGGGCGCAGGGCGCCGGCATCTTCCGGGCCGCCCCCCACCCGAACGCCGCGAAGCTCTACGTGAGCTGGCTGCTGAGCCGCGACGAGCAAAGCCACCTGCCGCCCGGCAACTGGCCGGTGCGCCAGGACGTGCCGCCACCGGCCGGCTTCAGGCCCATCCTGGAGTACAACGTGCTGAACGGCTACCGCGACTTCGTGATCGACGAGCCGCGCCTCGAAGACCTCCGCCGCCGCTTCGAGGGCTACGTCGGCCCCGTCCGCGGCGAGCCCGTCATCTAACCCGCGCCCGCGCGGCCCGCGCGTTCGTGTAGGGACGCTGCCTGCTGCGCCCGGCCGGGTCGTCCCCCGGCCCGATGTAACGGCGCCCCTGGCCACGCCTTGCCGGGTTGGTACTCGACCCGGTGTACGGGCGCTGGCCGCCGCGGCCTGCCGGCCCCCAACCCGCCCGGTTTCGCGGCGCCGCTGGCCGCGCCCGGGCTGGCAGGCGCGTACCCCCACGGCCCGGGCTGGCCGCCAGACATTGACAGTTCGCGCGGGGTCGGATAAGCATTAACCAAGCAGACACGCGGCCCCATGGGCGGTCGTCCACCAAGAAAGGAGCCCTCCTCATGCCGCTACCAGCCCCGGGCGTCCGGCGAGCGCTCCCGGCACTGGCGCTGGCGACCACCCTGCTCGCCAGCTGCGCCGGCGGCGCACGGCCCGCCGCGGGCGGCAGCCCGGCTCAGGACGGAGCATCCGCTCCGGCGCCCGCCAGCGGCGGCGCGGCCCAGGCGCCTGCCGCGCCCGTTAAGGTCATGATCGCCCAGGCGGTGGACAACCTGGCCTTCGCCCCCGTCTACGTCGCCCGCGCCAAGGGGTACTTCACCGAGGAGGGCGTGGACGCCGACGTGACGGTCGTCGAGGGCGGTAACGCCGCCACCCAGGCGGTGGTGGGCCGCAGCGCCCAGCTTGCGCTCTCCGACTCGGGCGAGGTCACCCAGGCGAACGACAAGGGCGTGAACCTGGAGAGCGTGGCGACGGTCATGGGCAAGCTCACCATGAACCTGGTCATGCGCAAAGACCTGGCCAGCCAGTTGAACCTCACCCGCCAGTCGCCGATCGCCGACCGGCTGCGCGCGCTCAAGGACCGCACCATCGGCATCACCTCGCCCGGCGCGGCCACCGAGGTGTTCAGCAGCTACTATCTGCGCGTCGAGGGCTTCGATCCCGACCGCGACGCCAAGATGGTCGCCGTCGGCGGCGGGCCGTCGCTGCTCGCGGCGCTGAAGCAGGGCCAGATCGACGCCTTCATGCTCTCGCCGCCGGTGCCCGAGACGGCCGTGGCCGACGGCTATGGCACCCTCCTCGTGTCGGCCTCGCAGGGCGACGTGCCGCAGCTCAACGAGTTCGCCTACGAGGTGCTCTACGCGCGCAAGGACTACGTCGACCAGAACCGCGACACCGTGCGCCGCGTCGCCCGCGCCATCGCCCGCGGCAACAACTTCACCCTCGATCACACCACCGCCGCCCGCGACATCATGCCGAGCTTCTTCAAGGTGAAGCCGGAGCTGTTGAGCGAGGCGATGGACTTCCTGGTGCCCGCGGTGCCGCGCGACGCGCTGGGCACCGAGGCCGCCTGGGCGAAGGCGGTCGAGATCCACCAGCAGGCCGGCATGATCTCCAAGCAGCTTGACAGCCGCGAGGGCGTCCTCTGGACCAACGAGTTCCTGCGCGACGTGAACGGGCTGAGCGACCGGTGAGCCCCGACCCGATCATCCAGCTGCGTCACGTCGGCAAGACCTTCGTCTCGGCGCAGCAGCAGCCCGTCGAGGCGCTGCGCGGCGTCTCGCTCGACGTGCGGCGCGACTCGTTCGTGGCGCTCGTCGGCCCGAGCGGCTGCGGCAAGACGACGATCATCAACCTGATCGCCGGCTTCGCCCAACCCACCGAGGGCAGCGTGCTGTTCAAGGGGCGGCCGATCACGGGCGTCAACCGCGATGTCGGCTACGTGCCCCAGGAGAGCAAGCTGTTTCCCTGGCTCAGCCTGGAGCAGAACATCCTGTTCCCCCTTCAGGTGCGCGGCTACGCCCGCCAGGAGCAGCAGGCGCGGCTGCGCGAGTACCTGTCGCTGGTAGGGCTCACGGGGTTCGAGCGGGCGCTGCCCAGCCAGCTCTCGGGGGGGATGCAGAAGCGCGCGTCGATCATTCGGGCGCTGGTGTACGACGCCGACGTGCTGCTGATGGACGAGCCGTTCGGCCCGCTCGACGCGCAGACCAAAATGGTGCTGCAGAGCGACCTGCTGCGGCTGTGGGGGCAGCGGCCGAAGACGGTGCTGTTCGTGACACACGACCTGGTCGAGGCGATCGCGCTCTCGGACCAGATCGTCGTGATGACCCCACGTCCGGGTGAGGTGCGCGCGGTGCTCGACGTGCCCCTCGCCCGCCCGCGCGACGTGTTCAACATCCACCAGCAGGCGGGCTTCGACGCGGTGTACGCGCGGCTCTGGGGCCTCTTCCGCGACGAGCTGCTGGCCGACGACGGCACACCGCTCGACGAGGCGGCGGCCGCTGGCCGCGCTGTTCCCTCTCCCCCTGGGAGAGGGCTAGGGTGAGGGCGATCCCATGAGCCAGACGACGGCGGTACGCACCGAGTCCACGGTCGAGGCGCCGAGCGCCGGGGCGCCGGGCAGCGCGGCGCGCTACGCGCTGCTCACGCACGGGCTGCGCCTGGCGATCGTGGTGGCACTGCTGGCGCTCTGGCAGTACGCCTCGGGCCGCTGGGTGGACGCCATCCTCATCTCCAGCCCGACCGAGATCGTCGCCCGCTTCGCGGAGATGATTCAGAACGGCCAGCTCTGGCGCCACACGCAGGTGACGTTCACCGAGATCATCATCGGCTATGCTATCGGCGCGGGGCTGGGCCTGGCGGTCGGCTTCGGGCTGGCGCAGTCGCGGCTGTGGGCCGACGTGTTCGAGCCGATGATCCTCGGCTTCTACGGCATCCCGCGCACCGCCCTGGCGCCTCTGTTCATCATCTGGCTCGGCATCGGCATCGCGTCCAAGGTCGGCGTCGTCGCGCTGATGAGCTTCTTCCTCGTCTTCTTCAACACCTACGCCGGGCTGCGCGGCGTGGACCGCGACTACGTGAACCTGGCGCGGCTGTTCGGCGCCGACCGCTTCCACCTCATCTGGCGCGTGCTGCTGCCGGCCGCCTCGCCCACGATCCTGGTCGGCCTGAAGACCGCCGTGCCGCAGGCGGTGATCGGCGCTACCGTCGGCGAGTTCATCGCGTCCTCGGAGGGCCTCGGCTACTTCATCCGCCGCGCCGCCGGCACGTTCGACGCCGCCGGGCTGTTCGTCGGCGTGATCATGCTGCTCGTGCTGGTGCTGGTCGCCAACTGGCTGCTCGACCTGCTCGAAGCGCGGCTCATGGCCTGGCGCAGCGTCACCGCCATCGGGAACCTGGAATGAGGCACCCATGCGCACGCTGATCCGCGACGCGGCCATCGTCACGGTGGACGCGGCTGACACCGTGCTGCCGCGCGGCGACCTGGTGATCGAGAACGGGCGGCTGGCCTACGTCGGCCCGCCGGACGACGCGCGCCGCCGCGAGCGCTATGATGCCGTGTTCGACGGCGCGCGTCACGTCGCCATGCCCGGCCTGGTGAACGCCCACACCCACACCTACGCCACGCTCTTCAAGGGCAGCTTCGAGCGCCTGCCGCTGGACCTCTGGCTCGTCTACATGCGCTCGCCCACCGGGCGCCTGAGCGACGAGCAGCTTTATCTCGGGTCGCTGGTGAGCGCCGTCGAGATGCTGCGCACCGGCACCACGACTTGCCTGGACCATTTCTTCGGCAACACGTCGCTGGCCTACGGCGGCATGCCGCAGGAGCTAGCCGCGATGGACGCGGCGGGCATGCGCGCGGCCGTGGCGTACGTGCTGGCCGACCTCAAGTGGGAGGACACCCTGCCGCTCGATCCGCGGTTCGTGCAGGCGAGCGGCGGCGCGGCGGCCCAGGTCACCGGGCGCGAGACGGCCCAGGGGCTAGAGGCCGCGGCCGAGTTCTTCGCGGCCTACCAGGGACGCTACCCGCGCATCTCGCTGCTCGTCGGGCCTTCCGCCGCGCACCGTCTGAGCGACGCGATGCTGGCGGGCTGTCGCGCGCTCGCCGACCGCTTCGGCATCGGGCTGCACCTCCACGTTGGGGAGGCGAAGTCGCACGCCGTGCAGGCCCGCGAGGCGTTCCACACGACACTGGTCGGGCGGCTCGACGCGCTCGGCGTGCTCGGCCCGGACGTGTCGATGGCACACTGCGTCTGGCTCGACGACGACGAGTTCGCCCTCGCCGCCAGCCGCGGCGCCACCATCATCCACAATCCCGCCAGCAACCTGAAGCTCGGCAGCGGCGTGGCGCGCGTGCGGCGCATGCGGGAGCTGGGAGTCAACGTGGCCGTGGCGACCGACGGCCCCTGCTCCAGCGACAACTTCAACATGTTCGAGGCGCTGCGCCTCACCGCACTGCTGCACACGTCGAACCAGGTGGACTACCGCCAGTGGCCCGCGGCGCGCGACCTGCTGCGCATGGCGACGATCAATGGCGCGCGGGCGTGCGGCCTCCAAGACGAGATCGGCTCGCTGGAGGTCGGCAAGCGTGCGGACGTGGTGCTGCTGCGCCGCGACTCCTACGCCCTCGCCGCCGACAACGACCTGCCGGTGCAGCTCGTCTACTGCGAGAACGGCGCGGCGGTGGACACCGTGTTCGTGGACGGCGAGATCGTCGTGCGCGAAGGCCGCTGCACGCGCGTGGACGAGCAGGCCGTGTATCGCCAGGTCAGCGCGACCCGCGCGGCGCTGCAGCCCGGCTTCGCCGCCGACCTGGCGGCCGCCGCCGCGCTCGAGCCGGCCGTCCACGAGATGTGGCAGCGCCTCGCCGGCTGGCCCCTCCCCAGCATGGCCCCCGGCGCCTGGTTCGCCTGACCGCTACGCCTCCAGCCGCCGCACCAGCGCCTCGCCGCGTGCCTGGCCGGCGGCGTGTCGGCTGCACCGCGACATCTCCGGCCGGTGCTAGACTGTTCCAAAGTGCCGCGAGGGATGAGGCCATGAGACGACGTGAACCGGTCCTCTCAGACCGCATTGTGCGGGACCCGGAAATCCTCGTCGGCAAGCCGACCATCAGAGGGACCCGGATCCCCGTGGAGCTTGTCCTTGCCAAGCTCGCGCAAAACCCTGACTTGAACGAGCTGTTTCTCGACTACCCGCGCCTCACCGTCGACGACGTGAGGGCCTGCCTCGCGTACGCCGCGGCGCTCGTACAACGGGACAGGCCGAAGCGCCACGCCGAGCGGCGCGAGGCGGCGCCCGCCGGCTGATGCGGTTCCTGCTCGACGAAAGCGCGGAGTTGCGGCTGGGCGACTTTCTTCGACAATGGGGACACGACGTTACCGCCATCGCTCAGGACTATCCGTCGAGTCTAGCTGACCGCTCGGTGCTCGAACTCGCCAACCGCGAGCAGCGAATCCTAATCACGAATGATCGGGACTTTGGCGAATTGGTGGTTCGCCATCGGGTGCCGCACCGCGGCATCATCTACTTTCGGCTGGGCGACCAAAGCATCCGAGCCAAAGCCCTCTGGCTAGAATCGATCCTCACGAGCCATCTAGATGATCTATCTCACCTGCTCGTGGTTACTGAGCGCGGAGTACGTGTCCGCAGGACTCAGGAGCGCTAGCGAATGTTCGCATTTACGCCTCCAGCCGCCGCACCAGCGCCTCGCCGCGTGCCTGGCCGGCCGTGCGCACCGCGGCGGCGTCGATAGTTTGCAGCACGCCGTCCTCTAGGAGGACGCGGCCGTCCACGAGGACGGTGCGCACGTCGGACGGGCGGGCGGTAAACACGAGGTGCGACAGCACGTCGTGGACGGCCGTGTTGTGCAGCGCGCCGGCCAGGTCCACGACGATCAGGTCGGCGCGCTTGCCCGGCTCCAGGCTGCCGATCTCCGCCTCCAGGCCGAGCGCCCGCGCGGCGTTGATCGTGGCGAGGCGCAGAACCGTCTCGGGGGGCAGCGCGGCCGGGTCCTGCGTGCGGGCGCGCTGGAACAGCGTCGCCACCTTCATGACCTCGAACATGTCCTGGCTGTTGTTGCTGGCCGCGCCGTCCGTACCGAGCGCCACGTTCACACCCGCCGCCAGCATGTCGGTGATCGGCGCGATGCCGTCGCCCAGGAAGCCGTTGCTGACGGGGTTGTGGGACACCGAGCCGCCGGCCGCCGCCAGCAGCGCGATCTCGCGCGGCGACAGGTGAACGCTGTGGGCGCAGAGCAGCCGCGGCCCGAGGGCGCCCAGCCGCTCGAACAGCGCGATCACGCCGTCGGCGCCGTGCTCGCTGCGCGCCGCCTCCACCACGCTCGCCGCCTCGGCGACGTGGGTGCTGATGCCGATGCCGTGGGCCTGCGCGAAGGCGTGCGCCTCGCGGATCAGCGTCTCGCTGGCGTTGATCGGCGGGGTGTTCGGCCCGGTCCAGATGCCGAGCGCCCCGCTCTCGATCTCCGCGCGGTGGCCGGCGAGCAGCGCCTCGCAGGCACGCAGCCCCGCCTCGGGCGTCTCGACGACCTCGGGCGGCGCCAGCCCGCCCACGTCCATCACGCAGCGCGCCAGCACGCAGCGCACGCCCACCTGCCGGAAGCCGGCGATGGTCGCCTCGGCCAGCTCGGGCGTGCGGTTCAGGAAGTGGTGGTCCACGACTGTCGTGACGCCGCTCTGTACCGACTCCCCCAGCCCGACGAGCGCCCCTTGCAGGCAGTCCTCCGGCTCCAGCACCCGCCCCGTCAGGTAGATCCGCCGCAACCACTCCAAGAACCCCAGCCGCTCGTAGACGCCGCGGATCAGCGTCTGGAAGAGGTGCGTGTGGGCGTTGATCAGGCCCGGCATGACCACGCCGCCACGGGCGTCCAGCCGCCGCGCCACGGGCTCCGCCGGCGGCGCCGCGCCCGCGCGATACACCCCCCGAATGCGCGCGCTCTCCACGGCCACGCTGCCACCCGGCAGCACGTCGCCCGCCGCGTTCATCGTCACCACGGTCGCGTTTTCGATGAGCAGGTCGATGGCCACTCGGCTTCCTCCGATCGCCGTGAGATCGTCGCGGCGCGGCTTGGCTCAGCGCAGGTCGAGGCGGCTCTGGATCTCCCATGGCTCGGCCACGCCGTCGGCCGGCTCGACCTCCCCGGTGGTGTCGTTCACCCGCCAGCGGCCGAGCGTGCCGGCGGCGACAACCAGTAGCCGTCGTCGGGCTCGGCGGCCAGCGTGGGGCGCATCGTGCGCGCCAACAACCGCGCCTCGGGCGGCAGCGCCCGCGCTCCACCACCTGCTCGACGGCGAGGTCCGCGGTGAGCGGCACGGCCGCAACGATCAGCTCGGGCGTCGGCCCCGGCGCGGTGCAGGCGTCGTGTCGGGGTCCGGCGGCCCGTAGGCGCCGGGCGCGTCCACGGCAGCCGTCGGGCCGAACGCCTCGTAGCGCAGCGCCCCGATCAGCTCGCGCACGTTGCCCACGCCTTCGTCGTCCAAAAAGCGGCTGAGCCCTGCGATCGTATCGGGCATGGCCGTCGGCCGGGTAAAGTTGGCGGTGCCGATCGCTACCGCGCTAGCGCCAGCCAGGATGAACTCCAGCGCGTCCTGCGCGTTGCTGATGCCGCCCATGCCGATCACGGGCACGCGCACCGTGCGCGCCGTCTCCCAGACCATGCGCAGCGCCATCGGCTTGATCGCCGGGCCGGAGATGCCCGCGGTCGGCGTGCCAGTGAGCGGCTGCCGCGCGTGTACGTCGATGGCCATCGCCACGAACGTATTGATCGCCGAGATGGCCGAGGCGCCGGCCTCCTCCGCCGCCAGGGCGATGTCGTTGATCCGCGTCACGTTCGGCGTGAGCTTCGCGATCACCGGCCCCTCGAAGCGCTGCACGACGCCGTGGACGACCCGCGCCACGTTCTCGGGGCTCGCGCCGATCTCCAGCCCGCCCGCCTCCAGGTTCGGGCAGGAGACGTTCAGCTCCAGGCCCGCCACGCCGGGCACGCCGTTCAGCCGCGCCGCCAGGTCCCAGTACTCGTGGATGCTCAGCCCGCCGATGCTGACGATGGTCGGCGGGCGAAAGCGCCGGTACGCGGGCAGGATGCGGCGCAAGAAATCGTCGATGCCGCGCGAGGGGATGCCGACCGAGTTCAGCATGCCCGCCGGCGTCTCCGCCAGCCGCGGCGACGGGTTGCCGGCGCGCGCGCCGTAGAAGATGGTCTTCGGCACGAGCGCGCCGAGCGTGTCGAGGTCGATCAGGCTCGCCATCTCGACGCCGAAGCAGCCCGAGGCGGGCATCACTGGGTTCTGGAGCTTGAGGCCGGCTCCGAGATCGACGGCCAGGCGGGGATCAGTCATCAGCTGTCAGCCCTCAGCCGTCAGCTATCAGCTATGGCAGCGGCCGACCGCTGACCGCTGACCGCTGATGACTGACAGCTCGCCCGAAACACCGGCCCTTCGCGGCACACCAGCGGCGCCTCCTCGGACTCGCCGACGGCGCCGTGCGAGCAGCCGTGGCAGTAGCCGATGCCGCAGGCCATGTGCGCTTCGAGCGACACCTGCACGTCGATGCCATGCGGCGCGGCCAGGCGCACGGCCAGGTCGATCAGCCGGTTCGAGCCGCACACGAGCACCTGCTGCACGCGCCCGAGCCGCAGCAGCGGCGCGACCAGCTCCGCGACGTGCTCGGGCGCGCTCGTGCCCTCCGTATCCGTGACGGGAAACACCTGCGCTCCCAGCGCGGCGAACAGGTCGAGGCCCACCAGCGCGTCGGGGCGGCGCGCGCTGACCACGGCGTAGACGCGGGCGCCGCGCGCCGCTGCCACCTCGGCCGCCGCGGTGATCGAGCACACGCCGATGCCGCGCCCGATGACGAGCAGGCCGTCCAGCGAGGAAGCGAGCCGGAACGGCTGGCCCACGGGGCCGACCAGCTCCGCGATCTCGCCGGCCGTGCGCTCACTCATCACTTGTGTGCCCGTGCCGATGACGCGGTAGACGATCTCGAACTCGTCCGAGGCCGGCAGGTAGCGGTAGACCGCCATCGGCCGCGGCAGGATCGGGTGCAGGTCGGTCGCGCGCGTCGGCTTGAGCATGACGAACTGGCCGGGCGCGCCGCCCGCCACGCGCGCGTCCCGCAGGCGCATCAAATAGTGCTCGGGCGCGACCTGGAACTGCGCGGTGATCGGGGCGGCCGCGCAGTGCGGCGCGGGCAACGTACCGGCCGGCGCCGGCAGCACGCCGAGCGCGACGCCGTGTGGAAAGTCGCTCATCCTGCCTGGGCCACGAGCGCGCGGTCGAGCGCGAGGACGGCGTGGTACAACACGCGCACGCCTACGGCGATGTCCGAGATGCTCGTCCACTCCTCCGGGCAGTGGCTCAGCCCTTCGTGGCTCGGCACGAACAGCATCGCCGTGGGCAGCACGCGGGCGAGGATCGCCGCGTCGTGGCCCGCGCCGCTGTTCAGCACACGGTACGGCACGTCGAGCTGCTCACACACCTCCCGCGTGATATGGCGCAGCCAGAGCGGCAGCACCACCGGCGACGAGTCGCCCACCAGCTCGGCCTCCACGAGCACCCCGCGCCGCGCCGCCACCTGCTGCGCCAGCGCCAGCACGTCCTGGGCGGCGGCGCGCTGCCGGTCGCCGTCGATGTCGCGCACGTCGACGTAGAACGCGACCTGGGCAGGCACGGTGGTGATGCTGTTGGGCGCCACGTCCAGGCGACCCACCGTGGCAACCGTCGTGCGGCGCTGCGGCTCGTTCGCGAGTCGCTCGACGCCCAGCACGATCTCGGATGCCGCTGCCAGCGCATCCTTGCGCAGGTGCATCGGCGTGCCGCCGGAGTGGTCGGCCCGCCCGCGCACGATCAGGCGCAGGCGCGTGTTGCCCGCCACGGCCTCGACCAGTCCCACGGCCTTGCCGTCGCTCTCCAGCAGCCGCCCCTGCTCGATGTGCAGCTCTAGCAGCGCCGCTAGCTCGCCCGGCGCCCAGCGGGCCGTGGGTAGCTGGCGGGGGTCGAGTTCGAGGCTCTGCAGCGCGGCGGCCAGCGTCACCCCCTGGCCGTCGCGCAGGCGCTGCAAGTCGCCCGGCTGGAGCACGCCGGCGGCGGCCTTCGAGCCGATGCAGGCCTCGCCGAACCGCGCGCCCTCCTCGGCGCTGAAGGCGATGATCGTCAGCGGATGGTCCGTCTGGACGCCCGCGGCCTCCAGCAGCCGCACGACCTCGACGCCGCCGACGACGCCCACCGTGCCGTCGAAACGCCCGCCCTGGGGCACGGAGTCGAGGTGGGAGCCGATGGCGATGGCGGGCAGGTCCGCACGGCGGCCGGGGCGCGTGGCGTAGGTGTTGCCCATCGCGTCGGTCCGCACCGCCAATCCCGCGTCGCTGAGCCAGCGCGCCACCGTGGCGTGCGCCTCGCGCTCGGCCGGCGTGTAGGCGAGCCGCGTAACGGCGGCCTGGCCGTCGCCTGCGATCTCGCTCAGCCGTTGGAGCATGTTCGCCAGGCGCGCGGGATCCGGCTGGGGCGCCTCCGCCACGCTCGCCGCGGTCGCCGGCTCCGCGCTCGCCGCTGCGGTCGGGGCCAGGTCGGTCGGCGCCTCAGTCATGGCGGCCTCCCGGGGTTAGCGACACGCGCGCGTTGGCCAGCGGCTCGCCGCGCCGGCAGGCGGGGCACGCCTCGGGCGGATAGCTTTCCAGCCGCACGAGCGCCACGGGCGGCTCGCCCCCCTCGCCCACGTCTACGAGCGCGGCCACCGTGGTGAGCGTCGCGTCGCGCGTCTCCATCAACGCGCGGGCCAGGCGTGGCTGCTGGGGATCGAGGATCGCCGGCGCGACGAACACGGCGCGGCTTCCAGCGGGGATGGGCGCCGAGGCGGTGATGAGGCCCTCATAATCGTAGATGCGGATCACCGGCCGCTCCAGGGCGCGGCCCACGATGTAGCCCAGAACGCTCGTGTCGACGCCGTCCCAGACGAGCACGCGGTCATGGGCGCCGGGCGCCAGCCGTGCCGCGAGCGCGGTCCCGAGCTGCTCCGCCGCCACGGGGTCCGCCAGCGGATCGAAGCGCTCGAAGCGGCGCAGCCGGTGGGCGCCCCCGGCCTCGTAGTGCATGGCCGCGAGCGCGCCGCCCCGCTCTAGCAGCTCCACGACCTGCGCCTCGTCCATCCCTCCCCCTGTCCGTTAGGGACGTCGCTTGCCGCGCCCTCCCCGGTCGCCTCCCGCCCAGTGTAGGGGCGCTGCCTGCCGCGCCCTGCCCGGTCCCGCTCCCGGTGCCGAATCAGGGCGCTCCCGCGGCGCCCTGCCGAGTGTTGAGCCAATCCTACTCAGCCCTCAGCACTCGTTGCCCAGCACTTCGTCAGAGGCTGAGCTGCGAGCGGCGGAAGAGCGGCCAGAATTGCAGCCCCTCGGCGGCCAGCGCCTCGCCGCCGCCCTCCTCGCGGTCGATTACCACGATGGCGTCCTGTACCACGGCGCCCGCCCGCCGTAGCGCCTGCGCCGACTGGATCACCGCGGTGCCCGTCGTGACCACGTCTTCCAGCACCGCCACCCGCTCGCCGGCGTATAGCTCGCCCTCGAGCTGCGACGTGGTCGCGTAGGACTTCTGCTCCTTGCGCACGATCACGAAGGGCAGCCCCAGCTCCAGTGACACCGCCGTGGCGAGGGCCACGCCGCCCAGCTCGGGCCCGGCCAGGCGGTCCGTGCCCGGGGGCACCAGCTCGGCCAGGAACGACGCGACGCGGCGCAGCAGGTTCGGCTTCGTCTCGAAGAGATACTTGTCGAAGTAGTAGTTGCTGATGGCGCCGGACCGCAGCACGAACCGGCCACGGAGGTACGCCGCGTGCGCGATATCCTGGCCCAGCTCGACGAGCCGCTGCTCCCGCGCGCGAGTAAAATCCGGAACTGAGAGCATGCCCTCTCCCTGGTCAGCGCTGCCCGAGCCATTATACGATACGCTATCGACGGGACCGACAGTGCGGGGGAGCGATGGCCCGAGAGGACGAGTCGCTGGACGAAGTGCCCGGGCGGCTCACCCACGTGATCTACAACACGGCGCTCGGCCATGTGCGCGTGCGGGCCGAGGATGGGCCGGCCACCACGGTGGAGGTGCCGCCGGGCGAGGTGCGCTTTCGCCGCGTGCTGGGCGCCGCCGAGCCGGAGGTGGCGCTGTGGCTCGGCAGCGGGGAACGAGACTACCTCGGCCGCATGCTGGAGCACGTGCTGCGCGCGCTGCGCATTACGCCCGAGGCGCGCGTCGCGCTGGAGGCGGTCCAGGCCAAGCTGGAAGGGCTCGGCCCACCCCCCGTCGTCGCCGACGATGGCGAGTCTGCCGACGCGGCGGCTAGCGTGCCGATCGTTGAGGAACCGCCGCCCGCCCCACCGCCGGCTGAGGCGACTGTCGCGCCCGAATCGGCTGCCATGCCGCCTGAGCCCGCCCGCGCGCGGTCCGAGCGGGGCGACGAGCGCGGCCGGGGGCGCGCGGCGCCGCGCCCGACGCCCGCCGAGCCACCACTCGACGATGTGGCGGCGCCCCAACCACCCACCCGCGCGCCGGCTGGCGCTGACGCGAATGGCGCGGAGCCGGCCGCGCCGCCCGCCGCGCCCCTGCCCGCGGACTCGACCGAGGGCGCCTTGCTGGCGCCGGGCGCCGACGCCGAGCTGCTGGCGGCGAGCCAGGCAGCCTTTGACGCGGCCGTTGCCGCCGACAGCGGCGGCCAGGCCGTCACGTTCGAGCAGGTCTGGCGGGACCTGACGGCGCTGCAGGCGCGCGGACCGGCTCTCCAGACCCTCGCGGGTCAGGCCAGCAGCGAGATTCGCGAGGTCACCGAGGACGGGGTCTGGCTGTACATGCAGCAGCTCGGTCGCCACCACTTGATCGAGCGCCGCTCGCTAGAAGCGGCCTGGAGCGCGCTCGTCCGACGCGGCCAGCTCGTCTCGCGCGAGCTGCGGGGCGGCATGAGCTACGGCGCCGCGACGCTGCTCGCCCACCTGCCCTACGTCGAATACTCGGCGCAGCCACTCACGCTCTATTATCCCGCCAGCACGCCGCACCCTCTCGGCACGGTCCACCGCCGGGACGTGACCTAACCCCCCGGCCCAGCGACGCTCTTCATGGGATACTCGCGGCACGCGCGGACCCGCCCTTACGCACACACCACGAAGTGAGGGCTCGTCCGGCACGCCGCACACGGGCGCTCCGTCAACTGGCTGACAGCGCGTTAGCACGGCTGGTGCTATACTGCGCCCGTCGGGAGCAGCGCGCGGAGCCGCGCCGGTAGGAGACTGCCGGGATGCATCGCTCGCCAATGGCCCTCAGCCGCCGGCAGTTCGTGCAGGCCGCGGGCGCAGCGAGTCTCGGGTGGCTGGCGGGATGCGCCGCCCGCGTCGCGCCGGCGGCACCGCCCGCGCAGCCCCCGCGCGTGGGCGTGCTGGCCTTTGGCAGCCCCGGCCAGCTCGGGCCCCTCGAAGCATTCGAACACGGCTTGACCGAGCGCGGCTACGACCTGAACAGCACCCTCAGCCTCGAGTACCGGTTCGCCGAGGGCAAGCCCGAGCGCTTCCCGGCCCTCGCCGCGGAGCTGGTCGGCGTGCCAGTAGACCTCATCCTGGCCGCCAGCTCGCCGGCGATCCAGGCCGCGATGCAGGCGACGCAAACCATCCCGATCGTGATGGCGGTGAGCGCCGAGCCGGTGGAGCAAGGCTTCGTGGCGAGCCTGGCGCGACCCGGCGGAAACGTTACCGGGCTGACCTCGCTCTCGCTGCAGTTGAGCCAGAAGCGGCTCGAGGTGCTCCGCGATGCGCTGCCGGAGATCGCGCGGGTGGCGGTGCTCTGGGATCCCATGTATCCGGGGAAGCGCAAGGAGTTCGCGGCCACCGCGGAGGCAGCGCAGCGTTTGGGGCTAGAGCTGCAATCCACGGAGGTCCAACGGCCGGACCAGTTCGAAGCGGCTTTTGCCGACATCGCGCGGGAGCGTGCGGATGCGGTGGTAGTGCTGGGCGGCCCGCTGTTCCAGCAGCAGCATCCACGGCTCGCGGCACTGGCGCTCGACGGGCGCCTCCCGTCGATGTTCGAGACGCCACAGCTGCTCGCGGGGGGCGGGCTGCTGGCCTACGGGCCAAACAATGACGACTTGTTCGCCTACGCCGCGAGCTACGTCGAGAGGATCTTGAAAGGCGCCCGGCCGGAGGAGCTGCCGGTCGAACAGCCGACGCGATTTTACCTGGCCGTCAATCTGCGGACCGCTCGCGCGCTCGGGATCACACTCCCGCGGGAAACCCTGCTCAACGCTACCATGACCGTCGAGTAACATTGCGCCTCGCGTTCAGGGAGGGTTTTGCGATGGCTGAATGGCTCGGATACCTTTCCCCGGGGCCCGCCGGCGGCCCGTACTCGGCAGCGTTCCTCGCCGAGCTAGCCCCTAGGACAGTGAGTCAAGCGGCGTACCTGAACTTCGACCAGGGCACAGGCCCCGGCAGCGCCTTGCAGAACGCCGCCGATTCCCTGGTCGCCAATGCACCGGTGGGCACGGGAAACTACTCGGCGATCGTCAGCGGCAGCACGACGGCAACGGAAGCTCTACTTGCGGCGCGCACGAGTACTGGAAAACCAGTCTGGATCATCGTGGCCATCGGCGGGCGTGACGACCTGATACCCGAAGGAGACGACACCATCTGCGGGACCATCGATCACACCGTCGTTCAAGCGACGAAGCAGATGCAAAACCTGCTCGGCCGCTTCTCGGACGATATTGCCGTCCTGGCCTTGCACAACGCCAATAACAGTGGCAAACGGCATCAGGTGGATGTCATACAAGCCCACCTGGTTAGCAGTGGCGGAAGGAGCGTGACCAGCGTCGTCCCCGTCGATCTGTCTGGCCTACCGAGCCAGGGCAGCCGCGGCGCTCCCAGCGTAGCGGCCTGGATCCACCAGCGTCTACTCGGCTATCCGCACACGAACCATGCCATCATCGTGCTGGAGGACCCCCTGGTGAACCAGTACATGGCAGATATCGTGCAGGGCATCGAGAAGCGCACCCAGGGCCACAAGTTCCACGTCGCGCACGGCGATCCAGACGTCATCACGAAACACTCCGGCGTGCTGACGCCTAACCATCACTACGCCTACGGACCGGATCATACCGAGAACTTCAAGCAAGCCGCGCGGTGGGCCAAGCAGCTCGTGTGGGACAAGAGCGCGACGCCGTCGGACATTGGCCTGCAGCACCCCGCGATGAAAACCGCGTCGAACTGAGCGCCGGCGATCACGCCCGATACGCGCGCCCCGCGCGGGCGCGGCTATCGCGGCGCCGGTCGCGTCTCGGGCACCTGGTGGGCCGGATCGACGCGCGGCGGGTCGAGCGGCGGGATCGCGGGCGGGGGCGGCGGGGCGGCGGGCCGTGCGGGCGGGGCCGGGATGTCGACCGTCTCGAGCCGCGGCGCCGCGATGTCCTTGCGCCTCGCAACCACGCGGTAGTCGAAGGGGCCGGTTGCCGCCGCGTTCCGGGCGCGGACCTCAAAGCCGGTGCCGCTACGATTCGCTAGGTACAGCCCGCCGCAATCGCCGGTCTCCGTGAGGAACACGTAGTAGTCGTCGCTGCGGACGAGCGCCGCGAAGTCCCGGTCAAGCTGCACCGCGGCGCGGCCGTTCACGAGCTGCCCGCGGCCGAAGTCCTCGAACCACGACTCGGGCGACTCCAGGCAGTACAGGCGGCGATGGCTGCCGTCGGGATGCGGCACCGCGGCGGACTTCGGCCCGCCCAGGACGGTGAAGGCGCCGTTCACCTGCACCGGGCCGTCGAAGCGGGCGGCGAAGCCCGCGCCCGGCCCGGTCGCGTACAGGCCAGTGCTCGTGCCCGACGAGAAGTAGCCGCCGATGCTGCTGTTCGAGGTCCCCAGCACCCCCACGTTGCCATTCGACGCGCCCTGGATCGCGTTGCCGCCGTTGGTGCTGCTGACGATCCCCGTGCTGTTCGTGGACGTTGCGTACAGCCCATAGCCGCTGGTGGACGCCCCGTACAGCCCGTGGCTCGCGCTCGACGTGCCGAGCACGCCTACGTTGCCGACTGACGCGCCGTACACGCCGTTGCCGCTGTTGGACTGCCCCACCACGCCGGGGATGCTCGCGCTCGCGAGACCGTAGACCGCCGCGGGCTGGCCGGGCGCGGCGAGCTGGTAAGCCTGCGAGGCAGACACGCCGAGTACCCCGATCTGGTTGTTGTTGCCGTCGCCGCGGACGCCAGTCCCGCTGGTGTCCACCCCGCCGTGGACGCCCACGCCGGAGGACGCCGCGCCGGACACGCCAACTCCCCCATTCGCCGCCGTCTGGCCGAAGACGCCCACCGGTCCCGAGCCCTCCACACCGTACAGGCCGCCCGAGTAGCCGAAGACCCCCGTGCTGGTATCCGAGTCGCCCCGCACCCCGGGGCTGCTCGACGAGCTGCCCTGCACCCCCGCCGAGCCGGTGGTGCTTGCCGCGGCCCCGAGGATGCCCTGGACGCCAGCGGCCGCGCCGCCCGTGCCCACGATCGCGCGGGCGCCCACCGAGGTGCCGTCCACGACGAAGACGGACTGGCCCGACCAGGTCGGCTGGCCGTTCAGCTGCGTGGGATTGGTCGCCGTGTTGACCTCGCCGTCGATGAGTGCGGTGCCCTGGGTGCCGCCCGCCTGGGCGACTCGCTCCGATGCCTTCGCCAGCCCTCCCGCGACCACCGCCGCGATCGCGGCCAGCAGTCCTCGCCGCCGCAGCGTCTCGCTCGCCTGCCGTGCCTGTCCTTGCCGCTGGTCCATGCTCCTGCCCTCCCTGCGCTGACCACGTGCCGGCTGCTCGCTTGGGCTCAGAATGCCCCAGCGGGGGCGAGCTGTCAACGCTCGCGCCAGCGGTTACAGCGCCTGGGCCGCGTCCGGGACGCGATCCCAGGCGGCGTTCCGGCCGTCCTCCAGCCGGAGTGTTACTGGCGTGCGAAGCCAGGAGTTTGCCACACTGCACCAAGGCTCACCGCGCGCCACCGCATCCGGAGCTACCGCGCTTGGACCGCTTGCTCGACGACCGGCCTCGACTGTGGACCATTATCTGGTCGGCCACCGGCCTTGCCGTGCTGATCGCCTTCCGCGCCATCTGGTGGGGCGACTTACAGGCTTCCGGACAGCCGCTGCTGGCACTCGCGACGTTCGTGCTGCTCGCGGAGCTGGCCGCGCTGGGCGGTATGCTGGTAGTTCGACGGTCGGTGAAGCTCACGACGCTGGAGGCCCACCGGGAATCGGCGGGCTTCGTCTACTCGACGCTGGGCGCTGCCTATGCGGTGCTGCTCTCCTTCCTGGTCGTGATCAGCTGGAATCGCTTCCACGACGACCAGCAAACCATCACCAGTGAAGCCATCGCCACCTCCACACTCTTTCACCTCGCCGACGGGCTGGACACGGCGACGCGGCAGGAGCTGCAGCAGACACTGCTCGCGTACACGCGGGTGGTGCTCGACCACGAGTGGGCGGCGATGGCGCGCGGCGAGGACAGCGACGAGGCGTGGCGCTTGTCCGATCACCTCTGGGACGTCTACAGCCAGGCGCCCGCCGACGACCAGGGCCGCCCCGCCTACATGGAGTCGCTGCGCCAGATGCAGGAGTTCTACCGACTGCGGGGGCAGCGCCTGCTAGAGAGCCGCAGCACGTTGCCGAGCGCGATCTGGGTGGTCCTGATGGCGGGCGCCATGATTACGGTCGGGTTCACGTACCTGTTTGGCGTCCGCAGCCTGCTCGCCCAGGCGGTGATTACAATCGCGCTGACGGCGATCATCGCGGGTAGCCTGTACCTCGTCATCGATCTGGACACGCCGTACAGCGGCCCGCTCCAGGTAAGCCCCGCCCCCTATCAGGGCAACGAAGCCTTCTTCACGGACCGCCTGCAGCAGTAGCGCACCCGACTGGCTCCGGCCCATGCACGGTCGGCGACCCGCCCCCAGCCGCGCCGGGAACTCCTCCCGATGCGGCTGCGCGGCCGGGAGCCTTCCGGACGCGGCCAGTACCCCGTTGCGTCTCACGGGGCGAGCGGCGGCGTGGTTGCGGAGCCGCGCGACCAGCCCCTACACTCGGGGGCGAGTGGCTCGCGCGAGAGGGGAGCGTGCGCATGGTTGGCGTGGGTCGCCCCCGGCTGACGACCCGCCGTTGGGCCGGCTGGGTGCTGTGGCTTGGCGCCGCACTGCTCGTGGCGTGCTCCGGTCCGGCGCCGGCCGCGCCGTCCCCGCCACCCGGCAACGCCACCGCCGTCGCGCCGGCCTCACCCAGCTCCGCGTCCGCCGCCGCGCCGCCAGCCACGAGTGCCGCGACCGCGCCGCCCAGCCCGCCCGTCGCTCTCAAGGCGGGCCTCATCGGCAGCACCTCCGACGCCGGCATCTACATCGCGCTCCAGCAGGGCTACTTCAAGGAGGAGGGCCTGCAGGTCGATCCGGAGATCGTCCCCAGCACCTCCGTCATGATGGGGGCGCTCGCGGCCGGCCAGCTCGACGTGCTCGGCCCGCCCAGCGCCGCCAGCATCTTCAACGCGGCCGCGCGCCAGGTCTCGATGCGCATGGTGGCGGACAAGGGCAGCACGCCCAGCCCCGAGTGGGACTTCGTCGCGCTCATGGTTCGCAAGGACCTGATCGACTCGGGCCAGGTGCGAGACTATCGCGACCTGAAGGGCCTGACCGCCACGCTGGCCGGCCAGGCCAACGCGCCCGAGATCGAGCTGGCGAAAGCCCTAGAGCGCGGCGGCCTGACGCTCGCCGACGTCAACCTCACGATCCTGAGCTTTCCCGACATGATCGCCGGGTTCGCCAACCAGGCCGTCGATACGGGGATGGTCATCGAGCCGTTCGTGTCCAGCATCGAGGCACAGGGGACCGCGGTGCGCTGGCGCGGCGTCTCCGAGTTCTACGGCAACCACCAGGTGGCGGTGCTGGTCTACGGCCCCAGCCTCGTGGAGGAGCGCCCCGAGGTCGGGCGGCGCTTCATGGTCGCCTACCTGCGTGGGGTGCGCGACTACAACGACGCCTTCGGTCCCAAGCGGCAGGGCCGCGACGCGGTCATCAAAGCGCTTGCCACCTACACGCCGATCAAAGACCCGGCGGCCTATGAGCGCATGCGCCCGGCGGGGCTGAACCCCGACGGCACGCTGGCCGTGCAGTCCATTCGCGACGACCTCGCCTACTACGAGCGCACCGGGAGCGTGCGCGAGGCGGTCGACCTGTCGCAGGTGGTGGACACCAGCTTTCAGGAGTTCGCCCTGGGCCAGCTCGGCCCCTACCAGCGCTAGGCGGCCGGCCCCCTGCTAGCTGCCCACCGCCCCGCGCACGTAGCCGCCCTCGCCGGCCGTCGTGAACGCCAGGTAGGAGAGCGGCCCGTCGCCCGTGTTGCGGATGCCGTGGGCGGTGCCGCGCGGCACGATAATGCAGTCGCCCGCCGTGATCGCCGCCTCCTCGTCCTCGCCTCGCAGGTAGACGCCGCTCCCCTGCAGCACGACGATGCTGTGCGCGTTCGCGGCGTGTACGTGAAGCGTGTTCTCCTGGCCCGGCTCCAGGTTCCAGACGACTACGCTCTGGTCCTGGTCGCTGTAGACGGGCACGACCATCGCCTCGTCATGGACAAACAGGCAGTAGTCCCGCGGACGCACCACGCCGCGGCCCAGCGTCGCCGCGGTCAGCTTCATCGAGTCATCTCGGGCCATCGCGACCTCCCTGCGGTGCGTCGGAGCGGCGCCGCCCGCCCCACGCGCCGCGGCGCGCCCACTCGCCCTCTCGCGCCTCCGCGCGGCGCCGGCGCATTCTAGCACCGCGCCCACGACCATCCCAGCCCGCCGCTTGCTCGACGGTGGCCCCGGGACGCGGTAACATTGGCCATCGGCTACCGTCGGCATGAGGAAGCGCGGGCGCGCGGCGCGAGGGAGGGAGGCGATGGAGTACGACCTGCTGGTGCGGGGTGGCACCGTGGTGGACGGCTCGGGGCAGCCGGCCTACCGCGCCGACGTGGGCGTGCGCGACGGCAAGATCGCCGCGATCGGCACGCTGCGGGGCAGCGCCGCGCGGACGATCGACGCGGCGGGCCTGGCCGTCGCCCCCGGCTTCATCGACCACCACACGCACCTCGACGCCCAGATCCTCTGGGACCCGTACGGCACCTGCGAGCCGCAGCATGGCGTCACGTCCGTGATCATGGGCAACTGCGGCCTCACCCTCGCGCCGGTCGAGCCGGGTGGCGAGGACGCGCTGGTGCAGAGCTTCGTGCGCGTCGAGGCCATGCCGCGCGTGGCGCTCGAGCGCGGCGTGCCGTGGGGCTGGCGCTCGTTCGGCGAGTACCTAGACCGCCTGGAAGGCCACGTTGGCGTCAACGTCGGCGGGCTAGTCGGCCACATCGCGCTGCGCCATCGGGTGCTCGGCGCGGAAGCGACCGAGCGCCGCGCGACCCCCGAGGAGGTCGCCCAGATGCAGCAGCTCGTGGCCGACGCCCTGGCCGCGGGTGCGCTCGGCCTCTCCACCAACCGCAACGACCGCCACATGCGCGAGGACGGCAAGCCCGTCGCCAGCCGCCTGGCCGACGACGCCGAGCTGTTCGCGCTGGGCGACGTGCTGCGCGACGCGAACAGCGGCGTCATCGAGACGATCCTGGGCATGCACCAGCCCGAGCACTGCGCCTGGTACGATCGGCTCGCCCGCCACACCCGGCGCCCCGTGCTGTGGCAGCTCGTCGTACACCGCTGGGCGGACCCGGAGATGTGGCGCGACCAGCTGGCCGGCATCGAGCCCACCTTCCGCGCCGGCTACCGCGCCTACGGGCTGACGAACACGGTGCCGATCGTCAGCCGCTTCGACCTGAACAACGCCCAGGTGTTCGACGAGTTCCCCACCTGGAAGACTCTCATGTTCCTGCCGGAAGGCGTGCGCAAGCAGGCGTTCGCGGAGCCCGAGACGCGCCGGAAGCTGCGCGCCGAGATGGCGGCACCCAAGCGGGCGGCATTCCACCGCCGCTGGGACCTCGTGCAGATCATCAAGACCGTGCGCCCGGAGAACGCGACCTACGTCGGCCAGAGCGTCGCCCAGATGGCGGCCGCGCGCGGCCAGGACCCCCTCGACGCCTTCCTCGACCTCTCGCTGGAGGAGAACCTCGGGACGATGTTCCGCAGCGCGAACAGCGGCGGCGATCTCGACGCCACGGCGGCGATCTTGCGGAGCCCCTACGTGCTGGTCGGACTCTCCGACGCGGGCGCCCACGTGCAGTTCGACGCCGAGTTCGGTTACGGGACGACGCTGCTGGGGCTGTGGGTGCGCGACCACGGGGCGATGAGCCTGGAAGCCGCCGTCCGCAAGCTGACCTTCGACGTGGCGCTGGTCTGCGGCCTGTCGGAGCGCGGGCTGGTGCAGCCGGGCTACGCGGCCGACCTGACGATCTTCGACCCCGCGACCGTAAACGCCTGCGAGCCAGAGTGGGCAGAGGACTACCCGGCCGGCACGCGGCGCCTGGTGCAGCGCTCCGAGGGCATCCACTACACGATCGTCAACGGCCAGGTCATCTACGCCGACGGCCGCCTGAGCGGCGACCTCCCGGGCCATGTGCTGCGCGGCCCGGCCTACCGCGGCCAGCCGGCCTTGGCCAGCTAGGCGCCCGCCCGCCGCGCAACTAGCTCGGGGGCGGCAGCAGGATCGTCGCCGTGCGTCCCGCCGCGGCGGCGTAGGCCGCGGCGAGGCGCGCAGCGACGCCCGCGCCCGCGCCGGCCCGCGCGAGCACGACGACCGCCCCGCCGAAGCCGCCGCCCGTCAGCCGCGCGCCGTACACCGTGGGCTCGCGCGCCGCGAGCGCCACGAGCTGGTCCACCTCGGGGACGGACACCTCATAGTCATCGCGCAGGGAAGCGTGCGAGGCGGCGAATAGCGCGCCCAGCCGGGGCAGGTCGCCCGCCCGGAGCGCGTCCACGGCCGCCAGTACCCGCGCGTTCTCGGTAACCACGTGGCGGGCGCGCCGGTCGAGCGGGTCGGGCAGCGCCGCGATCCGGGCCAGGTCGGCGGTGCCCACGTCGCGTAGCTCGACGACGCCGAGGAGCGCGCAGGTGCGCTCGCACTCGGCGCGGCGCGCGTTGTAGGCCCCGGCGGCGTGGGCGTGCTTCACGCCCGAGTCGATCACGACGAGGTCGACCGCCGCGGACAGCGGCACGCGCTCGTGGGCCAGGCTGCGGGTGTCCAGGAACAGGGCGGAGCCCGGCTCGGCCAGGCTGGCGGCCAGCTGGTCCATGATGCCCACGCGGGCGCCCACGAACTCATTCTCGGCGCGCTGGCCGCAGTGCGCGAGCGCCACGTCGTCGAGCGGCAGTCCGAACGCCGCGCGCAGCGCCCGCAACAGCGCCACCTCCAGCGCCGCGCTGGACGCCAGTCCGCTGCCCAGCGGGACAGTCGAGGCCACGTAGGCCTCGAACCCGCCGACCGCGTGGCCCGCGGCGCGGAGCGCCTGCGTGACCCCCTGCACGTAGTCGAGCCAGCCGCGCCCCGGCGTCTCCGTCCCCAGCGCGTAGCTCGCCACGCCACCCGGCACGTTGGCGCTCGCCACGCGGACGCGGGCGTCGCCGCGCGGCGCGAGGGCGACGTGGGCGCGTTGCGGGATGGCGGTCGGCAGCACGAAGCCACCGTTGTAGTCGGTGTGCTCGCCGATCAGGTTCACGCGGCCGGGCGCGCTCGCCGTGACGGCCGGCTCCCGCCCAAAGTGCGCTCGGAAGCCTCCGACGACCTCCTGGCACAACTCGCCCGACACAGCACCTCCCCTACGACAGGATCCGGGGCCTGTCCACTCGACGGCATGATACCGCGGGGCGCGGCAGTGCGGTCCTCGGCTGGCAGTACGAGCCCGCCACGCGTCCAGCCGACGGACCGAGCGGGCGCCGCAGGGCCGCGGGTTCTGGCCGAGAGTTCCTAGAGCTTCCTTAGAACCGTTGCCACGCAGGCTGTTCCCTCCGGCGCGGGCATGTCGCGTGCGTCTAGCCGCCGGCGAGAGCTGACGGGCCAGGCGCGGCCCCGGCCAGGGCTTCTGGCTGGCAGTGGCACAGCGGCGTGGCGCCCGCGCGGCAAGTACACGCTTGGTGAGGATAGCGCGCGGCCTCCCGCCGCGCGGTGGAGAGACGCGACGATGTCTGCGACGACGACCGCTCCCCGGCCCCTGGTGTTGCCCGCGGCGGCCGAGCCGCCGAACGTCGCGACGGGGTCCCTGCAGTTCATCGGCACGGCGACGGTCTTGCTGCGCTACGCCGGGTTCACCATTCTCACCGACCCCAATTTCCTGCACCGCGGCGACCACGTCCGGCTGGGCTACGGGCTGCGCTCGACCCGCCGCACGAACCCGGCCCTGGAGCTGGACGATCTGCCGCCGCTCGACCTGGTGGTCCTGTCGCACCTGCACGAGGACCACTTCGACCGGGTGGTCGAGCAGCGCTTAGACCACCGCCTGCCGATCGTGACGACACGCCACGCGGCGGTCGCGCTCCGCAAGAAGGGCTTCGCCGCGGCGCGCAGCCTGACGACCTGGCACACGCAGACCGTGGCGAAGGGCGACGCGCGCCTGCGGATCACGGCCATGCCGGGCCAGCACGGCCCCGGCGTCCTGAGCGCCCTGCTCCCGCCGGTGATGGGCAGCCTGCTGGAGTTCACCGCGCCGGGCGGCGCGGTTGGGCCGCGGATCTACATCAGCGGCGACACGCTCATCTGCGAGCAGCTTCGCGCCATCCCCGCGCGCTATCCCGACATCGACCTCGCTCTCCTGCATCTCGGCGGCACGCGCGTCGTCGGCCTGCTGGTCACCATGGACGCGCGGCAGGGCGTCGAGGCGCTGCGCCTGCTACGGCCGCGAACGGCCATCCCGATCCACTACGACGACTACACCGTCTTCAAGTCGCCGCTGCGTGACTTCCAACGGGCCGTGGCGGCAGCCGGGTTGATCCCGCACGTGCGCTACCTTGCCCGCGGCGAAACGTACACGTTCCAGATGCCGGGCGCCGTCGGCGCCGTGGAGCGGCGCGGCGGCGCGGGTGCGGTCGCGCGCCGATAGCCGCGCGCCGAACTGCCGGGCGCCGCGCCGCCGCGCCGCCGGCCACCCAGACTGTCGTGCGCGCGACACGTTGCGTGTCGGCTGCTTGATCGCCCCCCGGCCGCTGCCCCCGTATGCTGGCGTCATGCGAGCGATCGCCAGGCTGTCACGCCGACACGGCCTGGGGAGCAACCGGGGAGGCAGGACGATGGCAGCGAGCTGTTTGCGCCGAACCGCGGCGGTATCCCCGATGGCCGGCGCGCACGCCGCCGGCGCGACGGACCGAGCGTCGGGCCGTGGCATCCCGCTCCCCGCGCGCGAGAGCGGGGCAGCCAGCGCCGTTACTGGTCGTGGTCGCACCCGCCGCTGCTACTTCTGCGGCAAGGCGGTCGAGGGAGCGACGGGCCAGCGCGTGGCGGTGTGCGGGCGGTGCCCGGACTCGGCGCTGTGGCAAGCAATCTGGCGCGAGTCCCGTCGTGAGCGGTAGGCCGGCGCGACCAGGAGCGCCCGCCGCGCGCGTCCCGCTGCCGCGTGCTTACAGCTCGCGGATGATGGACGGTAGCTCGGCAAGCGACTGGATCGTGGGCCAGTACGGCACGCGGCCCTTCGCCCCGCGGTCCACGAGGACGGCTTGAATGCCGACGCCGCGCGCCCCCTCCACGTCCTCGGGATAGCTATCGCCGACATGGACGGCCTGCTCGGGCGCCACGCCCGCTAGCTCCAGTGCGCGCTCGAACAAGCGGGGGTGCGGCTTCACGTACCCCTCGCTCTCCGAGCTAACGACGAACTCGAAGTGCTCCAGAATGCCGTGGCTGGCGCAGAGCTGGGGCAGGCGCGGCTCCCAGTTGGAGACGATGCCGAGCCGGTAGCCGGCCGCGCGCAGCGCCTCGAGAACAGGCGGCACCTCGGGGTACATCTGGAAGATGCCCGTGCCGATCCACGATGCCCGGAACTCCTCCGCCACGGCGGGGGCGTGTGCCGGGTCGACGCCCACGCGCGCCAGCACGCCCTCCACCAGCAGCTCGCGGCGACGCTGCGCTAGCTCGGCCGAGATGGTGTGGTCGGGGTTGCGCTGGCGCGGCACGACGGCGTCTAGCTCGCGGAACAGCGCGCGGATCGTCGTGTCCAGCGTCTCGGCGGCGACGTCGTAGCCGTGGCGGGCGAGGATAGCGCCGTAGGTGGCCCCGGGCTGGGTGACGCGCAGCATCGTCTCGCCGACGTCGAGAAAGACGAAGCGCAGGCGCGGGTGGGGCGGGCGACGCGGAGCAGCAGGCATCGAGCGGTCGTCCCAGCGCATGCTTGGCCGTCCGCGCTCGCCGGCGCCCTGCGGCCGCTAGGGATTTTACACCGGCCGGCGGTCGCAAGCCGTGGTACAATCAGCCCCATATCCGGGCACGCGGCCAGGCGGGCCGCGGCGGGGGCGTGCCGGTCGACCGCTGGGGAGACGAGACCATGGCTGTAATCGCCATATCCTGGGAGCTGGGGAGCGAGGGCGACCGGATCGGCCGCGTGCTGGCCGAGCAGTTGGGCGGGCGGCTCGTCGACGGCACCGTGCTGTTCGAGACCGCGCGCGAATACGATGCGCCCGGCGTGCGCCCCGGCGCGCCGGAGCTGACCGAGCGGGCGCCCAGCTTCTGGGAGCGCCTGAACGAGGAGCGCCGCCGCTACGCGGTCCTGCTCCGCGCGGTCATGTATCGCTTTGCGGCCGAGGGCAACTGCGTCCTCCTGGGGTTCGGCGCCGGCCCCTTGCTGCGCGAGGTGCGCCACGTCATTCGCGTCCGCATCATGGCGCCGCGCGGGCTGCGCGTGGAGCGCGTGCTGGCCGCCTCGTCGCGGGCGAGCGCCATGACCCACGAGCAGGCGGAGGAGGCGGTCCGTCGCACGGACCGCGACCGCGCGCGTTACATCCGCTATCTCTTCAACCTCGACATCAACGACCCGGCCTGCTACGATCTGATGCTCAACACGCGCAGCATCTCGCCCCTGGCCGCCGTGGACGTGCTGCTGACGCTGGCAGCGCGACCCGAGTTCCAGCCCACGCCGGAGTCCGGCGCGGTCCTGGACGACCTAGCGCTCGGGAGCCAGGTCGAGGCGGTGCTGCTGCACGACCCGAACGTGTGGGTGGAAAACCTGCGGGTGACGGCGCGCGGCGGCGAAGTCATGTTGACCGGCCAGGTGCTCGCCGACGAGGACCGCGACGTGGCCGAGGCCGTGGCGCGCCGCATCCCGGGCGTGCGGATCGTGCGTAACGAGGTCTCCGTCCAGCCCCCACCGCTAGCCGGCATGTAGCGCCACGACGGTTCCTGCTCACCGCCCCCGCCCGGCCACGCCGCCAGTGCGCCCCCTCCCCTCGCCGGCAGGTCGCGCCCCGACTGGTCCTCGCGCCACGCCTCGACGAACGGGGGCCAGCCCTGCTCGAAAACAGGGGCTGTCCCTCCGCCAAAGGTGTGGGTGCGCGATTATGGCACGACCGCCCCAGGGGCCAGCAGCGCCGGGGCGTCGTGCCCGTTGCGCTGGGTCGCCGAGCCGTTGAGCTGCGCGGCCACCAGATGGGCGTAGATGCCGCCGCGCGCCAGCAGCTCCTCGTGCGTGCCCTCCTCGGCCACCAGGCCAGCGTCCAGCACGACGATCTTGTCGGCGTGGCGGACCGTGGAGAGCCGGTGCGCGATGACCAGCGTCGTGCGGCCGCGCATCAGCTGGTCCAGCGCGGCGCGCACCTGGCGCTCGTTCTCGGCATCCAGGTGCGAGGTCGCCTCGTCGAGGACGAGGATCGGAGCGTTCTTGAGCACCGCGCGGGCAATGGCGATGCGCTGCCGCTGGCCGCCCGAGAGCTGCAGGCCGCGCTCGCCGACGACCGTATCGTAGCCCTCGGGCAGCGCCGCCACGAAGTCCCAGGCCCGGGCCAGCCGCATCGCCTCGTCCAGCTCAGCCGGTGTCGCGTCCGGGCGCGCGAGGCACAGGTTCTCGCGCAAGCTGGCGTTGAACAGGTAGGTGTCCTGGGCGACGAGCGCGACGTGCGCGCGCAGGTCGTCGAGCGCGAACTCGCGGACGTCGTGCCCCGCGAGCAGCACGCGGCCGCGGTCGGGGTCCCAGAAGCGGAGCAAGAGCTGCGTCGCGGTGGTCTTGCCAGCCCCGGAGCGGCCGACGATGGCCACGGTCTGCCCCGGCTCGACCGCGAACGAGACGCCGCGCAGCGCTTGCGGCTCCCCCGGGCCGTAGGCGAAGGCGACGTCCTCGAAGCGCACCGCGGCGGGCGCCGCCTGGCCCGGCCCCGAGGGCGGCAGCGCGACCCCGGGACCGTCCAGAATCGTGACCGGCTCGTCGTGGACGGCGAACAGGCGGCGCGCGGCGGCCAGCGTCTCGACGAGCTGCTTGCCGACCTTGGCCAGGTCGGTGACCGGGCCAAACGCGCTGAGGGCGAGCAGCGTGGCGAGCGGCAGCAGAGTCGGCGCCAGCGCGCCGCGCGACGTTAGCCACACGCCGGTCGCCAGCACCGCGAGCCCGCCCAGGCCGGTCAGCGCCTCGATCGCCGCGCTTTGCGCGGTCTGCTGACGCAGCAGGCGCAGCTGGAACTCGGCCAGGCGGCGGCCGTTCTGGGCGATCTCGGCGAGCCGGGCGGGCCCGCGCCCAAAGGCCACGATCGTGCGCAGCCCCTGCACGCTGTCCACCATGTGAGCGTTCACGGCCCCCAGCGCGGCGCGCGTCTCGGCGCCCAGGCGCTCGGCCGCCCGCCGCGCGACCACCGGGCTGAGGCCGACCAGTACCAGGAACGGCAGCAGCGCCACGGCGAGCGGCCAGGCAATCAGGCCCAGCGTGACCAGCACCCCGCCCGGCACCAGGACGGCGACGAAGGCCGGCGCGATAGTGTGGGCGAAGAACAGCTCGACTGTCTCCACGTCGCCGGTGACCGCGCTCACTAGATCGCCGGAGCGCCGCCGCAGCAAGTAGCCGGGCGCCAGCGGGTCGAGCTTCTCGTACAGGGCGATGCGCATCTCGGCGAGCAGGCGATAGGCCAGGTCGTGGGCCAGCCACGACTCCGCCCACGCCAGGAGCGCGGCGAGCGGCACGAGCAAGCCGAGCGCCCAGAGCCACGGCGTCAGGTTGGCGTTCAGCGCGACCTGGCGCACCAGCAGCGAGCCGATCACCGCCAGGCCAATCGTCGCCGCGGCGTGCGCCAGCCCCAGCAGGAACACGATGGTCTGCGTGCCCCACCACGGGCGCACGAGCGCCAGCAGGCGCCCCCAGACGGTGAGCGAGGGCAGCGCGAGCGGCGCGGCGACGCTGGCCGCCGGCGCGTGGCCGTCGTGGTCGTGGTCAGCCGGCCCGTGGTCGTGCCCGTGCGCGTGGCCAGCGGCGGCGAGCGACAGCACGGGGGCCGTCTCTCCCGCGGCGGGCTGCTCCTCGTCAGCCAGCAGCCCGTCGGCGGTCTCCGCTTCGGCGGCCTGGGCGGCCATCAAGCGCGCGTAAGGCCCGCCAGCCGCGATCAGCGTGGCATGCGTGCCGCTCTCGACGACACGGCCGTCCTCCAGGACGAGAATGCGGTCCGCCCCCACGACGCTCGACAGGCGGTGGGCGATCACCAGCGTCGTGCGACCCCGCTGCAAGCGGTCCAGCGCTTCCTGGATGAGCGACTCGTTCTCCGTATCGACGCTGGACAGCGCCTCGTCGAGCACCAGGATAGGCGCGTCTTTCAGCAGGGCGCGCGCGATCGCGATGCGCTGGCGCTGTCCGCCGGACAGGCGCGCGCCGCGCTCGCCCACCACCGTGTCGTAGCCGTGCGGGAGAGCCATGATGAACTCGTGCGCGTTCGCGGCCCGGGCGGCCGCCTCCAGGTCGGCCTGGGTGGCGTCGGGACGGCCCACGCGCAGGTTCTCGGCCACCGTGCCGTGGAACAGGTAGGTGTCCTGGGCCACGACGGCGATCTGGCGGCGGATCGCGTCGAACGGCAGCGAGCGCAGGTCGTGGCCGCCGAGCAGCACCGCGCCGGCTGCGGGGTCGTAGAAGCGGAGTAGCAGCCAGACGAGCGTCGACTTGCCGGCCCCGCTGGACCCGACGACGCCCAGCGTCTCGCCGGCGTGCAGCGTGAACGACACCCCGTCCAGCACGCGCGCGGGTCGGCCGGGATAGCTGAAGTGGACGTCCTGAAACGTGATTTCCGGCCGCAGCGCGGCGAGCCCGTCCGTCGCCCCGGCCGCGGCCAGGCTCGGCGGCAGCACGCGCGGCTCGCACACGTCGGGTTGGGCGTCGAGCAGCGCGTAGATCCCCTTGGTTGCCGACATGGCGATCATGCCGCGATGGTACAGCGCCGTCAGCTCGCGAATCGGGCGGAACACCTCGACGCCGAGCAGCAGGACGATTACCAGCGTCTGCAGCGGCAGCTCGCCGCGCTCGACGCGCAGGGCGCCCCAGCCGAGGGCCAGCGCCGCGGCGGCCGAGATGCCCAGCATGGAGATGCCGCTGGTGCCGATGTTGGCCGCCAGCACCAGCATGGTGCTGCGGTACAGCCGGCGGGCGCGGTCGGCGAGCAGCGCGCCGTGAATGCGGCTCCGACCGAACGCCTTGAGCGTGGGCAGGCCGTGGATGGCGTCCAGGAAGTCGCTGCCGAGTGCCGCGTAGGCGTCACGGCGCTTGGCCGAGCTGGTGGCGTTCCACTGCTGGAGCAGCGCCGGCACGAACAGGGTGAAGACGGCGAAGGCGATGAAGATCAAGCCGGTCTGGACGTCGAGGAAGGCCATGAAGACGAACACGATGAGCGGGGTGAGCGCGGCCACCAGAAGCTGGGATAGGTACTGGCCGAAGAACGTCTCCAGCATCTCGACGCCTTCGACCAGGGTCAACAGGACCGCCCCGGTGCGACGCTGGTCGAAGGGCCCCGGGCCCAGCGTCAGGACGTGCTCGTAGAGCCAGCCGCGCAGACGGACCTTGATCTCCGCCGCCGTGCGGTTGCTGATGTCCTCCCGCCAGAACTGCAGCACCGCCCGCAGGACGAGCAGGCCGGCGATCCCGGCGAGCGGGGCGGCAAGCGCGTCGACCGAGGCGCCCCGAATCGCGGCCGCGATGACGACGCCGGAGAGCGCCAGGCGCGCGAGGCTCACGGGGAGCGCGACCAGGCCGACCGACGCGGCGAGGAGGATGCGGAGCCGCACGCCCCGCGTCATGGCAAACAACCGAGGATCAAAGAACATGCCCGGTCCCTCCTCACGTCCCGGTCCGGCCGAGCCGCCCACGCAGCCTGTCTTCAGCCACGTTACCAGCTTCTGGCCTTAATTGCAAGGCGTTGCAATAAGCGGGGCGGAGGCGGCCCGCGCCCGAGATGCCCGGGCGCGGGCCGGCGCGGGTGGAGGCGCGGCCTACTCGGCGCGCTCGGGGCGGTGCCAGTAGCGGTAGCCCAGGCGCCAGGGCTTGCGGAACGCGTTGCTCACCGCGCGCAGCTTGCCGCGCGGGCCGCCCGTTAGCTTGAACAGCCCGCCCAGCTTCACGTTCAGCGGGATGTGGTGCCGCGGGTAGCGCCGCGCGCTCACGCGCGGCAACCCGTGGTCGGCGGGCGGGTGCGTCAGGACGTGCAGCACGTGCGTGCCGCCGGCCGCGCGCGCGCCGTACACCGAGCCGCCCACGGCCTCGGCCCGCTCGGCCGCCTGGCTGGCGATCGCCGCCGTCAGGCCGAAGTCGAGCGCCTCGACGGGACAGGCTTGCACGCAGAAGGGGCTCTGGCCCACGGCCACCCGCTCGGGACAGCCCGTACACTTCGTCGCCTTGCCCGTCACGTCGCTCTTGCTGATGACGTGCCAGGGGCAGGCGTGGATGCAGTACTCGCAGCCAATGCAGGTGACCGGGTCGATGACGACCGGCCCCTCCTCGTACTTCGTGATCGCCTCGACCGGACAGACGGCGGCGCAGACGGGGTACTCACAGTGCTGGCAGCTATGCCGGCCCCACACCGAGGCCAGCCCCTCCAGCACCGGCGGCTCCATCGTCAGCCACGTGCTCGGGTTCAGCGTGTAGTTGTTGCCCCGGGGCAGCTCGTTCCAGTCCTTGCAGGCCTCCACGCACTGCCGGCAGCCGATGCACTTGGCCGCGTCGAACAGGATGCTGCGCGACTGGCCGTCGACGAGCCGCGCCACAGGGTAGGGCCGCCCGTTGGCGGGGCGCGGCGTCGGCGGCGGAGCGATCTCTGGCACGGATACGGCGCTCATTCCGGCTCACTCCAGGCGTTGAATTCCTCCAGCCCGAGGCGGGCCAGGGTGGCGCGGGTCGGGCGGCCGCTGCGCTCGTGCCGCCCCGACAGCCGGTAGTACTCGTGGATGAGGTCGGGCAGCCACCGCGCGATCGTGAAGCCTTGGTACTTCCCGTCCGGCACCGACTCCAGGAAGCGCGGCCCGACGTCGGTGTAGTCGTCTTCCGCGCGCCAGCCGCGCTGCGTGGCGAAGATGCTCTGCAGCAGCATGCTGCGGTGGCCGGCGTCCAGCGCGTCGTCGAGCGTCACGTCCCAGCCGGTCGTGGCGCTCAGCGCGTCGACCATCGACTTGAGCCCGTCCGGCGCGTTGGCGTTCTGGGCGAACCAGCAGGCGCCCATCTGGCCGCAGAACTGGCGGTGCTGCTCGCTGAGGATCTGCGACCAGGCCCAACCGTCCGGCTGGTCGTCGGCCAACGGCCCCCAGGTCTCGCGGTAGCGCAGGTCGGGCGGCGGCTCCTTGCTGCCGCCACCCTGCGGTTTCATGCCGCCGCTCGCCACCAGCTCGCGCAGCATCTGGCCGATGAGCGGGCGCCAGTCGTGCTGCGCCGGCGTGCCCCCCTTCGTGTGGACGACCCACCGCGGCGCGTCGCCGCCCAGCGCCGCGGCCAGCTCCTTCGGCCCGTCGGCCAGCAGGTTGCCCAG
>JAJPHF010000144.1 GCA_021325365.1 Pseudomonadota bacterium
CCCCGCCGGCCCGGCCCGCGGCAGGAGAGCCGGGGAGTATCGTACGGGGCAAACGATGCGACCTTCCGCGCCCGACCAGCACGCGCCAACCCGCGCCCGGCCTAGCAGTTAACCACCCGGTCAAGGAGCATCGTTTGACCGTTCCTCGGATAAACCTATCCGCTCCCGCGTGCCTGGGCAGGCGGACCGCGTGCGCCGTCCATCGCCCAACGCATACGTGGCGCCATCACACTGCCTCGCGCTCGCCGGCGCCCTCGCCTCGCCGACGCCCCGCCAGCACGTGGAGGACCACTCCATGCCTGCGCCGGCGTGCGGCTTTGCGCTATGATCGGGCCGCGAGCCAGCGGCCGCGGCAGCGGGCCGGACCTGCTGCGCCCCAGCCACCGCCTTGTAGGACGAACATGCTGAACGACTGGTGGATCGTCGACGCCGATGCGCACGTCAACCCCCCGACCCGCGTCTGGGACTACCTGGACGAGGAGTACCGGCCGCGACGCCCCTACCCGGTAACGCTCACCGAGCACGACGCGAATCGCGGCCCGCTCAACAGCTTCTGGGTCGTGGACGGCCACACCATCCCGAACCCCATCGGCCCGGGCGCCATCCCGGGTGGCGTGCCGCCCACCAGCGTCTACGCTCGCTCGAAGGTTGCCTACAGCGTGCCCAGCCAGGACCTCACCGATGCGGCAGCGCGCGTCGCGGACCTCGACCGGCTTGGCATCGACGCGCAGGTGATCTTTCCCGGCGTGACGTTCGCCCAGATGACCCGCGATGCCCTGTTCGAGGCGGCGCTTTACCGCTCCTACAACCGTTACATAGCCCAGGCGTGCCGCCCGGCCGCCGCGCGCCTGAAGTGGGCCGGACTCGTGCCGCTCCGTCACGTCCCATCGGCCATCGCGGCGATCGAGGAGATCAAGGCGCTCGGCGGCACCGCACTGGTCATCTACGGGACGGCCGGCGAGCAAATGCTCGGCGCACGTCCGCTCGATCCGGTCTGGGAATCGGCCGCGGTGGCGGGTTTGCCGATCTGCGTCCACGTCGGCCGCAGCTTCCCCGCCCTGGCCGACACCGTCGAAAGCGCCTTTGCCGCCACCGGCTTTAGCCTGACGCTCCCGATTCTCATGGCCTTCTTCAGTCTGATCGAGGGCGGCGTGCTCGACCGCTATCCGAGGCTGCGCTTCGCCTTTCTCGAGGCGGGCTCGCTCTGGGTCCCGTTCCTGGTCGATCGTCTGGATGAGTACTACCGCATCATGCGGATGAAAGGCCATCCGTGGACCTGGCGGCTGCCCGCCGACGAGCCATCCGCCTACTTGCGCCGCGGCCAGCTCTACGTCACCCCGGAGGCCGACGACCGTTGGCTGCCCGACGTCGTCGAGCTTATCGGGGAAGACCACGTCATGTACTCGTCCGACATCCCGCACGTGGAGCTGCGCGACAACGCCGCGCTCGAGTTCCTGGAGCGCACCGACCTGGGCGAGCGCGTCAAGCGCAAGCTCCTGGGCGAGAACGCGGGCCGCTTCTACAACCTGGCCCTACCGCCGAGGGATGGCTGATGCCTTGGGCCGATCGCACCCGCCAGCAGCGGCTCATCGTCTGCCGCTGGCCCAGTGCCCTGCTCTTGATCGCGCTGGCCGCCAGCCACGGGTCGTGTGCGCCTGTGCCGCCGCCGTCGAGTACGTCAGGCACGGCGGCGGGCCCCGCCGCCGTGGCCGGGCCGCCCACGCGCTACGAGGATCTCGCGCTTTACAGCGGCGCGGACCGCGACGCGGCCCTGCTCGCTGGCGCCCAGCGTGAGGGCACAGTTACCTGGTACACCTCGCTCGCGGGCATCGGTCCCCAGGTCGTCGCGGACGCCTTCCAGCAGCGCTACGGCGTACCGGTGGACCTGTACCGCGCCGACGATGCCAATCTCCTCAAGCGGTTCACCGAGGAGCAGCGCGCCGGGCGCTACGCCGCCGACGCGATCGAGACGACCGGCGCTGCCATCCAGGAGCTAGCTCGGGCCAACCAGATCATCCCGTTCTATACGGTCCACGCGGGCACCTACCCTGGCCGGGCGCTGCGCGGCGCCGGCACCGACCGGGTGCTCGGCATCGTGGACCGCGAGTCCTATCAAGTCTTCGCCTACAACACGCGCCTCTTCAGCCGCGACGCCGCGCCGCGCACCTACCGCGACCTGGCGCGGCCCGACTTTCGCGGCAAGCTGGTTATGGCCGGCACGAGCACGGGCGTGAATCAGGTTGGAAATTGGCTGCTCAATGTGGGCGGCGACTTCGTCGAGCAGATGCAGCAGCAGCAAATCCAGATCCAGAACGTCTCGGGCGCGGCCGTGCTCGGGCTGGTGGTGACCGGCGAGTTCCCCGCCTCGCCAACTACCTTCCGCGAGCACCACGTCGAGCTTCGCCAGAAGGATCCGGATGCCCCGGCCGACTACGTCCCGCTGGAGCCAGTCGTGACCAATGCCGGCACGATCGTCCTACCGGTTGGCGCGCCGCACCCGAACGCCGCGATCCTGTTCGCCGACTGGATCGTGGCGCCCGACGGAGGGCAGGCCGTCCTCGAACAATTGGGGCGCGGCAGCGCCGCGAAAGATCCCGGCTTCCAACGCTGGTATCCCGACGATCTGCCCCCCGACCGCCTGGAGGCTCAGTACGAGGACTGGCAGCGCCGCCTCTACCAGCTCGGCGGCCTCCGCTAACCGACCCGCGCAGGCGAGATTCCCTGGAGCTACTGGCCATCTTCTGAGCGAGGGCGCGTATGAGAGAACCAGAGTCTATGATCTCGAGCCTACAGTCTCGAGCTGATTTCATCGCCTTTGTGGACGCGCTGCGCCGCGATCTCGACGCGAACCCGGCTGCGTGGGAGAACCCGACCCTCGACAGCTATCTGGCGGCGGTAAGTGCTTGGACGACTGATATGGACGGCTTCTATAAAAATCAAGGACTACCCGTTCCCGAGGCTCCGAGCTGGCAGACTTTCGCGCATATCATGCTCGGCGCAACCTTGTACGAGTAGGCCCGCCCTACGCGGTGGTCAGCGCCGAACGGTGGTCACGCAGCCCGCGCAGCGGCCGCTCGCGTCCAGCGGCATCCCGCAGGTCGGGCAGTCCATCAGCTCGTCGTCCTCCGAGACGTCAGCCAGGTCGGCAATCGGCGTCAAGTCGGCGCTCGGCGCCTGGAGCGCCGCGAGGATGGCGTCCGCGCGGCGAGCGCTGTCCTCGGCACAGGCAGTGCAGACGTAGCGGTGGCCCTCGGGCAGCGGCGCGTGGCAGGCGGCGCAGTCAGTGCCAGCGTCCACGGCCGCCGCACCCTGTTGAAACGCATCGAGGTCGTCGGCCGCCACGGCCTTGCGAGTAGTCGCCATAGAATGCTCCAGCGCCAGATTGGCGGTCCCGCCATGACATGGCCGGCCACGCATGCGTGGAACGGACAAGGACATTGTAGGCCGGGCGAGCTGGGCGGGAGATGTCGGCTCAGGACTCTGTGACGTGGCTGTCGCGCGGCGGACCGCCGCGCGAGCCCACACTGCTCGCGGCCAGCGCCGGGCCATGAGTATAAGCAGGGACGGGGCCTGGCCAACCCTACGCTGGCCTGGCCCCGTCCCTGCGGCGTATCCCCGGAGCACGCGTGCGCGTGGCGGCCGAGCTTAGCTCTTGGTCCGGTTCATGCGACGCATGAACTTCTCGACCTGACCTCCGGTATCGACGAGCCGCTGCTCGCCCGTGAAGAACGGGTGGCATTTCGAGCAGATGTCGAGCCGTAGCTCGGGTCGCGTCGACCGCGTGGTCCAGCGATTGCCGCAGGCGCAGCGTACCGTCGCCTCAACGTATTCGGGATGGATGTTTGCTCGCATCGTAAAGTCCAGTGACCTGGGCCGCCGGCTCGCGCGCGGTGCCCTGAATTAAGACGGGAGCAGAGCGCCTGCTGGCGCCCCTTACTCCTCGCCACCTGCCATCGGCGCGTACACGCTAACGCGCTTCCGGACCCGTGTCGCGTTCTCGAACCTGACGTGTCCGTCGACCAGCGCGAACAGCGTGTGATCGCGCCCGCAGCCGACATTCACGCCGGGCTTGAGCGGCGTGCCGCGCTGGCGCACGATAATGCTGCCGGCCCGGATGAACTGGCCATCGCCTACCTTTAGTCCGAGTCGTTGTCCGGGACTATCCCGCCCGTTGCGGGAGCTTCCCATGCCTTTCTTGTGAGCCATGCTGATCTCCTCGTCGTCCGCCCGGCGGCTCTCGGCTCGCGGCGCCGCCGCGCCCCAGTCCGTACCGGCCGACGGCTGGCTACTGATAGCGTACTACCGGGCGATCTCCTTCACCAGTAGCCGCGTTAGCCGCTGCCGATGCCCCGTCTTGCGCCGGTAGCGCACCTTCCGCTTGTAGCGGAAGACGACGATCTTGTCGGCCTTGTCCTGGGAGACGACTTCGGCGACTACCCGCGCGCCGGCTACTAGGGGCCGGCCTACCTCGACCGCATCGCCGTCGCCCACAAGCAGCACCCGCTCCAGCTCGACGGTCGCTCCGATCTCCGCGGGCAGCAGCTCCACCTGGAACGTCCCGCCCGGCTCGACCTTGTACTGTTTGCCGCCGGTCTCGACTACTGCGTACATCGCCCGCTTCCTTCGCATTCGCCCCGGCGCCACGGCCGAGCGGGGATACGCGGCGCCCTCGGGCGGACGCCACCGGTCGTGCGGCGTCCAGCCGACGACCGCAAAGCTCCATGGCAGCGAAAACCCGCTCCGACGAGCGGGTTTCATCGGCCTATCCGGTCTCAGGTCGGGGCGCCCAGATTTGAACTGGGGACCTCAGCGTCCCGAACGCTGCGCGCTAACCAGGCTGCGCTACGCCCCGCAGCAAACAACTCATTGTAGCAGAAGCCCGAAGCCGGCCGCAAACCGCTATAGCGCGCAGACGAATGAGCGAGAGCGCCGCCGGTTGCTTCTACTACCAGCCTAAGGCAGGTTTGCTCGCCGCGCCGCCGGGTTCCCCCTCGCTGACCGCGCCTGCTGAGGTAAACTTTCAATGTAGTCGCGCCCCCCTTTGACGGCCGGGCTGTCCCCGCTCGCGAGAGGCAGCGCGTCCCACACGGTTCGCTGCTGCCACCGGGGTGATCGCGTCCTCCGGATCCAACACATCCTGGCTGGCCGTCCGCTGGCGGGCACCAGCCGCGGGAGGCGGATTGGTCGCGGAAGCCGGCTACTCGACGCACCTCCTCTACGTCGGCGACCCGCACGCGCCCGGCGCCGAGTCTCGCTGTGACGGCGGCCTGATGCTGCACCGCTGATGCCAGAGGATCAGCGCCTACCACCCCGGCGGCGTGTCCGAGGGCGAGGAGGGCAAGCTGCGCGACTTCAATGCCTCCGCCCCGCCGTTCGTCATGGACGAGATCGCCCTCCCCGCAATCGCTGCGGCGCAGCTCGTCGTCGTCCTGGGCGAAGAATGGCACACCGCCGAGGCCATGTGGCCCGTGTCCGACTTGCTGCACGCCGCCGGGTGCCGCGCGTCAGCGGTGCTGCTCAGGAGTGCCAATAACACCATGGGCTTTCCGCGCGTCGATTGGCCACGCCTCGCCCTTGCGACAACTATCACGACGGTCAGCCGCTACATGAAGCACGAGATGCAGACCTGCGGCGTCAATCCGCTCGTCATTCCCAACGGGATTCCGCGCCGGCTGCTACGACCGATCGTCGAGACGGATTGGAACTCGATCACGTTTGCCGAGTCCGGGCGGATTCCGCGCCGGCTGCTACGACCAATCGGCGAGACCCTGGTCGGTATCCTCAGGCGCAGCCTCCACAAGCCTACCGTGCTCGCCGGGGTTGCCCGGTGGGACCCTGCCAAGCGTTGGATAATGGCTGTCGAAACCGTTGCCCAACTCAAGGCGCGGGGCGGCGAGCCCGTACTCGCCGCCCGCGGCGGTAGGGAAGCACATGAGTCTGAGGTGCTCGACCATGCGCGGGGGCTTGGCCTGCACGTCGAAGACGTCGAGGTCCCCGAGCCATCCGTGATCGAATATGCCTGGGCGTTTCGCGACGCTGGCGACGCCGACGTTGTGAACCTCAAATCCGTCGTCCCCCTCGATTACCCGCGCCGGCTCTACGCCGGCGCTGCCTCGGCGGAGGTACCGGGCTTGCAGAGGCCGATGAGCCGGGCGCGGTGCTCGCCCCGCCTTTACAGCGGTTTACAGCCCGGCTGAGGAGGCGGCCGGCGCCGGGGCTGCGGCCAGTGGCGCTGGCCGTATGCCGCGCCTCACGCCCCCGCTGCACCGGCCCTCCCGGTGGCTCCGGCGCCGGGGCGGCGGCCAGTGGCGCTCGCAGTATTCTGCGCCACAGGCCGCGGCCGGCCACGTGAGCCGCCCCTGCGGGACGCTCGCTGCTCAACTTCCCGGCAAGTTGCTTTAAACGGCACACCGCGCGCTCCTCTCGTCGCAATCCGTAAGGCGTAGGCCGGCGCCGCCGTGTGCCGAGCGGGAGCGCGGTTCGGGCTACCGCTCGATCGGGTGCGCGCCACCATGCGACGGTGTAGTTTAGCCGAGGAACGGTCAAACGATGCTCCTTAACCGGATGGTTAACTGCTAGGCCGGGCGCGGGTCTGCGCGCGCTGGTCGGGCGCGGAAGGTCACATCGTTTACCCCGTACGATACTCCCCCGGGGGCCTGCCGCGGGCCGGGCCGGCGGGGCGGCCCCGGGCCGGGCGCGGGCGGCGGGTGCGGGGGGAGGCGTGTACGGGCAGGGACGGCGACCACGTCGCGCGAGCTAGCGGGCGCTCTCCTGCGCGCCTCGCGGCCTTTCTACTGATAATGCATTGGCGAGGGGCTATCGTCCGGCACCGAGGGGGCCGCGATCTGGTCGGGAGGGCGCCCAGCGGGCCTGCCCTCACCCTGGCCCTCTCCCATTGGGAGAGGAGGAAGGACGCGGGGCGGGCCCTCACCCCGACCTCTCTCAGGGGGCGAGGGGGAGGACGGACCTCACCCATCTGCCGGCCTCTCCTGAGGGAGAGGGGGAGGACGCCCTCACCCCGGCCCTCTCCCAGGGGGAGAGGGGGAGGGCGACCGCCCTCACGCAGGCCCTCTGGCAGGGGGAGAGGGGGAAGGATGTCGCCTCACCGGATTCGATATGACGCTGGCCCGATTGGCCGACCGCGCAGGGCGCAGCAAGCGGCGCCGGAAACGCCGAGCGGCGATCGGGCAGGGCGCGGGAAGCTGCGCCCCTACGAGGTAAGGCATTAGGGAGCGGCGATCGTCCGGAGCGGGCGAGGGGCGGCAGCAGGGGGAGGGCGGGCAGCAGTGTCGCGGCGCCGGGAGCGGAGGTAGCGGGCAGCGCGACCGACCGTAAGCCCGGGCGGACGCGCCGACGCCCCGGGCGCCTGCTGGCTGCCGCGTCTCGGAATCGAGATGCCGTGGTACATCCCTTGCAGGCGCGGGCCGTGCGAGACTGGGTAACAAGCCGCGCGGTGGCGCGGCGGTGGAGGTGAGGGATGCGTGGTCTGCTGCGGGCGCTGCCCGCGCTCGTGCTGCTCCTGGCGAGCGTGCCGTTCTGGCTGTGGCGCGGCGATCCGGCGCCGGCGGGGGCGGCGCCCGCCGCCCAGCTGTCGCCCACGCCGGCGGTCCTGCCGCCGAGCCTGCGCGGGAGCACGCCGACGCCGGTCCAGGCGCCGCCGAGTCAGCGGCAGGCGACGGCGACGCCGGTGCCGCAGCCGACGAGCCCGCCGGTGCCCAACCTCGGGCCGGCGCCGCCAGGCCGCTACTTTCCCGAGTCGGGCTACGCGATCCGCGACGACGCCTTCTGGGGCTTCTTCCAAGGGTACGGTGAGATACGCACCTTCGGCTACCCGATTTCGCGTGAGTTCCAGTTCCTCGGGTTCCCCGTTCAGTTCTTCCAACGGCAGATCATGCAGAAGTGGGCGGACGGCAGCGTACACACGCTGAACTTGCTCGATCCCGAGCTAATGCCGTACACGCACATCAACGGCTCGGTGTTCCCCGACGTGGATCAGGCGCTGAAAGACCAGACCCCCAGTGTGGGCAGCCCGACCTATGCCACGGATATCGTGCGCTTCGTGCAGCAGAACGCGCCGGATCAGTGGAACAACCTACCAGTGAACTACTGGCAGACGTTCCGCACGACGGTGCCGGGCAGCGAGTCCGACCCGCTGTTCAACCTGGACATCTGGGGCGCGCCGATCAGCCATCCGGCGTTCGATCCGAGCAACCAGGGGTTCGTGTACCAGCGCTTTCAGCGCGGGATCATGCACTTCGACGTGACCTGCACCTGTACGCAGGGACTGCTGCTGGCGGAGTGGTTCAAGACCGTCATCACCGGGGACGGGGTGCCGCCAGATCTGGCGGCCCAGGCGCAGAACAGTCGCTACTTCCGGCAGTACAACAACGCGCAGCCGGCCGGGCTGAACCGCCCGGGCGACTTGCCTGCCACGGACATGCGCTTCGCCTTCGAGCGGGAGCAGCCGTAGGGCAGCGGGCTGGCGACGGACAGCAAGCGGCGACGGACAGCAAGCAGGGGGGCCGGTATGGCCCCCCTGCCTGGGGTCGCGTCAGGGTTGCTAGCCGCTTTGCTTCGCCTTCCCGCTCAGGCGGTCGGCTTTGCCCTCGGCCTCCAGGCGCTCGTCGCCGATCAATTGGCCGACGCCCTCCTTGACGGAGCCGCCGGCCTGCTCCACGGCGCCCTTCGTCTCGCGCATAGTCCGCGCCTTGTCGGCTTCGGCGCGTCCCTCGGCCTCGACGCGCTCGTTGCCCGTCAGCTTGCCCCAGTCTTCCTTGACGTTGCCTTTCAGCTCGTCCACGCGATCGCCCATGATGCTTCCTCCCCCGCGCTGGCGCACGGTTATGATCTGCCCCTCCGCTAATTGGACAATGCACGGCGCGTGCCAGAGCGGACGGCCGGTTCGCCGGCCGAGACATTTCGCCTGCGGTGTGGGGAGCGCGGCGCTGGCACGTGGCTCGACCATCGCCTGCGAGGGGCCGCGCCCCGCGGCCCCTCGCGCTTTAGAGGCGAGACGCGCTATGCCGTGGACCCGATGAATCGCGCGGGCCGCGGGCAAGGCTGGTCACCCTGCTGCCGGGGTGTCGTCCTCGGGGTGCCGTGACTCCTGCGGCCACTCGTGGCCGCACTCGCGGCAGCGCCAGCTCTGCTCCCCGGTGAGCAGCTCGTCGTGGACGAGGTTGGTGCTTCCACATACCGGACACTGAGGCAGCGTATGCAAAGGCTTGCGGTGGTCCTGGGGCATGTGCCTTCTCCCAGCGCTGCTGCCCAGTGCCTGCACGCCGCTCACGCTTTCAGCTGAAGCGACACGCTATTGAGGGGCTTTGCGGAAGCGCCGCTCCAAGAGTGGAGCGAAGGGGTTCTAGCTGCCTGGCTGATGCTGGACGGAGATCCGGCGTCGCTTGGCCCCCTCCGCCTTCGGCACCGTCAGGTGCAGCATCCCGTGCTCGAAGCGGGCCTGCGCCTTGTCCGCATCGATTTCCGTCGGCAGCGTGATGGTGCGCTCGAACTGGCCCCGCGGCAGCTCGCGGTGCAGCTGCTGCCGCCCCGGCTGCCCCTCCGCAGCGGCGGGAAACTCGCCGCGAACGGTCAGCTGGTTGCCCAGCACGGAGATCTCGACCGCGTCCGGCTTGACGCCCGGCAGCGCCATTTCAATCACGTAGTTGTCGCCCTCGGCATGCACATCCATCGGCGCCGCGAGCATGCGGCCCATTGTTCCTGTCGGGGGTACCATGCTCCGCTCGAACAGCTGGCTCATCGCGTCCCGGAGACTGGTCATCTCGCTGAAGGGATCCCACCGCTGCATCGCCATGGTGATGTTCTCCCTAGCTGGAACAACTGCTGGACTCCGGCCAAATCATACCAGAGTCATAGTATAGCGCGCGTCCGGCCTGCGCTGAGGCGGTCTCTGACCCCCGGACCTGGGTTCCTGCTCGCTAGGCAACCGGGCGCTAGGCGGCCGGGGAGATCGACCAAGCCACCTACTAGCGGATGAAGCACGAGCTGGAAGGGTGATGACGGCCCCGGCTCGGCTAGGTGCGCGCAGCCCAACCTAGGGAGTGTCCTCCAGCACGAAGGTCACCAGCATGTTCACTTGATACCCCACGATCTTCCCGTCCTTCAGTTCCACCCGCTGGTCTTTGATCCAGGCCGCTTCCACCTGGCGGAGGGTCTTGTTCGCCCGCTCGATCCCCACCCGGATGGCGTCGTCGAAGCTCTTGTCCGACCGGGCACTGATCTCGATCACTCGGGCGACCGTCTCGGTCATGCTGCTCGGCTGACTCGCGGTCATGGCCCACCTCCTCATCGCGGGAGGTCGCTGCAAAGCTCATGCCAGAAACGCGGGCGGCTGCCCACCGACCAGAGCCGCGACCGAAGTACGGGATGCTAACGAGCGCCCAATTGCCGCAGCCCGAGTAGCCGAGCCACCGCACCAACCAATACCGCGCCGGATGCTCGGTCGGGCGGGCATCCCGGGGGCCGCTAGTAGTGGATGTAGATGGGGGTGCCGATGTCTGCCCAGTTCCAGAACCAGCGCGCGTCCTCCAGGCTCATCCCCAGGCAACCGTGGCTCCCCGGATGGCCGAAGTTGCTGGACCAGTAGTTGTAGTGGAGCGAGGCACCATCGTTCGTGAAGTACTGGGTGTACAGCACGTGCCGTAAGTAGTAGCCGCCCGGTGCGTTCCGCGGAATGCCGATAGTCGCGCTGTCCATAGTCTCATCAGCGACTCGACGGAGGATGCGGTAGTGGCCGGTGGGCGTCCGGTGGGCCCCGGTGCCGATGATCACCAGCGCACTACGGACGGCCTGATCCCCCTCGTAGGCGGTGATGCGCGCCGGCTCGGTGAGGTTCGCATCGATCCAGCGGCCCGATGGCGAGTCCGAGAGGGGCGCCGCCCGGGAGCTACCACTGGGTAGGACGAGCAGGGCGATGGCGGCCACGAAACCGCCGATGGCAAGGATGCGGCCCACATTCATCATGTCAACTCCGCGGGCAGTGCCTCTGAGCTGAGCGCCTTCAGACTCGCCCGAGCACCCCTCGGGAGGGATGTGCAGACTTCAGGCCAGGCTGCCCTATTGGCCCCGCCCCGCATCAGATGGCACGACGACGGATGGGAGTTATGCCGGCGCTTGCGTCGGTCGCGCGTTCTTCCGGGTCGCAAAGTTCGAGCGCCGTGAAGTAGCTCTTTAGTACGGCCCGAGCTGCTGGGCGGCGTACTCGGCGAAGGAGTTGTCGACGAGCTGCGAGAGGTCTACGGTCTGCGGGATGACGCCGTTGCGGAGGTAGTAGTCCTGCACGCGGTCGTAGTCGAGCGTGTTGAACGCCCCGTCGGGGTCCATATAGGGCATCACCATGCGGTCGTAGAGCGATCGGTCCTTGAGCGCCGTCTGGCGCACGAACAGGTCGATCACGCGGTCGCGGTCGATATTGCGGGTGAAGGCGTCGAGGTAGGTGCGCACACCGCGCAGGTGCGCGACCATGAAGCGGCGGGCCAGATCGGTCTGAGCGGCGAATGGCTCGGAATAGGCCAGCACGCCGAGGTCGAAGTTCGGGACCGCCTCGTCGCCGCCGCGCAGGCGGACGCCGAGGCCCTGGCCGACGACGGTGGTCGGCGCCGGCTCGGCGCCCCAAATGGCATCGACGCTGCCGCCGGCCAGGCCCGTCGCCTGGTCGGCGAAGCCGAGCGGCACGTACTCCACGTCGTCCTCGCGCAGGCCGGCGTTCTCCAGCAGGCGCGAGAGCACGTAGTAGCCGGGCGTGGCGTAGAGGGGGGGCTGCGACGCGATCTTGCGGCCGCGCAGGTCGGCCACGTCGCGCACCTGGCCGCTGTCCACAAGATCCTTCCGGACGACGAGCGCCAGGTAGCCATGACCGGGCGCCAGCGTGCCGCGGTCGCCGACCATGCGCAAGCGTATGCCGCGGAGCGCCGCGTTCAACAGCGCGGCGGTCGGGCCGATGCCGCCGACGTCCACCTGCCCGGCGGCCATGCCGGCTTGCAGCTCCGGGTTGTCGAGGCGCTGCGGCTGGATCTCGATACCGACCTCGCGGAAGTAGCCCCACTCGTCGCCGATCAGCACACCGGCGTCGCTGATGAGGTACTGCATGCCGACGCGGACGGGGGTCAGGTCTTGCTGGAGTGGCACGCCGGCGGCGGCGGCCGACGCGGCGGCCGGGCCGGGGGCCGCGAGGACCGGTGCGGGGCGGGGCAGCGCGGTGGGGCCGGCGAGTAGCAGCGCGGCCAGCGCCAGGCCCCAGCCCACGAGACGCCAGGATCGAACACGGCTCTTGGTGTGCATGGACTCGTCCTCCGGTGCCGTTTGGGTCGCCGGGACTCCGGGACACGCCTCAGGCGGGTGCGGCGTCGGCGCGCGCGGGGATGGCCACGCCGTTGAACACGTCCAGCGGCGGCTCGCCGTGGGCCACCCGCGCGAGGTTGGCGAGCGCGCGCTGGGCGCCGCGGACCGACGACTCGGCGGTCACGCCGGCGAGGTGCGGCGTGAGGATGAGGCGCTCGCAGCCGGAGCGGGCCAGCTCGACCAGCGGGTCGGTATCGGGGGCCGGTTCGGTTTCGAACACGTCGACGGCGGCGCCGGCGAGCAGGCCGTCGGCCACCATCGCCGCCAGCGGCGCGGGATCGACGAGCGGGCCGCGGGCGGCGTTGATCACCAGCGCCGACGGCCGCAGCTTGGCCAGCTCCGCCTCGCCGATGAGGTGATAGGTGGACTTCTCGAGCGGGACGTGGACGGTGAGGATGTCGGCGCGGGCCAGCAGGTCGGAGAGCGGCGCGAAGCTGACGTGGTAGCGCTGCTCCTCCTCGGGGTCGGGCCGGACGATGTCGTAATAGATGACGTTCATGTCGAAGGCCGCGGCGCGCTTGGCCACCTCGCGGCCGATACGGCCGAAGCCGACGATGCCCAGCGTCTTGCCCCACAGCTCGTAGATGCCCTCGGCCATGAGGCGGTTCTTCTCGGGCTGATAGCGTCCCGCTGTGATGCCGGCATGGCTGGGCAAGAGCCGCCGTTGCAGCGCCATCATGACCATGAAGACGTGCTCGGCCACCGACAGCGCGTTGCCGCCAGGCACGTGGGCGGCGGGGATGCCGCGCCGGGCGGTGGCCTCGACGTCCACGCGATCGAAGCCGGTGCTGGGCACCTGGATGAACCGCAGGCGCGGCGCCGCGTCGAGCAGGGCGTCGTCTACCGTCAGCCGGGGCGTCGTCAACAGCAGCTCGGCGTCGGCCAGGTGGGGCTTCAGCGTCTCCAAGGGCTGCAGGTCGACATACGTCATGTCGAGAGCGGGATCGATCGGTACCCCCGAGCGCTCGATCCGGTCGCGCAGGTCCACCACCAGCGTCTTCATGCCGCCTCGCCTCCTGTTCGTGTGCCTCCGCGCGGCCATTGTACTCCGTTTTGTGGGCGGCGAGCGTCCGCGCCCGGGGTGCCCGCCGGTCCGGCCTCGCGCTATACTGGGCGCACAGGCCCGGACGGATCGCGTGGCGATGCGCGGGGAGGCGGCGCGGCCGGCCCCGGAGCTTTCTGGACCGCGCAGCGTGGCGAGCGCGCGCCCGGGCGCGGTCCGCCCGCCAGTGGCTCTGACCCGATCAGTGGGAGGATGAAGCGTGAGGCTGACGACGAGCGCGAGAGGTTCTCGGTCGCGCCGCGCCGGCGGCTGGCACCTGGGCGCGGCGCTGCTGGCGCTCGCCTGGCTCGTGGCCAGTTGCGCGCCCAGCGCGGCGCCGGCACCCGCGGCCTCGCCCAGCGGCACCACCGGCTCGGCCGCGGCCGCGGCCAACGGTCCGGCGGCGGCCAGCGGCCCCGCGGCGGCCGTGCCCACTGCACCGCCGGCGCCCGTCCATCTGGTCACCAACTGGACGGCCGTCAGCGGCTCGCAGTCGGGCATCTGGATGACGTACGAGGCGGGGCTGTTCCAGGAGCAAGGGCTGGACGTCGACCTCGTCAATATCGCCAGCACCTCACGAGCAATCCAGTCGATGGTCGCGGGGGAGGTGCAGATGGGCAGCCTCGATCCCGCGGCGACGGTCGAGGCGAGCCTGAACGGCGCCGATCTCTGGATGCTGTTCGCATCGGTCAACCGACTCGTGTTTTCGATCATGACGCAGCCGACGATCCGGCAGCCTGAGGACTTGCGCGGGAAGACGCTCGGCATCACCCGCTTCGGGTCGTCGACGCACACGGCGGCGCTGGTCGCACTGCAGATGTGGGGACTCAAGCCCGACCAGGACGTATCGCTCCGCCAGCTTCAAGAGGTGCCGGCGATCCTGGCAGGCATGCAGGCGGGTCAGATCGACGCGGGGGCCGTGTCGCCGCCGACTAACACGCAGGCGCGGCAGGCCGGCTACTACGAGCTAATCAACCTGGCGACGCAAGGCCCCGAGTACCCGTCGGTCGCGGTGGGCGGCCCGAAGAGCTGGGTGGATGCGAACCAGGACGTGGTGCGGCGCTTCGCGCGCGCTTACGTGCAGGGCATTCAGCGGTTCAAGAGCGACAAGCCCTGGGCTATCGAGGTGTACCGCAAGTATTTGAAGGTGGATGACCCGGCGGTGCTCGACGACACATACGCGCAGTTCAGCAACTACTTCCCGTTGCCGCCCTACGTCAGCGAGGCGGGCATGGCGCGACTGCTGGAGGACATGGCGAAGGACGAGCCGCGCCTGGTCGGCCGCAAGCCGTCCGAGTGGATCGACTCGCACTACGTGCGCGAGCTGGAGCAGTCGGGGGCGATTCCCCCGGCTAGCTTGTCACACTAGCAGAGGCCGATGCTCTTCACTGCTGAGCGCGCTGGAGGCGTACGGCGCGGACTGTCGTGCGCGCTCGGCGCGGGCGCCCTAGTCGTGCTGGGCTGCGCGCCGAGTCGCGGCGCGTCGAGCCCAGCCGCGGGAGCGGCGGGCGTGGCCGCGGCGAGCGCGGCCACCGCCCCGACGGTGGCCGTGAGCGCGCCGACGGCTGCGCCGGCGCCCATCCGCCTGCTGGTCAACTACGCGGCGGTCGGGCCGAGCCAATCGGGCCTGTGGGCCGCGTACGAGGGCGGCTACCTACGTGAGCAGGGGCTCGACGGCGAGCTGACGAACGTCCCCAACACCGCTCGCGCGGTGCAGGCGATGATGCAGGGGGACGTAGACATCAGCATGATGGAGCCCGCGACGGCCATCCAGATCAGCCTGAGCGGCGCCGATACGGTCCTGCTGTTCGGATCGGTGAACCGCCTGCTGTACTCGGTGATGAGCCAGCCGGCCATCACGGACCCGCAGATGATGCGCGGGCGCGTGCTCGGCATCACGCGCATCGGCTCGGCGACGCACTCGGCGGCGCGCGTGGCGCTGCAGGACTGGGGCCTGGCGCCCGACCGCGACGTGGCGCTGCGGCAGCTCGGTGAGAACACGGCCGTCTACGCCGCGCTGGATGCCGGCCAGATCGACGCGGGGATGATGACGAGCCCGTTCAACATCCGGGCGCGGCGCGAGGGCTTTTACGAGCTGGCGGACCTCAGCCGGCAGGGGCCGGACTACGTGTCGCTGGCGGTGGGGGGCCTGCGGAGCTGGGTCGGCGCGAACGACGAGGCGCTGCGGCGCTTCGCGCGCGCGTACGCCCAGGCGATCTATCGGCTGAAGACCGACCGGCCGTGGGCGCTCGGCGTCTGGCGCAAGTACATGCAGACCGACGACGAGCAGCTGCTGGACGATTCGTACGACGTGTACCGCGACAACTTCCCGTTGCCGCCCTACGTCAGCGAGGCGGGACTGGCTCGCCTGCTGGAAGACCTGGTGGCGGACGATCCCCGCCTGGTCGGGCGGCCGGCCACCGATTGGGTGGACGGACGCTTCGTGCGGGAGCTGGAAACCTCGGGCTTCATGCGCCAGCTCACCGGCCAGTAGCCCGCGGACGGCCGCGCCGCCCACTCTCGCGGAGGCAAACAACCGTGTATCCACCTGGCGTTCTCCGCACCGCGGCGCGGGTGGCATCTTGTCCCGCGGCGTGGGGCCGCGCGATCGGCGCGCTGCTCCTCGCGCTCGCGGCGGCCTGCGGATCGGGCGGCGCCGCGTCGCCCGCGGCCCCCACCACGCCGGCGGCCGCGAGCCAGCCGGCTGGCGGCGGGACGGCCGGCGCCCCGCCGGCCGCGGGAAGCGCCGCGACGGCAACGCTGCCGCCCGCGCCGCTGAAGCTCGTGGCGAACTATGCCGCTCGGGGCAGCGGCCAGTCCGGCTTCTGGATGGGCTACGAGGGCGGCTATTTCCGCGAGCAGGGCCTCGACGTCGAGCTGATGAACATCACGAGCACGTCGCCGGTGATCCAGGCGATGCTGGCCAACGAGCTGCAGCTTGGCGGCATCGACGCGAGCGCGAGCATCCAGGCCACCGTCTCGGGCGCGGACCTGGCGCTGCTCATCGCGGGGTCGAACCACTCGGTGTTCTCTATCATCAGCCAGCCGGAGATCCAGGACCCGCAACAGCTCCGCGGCAAGGTGATGGGCGTGACGCGGATCGGCTCGGCGACGCAGTCGGCGGGCCTGCTGGCGCTGGACATGTGGGGCCTGGAGCCGGAGCGGGACGTCGCGTTCCGCCAGCTTGGCCAGGTGCCGGCCATCCTGGCGGCACTGGAAGCCAAACAGGTCGACGCGGGCGTGCTGTCGCTGCCCAGCACCACGTTCGCGCGGCGCGCCGGCTTCCACGAGTTGATCAACCTGGCAACGCAGGGACCGGAGTACCCGTCGATCGTGGTGAGCGGCTTGCGCTCGTGGGTCAACGGCAACGAGGAAGCGATGCGGCGCTTCACGCGGGGGTTCGTGCAGGGCGTCCACCGCGGCCGGACGGACAAGGCGTGGGCCGAGGACGTGTATCGCCAGTACGTCGAGGTGGACGACGCGGAGATCCTAGACGAGATGTACGCGGAGTTCGAGCGCTGCTGTCCGCGCGTGCCCTACGTCAGCGAGGAGGGGATCGCTCGCCTGCTGGCGGCCCTGGCGAAGGACGAGCCGCGGCTGGCGGGCAAGCAGCCCAGCGACTTCATCGAGTCGCGCTTCCTGCGCGAGCTAGAGACCTCGGGCTTCATCCGGCAGGTGATGGGGGATGGCACGTAAAGCGCCGCCCCCAGATCTCCCGGGAGCGGCGCTTGCCGTGTGCCGCGCGCGCAGTTAGGCGTCGCGGCGGTAAATGAGGCGCGCCTCGGACTGCAGGTCGCGGCCGATTGCCACGAGGCTGGAATCGACGTCGCCACAGATCAGCGCCGGGTCATCGGTCCAGCGGTCCAGCAGGCCGTTGAGCGCGCTGCCCACGCGCGTCATCAGCCCGCGCTGGCCGGCCGCGCCACGCACGCGGCCGAGGGTGTTCCTGAGTGCCGTCATCTTACCTACTCCCTGCCGCCTGGCGCCGGGGCACGAGGAACCATCAGGCGTCGAGAGCGGACGACGAGCCGAGGGCGCGTGACCGGGGCACAGCCGGCGTCAGGTCGGGCGCGACAGCCTGGCGACTGCGCCCCGCCTGACACTTACAGAAATTTACTATTTACACGATAATTATACGAGAGAGGGGCGGAAAATACAAGGGGCGGGCGGGGCCGGGCCGGGCGGCGCCGGCCCAGGTGCGTGTACCTGTTTGGTGAAGCCAAACGGGTACGCCATTCCTGGCCGAGCGCTTACGTGTGAGAGCGGGCCTGGTTGATGGCCGCCCAGACGCGCTCGGCGGTGTAGGGCATGTCGAGGTGGGTGATGCCGAGCGGGGCGAGGGCGTCGGCCACGGCGTTCATAATCGGCGCGGTGCCGATGATGCAGCCCGACTCGCCGACGCCCTTGAAACCCATCGGGTTGAGGGGTGACGGCGTGTGCGTCTCGACGAGGTCGAGCGGCGGCATGTCGGTGGCGCGCGGCATGGCGTAGTGCATGAACGAGCCGGTGACCAGGCCGCCGTCGGGCTCGTAGAGGACCTCTTCCTGGAGCGCCTCGCCGATGCCCTGCGCCACGCCGCCGTAGATCTGCCCCTGCACGAGCAGCGGGTTCAGCACCGTGCCGCAGTCGTCGACGGTGTAGAGGTGCTCGACGGCGACGTGCACGGTGTCGGGGTCGATGCGCACCGCGGCGACGGCGGCGCCGAAGCCGAAGGTGGGGGTGGGCGAGTTGAAGTAGGCGCTCGACTCCAGCCCGAGCGTCTCGCCGGGGGGCAGCTTGCCGCGCCCGTAGGCGGCGGCCGCCACCTGGGCCCAGGTGACGGCCTTGTCGGCGAGGCCCGCGACCTGGAAGCGTCCCGCCTGAAGCTGGATGTCGTCGGGGTTCGCCTCGAGCTGGGCGGCCGCGATGCGCTTGGCCTTGGCGATCACCGCGTCGGCCGCCTGCACGAGCGAGGTGCCACCGAGGACGGTGCTGCGGCTGCCGAACGTCCCGATCCCGGGCGGGGTGGTCGCCGTGTCGCCGTGGCGGATGACGACCGCCTCGAAAGGGATGCCCAGGCGCTCGGCGAGGAGCTGGGCGAAGCTGGTCTCGTGGCCCTGGCCGTGCGACGACGAGCCGGTGGCGGCGGTGACGCGGCCGGAGGGCTCGATGCGCACGTGGCCGCTCTCCCAGCCGACGGCGCTGGGCTCGGTGAACGTCGCCAGCCCGACGCCGAGCAGCGTCCGCTCGCCGCGCGCGCGCTCGGCGGCCTGCTGCTCCTTCAGCTTGCGGTAGCCGCTCAGCTCCAGCACGCGGTCCAGCGCCATCGCGTAGTTGCCGGAGTCGTAGACCTGGCCGGTGGGGGTACGGTAAGGGAACTCGTCGGGCCGGATGAAGTTGCGGCGGCGGAACTCGACGGGGTCCACGTTCAGCTCGCGCGTGATCGCGTCGACGAGGCGCTCGATGGCGTCGGCGGCCTCGGGGCGGCCCGCGCCGCGGTAGGGGCCGGTGGGGTTGGTGTTGGTGAACACGCCCACGGTCTCGACGTCGGCGTTGGGCACGCGGTAGCAGCCGGGGATCATCACCGCGATCTGCGCGCCGGTCACCAGGCTGCCGTTGTACAGGAAGGCGCCGAGATTGGCGATGATGCGGGCGCGCACGGCGGTCAGCAGGCCGTCCTTGTCCACGGCACCCTCGATGTGGATCACCGCGTCGCGGCCGTGGTGGGTGGTGCTAATGTCCTCCGAGCGGGTGGTCACGGCGCGCACCGGGCGGCCGAGGCGATGGCTGAGGACGGCGGCGACGACGAACTCGGGATAGTTGTTGTTGCGGGCGCCGAAGCCGCCGCCCATGTCGGGCGTGATGACGTGGACGCGGTTCTCGGGGAGGCCGCAGACCATCGCCAGGAAGTCGCGCATGCCGCTGGGCGTCTGGGTGGTGATCCAGGCGGTCAGCTCGTCGGCGTGCTTGTCATAGCTGGCAACGATGGCGCGCGGCTCCATCGGCGCGGGCGCGACGCGCGGGAAGGCGACGCGGACCTTCGTGACGTGCGCGGCGCTCGCGAAGGCGGCGTCCACGTCGCCCTGCTTGCGTTCGACGCGGTAGCAGACGTTCGAGCCGAACTCCGGCCAGAGGACGACGGCGTCGTCGGCGAGCGCCGCCTCGCCGTCCACGACGGCTGGGAGCGGCTCGTACTCGACGTCCACGAGCTGCGCCGCGTCGGCTGCCTGGGCGCGCGTCTCGGCGGCCACGGCGACGACTGGCGCCCCGACGCAGCGGACGGTGTCGATCGCCAGCGGCTCGTAGGGGGGGACCTTCGGGTTGGGCGCCATCGGGACGAGCGGCATGTTCGGGATGACGGGCACGTCGCGGCCGGTGAGCACGGCGACGACGCCCGGCGCCCGGCGCGCGGCCTCGACGTCGACGCGGGTGATGCGCGCGTGAGCGTACGGCGAGCGCACGAAGGCCAGCGACAGCGTGTTGGGCAGCGTGACGTCCTCGACGTAGCGGCCCTGGCCGGTGACCAGGCGCTGGTCCTCGACGCGGGTGCGCGCGCGGCCCAGCTCGCCGGCGGGCGCGGGATGCTCGGCAGTCGCCATCGTGGCGTCTCCTTACTTCCAGTGTTCCGGTGCGATGGCGCCGGCCGCTCGCGGCACGAGGCGAGCGGCCCGTGTGCCTTAGTGTACACAGCGGCGGCGCGGGGGGCTACTGGCGGCGAAACGCGGGGTCAGGCCAGGGCGCCGACCGGCCGGGCGCGGTGAAAGGCGCCCTCGAAGTACAGCGGTTCGAGACCGGAGGCCCAGTACGCGACCTGCTCACGGCTGCTCTGGGTGGTTTCCGGGTCAGTGCGCAGGACGGCACCGCCGCCGCGCGGGACGAATTCGATCCAGCCGGTCCAGGTGCCATCCGGGCGGGGCTGGCCGAGGACGCGGACCAGGTAGGACGTGCCGGCGGCGTCGTGGACGTACTCCGGGCGTTCCTGGATCAGCTCGGCGGGCGGGGCGCCGGGCGGGGCTTCGATCTCGTGCCCGCTCGCCGCGGCCGGACTACGGGTGACGCCCGCCTCTGGAGCGACGACGAAGCGCGCGGGGCCGGCGGCCACGGCCGCGAGCCGGCGCAGAGCGGCCGTGCAGCGCTCGCAGGCCTCGAAGCGCACGGCGCCGCCCCGCGCGTGCTCGATGCAGAGCGTCGAGACGAGGTGGGTAGCGGGGGTCGCGCAGAGATCGCAGGTGCCCGGCGCGCCGGTCCCCGGCAGCACCGCAATCTGTACCGGATCGCCTAGCATAGTGTTGCTCCCTCCGACGCCAGTCGCGCTCGGGTGCCTTGCCTGTGATGGCTGCCGGCGTGGCGCCACCGTGCGTAGGCGTCATGGTGGCAGGAAGAGTGCCACCGCGACATAACCGCCGGCAATGGGGCAGGCTGGCCTTCGGTTGCGAGCGCGTGTGCGCTCGCGCCAGGCGCGGTCCGCCGGGCTGACATCACGGGGCGAGGCCGCCGTGAGTTGCGGGAGCAGGGAGGGGGTTTCTACACTGGCAGTACCGCGACGGACGGAACGGCGAGGAGGTACACGATGGCCGAGAGGACGAACGAGACGCTGCTGGACTTGCGCGGCGTGGCGCCGGCGGACCAGGTGCGACAGACGCAGGCGGCCTGCGTGGCGGCGCGCGCGACGGCCGGGACGGTGCGCGCGCTGCTCGACCGCGAGCCGGCGCGGCTCTACGTCAGCCTGCTAGAGAACGGCTATCGCTGCCGGCTGTGGCGTGAGGACGGCGCCTGGTGGCTGACGGTGCGCGCGGACAGCGTGGTGCTGGGCCACCCGCGCGGCGCGCACTCGATCGAGCTGGATCCGGCGAGCGGCCGCCTGTACGTGACCACGCTCGACGACCGTGTGGCGGTGCTGGACGCGGGCCGCCGTGCGTGCCTGCAGAGGGTTCCTGTCGGCCGCAGTCCCTCGCACCTGGCGCTCTCGCCCGACGGCCGCTGGCTCTACGTGGCGAATGCCGCGTCGCACGACCTGTCGGTGGTAGACACGGCGGCCGGCGCGGTCGTCGCCACGGTGCCGGTGGGCCAGACGCCGCTGCTGCCGTGCCTGGCGCCCGAGGGCGACCGGGTGTACGTCCCGAGCGGGCCGGACCGGAGCGTGGCGTTAATCGACGCGGCGAGCCGCGCGGTGGTGGCGACGGTGCCCGTGGGCGACTCGCCGCACGACGTGGCGGTCAGCCCGGACGGCCGCTGGGCGTACCAGCCGAACAGCGGGAGCCACACGCTGACGCTGATCGACGCGCGGGCGGGCGCGGCGACGGGGGAGCTGCCGGTGGGGCGCGGCCCGGGCCACATCGCGTTCAGCCCGGACGGCCGCCGCGCCTACGTCGCGAACACGCTCTCGGACAACGTCACGGTCGTGGACGTGGAGGCGCAGCAGGTGCTGGCGACAGTGCCGGCCGGCGCGGGCGCGCACGTGCCCGCGTGCAGCCCCGATGGGCGCTTCGTGTACGTCGCGGGGTTCTTGTCGAACGACGTGACCGTCGTGGACATGGCGACCAACCAGGTGGTCGCCCGCCTGCCGGTCGGCGTCTATCCGCACAGCTTCGCGGTCAGCCCGGACGGGCGCTGGCTGGTCGTGGCGAACACCGGGGCGGCGAGCGCGACGATTGTGGATGCCGAGCGCCAGGCCGTGGTCGCCACGCTCCCGACGGGCGCCGGCCCGTCGCACGTGGCGTTCGACCCCGACGGGGAGTGCGCCTACGTCGCCTGCTCGGGGAGCGACGACGTGGCCGTCGTCGCGCCGGCCCGCCAGGAGGTCGTGGCGACAATCGCCGCGCGTGGCCGCGGATAGGGCGTCCGCAAGTCGGCTGGCGGGGCTGGATCACGGCCACGGTGCCGTTCCGCTTAGAGCGCCTCGCAGAGTGCGCGAACGGCCCGGGCGACTTAGGCGCGGGGCTGGCGCGCCCGCGGCCGCAGGCCGCAGCTCTTGTGGTAGCCGACCCCTCGCCGAAGGACCAAACCGCTGTAGATGCGAGAGGATGTCCTTTTCGAGCCCGATAGCAGCTCAGGTTGGGCAGGACACGGTGTAGTTCCACCCCGACTGCGGAGTGCTTTTCGTGACGACTACGTCAACGGTAGTCGACGCGCCGGGACCAAAGGCGACGTCTACCGTGTTGCCGTTAGACACGGGGCCACCCGTCGTGTAGATCAGCGCTCCCTCATAGTAGATGTCGAACTGATCGGGGATCGTAAACGCCTGGTAGGTGAACCTGAAGGTCCCACTACTGACTCCTAAGTCATGAGTCGTCCGGGTCACAGTTGCACTCCCGCTGGTCGTTTGAATGCCGCACGGCACAGGCGTCGCCGTCGGCGTGGCAGCGTGCGTCGGTGTAGCCGACGGAGTAATCGTGGCGGTAGCCGATGGGGTCGCCGTGGCGGTCGGGGATAGCGTGACCGACGGTGTAGTCGTGGCGGTGGCCGACGGTGTAATCGTAGCGGTCGGCGATGGCGTGGCCGATGGAGTGATCGTGGCCGTAGGGGACGGGGTCGCCGAGGCGGTCGGCGATAGCGTGGCGGCCGGGGTAAGCGTGGCCGTAGGCGACGCGGTCGCCGAGCCGGTCGGCGACGGCGTGAGCGATGGTGTAGTCGTTGCGGTTGGGGACAGCGTGACCGACGGTGTGATCGTGGCGGTCGGCGATAGCGTGGCCGATAGGGTAATCGTGGCGGTCGGCGACGGCGTGACGGTAGCGGATGGGGCCACGGTCGGCGTGAGCGTTGGCGATGAGGTGATCGTTGGCGATGGCGTCGGGGTATCGGTTGCGCTCACGGGCGGCGTCGCGGTCGGAGACGGCGTAGGCGTGTTGCCCGCGGCCAGGGTCGGCGTGGCGGTCGACGATGGCGTCGCGGTGGGGCCCGGCGTGTCGGTTGGCGTCGCGGACGCCGTGAGGGTCGGCGAGGCGGTTGGCGTCGGTGACGGGGTGGGCGCTGTCGTCGGGCTCGTGGTGCTGCCCACCGTCGGCGTTGCGGTGAAGGTGGCGGTCGGCGCGCCTGTCGGGCTCGACGTCGACGTCGCGGACGGGATGCTCGTTCCAGTGGCTGTGGCGAACGGGGTGCCGGTCCGCGTCGCCGTCGCGGATGGAGTGGCCGTTCGGGTAGCGGTGGCGGTGGGGGACGGCAGGCCCGGCCCGGTGACGCGTCCAGCGGCGTCGGCGCTGTCGCCGCTGAGACGCGGGTAGCGGACGGTGACCGTCGCTCCCTGCAATGGGTCGCCCACCGTCTGCCCGCTGCACCGCGCCGTCTGGCCGGAGGTGATGGGGTCGCAAGGGAACGACTCCACCCGAACCGTCGTGGGAATGAACACCGTCGGGATGCCGCCCACCTGGCCGTCGACCAAGCCCGTGGCGGTGACGACGAATGCGGCCGAGCTGATCTTGGTAGCGGTGCCCGAGACTTGCGGACCCGCGATGATGCACGTCTGGCCGACGACGGTAGCGCAGGGACCCTGTCCCGAGGCTGGCGGCGGTACGCCCACCGGGGTCGGCGCCAGCAGCTGGGCGATCTGCTGCTCGAGGGCGAGCTCTTGTTGAGTCAGGCGGTCTAGCTCGGCCTGGGCGGCGACCAGGCCGGCCTGCGCCTCGGCGGCGGCAGCCCGGGCACGCGCTTGGTCTTGCTGGCGGCGCTGCTGGCGCTCGGTCTGGCCCGCGGTCGTGTCCGCGGCTTCGGCGGGCGGGTTCGACTCGGCCGCCTGCACGGCGGTCGGCGCTTCGGGCGCCAGGCCCGGCCGGATGAGCGTCTCCAGGCCGGGCGGCAAGCGCAGCTCGGTCTGGTCCGGATCTTTGCCCTGGATGACGACGATGCTTTCCGTGCCGTCCGGCAAATTCGCGACGCGGGTCGTGCCGTCCGCGTCGACGATCACCCGCGGCACGGTGCCGCGCACGAAAGCGAAGGCGGCGGGCGTCTCCACCTGGAAGTCGGCGGGCTGGCCGACGGTGTGGACGACGCGGCTAACGGTGGTGCCGACCGCCTGGAACAGGCTTGTGACCACGTTGCCGTCGGGACCGCGCTCCAGCCGCTGCACCAATAGGCCGGTCTCGGGGCCGATGTCGGTGACCGTGCCCTCGAAGTAGACGAGGCGCGCGCTGGCGGCAGGCCCCGTACGCACGCGGTCGCCGGCGGTAACGTCCTGGCGGTCGGGCACGCTCTGCCAGCCGCCGGCGCCCGCCGGCGACCACTGCACATCAGGCTGGCGCATCTCGAGCGTCGCCCGCGCGCTCTGATCCTGGTCGGTCGCGGCGCGCAGGACGGCGGCCTCAGCGGCTGGCGGGGCCGGCAGGACCGGCCGCGGCAGCGCCGGGCCAGGGAACGGCGGCGGCGCCAGCGGCGCGGCGACCGCGTCGCCGGCCGAGGGAGGACCGGTGGTCCCCGGCGCCCACAGGGGGCCGAGGAGGCCGGCCAGGACCGTGGCGAGCAAGAGCAGCGCGCTCGCGCAGCGCCGCTGGCGGCCGCCACCCGCCCAGGGAGTCATCCGCGTCTCCGTGGCGACCGCTCGCCGGGCAGGAAGTCGCCCGCCGAAGGCCATCCGCCAAATCAAACGGACGGGCGGTGCCCGTGTTACAGCGGGCGGACGCGCGGCGCCGGTCAGCGCGCTGGTGCGCGGGGTCCGCGCGCCGGGCGGTGCCGGGCGGGCGCTTAGACGGCGTGACAGGCGCGGCGCACCAGCGCGGGGCTGAGGTCGGCGATGCGCGCCTGGCCGGTGTTGGCCATGGCGATACGCAGCTCCAGCGCCAGCAGCTCCAGCGTGCGCACGACGCCCTCCTCGCCGGCAGCCGCCAGGCCCCACGCGGCGGCCTTGCCAATACAGACCGCGCGGGCGCCGAGCGCCAGGGCCTTCAGCACGTCGGTGCCGCGCTGGAAGCCGCCGTCCACGATGACCTCGGCGCGCCCGGCGACGGCCTCGACGATCTCGGGCAGGCTCTCGATGGTGGCCGGAGCGTGATCGATCTGCCGGCCGCCATGGTTGGAGACGTAGACGACCTGTACGCCGTGCTCGACCGCCAGGCGCGCGTCCTCGGCGGTCTCGATTCCCTTCAGGATGAGGGGCAGCGGCGTGGCCTGGCGCAGCCACTCGACATCCTTCCAGGTCAGCGAGGCCTGGCGCGCCCGGTCGTCGGCCACCTCCAGGCCGTGGGCGTGGTTGCGGAAGTCGATGCGGCGCTCGATGTCGCGCTCGCGGCGCCCGTAGGCCGCGCTGTCGACGGTCAGCGCCAGGGCGCGGAAGCCGGCGGCCTCGATACGGCGGAAGATGCGCTCGGCCCAGGCGTTGTCGCCGCGGAAGTACAGCTGGAAGATCAGCGGGCCAGTCGCGGCCGCGGCGACCTCCTCGGGCGGCGAGGCGGTCATGGTGCTCATCCAGTGGATCGTGCCCATGCGGCCGGTGGCGCGCGCCATGGCGACGTCGCCCTCAGGATGCACGAGGCAGAGCGAGCCCATGGGCGCGACCATCACCGGCAGCGCGAGGGGCATGCCTAGGAAGGTGGTCGAGATGTCGATCTGGCTTACGTCGCGCAGGACGCGCGGCCGGAACACCCAGTGGCTCATCGCTCGCCGGTTCCGCCGCAGCGTCGTCTCGGTCTCCGCGCCGCCCGACACGTAGTCCCACACCTCGCGGGGGATGTTGCGCAGCCCCGCGCGCCGCACCTCGGGCAGGGTCATGAACTGTTCCGTCGCGACCATCGGCTCCCTCCCGCCGCGCGGGCGTGCGCTCTGGCGTCGCGCGCCGCGCCTACTTGGCGCCTTATAGCGCACGGCGGGCTGCGCGGCAAGCGGCAGGAATCTTGCAATTGCGGCGTCGGTAGGCCGCTCCGCACGGAGCCACGGGCGAGGAGCAGTTGAGGAGGGAGAGCATGGCAGACTCCGGCCGGACCAACGTCTGGGAGGAAGTAGCTGGCGGCCTCCGTCGCCTGCTGGGCGGCTCGTGGCCGCCCGGCGACCGGCCGATCGCGGCGCTACTCGATCTGCTGGTGCGCGGCAGCAAGCTGCAAGACGACCTGCGCGCGGTGGCGCTCGATTCGCCGCCGGTGTCGGAGCGCGAGCCGGCGCAGGAGGAGGCGCGGATCGTCCAGGAAGAGCTGGATACGGCGCGGGCCGACTTGCCCGAGTTCGAGCGCGCGCTCGCCGACGCCTGGCGGCGCAGCGGCGGCCAGCAACGCGAGCTGCGCTACGATTCTGGCGATCCCGCCGAGGACCGGGCCGCCGACGTGCTCATCAAGTACCTCGTAACGACGCGCACGGCTACCGTGCGCACCGAGGACCGCCCGGCGGAGCACGGCGAGCCGCGCTACTGGTATTACATCGCCGTGGACTGGGACGCGCTATTCGCGCTGGCCAAGCACCTCGACGTGGACCTGCGCGACGCGCTCGACAGGGCCGCGTAGGCGAGGCGGCGGCGCGGGAGGATGGGGGCGCTACGGGCGGTTGGTGGAGCGGCGGCGCTGGACCGCCTCGCGGAGCAACCGGGCCAGGGTGGCCGCGTCGAACTCGCGGTGGTAGCCCTCGGCGCCGTCGACGCTCACGCTCTCGCGACTGACGGTGAGCCCGTAGCGCGACTGGGTGCCGGCTCGGTCGAGCTCGGCGCCCACCACGCGGAGCACCCACTCGAAGCGCGGCGGGCCGGCCTGCGGGTCGTGCGCGCCGCCCTGGCCGCGGCGCTGCGCCCGCCGGCGCGACTCTAGCTCGATCTCGCCGAGTTGAATCTCGTGCGGCCCCTTGCGACCGACCGACTGAATCACCACGCCGTGCGACCAGAGGTCGAGCACGGCCAAGTTGTCGCCCGAGTCGTCGAGCATCTGGCCGACCGTGCGGAGCAGCTCCTCATACTTGAGCGGCTCGGCGGGGCGCGCGGGGGGCGCCGCGTCTGGCGTCGCCTGGCCCGTGGCGCGCGCCCAGATCGACGCTTCGCTCGCGGCGGGCGGCTCGTCCTTCCAAAGCGCCCAAAAGTGGTGGACGGGGCCGTGGCCATGACCGAGCTGGGGCGCGCGCTCGAGCGCGGCCGTCAAGTACGCCTTGGCGCGCGCCACCGCCTCGGGCACCGTGGCGCCCTTCGCCAGCTCGGCCGCGATGGCGGAGGCGAAGGTGCAGCCGGTGCCGTGGGTGTGGCGCGAGTCGAGGCGGGGCGCGCTGTACTCGTGGAACTCTCGGCCGTCGAACAGCACGTCGACGGCCGGCCCCTCGGCGTGGCCGCCCTTCACGACGGCGTTGCGCGCGCCGAGGGCGACCAGCGCTCGCGCGGCCTCGCGCGCCTCGTCCAGCGAAGTGACGGGCCGGCCCGTGAGCACCTCGGCCTCGGGCCGGTTGGGCGTGACGACGAGCGCGAGCGGCAGCAGCAGCTCGCGGAGCGCCGCGACCGCCTCCGGCTGGAGCAGCGCGTCGCCGCTCTTCGCCACCATCACGGGGTCCACGACGAGCGTGCTCAGGCCGTGCGCGCGAATACGGTCCGCGACGACCTCGATCAGTGGCGTGTTGCCCAGCATGCCGGTCTTCACGGCGTCGGCGCCGATGTCCTCGACCACCGCGTCGATCTGCGCGGCCACGATGTTGGGTGGCAGCTCGAAGATCGCGCGCACGCCGATGGTGTTCTGCGCGGTGATCGCGGCCAGCGCCGACGTGCCGTACACGCCGAGCGCGGAGAAGGTCTTCAGGTCGGCCTGGATGCCCGCGCCGCCGCCGCTATCCGAGCCCGCGATGGTGAGCGCCGTCCGAACGTTAGCCATCAGTGGTCAGCTCTCAGCCTTCAGCTATTTCATTTCAGCATACACACGATCAGAGCTTGGCGGTAGAGGACAGCGCGGCAGCGGGTGATGGCTTGGTTGGGAATCGCGCCAGACTGAACGGTGCCAGCGGCAGCGTGGTGGGCTGACCGAGGACGGTCTGCGCGATCAGCTCGCCGGTGATTGGGGCGAGCAGAATGCCGTTGCGGTAGTGGCCAGTCGCCAGGCTCACGCCGTCCAGCCCCGGCACGGGGCCGAGGATCGGCAGGTGGTCGGGCGTGCCCGGGCGCAGCCCCGCCCAAGCGCGCACGAAGGTGGCCTCGGCCAGCGACGGGGCGAGGCGGGCGAGCACGCCGAGCAGGTGGGTCATGCCGGCAGCCGTCACGCGGCGGTCGTAGCCGGCGTGCTCGACGGTGGCGCCGACGTAGATCGTGCCGTCGGCCTTCGGCACGAGGTAGCCGGCGCTGCCGTACAGCGTGCGGCAGAGCGTGCCAGCCCGGCCTGCCAAGACGGGAGGGGGGGAGACGGCGAGCATCTGGCCCTTGACCGGCTCGACGGGGACGGGCGTGCCCAGCCAGTCGTCGCAGGCGGCTGCCCAGGCGCCGGCGGTCAGCACGACGTGGCCGGCGCGCAGCTCGCCGTCGCTCAGGCGCACGCCGACGATCCGACGGCCCTCCCGGAGGAGGCCGCGCACGACCGCGCCGAGATGGAATACCGTGCCGAGGAAGGCCGCGCCGCGCGCCAGCGCCTCGGTCAGACGGGGCGGGCTCACCTGGTGCTCCGCCTCCGAGTACACGGCGCCGCGCACGCCAGGCGTGACGAGGGGCTCCAGCGCACGGACCTCGGCGGCGTCGAGCCAGCGCACGGGCAACCCTCGGTCGCGCTGCGCGTCGAGGCTGGCGCGATAGGCGGCGGCCTCCGCGTCGTCCAGCGCGGGGCGCAGCAGGCCAGCGGTCAGTAGCTCCACGTCGATGCCGGTGGCGCCGCGCAGCTCGTCGGCGAGCGGGGCGAAGCGGCGCAGGCTCGCCAGGGCGAGATCGAGAAAAGGGCCGGGCGCCGCGCCCTCGGCGAGCGGCGCCAGCATACCCGCGGCGGCGCTCGACGCCTCGGCGGCGATGCGGTCGCGTTCGAGCACGACGACGCGCGCGCCCGCTCTCGCGAGGAAGTAGGCGACGGCGCAGCCGATCACGCCGCCGCCGACGACGGCGACGTCGGGCGACGACCTACTTCCCCCAGTCCCCCGCCCTGAAGGGAAGGGGGCGCCGTTGGCGGCGGTCATGCGGCGCCCCCGCCGACCATGTGGACGATCTCCAGGCGGTCGCCGTCTTGCAGCGTCACCTCGGGGTAGCGCTCGCGGCGAACGATGTCGCCGTTGTACTCGACCGCGATCAGCTGCGGGTTGACTTTGTGGGCCTCGAGAAAGGCGAGGAGCGACGTGGGCGCGTCGATCTGGCGCGGCTTGCCATTCACGGTCAGCGAGAGCATCGTAGTGTCCTCATCTCCCTGCGCGGTCGCCGCGCCCACTGCCTAGTCGGCGAGGGCGGGCTGGGGCGGTCGGCGCCGCAGCGGCTCGACCGTGCGGAGCGCGTCGCGCAGCCGGGCGGCAGCCGCGGCCGGGTCCGGCGCGGCCATGATGGCCGAGATCACCGCGACGCCGCGCGCGCCCGCCATCAGGACCTCGCGCGCCGTGCGGACCGTGATGCCGCCGATGCCGACGAGCGGCACGTCCGTCGTCTCGCGCAGCTCCTCCACCAGCCGCGGCCCCGCGGCGGGCTGGCCTGGATGCGACCGCGACGGGTACAGCGTGCCGACGAAAAGATAATCGGGGCGGCCGCGCGCCGCCTCCTCGGCCTGGGCCGCGTCGTGCACCGAGCAGCCGATCAGGCGGTCCGGTCCGAGCAGCGCGCGGGCCGCCGCCGGGGGCAGGCTGTGGCCGGCCAGGTGCACGCCGTCGGCGCCCGCCGCCAGCGCCACGTCCAAGCGATCGTTCACCAGGAAGAGCGCCCGCCCCGCGGTCAGCTCGCGCAGGCGGGTCGCCAGCGACCATAGCTCGCGCGCCGGGAGGTCCTTCTCGCGGAGCTGCACCAGGTTCACGCCGCCGTCGAGCGCCGCGGCCACCACGGCGTCGAGGGGGCGCCCCTGGGCCGCGTGGCGGTCCGTCACCAGCGCCAGGCAGGGAATGGGCAGCTCTGGCGGGGCCGCCGCGGCCTCCACGGCACGGCGGGGCTCAGGTGCGCTCACCGCACGACGCCTTCGAGCGGGCTGCTGGCGGAGGCATAAGCCTTCTTCGGGATGCGGCCCGCCAGGTAGGCCATGCGTCCGGCCTGGAGGCCGAGCGCGATCGCCTTCGCCATGGCCGGCGGGTCGTCCGCGAGGGCCACCGCCGTGTTCACGAGACAGGCGTCGGCGCCCAGCTCCATCGCCTGCGCCGCGTCCGACGGCGCGCCGATGCCCGCGTCCACCACGACGGGCACGCGCGCCTGCTCGACGATGATACGGATCTGATCGAAGTTGACCATGCCTTGCCCCGAGCCGATCGGCGAGGCCAGCGGCATCACGGTCGCCGTGCCCACGTCCTCCAGCCGCTTGGCGAGGATGGGGTCGTCGTTGATGTAGGGCAGTACGGTAAAGCCCTCGCGGACTAGCTCGCGCGCCGCGTCGAGCGTGCCGATCGGGTCGGGCAGCAGGTACTTCGGGTCGGGGATGACTTCGAGCTTGATCCAGTCGCTCAGGCCCATCGCGCGCGCCAGGTGGGCGACACGGATCGCCTCCTCGGCAGTCTGGCAGCCGGCGGTGTTCGGCAGGATAGCGTAGCGGTTCCAGTCGACGTAGTCGAGGATCGTCTTCTTCGTCGGGTCGTCCAGGTCCAGGCGGCGCAGGGCGACCGTCACCATGTCCACGTCGGCGGCGTCGAAGGCCGCGATCATGTCCTCCATGGTGCGGTACTTGCCCGTGCCGAGGATCAGGCGCGAGCGAAAGGTGCGGCCCGCAATGACGAGGGGGCGGTCTTCCATCGACGGTACTCGCTTTCTGCGTGTCGGCGGCGCGGGCCGGCCGGCCACTCCGGGCCGCAACAAAAATGCCGCTTCCAGCCATCCGGAAGCGGCCCCATAATGCCTATGGAGTCCCCGCTTCGCTCCGCTGGCATTACCCAGATCAGCTACGTAGGGGTTGGTGGGACAGCCCACCTCTCAGCGCGGCCCGTGGCCCCGGGCGTTGCTCCCCCAGCGGTTACAGGCAGACTATAAGGCTGCCCCGCGACGATTGTCAACGTCGGGGGCGCGGCAATCCCGCGCCCGCGGCCGCCTGCTGGGCTGCCGAGCAGCAGGCGGCGACACCGTTGTCGTCCTGCGTGCCACATGGGCCGCACGCCTCAGCGGCGGCGCTGGAGCGTCCAGTAGCCGTAGCGCGCCGCTGGCTCGAAATTCTCCTCTAGATAGCCGGCGATGAGGGGCGCGTAGTCGGCGAACGGCACGCCGTCCACGTTGTCGAGGTTGGCGGTGACGACCCAGCGCACGTCGGCGGCGTCCAGGGCCGCGGTGAGCGCGCGCTGGCGGGCGCCGTCGCGCTCGCGGAGCACTTCGGTCTCGGTGGGCACGAGCTGGCCGAAGCGCGTCGGGTTGGGGCGGTCCGCCAGGAAATAGATGGCCGTTTCGGCGGGGGCGACGTAGATCGCCTCGCCGGGCGCGGTGCGGGCCGCCAGGTCGCGCAGCAGCCCGCCCAGGTCGCGCGCCGTCGTCGCGTCTACCAGCACGGTGCCACGCGCCGTGGCGAGGGGCGCGGAAAGCTGCGCGCGCTGCGCGGCGGCCTCGCCCAGGTTCACGGCCAGAATGACAGCCAGCGGCAGCAGCGAGCAAGCCGCGGCCCACCGCGGCCAATGGCTCTCGAGTAGCGCCGACCGGGCCTGAGTGAGCAGCCAGGCGAGCAGCACGAGCGTGACGGGGAGGACCTGGCGCAGGTGATAGTAGTCGGCGCGAAAGGCGAGCGTGCCGAGCGCGAGCGCGCCGAACAGCGCGAGCGGCAGCGCTTGGCGCGTGCGGCGGTCGTCGCGGTGGCAGAGCAGGCGCGCGCCGAGGACGCCGGCCGCCGCCGCGATGGTCGCCAGCGGCAGGTACAGCATTAGCTTCACGTAGAACAGATAGGGCGGTGGTCCCCAGACGACGTTGGTTGCGAGGTCGTCGGGGACGAGGGGCAGCAGCGGCGGCAACGGCACGTGCATGTAGCGCGGCTGGTGGAAGAACGTGACGCGGAGCGTGTCGTCGAGCATCGCGGGGAGCGCCCCCTGCACGGCGCTCAGGACGACCCAGGGCAGGACTCCCGCCGCCGCACCAGCAAGCACTAGCGCGGCCCGGCCCAGCAGCGGGGTGACGGCAAGCGGAGATCGCACGAGCCAGGTGACGCCCAGGCAGCCGAGGGCGGCGCCGAGCGTGTACAGGCCGATCTCCTGGCCGACCAGGTAGCTGGCGCCGACGAGCAGGCCGCTCACCAGTAGCCCGGCGCGGCGCTCGCTCTCGGCGTAGTGGGTGAGCGCCAGCACGGTGAGTAGCCCGGCCAGCGTGCGGTAAGGGCTGACGCCGCCGGCGATGACCACCAGGGCCGCGGCCACGGCGAGGGGGCGCCAGGCGAGGCGTGCGGCGAGGGCGTAGACGACGAGCACGAGTGCCACGTGGACGGCGAGCAGCAGCGCGTGCTCGACGCCGAGGCTCACGCCGAACACGCGGAAGAGGCCGGCGAGCAGGTACTGGAAGCCCGGCGTGTAGATGAAGTACACGTCGCGGTAAGGCACCTGGCCGCCAGCCAGGCGCTCGGCCACGTGCAGCAGCAGGCCCTCGTCGGGCACGTCGAGGCCGCGGCCGTAGAACGCCAGGCTGTAGACGCCGAACGCCGCGAGTGTCAGCAGGGCATACGGCGCCCAACGGGGAACCGCCAGGCGGGCGCGCGGCGGGGTACTGACGGCGATTTGGGCGCCGGCGTGCGGGGTCGTGGTCTGCGCCATCGTCCTCGGCCGCTAGCGATTGCCGCACTGCCGGGCGCCGCGTCGTTGCGGGCGGCGGTGCGCGGTGGCTGCTCCGGAGTAGGATAGCGCGCGGCGCGTGGCGACGAGCGTGCTCAGGAGGCCGAGCGGCGGCAACAGTCCGAGAAAGCGCCAGGCGGTATAGTCGCCGGGCCGCTCCAGCAGCCAGGTCGCGCAGAGGGCGGCGGCGAGGGCGAGCCACGGGCGCCAGCCGAGGCGCCAGCATGTGCTTGTCCGCACCACGAGCCACAGCGCGGGCAGTTGGAGCAGCACGGCATCGTAAGGGTAGGCATAGGGCGTGAGGAGCAGGGTCGCGCAGGCGGTCAGCGCCGCCAGGTAGGCAAGGGCGCGAGGCTTCTCGCGCGCCCAGGCGCGCAATAGCGCGAGGCTGCCAGCGGCCGCGGCGGGGACGTAGGCCGTTAGGGCGAGCGGTTGCGAGCCGGTCAGGGTGGCTAGCAGGGGTGGGAGCGCGACGGTGGAGCCCCAATAGTTCCATGTGCGGGGGCGGCGCGCGAGGAGGTCGGCGTAGGCATCGGGCGCGACGAGCAGGACGGCGAGCGCGAGCGCGACCACGACGGCGATAGCCGCGGCGAGGTAGCGCGGCAGCGCGCGTTGCCGCGCGGCGAGCACGGCGAGGCCGGCAGCGAAGAGGACGACGAGCTGCGGCTTCACCAGCGCCAGGGCGAGGATGGCGCCGGCCCGGCCGAAGCGGCGGGCCCGCGCGGCGAGGAGCGCGGCGAGCACCAGGCTGTAGACGAGCAGCGAGTTCTGGCCGAGCTTTAGCCCGAACTCGACGGGCGGCCAGAGGCCAAGCAGGAGCGCCGCGAGCAGCAGGCGCCGCGGGGGCCACTGCAGCCCGACCCGGTGGGCTGTAGCCCGCTCGCGCCGGGCCGGAGCATCTTCGTCAGGAGGCGGCCATCGCCGTCCCACGAAGCGAGCGCAGGCGACGGTGGTCAGGAGGAGCAGGGCGACGTTGAGGGCGAGCCAGATGGCGCGCGCCGCCGCGAGCGGGAGCCAGGTCACCGGGACCAGCGCGAGGGCGAACCATGGGGGGCTGACGAAGTCGCCGACGTAGGGCGAGCGGCCGACGGCGATGGCGGCGGCGCCGCGATAGAAGACCTGGAAATCGTCGTCGCCGATGCGGGGGTCGGGGGTGGCCAGCTGCCACGCCAGCAGCGCGGCTGCGGCCGCGACCGCCAGCCACTCCAGGGCGGGGCCCGCTGCCCAGCGCCTCTGCGTGGTCGCTCCAGGGGTGTCCCTTAGGAGGTTGCGGCCGCGCTCGATGGCGGCGGGCTGAGCGGGTCGGCGGCTTCGTGGACGCGGAATAGCACGGGGCACCCTCGCTCCAGGGCGCGCTTGACGCTGCGTCGCGCGCTGTGCTACGATGCATGCGTCATCATCATAACGAAACCCGTTGAAGGGGAGTAGTAGAGGCGCGGCGGTCCCAGCGAGCCGGCAAATGGTGCAAGGCCGGTGTCCTGAAGCGCTTCGAACTCGCCCCGGAGGGGCTCCGGCGAACGGCGTGGCCGCTAGTCGGAGACGGTGTGGCAGTCGTTATTGCTGCCAAGAGTGGATGCGCCGCGCCGGCGCACTCAAGTGGGGTGGTACCGCGAGAATGCTCTCGTCCCGACGGGGCGAGGGTTTTTTTGTGGTTGCGGCGCGCGCATCAAGCGGGGTGGTACCGCGAGTGACCCTCGTCCCTGACATGGCGAGGGCTTTTTTTATTGGCCGCGACGGCGCGGCGCGGGCGCAGCTGCGGGAGGAGAAGGCGATGCGAATGAATGGGTCGCGCATGGTGTGCGAGGCGCTGGTGGCGGAGGGCGTGAAGGACATCTTCGGCCTGCCGGGCGGCGCGATCATGCCGCTGTACGACGTGCTGCCGGAGTTCGACTTGCGCCACATCCTCGTGCGGCACGAGCAGGGCGCGGCCCACATGGCCGACGGCTACGGGCGGGCGACCAACAACGTCGGCGTGTGCATGGCGACCTCAGGACCTGGCGCGATCAACCTGGTGGTGGGCCTGGCGACGGCGCAGATGGACTCGGCGCCCGTGGTGGCGATCACCGCGAACGTGGCGACGAGCGTGATCGGCTCGGACGCCTTCCAGGAAGCCGACATCACGGGCATCACGATCCCGGTGACGAAGCACAATTTCCTGGTGCGGCACGTCCGTGACCTGCCGCGCGTGATGAAGGAAGCTTTCCACATCGCGCGTACGGGGCGGCCGGGCGCGGTGCTGGTGGACGTGCCGAAGGACGTGCTGGTTGGGGAGGCGACTTCCACTATCCCGACCACGTCGAGCTGCCAGGGTACAACCCCACGTCGCGCGGCAACATGGTGCAGATCCGCAAGGCGGCGCGGCTGCTGGAGCAGGCGAGCCGGCCGGTGATCATCGCCGGCCACGGCGTGCTGATCGCGCAGGCGTGGGACGAGCTGCGGGCGCTGGCCGAGCGCCAGCACGTGCCGGTGGTCAACACGCTGCTGGGGATTAGCGGCTTCCCGGGCGACCACCCACTGTTCCTGGGCATGCTGGGGATGCACGGCACCGCCGCGGCCTGCTACGCGGTGGACCAGGCGGACCTGGTGATCGGCATCGGCATCCGCTTCGACGACCGCGCGATGGGCAAGTTCTCCGCGTTCGCGCCAAAGGCGAAGATCGTCCACATCGACATCGACCCCGCGGAGATCGGCAAGAACGTCCGCACCGACGTGCCGATCGTGGGCGACGTGAAGCGCGTGCTGAACGCGCTGCTGCCCGAGCTGGGCGAGCCGGTGGACCGCTCGGCGTGGTTCAACGTCATTCGGGAGTGGCAGCGGCTCTACCCGCTGCCGGCGGTGCCGGCGGCGCCCGGGCAGTTGACGACGCCGCAGGTGATCGAGGCGATCCGGGAGGCGACGCGCGGCGACACGACGATCGTCACCGACGTGGGCCAGCACCAGATGTTCGTGGCGCAGCGCTTCCCGTTCACGCGGCCGAACACGCACCTGTCGTCGGGCGGGCTGGGCACGATGGGGTACTCGCTGCCGGCCGCCATTGGCGCGCAGGTGGCGCGGCCGAACGAGACGGTGTGGTGCGTCTCGGGCGACGGCGGCTTCCAGATGGTGATGCAAGAGCTGGCCGTGGTGGCCAATGAGCGCATCCCGCTGAAGATCGCGCTGGTGAACAACCACAACCTGGGCATGGTCCGCCAGTGGCAGGAGCTGTTTTACCAGAAGAACTACGTGGCCGTGGACCTGTCGGGGACGCCGAACTTCATGAAGATCGCGGAGGCCTACGGCATCGCGTCGTGGCGCGTGAGCCGGCCCGAGGACGCACTGCCGGCCGTGCGGGCGGCGATGGCGCACCCGGGCCCGGCGCTGATCGAGTTCATGGTGAAGGCCGACGAGTGCGTGTACCCGATGGTGGTGCCGGGCACGTCGCTGGCCGAGGTGATCGTCAACGACGCGCACGCCGGCGGGCGGGAGGCGGCGGACGACGAGGGCGCGCCCATGCCGGCCGAGCCGGTGACGCTGCGGGGGTAAGGAAACGTGCAACACACGCTTGTCGCGACCATGGAGAATGACCCGTCCACGTTCAACCGGGTGCTGAGCCTGTTCCGCTGCCGCGGCTTCGCTATCCAGAGCCTGGCGGTGGGCCACACCGACATCCGCAACGTGATGCGGCTCACGATCGTCGTCGACGGCTCGAAGACGGCCGTCGAGCAGGTGGTGAAGCAGCTCTACAAGATCATCGAGGTCCGCAAGGTGAGCGACGTCACCGAGGACCAGACGGTTGAGCGCGAGCTGGCGATGATCAAGGTGACCAGCAAGCCGAGCACCCGCGGCGAGATCATCCAGCTGGTCGACATCTACCGGGCGCGGGTGGTGGACGTGGCGCCCAACTCGTTGATCGTGGAGGTGACGGGCACGCCCGACAAGATCGACTCGCTGGTGCAGGTGCTGCGCGCCTTCGGCATCAAGGAGATGGTGCGCACCGGCGTCGTCGCGATGGTGCGCGGCCCGCAGGTGGCCCAGGAGAGCGACAAGGTCCGCGAGCTAACCGCGTAGCCGGCAGGGTGGGGGCCCTCTCCCTGAGAGAGGGTTAGGGTGAGGGCCGGTTCCCGCACCCTAACCCTCTCTCAGGGGGAGAGGGAACAGAAACCCTCTTCCAGGGGGAGAGGGAACAGACGCTATCGGCATAAGGAAGAGACGAAAATGGCAACGGTGTATTACGACGCGGATGCCGATCTGGCCCTGCTGGAGGGGAAGAAGATCGCCATCCTGGGCTACGGGAGCCAGGGCCACGCGCACGCGCTGAACCTGCGTGACAGCGGCTGCGACGTGGTCGTCGGGCTGTACAAGGGCAGCAAGTCGTGGCCGATCGCGGAGGCCGAGGGGCTCCAGGTGACGACGCCCGACCAGGCGGCAGCGGCGGCCGACATCATCACGGTGCTCGTGCCGGACCAGACGCAGCGTGGGCTGTACGAGAGCGACATCAAGCCGAACCTCCGGCCGGGCAACATGCTGATGTTCGCCCACGGGTTCAACATTCACTACAACCAGATCGTGCCGCCGGCCGACGTGGACGTGACGATGGTGGCGCCCAAGGCGCCCGGCCACCGCGAGCGCGAGGTGTTCGTCGAGGGACAGGGTGTGCCGATGCTCGTCGCAGTCTACCAAGACTACACGGGCCGCGCGCACGACATCGCGCTGGCCTACGCGAAGGGCATCGGCGGCACGCGGGCGGGCGTGCTGGAGACGACGTTCAAGGAAGAGACCGAGACGGACCTGTTCGGCGAGCAGACGGTGCTCTGCGGCGGCGTGAGCGCGCTGATCAAGGCGGGATTCGAGGTGCTGACCGAGGCGGGCTACCAGCCGGAGTCGGCGTACTTCGAGGTCTGCCACGAGCTGAAGCTGATCATCGACCTGATCTACGAGGGTGGCCTGGCGCGGATGCGCTACTCGGTGAGCGACACGGCCGAGTTCGGCGACTACTACGCCGGCCCGATGATCATCGACGAGGGCGTGAAGGAGCGGATGCGCGAGCGGCTGCGCGCCATTCAGAACGGTGAGTTCGCGCGCACCTGGATCCTGGAGAATCAGGCGGGACGCCCGAACTTCCTGGCGACGCGACGGCTGGAGGCGGAGCACCCGATCGAGAAGGTCGGCGCGGAGCTACGCGCCATGATGCCGTTCATCAAGAAGAAGTAGGCGCGCCTTGGTGCCGGAAGCAGTAGAGTGTGGTTGACGAGGTAGCGGGCGGTCGAGGGCGACCGGCCGGGGGCGGCGGAGAGCGGGGACGGGCGGCGGCGCCAAGCGTCCCGCGAGCGGCCCGCGCAGCGCAGCGCGGCAGGGAGGATCAGATGGACCGCGTAGTGATCTTCGATACGACTTTGCGCGATGGCGAGCAGTCGCCGGGGGCCTCGCTGAACGCCGACGAGAAGATGGAGATCGCGCAGCAGCTCGCGCGGCTGGGCGTGGACGTCATCGAGGCCGGGTTCCCCATCTCATCGCCTGACGACTTCGAGGCGGTGCGGCGCATCGCGCGCGAGGTCCGAGGGCCGGTGATCGCGGGGCTGGCGCGCGCCAAGCCCGAGGACGTCGACCGCTGCTGGGAGGCCGTGAAGGAGGCCGAGCGGCCGCGCATCCACACGTTCATCTCGACGTCGGACATCCATCTCAGCCGCCAGTTCCGCATGTCCCGCGAGCGGGCGCTCGACGAAGCCGTGCTGATGGTGAAGCGGGCGAAGAGCTACTGCTCGGATGTGGAGTTCTCGCCGATGGACGCCACGCGCTCGGACCGCGAGTACCTGTACAAGGTGCTGGAAGCGGTCATCAACGCGGGCGCGACAACGCTGAACATCCCGGATACGGTGGGCTACACGACGCCGGACGAGTTTTACAGCCTGATCCGCGGCATGCTGGAGCACATCCCGAACATCGACCGCGCGGTGATCTCCGTCCACTGCCACAACGACCTGGGCATGGCGGTGGCGAACTCGCTGGCGGCCGTGCGGGCCGGCGCCCGGCAGGTGGAGTGTACGATCAACGGCATCGGCGAGCGCGCCGGCAACGCGTCGCTCGAAGAGGTCGTGATGGCGCTGAACACGCGCCAGGACGTGTACGGGCTGACGACGAACATCGACACGAGCCAGATCCTCAAGACGAGCCGCATGGTGAGCACGCTCACCGGCATCCCGGTGCAGCCGAACAAGGCCGTCGTCGGCTCGAACGCTTTCGCGCACGAGTCGGGCATCCACCAGGACGGCATGCTGAAGGACCGCTCGACGTACGAGATCATGCGCGCGGAACAGATCGGGCTCTCGGCAAGCAACCTGGTGCTCGGCAAGCATTCGGGACGGCACGCGCTGCGCGTGCGGCTGGAGGAGCTAGGCTACTCGCTGGCGCCGGAGGAGCTGAATCGAGCATTCGCTCGCTTCAAGGAGATTGCCGACAAGAAGAAGGAGGTCGCCGACCGCGACCTGGAAGCGATCATGGCCGACGAGCTACGGCAGGCGACCGAAACCTACCACGTCGAGCTGATGCAGGTCTCCTGCGGCGAGCCGCTCATCCCGACGGCCACGGTGCAAATTCGCCTGCCGAGCGGCGCGGTGCAGACGGCGTCGCACACGGGCACCGGTCCGGTGGACGCCGTGTTCAAGGCGATCGACGCGATCGTCGGCGTGCCGAACCGGCTCGAGGTGTACTCGGTTCACTCGGTGACGAGCGGCATGGACTCGCTGGCGGAGGTGACGCTGCGCATCCACGTCGACGGCCGGACCTACCACGGGCGCGGCGCGGACACGGACATCGTCGTGGCGTCGGCCAGCGCCTACATGAGCGCGCTGAACCGGGCGGTCGCCGCGGCGCCCGAGGCCGTCGGCAACGGCCAGCGGCCGGCGCTGGCGGAAGCGACCGTCTAACCGCCGAGCGGTCGCGGGGGCGCGACCCGAGGAACGAGAACCGCTTTGCGCCCAGCGCGGCGGGCTGGCGGCCGGCGCCCCGGCGGCCAGCCCGTTTTGTGCGCTCGGCAGTCCGCGCAGCGAGGGGAACGATGTACCGCATCGTAGTGCTTCCCGGCGACGGTATCGGACCGGAGGTGACTGGCGAGACGATCAAGGTGCTGCAAGCCGTGGGGCGGCGGTTCAGGCACCAGTTCGAGTTTCAGGAAGACCTGTTCGGCGGCATCTGCATCGACCGGCACGGCGTCGCCCTGCGGCCCGAGACGCTCGCGCGCTGCCGCCGGGCAGATGCGGTGCTGCTGGGCGCGGTCGGCGGCCCGAAGTGGGACGACCCAAGCGCGAGCGTGCGGCCCGAGCAGGGGCTGCTGGGCCTGCGGAAGGCGCTGAAAGTGTATGCCAACTTGCGGCCGGTTCACGTGTACCCGGAGCTGGCTGCCGCGTCGCCGCTGCGCGCCGACCTGTTAGAGGGCGTGGACTTCGTCGTGGTGCGCGAGCTGACGGGCGGCCTGTACTTCGGCAAGCCGAAGAAGCAGTGGGAGGCGAGCGACGGCCCGCGCGCGGTGGACACCTGTACCTACCGGGGGAGTGAGATCGAGCGGGTGCTGCGCGTGGGCTACGACCTCGCGCGGCAGCGGCGCCGTAAGCTCACGTCGGTGGACAAGGCGAACGTCATGGCCACGTCGCAGCTCTGGCGCCGGATCGCCCAGCGCATGGCGGCCGAGAACCCCGATGTGGAGACGGAGCACGCGCTTGTCGACTCCTGCGCGATGCACCTGCTGCGGCGGCCGCGCGACTTCGACGTGCTGGTGATGGAGAACCTGTTCGGCGACATCCTGACGGACGAGGCGGCGGCGCTGGCCGGCTCGCTGGGGGTGATGCCGTCGGCTAGCCTCGGGGATGGCCGCCTCGGCGTGTACGAGCCAATCCACGGCTCGGCGCCGGACATCGCGGGCCGTGGCATCGCGAACCCGCTGGGCAGCATCCTGAGCGGCGCGTTGATGCTACGGCACTCGCTCGCGCTGCCGACCGAGGCCGCGGCCATCGAGGGCGCGGTGGCCCGGGTGATCGCCGAGGGCTACCGCACGGCGGATCTGGCGCGGCCGGGCGAGGCGGTGACCAGTACCTCCGCGATGGGCGACGCGGTGGTGGCGGCGGTTGGGGAGGCCGTGCCGGCCGGCGCCTAACCCGGTCGCGTGAAGAAAAGCTTACGATTCGGGGCGTTCCGGCGCCGGTTGGCCGCCCGTATTCGTTACAATGCGTGACAGGGGGAGCGGGCGGCGCGTGCGGCCCCGGCGTCAGGAGGAACGATGCAGGAGCGACTGCTGCGGCAGGTGGCGCTGTTCGCTGAGCTGGCGCCGGAGCGGATCGAGCAACTCGCCCAGCTAGTGCGACGCCGCACCTACCATCGGGGCGAGACGATCTTTCACAAGGGCGACCCCGGGACCGGCCTCTACATTCTCACGAGCGGCCAGGTGAAGGTCGTGCTGCCGTCGGAATCCGGCGAGGAAGCCGTGCTCGCGGTGCTCGAGGCAAGCGACGTCTTCGGCGAGCTGGCGCTGTTCGACGGCCTGCCCCGCTCGGCCACCGTCGTCGCCGTGCAGAACGCCGAGGTCTTGCTGCTGCACCGCGACGACTTCCTGGAGTTCGTCGCGCGCAACCCCGAGACGGCGATCGCGCTATTCGGCGTGCTGAGCCGCCGCCTGCGCGCGACCGACGAGCTGATCGAGGACGCGATCTTCCTGGACGTGCCGGGCCGGCTGGCGAAACGCCTGCTCGACCTGGCCGATCGCCACGGGAAGAAGACCGACGTCGGCGTGGAGATCGACCTGAAGCTGACGCAGCAAGACCTGGCGGCCATGGTGGGTGCGACGCGCGAGAGCGTGAACAAGCACCTGGGGTGGATGCGCGATCACCGGCTGATCCAGCTCGATCGCCAGCGCATCGTGCTCCTGCGGCCCGAAGAGCTGCGTAAGCGCATCTACTAAGCGCCGGGCACCGCCGCGCCGCGCGGTCGCCGCCGCCAAGCACCCGGTCCGGCCAGTCGGCGCGCGCCGCGCCGGTTCGTCGTCGCGGCCGGGGCTGTCCCGTATGCCCGGCCAGTTGTAGCGAAAGGCCTGACCGTGGGCGGTCCGCCCCTCCGCGAGGCCCAGCCCGGACACACCCAGACCTCGACGTGCGAGGATGGGGTGGGGCGGGTAATGACCCGACGCTGGGGCGAGCACGTGGCGGCGGGTGAACCCTTAGCCGCGTGCGCCGGCGCGGCCACCGCTCTCGCGCGAGCGATCGCGGCGCTGGCGTCGGCGGAGGCGGGCCTGGGCGAGCTTGGTCTTCAAGCGTCGCGCCTGTCCCTTCGACAGGTAGTATCGCTTCCGCTTCATGTCGCGGAGCAAGCCGCCCCGCTCGGCGCCTTGCTTGAAGCGCCGCCAGAGCTGGTCAAACGATTCACCCTCGCGTCGGACTACGTACATAGCCACTCCTCTCCGTGGGCGCGGTCGGCACGTTCACGCCGGCGCGGCCCTCCTCGCTCAGTCGGCAGCGCGACGCCAGGTCGCCGCCGAGGGGCCTGACGGCCGGCCGTCGCTTACCAGAAGTGTACTGCGGCTCTGTCGGTTTCGGCACTCATAGTACCGGCTGTCCGCCGGGCCTAATAGCCGTAGGGGCCGACGGGGACGCCCACACCGTACCCCGGATAGCCCGGGTAGCCGGCGTAGCCCGGGTAGCCGCCGTAGCCGGCATAGCCATAAGCCATCGGATTATAACCGCCGTAGCCGTATGGTGCGCCGGCATACCCATATGGCGTACCGCCGTAGAGGCCGCCGTACATCCCATATGGACTGTAGCCGCCATAGCCGCCCAGTCCGTAGGCGGCGTAGGGCGAGACGCCGTAGCCGCCGTAGCCGTAGGTGCCGGCGTAGCCGTAGGGCGTGCTGCCATAGGAGAAGCCGCCGCTGTAGGGCAGGACCGGCGTGTAAGTCCCATTCGGCGTGCTGCCATAGGGGAGGCCGGCGCCCGAGTAGGTGTACGAGAGGCCTCCGGGGCCGTAGCCGCTGCCGCCATAGCCGGTGTACTGCGCGTAGGCCGCGGGGGCCAAGGGCGCGAGCAGCAGACCTGCCAAGAGCGCTCCACCCAGAAGCAAGTGGCGCATAGCGAATCCTTTCACACGACGAAGGCCCGTCAAGCCCTCAAAGCCTGACGGGCCCTGGCTATTGCCGCCGGCTCAACAAGTTCGAAGGTTCGTGCGGCGTTCGCGCTGCCGCCACTATAGCATGCTGGCGCGTCGAGGGCGAGCCAGCATCGGGAAGGGCTGGAGCGAGGCGAGGACGAGCCTACGGCTGGCCGGAGGCCCGTCCTGGGCCGCCCGCGTGGGCGATTAGCGGCAGACGAGGAAGGCGCCCTGCGGCGTGCAGGTCAGGCCGCCGAAGCCGATCAGGCCGGGGCCGAAGAGGCCGAAGCCCAGCCCGCCAAAGCCGAGGCTGCCGAGCCCGAGGCTCTGCAAGGGGCTGCCTAGCCCCAGGCTGCCGCCGTTGGCCAGCAGGAACGTCTGGCTGAAGGGCTGGGCGCTAAAGAACGGGCAGAAGGCGATGCTAAAAACGCCGCAGCCGCCGAACCCGCTAAACAGCGCGCTGGTCCCTAGCGTGGTGGGCGCGACGCCGCCTAGGCCGATCCCGCCGAGGTTCGAGCCGTTCTGGCCGCCGGCGCCCACGAAGAACGGGAAGAAGCCTTGTCCGGGCTGCGTGATGCCGATCTGATCCGGTGTGAGCACCGCGCCAGGGGCAGGCCGCGTGTCGTCGAGGCCGCTGGCCTGCGCCACGACGCCCGCGCTGCTGGCCATTAGCCCGGCCAGCACTAGGGCCGCCAAGAGACGTCGCATCAAACCCCCCTCTCTCGCTGGGCAGAGTGGACCGGCGCAGCACGACCGCGGCGCACGCTCCCCTGCCTATCTAAACGCAGCCGCGGCCCCGGCGTTACACGGGCGCGCAGTGGCGAGCGGTCACATTGGTCGTGATGCCGCCGCGGACGTTGAACTGGCCGACGACGGTCATCTCGCGCGGGTCGCAGGCGGCCACGAGGTCGTCCAGAATGCGGTTCACGACGTCCTCGTAAAACGCGCCCTCCTGACGATAGGACCAGATGTAGAGCTTCAGCGACTTCAGCTCCAGGCAGCGGGGACCGGGCGTGTAGGTGATGCGGATGGTGCCGAAATCGGGCTGCCCGGTGATGGGACAGAGCGACGTGAACTCCGGGCAGACGATCTCGATCTCATAAGCACGCTGTGGATGCGGGTTCGGGAAGGTGGCAAGCTCGCGGGACGGGGTGGTCATCCGAATCGCCCTCCGTCATGACGCGCGTGTGCCGGCAGGAAGCTGCCGTGCGGGTTTGGCGTGAGCTGGGTGACGTGTGGTCCCTGTGTGCCGAACGGGAACGCACGTGGGCTGAGGCGCGCTGGCGCGGTCAGGGCGCCTGGCGGGCGGGCGCGCCCTGCGGCTCGCCGACGGGCGGCGGCTCGGCCGGTAGCGCGTCCGAGGGAAGACCGTAGTCGGCGATCGCGCGGGCTGGCGAGACGTAGCCGTCGAGGACGTCCGCCACCACGCGCGCCGGGTCGCGCTCGCCCGGCGGGCCGTACCCGCCGCCTCCCGCCGTGTCGAAGCGGATCACGTCGCCGGGGGCGAGCGGGTAGTCGCCGCGGCGCGAGGCCAGCTGCACGGCGCGCGGCGTGTCGGGGTTTACCCAGTGGGCGCCGCGGGCGCCGGCGTGCCCGCCGGCCGCGCCCAAGGGCTCGACCACGTGCTTGTCGCCGCGGAACGAGCAGCGGGTCGGCGCCAGAATCTCGTACTCGCGGCAGATGCCGAGGCCACCCCGCTGGCGCCCCGGGCCGCCCGAGTCGCGCCGCAGCTCGAAGCGGCGCAGGCGGACCGGAAACTCGCTCTCCACGATCTCTACGGGCGTGATGGCGCAGTTCTGGGCGTGGTTGTGGACGCCGGAGGCGCCGTCGCGGCGGGCGGTCGCGCCCATGCCGCTGCCGAACAGCTCGTATTGGACGTAGGCGCGTCCGGTGCGCACCTCGTGGTGCGCCATGGTGAGCGCTCCGCCCGGCCCGCTCATGGCGATGGAGTAGGCCGGCGCGAGCTGCCCAAGCGCCTGCAGGACCGCCTCGGTCGCCTGGGACAGCGTGTAGGAGTAGACGCCGACGGGCGCGGGGAAGGCCGGGTTGAGCAGGCTGCGCTCGGCGAAGCGGGTCTCCACGACGCGAGCCAGCCCGTAGTTGTTAGGCAGCCGGGGGTCTACCATCGCGACCAGGGCGTAGTAGCAGCAGGCGCGGACCAGCGGCGGGCGAATGTTCACCGGGCCGGGGCGCTGCGCGGCCGATTCGCTAAAGTCGAAGAGGATGCGATCGCCGCGCTTGTGGACCGTGACGCGGATGGGGACCGGCTCGTCGAGGGTGATGCCGTCGTGGTCGAGATAGGACTCGCCACGATACGCGCCATCCGGCCAGTCCCGCAAGCGATCCCGCACCCGCGCCTCGGTCTTGTCGAACAGGCCCAGGAAGGCATCCAGCACGGTCGCCTGGCCGTAGCGGGCGACGAGCGCGGCAACACGCTGCTCGCCCAGCCGGTTGGCGCCTACCTGGCCGCGCACGTCGCCCAGGACCAGCTCGGGCGTGCGACTGTTCGCGGCCAGGATGGCCTCGACGGCGGGGTCCACCTCGCCCCGGTGCAGGTAGCGCACGGGGGGTATCAGCGTGCCCTCCTGGAACACCTCGCGGACCTGGCCCGCGCCGCCGCCGGGCACCATCGCGCCGAGATCGCTCTTGTGGGCCATGTTGGCGCAGAAGCCGACGAGCGCGCTGCCCGCGAAGATCGGCGTGACGACCGCCATGTCGGGCGAGTGCGCGCTGCCTCCGAGGTAGGGGTGGTTCATGATGTAGGCGTCACCCTCGGCCATCTCGGCGGGCCGGTAGGCGGCGAGCAGCCCCTCGATGCAGGCCGGGAAGGCGCCCATGTGGCCGGGCAGCACGACGTGCTGGCCGACCAGCCGCCCGGCGGCGTCCAGAATAGCGCAGCTCGCGTCGTGCGACTCGCGGATGATCGTAGAGAAGCCCGTGCGGAAGAGCGAGTTCTGCATCTCGCGCACGATGCCCGACACGCTGGCCGCGACCACCTGGAGCGTTACCGGATCGACGGCGGCGCCGGCCGCGCGCTCGTCGGCCGGGCGTTCAGGTGGCGGGGGCCACGTGAATGATGACGTTGCGGTAATCGTCAACGACGGCCTCCTGCCCGGGGTATACGACGATGGTCGAATCGACCTGCTCGATGATCGCCGGCCCGACCACGACGTGGCCCGGCCCGAGGAGCCGGCGGTCGTATACCGGGCACAGCACGGACGCCGGCAGCTCGGCGAAGGTAGCCAGCCGCTCACCTTTGCGCGCCGCCGCCACCTCGCCGGTGGCCGGGGGCTGGCGCCGGAGCTGCGCCTGTGGGACGCGGGCGAAGGCGACCACGCGGTAATTCACGACCTCGACCGGCTCTTCCGGCGCCTGGTGACCGTGCAGCCGCTCGTGCAGCGCGTCGAAGCGCCGCCGCACCTCGGCCAGCGCGGCGACGTCCAGCGGGTACGCGGGGGCAGCCACGCTCAGCTCGTAGCCCTGCCCCGAATAGCGTAGGTCGAGCAGGTACTGCAGGACCACCTGCTCGTCGGCGAAGCCCTCGGCGCGCAGGTCGGCGCGAGCGCGCTCGGCTAGCTCGCCAAGCACCTGGTTCGCATCGGCGGGTGGGGTGTCGGCCAGCGGCCGCAAGCGGGAGCGGACGTAATCGTGCTTCACGTCGGACATCAGCAAGCCGAGCGCCGAGGTGACGCCCGGATGCTCGGGCACGATCACGCGCGGGATGTCGAGATCGGCGGCGAGGCGGCCCGCGTGGACCGCGCCCGCGCCGCCGAACGCGACGAGGGCGAACTCGCGCAGGTCGTGGCCGCGCTCGGAGGAGACGGCCTTGATCCCCTGCTCCATGTGGACGTTGATGATCTCGACGATGCCGCTGGCGGCACGCAATGGGTCCAGGCCGAGCGGCGCCGCGATGCGCTCGGCGATTGCGCGCTCGGCGGCTGAGCGGTCCAGGGGCACTTCGCCGCCCAGGAAGTAATCCGGGTTTAGATAGCCCAGCGCGACGTTGGCGTCGGTCACCGTTGGCTGCGTGCCGCCCTTGCCGTAGCAGACGGGGCCGGGATCGGCGCCGGCGCTCTGCGGCCCGACCTGGAGCACGCCAACCGGGTCGACCCAGGCGAGCGTGCCGCCCCCCGCGCTGATGGTGTTGATGTCCAGCATCGGGACCGCGATGTCGCGGCCGCCGATCTGGCCGCGGGTGGTCTCGGCGGCCGCGCCGCGCTCGACGAGGGCGATGTCGGCGCTGGTGCCGCCCATGTCGAAGGTGACGACCTTGTCGAAGCCGGCGGCCGCCGCCAGCGCCGCGCCCGCGATCACGCCTGCGGCGGGGCCGGAGAGGATCGTCGTCACGGCGCGCTCGGCCGCGCTGCCGAAGGTGGTCACGCCGCCGTTGGACTGCATCACGAAGAGCTGGCGGGTGGCGATGCCGCTCTCGCGCAGGCGCGCCTCCATGCTGGCCAGGTACTGCGCGAGCCGGGGCGCGACGTAGGCGTTGATGACGGTGGTGGACAGGCGATAGTACTCCCGGATTTGCGGCAGGATGTCGGCGGAGAGGGAAACGGCGCAGGTGGGATGCTCCTGGCGGATGAGCGCTGCCAGCCGCCGCTCGTGCTCGGGGTGCATGAACGAGAACAGCAGGCAGACGGCGATCGACTCGATTCCCTGGTCGCGCAGCCGCCGCACGCTGGCGGCCGCCGCGGCCTCGTCGAGCGGGCGCAGGACGTGGCCCTGGTAGTCCACGCGCTCCGGGATCTCTGCCGTGTAGCGCGGCGGGGCGAGCAGCGCGGGGCGCTGGAAGAAGAGATCGTAGGTGGCCGGCCCGTAGCCGCGCGTCTGGTCCTGCACCTCGTAGACGCCGCGGAAGCCCTCGGTGATCAGCAGGCCGGTCTTGGCCCCTTTCTCCTCGAGCAGCGTATTCGTGGCGACCGTCGTGCCGTGCGAGAAGAACTGCACGTCGGCCGGGGCCACGCCGCGGGCGGCGAGCCGCGCCACGCCGTCAAGCACGGCGAGGGACGGGTCGCGGGGGGTCGAGGGCACCTTGAGGATCGTGATGGCGCCGCTCGCCTCGTCGAGGATCACGAAGTCGGAGAAGGTGCCGCCGATGTCCACGGCAACGCGATAGCGACCCGCCATGCTGCTCCCAGGGGCACTTGTCTGCTTTGCAGCGCCGGGGAGTGCGGCCGCGCCGTCGGTGGGACGCGAACGCGCGTGAGGCTCGTGGCCTAGCGCAAGGCCCCGACCATTATAGCCCCGGGGAATCGCGGGGGCGGAGGGCGCCCCGCCGCGCGGGATTGCGGCGGGGCACGACGAGCTATGGCGAACGGCGGGCCGTGCGCCCGCGCCGCAGCCGCGCTGCTACTCGCTGGCCACCACGGACTGCCGCTCCAGGTCGGCGTCCACCATCATCGTGACGAGCTGGCGGAAGCTGGTCGTGGGCACCCAGCCGAGGACTTGCTGCGCCTTCGTCGCATCGGCGGTCAGCTGGTCCACCTCGGCCGGCCGCATGAAGCGGGGGTCGGAGCGCACATGCTGCCGCCAATCCAGCCCCACGTGCCCGAAGGCGATGTCGACGAACTCCTGCACGCTGTGGGTCTCGCCCGTCCCGACGACGTAATCGTCGGCTTCGGGCTGCTGGAGCATCAGGTGCATCGCCCGCACGTAGTCGCCCGCGAATCCCCAGTCGCGCCGCGCGTCGAGATTGCCGAGCAGCAGCTCCTGCTGCTCGCCGCGCTTGATGCGCGCCACGGCGTGCGTGATCTTGCGCGTGACGAACTCCAGGCCCCGGCGGGGCGATTCGTGGTTGAAGAGGATGCCGCTGGAGGCGTGCATGCCGTAGCTTTCGCGGTAATTCACCGTGATGTAGTGGCCGTACACCTTCGCCACCCCGTAGGGGCTGCGGGGGTAGAACGGCGTCCGTTCGTTCTGGGGCGTCTCGCGGACCTTGCCGAACATCTCGCTGCTCGAAGCCTGGTAGAAGCGAATCCGCCCGGCACGCGGCCCGCCGCTCGACGCCGTGACGCCCTCCACGAGGCGGATGGCCTCCAGCATGCGCAGGACGCCCAGTCCGGTGATCTCGCCGGTTAGCTCGGCCTGGTTCCAGGAGACAGGCACGAAGCTGATGGCGGCCAGATTGTAGACCTCGTCCGGCTGCAGCCGCTGAACAGCGCTAATGAGCGAGCCCTGATCGAGCAGGTCGCCCTCGATCAGCTCGACCGCGGGAAGGAGCGAATCGAGGCGCTCGCGCTTGGGATTGTTCTGACCGCGGAGTAGCCCGCAGACGCGATACCCTTGCGCTAAAAGATGTTCGGCCAGGTACATGCCGTCCTGGCCGGTAATGCCCGTGATCAACGCCGTTTTCATTTACTCTCTCAAACCCTGGAATCGCGCCGCCTCGATCCGGGTGCCGCGCGGCCGGTCGACTGAGGAGCCCCGTCCCGTGATGGATACTGCATGGACAATGTACTCTCTTCGTCCGCCGGATGCCAATTGGCCAGCGCTTCCCGCAGCAGCCGGACAACGCCCGGGCCGTGGTGCGCCATGGGTCCGCGTCGGCGAGGGCGATCAGAGCGCGGCCGCGCCCAGCCGGTCGGCGCGCGACGATCCGGTGGTTGCGGGCGGCCCGTGCACCCGCATCGGGCGGCCGACTAGAGCCGCCGGTTTGCCGCGCGCCTGCCCGCCCTGCTAGTATCGTGCCGCCCTGGCGGGGGCCAGCGGCGCCGAGCCGTTACTGGTCACCGTCACCTTTTCCCGTACTTGAGGAGGCGCAGCGGTGCGTTGCTGAGGCGCAGCCGTACGAAGCGCGCCGGTGAGGTGAGCCCATGAGAGCTTTGGGCGTGGCCGGGCGACCGCTTGCGGTGGTCGGCCTGGCGGTCCTTCTGGGCGTGGCGCTTGGTGGCGACCGCTTGGTGGCGGCGCAGCAGGGCGACGACGTGCGCGCGGCCGCGATCCGGATTGCGGCCGCGCGCAGCGGTGCGCCGACGAGTCGGCTGACCGCCCTCAGCGTCGCGGAGGCCTCCTACCCCGCGCTAGGCACGGTGGGCCGAGCGGTCAAGGTGCTCGACACCGCCACGGGCGTCGTGTACGGGGTGGTGCTCGACGCGTCGCTTCAGCCACTCGATACGGGCCAGCTGGCGGCGAGCGACCAGGCGCGGCGGGCGGCGCAAGGGCCCACGTTTGAGCCCGCGCTGGAGGCCCGCCTCGCGGCCGCTCGGCCGGACGAATTGCTACCGGTAGTGCTCTGGGTGCGCGAGCCCCCCTGGGCCCGTCCGACGCGGGCCGCCCCGGCGCGCGGCGCGGCGGCGGCCGCGGGGACGGCCGCCACGGATGCCGCTCTCGCCGCGACTCGGCGGCCGGCGGTGCAGCAGGCCCTCGCGCCGGTCCTGGCGCGTTTGCAGCAGGCCGGGCGCCCGGGGACGACCGCCGGCGACGTGCCCGCGATCTACGTCAGCGTGCCGCCCGCGCTTCTCGCCGAGATGCGGACGTGGGGCGAGCTGGAGCGCGTGTACCTGGCGGGCGTGAACCAGCCAGACGGCACCACTTACAGGTCGACGATCCACGCCGACGTCGTCTACGCCCGGGGCATGACGGGCGCGGGCGTGCAGGTGGCCCAGATCGAGCCCGTTGGCCGCGTCGCCACGGCCAACCCCTACCTCGCGGGCGTCGTCCAGGACTCGACCTACGCCTGCTCCACCCCCAGCGATCACGCTACGGCCGTGGCGGGCATCCTGCGCAGCACGCTCCCCTCGCTACTGGGCATCGCGCCGGGGATGACCTTGCGCGTTGGCGGGTCGTGCAGCGGGCTGAGCTCGGAGCTGAACGACCGGGCGAGCGCCGCGGCCGACTGGGGCGCGAACCTGTTCAGTTTGAGCTATAGCAACGATACGAATCGCGTCCCCGGGGCGGACGACCGCTTCTACGACGACATGGCCTTCAACCAGCGACGGCTCGTGGTGAAGTCGGCGGGCAATCTGGGGCTCTCCGACGGCAACGTGACCAGCCCGGGTCTAGGGTACAACGTGATCAGCGTCGGCGATTTTGACGACCGGAATACGACCGCGTGGGCCGACGACGCCATGAACGGCACTTCCAGCTACCTGGGTCCCCTATCGGTACACGGGGACCGCCGCAAGCCGGAGCTCGCCGCGCCGGGCACCAACATCACTTCGCTCGCGGTAGCCGCGCCCTGGACCGGCTATACCAGTACGGGGGCAAGCTTTGCCACGCCGATGGTGGCCGGCACCGCGGCGCTGCTCCTTCAGCGCGACGGCAGTTTGGCGCAATGGCCCGAGGCGCTCCGCGCGATTCTCATGGCGACGGCCGTGAACCCGCTGCAGGGGGACACGACGTTGGCGAGTCGTGGCGGGGTGGGCGGCCTCGTTACGGATCGGGCCGACAACGTGGTCCAGCACATCGACGGCGATTGGGGCGCGCAGCCCTATGACTGCGGGTCGCCGTCGCCGCTCGACGTTGCCAGCGTCACGTTGCAGGCCGGACAGCGATTGCGGGGCGTGATCGCCTGGAACACCGATCCGAGCTGGTCGGGTTGGCCCTCGCAGCCCGGCGCCGATCTCGACCTGAGCGCGGTCGGCCCGACTGGCGCCGTCGCGACGTCCGCGAGCCACGACAACTCGTACGAGGTCGTCGACTTTGTTGCGCCGAGTGCGGGAGCGTACGCGCTACGGGTAAGCAACACTCGCTGCGACAGCAGCCCGGGCGGGCTCGCCTGGGCGTGGCATCTCGTGCCGCCCGTGTCGGTCCTGGTGTACGGCACCGCCACGCCAACACCGACGGTCACGCCAATGCCGACGGTCACGCTAACCGCAACACCGTCGCCCACGCTGACGCCGACGGCGACGCCCGTACCGCCGATCTGCCAGCCGCGCCGGCCGCCGGTCCTGGTCTCCACCGTGGCGGCTGGGGGCGGGAGGCTGCAAGTGACCGTCACGGCCCAGACGCTGCCCGGCAGCCCGCCCAACTCGCTCCGCGAGCTGCGTTTCGGGTCGGCAGCCAACGCGCGCATCGACGCGGGGACGGTGAGCGGGGCGACCGGCAACTTCATGATGCCCGCGCCGCCGGGGGCCCAGCAGGTCACGTTCAGCGTTCAGGAGGCCGCGGCGGGGCAGGCGGTCACTGTCCCGCTGACGGTGGTGGACGGCTGTGGCGACTGGCCGACGCTCGTCGGCGGCGGGACGAGCGCCTTCGCGTCGCCGACGGCGACGGCAGCGCCCGCGACGCCCACGCCCACACCGCCGCCGGTCTGCGCGCCGACTCGGCCGCAGGTGAACGTCTCGGTCACGCCCGGCGGCGGGCGGCTGGTGGTGACCGTTAGCGCGGAGACGTTGGCCGGCGGCTCCGTGAACGCGGTCCAAAACCTGCGCTTTGGCGCGACTAGCAATGCGCTGATCGACGTCGGCGGCCAGACCGGCCGCACGGGGAACTTCAGCGTGCCGCTGGCGCCGGCGCGGACGCAGACGAGCTTTGTGATACGCCCGGCGGTCGCTGGCCAGGCGACGACGGTCCAGATGACCGTGGTCGACGCTTGCGGCAGCTGGCCGACCGTGGTGGGCGGCGGGCCGAACGCGTTTTAGCCCGGCCGCTCGACTCGTGGGAAGCCACGTGCTGGCCCTCGGCGGACCGTGACGAGCGCCGAGCGTGCTGCTCGGGACGGCACACGCCGTGCTCGCGGGCGTCAGTCGTCGTGAGGGCGCCGTCGCGGCGCGCCCTGTCCGCCAGCGGCGCCCGGGCAGACCGATCGGCGGCGCCTGGCTGGCGGTTTAGCGCACGGACTCCCACTTGGTGGCGTGGGCCTGGAGGTCCGGGTGGGACACGAGCAGGTGCCAGACGACCGCCTGGAAGGCCTCGGTGTGCGGCGTGACGTGGGATGGGTTGACGGTCGGGACGATCACGCAGCCATCGGCCACTTGCGCCGTGTAGCCGCCGTCGCGGCCGACAATCCCGTAGATCCGCGCTCCCACGGCGCGCGCATGCTCCAGGGCGCGCACGAGGTTCACGCTGACGTTCTTCTCGGCATTGCCCCCACCCACGGAGAAGACGAGCAGGGCATCTTTGTCCGAGAGCCGGCTGCCGCGCAGCCAGGCGGCGAAGGTCGTGTCCCAGCCGTCGTCGTTGATGCGCGCGGTCAGCTCGGACACGTTGTCGGTCGGGGCGTAGGCCTCGAAGCCGCAGATCTTGCGAAAGTCGTTGACCGCGTGGCCGGCGTGCCCGGCGCCGCCGCCCACACCGAGGATGAACAAGCGCCCACCGGCCTCGCGCACGGCGGCCAATCCCGCCGCCATGGCATCGATCTGGGCCGCGTCAAAGGCCTGAATAATCTCTATTGCTTCCGCGAGGTACGCTGAGGCGAAGGAGACTCGCGGCTGGCTGTCCGTTGCGCTCACAGCTCTCCCTTGTCCGCATCGGGTAATCTGGGCCGACGCCGCGCCCGCGCCGGGCGGCCCAACAATGTTAGGCATCCGGTGTCCGCGCGGCAAGCGGCCGGCAGTCCAGTACAGGCCCAGTGGGCTGGCTACCAGGAGGCACCCGTTTGCATAGACATGCCAGTCACCTCTGACACATGCCCGGTGCCCGCTCCAGCCTCTCTGATTGATACAGCGAGCGGCAGCCCCGAACATTCTGCGGGCGGCGAATTGGACCTGGCCTCAGCGAAACGAGCTAAGCTATCATGGTTTGCCCGCTCACAGGGTACGGATTTCGGAGGGGGATAGTAGTTGCGACGGTCCGTACGCTGCTTGGCGGCCAAGGTCATGCTGCCCGCACGGTGGTATTTGCTGCTCGCCATCGTAGGAGCCTGGCTGGCAATTATAGCCCATGAATTACCGCACTTCTACGGCGACTTTGGCGACGACTACTATACATGCTTTAGAATTGGCTATGAAACGGTCCAAGCGTGGCAGACTGCGTTTACTAAGTGGCACGTCAACGCACCATACTACTTTCTCATCTCATATCTGCCCATCAAGCTGCATTTCGCTATTCCTGGTGTAGCTATTCCAAATTTTCAGCCGGAGCAGATTGCTCTATATCGAGGTCTCATTGCCTATACGATATTCCTGCATGCAGTGATTCTCGTACTATACGCGTTGTTTGTATACCGCGTCACGAATCGAATGTTATCGACGTTACTAGCGCTTCTGTTGATGTTGTCTAGCCCAGTCTTTCTCGCGTGGGCTACAACGACAGAATCGCGGATTATCGGTCTGCTCTTTGCGCTGCCAGGCATGACTATTCTGGCTGGGCTGCGGTACAGTACTGCCGGTTCTCGTCGGTCTTTACTACTGCAGACCTTCACAGCAGGCTGTTTGCTAACGACTAGTTACCTTGTTCACTACACTGCGCTCTATCTCATCGTGCCGTTTGCTATAGCGTACTGGCTAGTTACTCTGTTTCATCGCGGACTATCAACCAAGATGCTTCAGGCGGTGGGGGGATTTATAATAGGTCTCGCCGCTCCGCAGGCTATAGTGGAGATCGTCGGTCAGACCGCCTTGCATATCCCCAACACTCTGACGAACTTTACCGTTCTGGCACAGGCCAACGCGCAACTCTACGGTAGCCAACTAACCTACGCTCAGAAAGCACACGAGTGGTTTACTGCCTACGCTGGCGACGATGGGTGGCCGTTGATTGTAGTTTCGCTAGCTGCAATTGCGTGTCTAGTACCGAATGGCCGACACCACTCTGCATTCGTGAACCCATCAATGAGGCTGGTGCTGTTGCTTGCGCTACTGATGGGCGTCAGTGGGTCTTTCTATGTCAAATTCGTGCCGTATCGTACGCAAGCCATTCTCCAGCCCGTGTTGTTCTTGCTGGCTGCAGTCGGTGTAACGGTTGCATTTGATGCTATCCTTGCTCGTTGTTGGAAGTGGTTCAGCTGCCACCCTGCCGGTCGACCTCGGTTGGGTCGCGTGCTCGGTTACGCTATACCCAATGCGCTATTGTGCTTCCTGTGGCTGCTCGTATTGTGGTTGCCAGCCAGCGTATCGACAAGTCAGGTGTTGGCGCGCCGCGTAAACTTAGGGCGTCTACTGGAGCGCGTGCCACGACCCAGCGTGATGGCGGCACCTGTAGGCAATGTGGTGGATCAAGCAGTGTTCGACAGGACCGGAGTAGGAATAGGGCCTGCCCAGTTGCTCGATATGGAACCGAACGTTTACGCCTTTGATTGCCTTCATCCGAACTGCACGTATTTGCCGAACCGAGAGCGACTGATACATGTGGTATCAGTAGACGCTGATTCATCGTTGGAGAACGCGGCCGGCATCCATGACCCTACTCGTGTGCTAGACGGGGGTATTTCACACGACGGGATTACTGATTGGATATCCGGAGACGGGAGTGGGGACCACTGGGTTGAATTGCACTTCGACCAACCTTATGATCTCGATCAGATGGTAATCGCCAACCGCCGACAATCTATCAGAGCGGACACCATAGATATCTATGGATGGGTAAACGGGTCGTGGGTTCAGCTCTTTACTGGAGCTGGGCTGAGCCGCGCGCCCGTCGTGCATGCGCAGTGGGATCAAATTGCGGTAGGTGGGATACGTGCTGTGGTGCGAGAGAGCAGGATTGAGGGCCAAGTGAGTCGCCGCGCCCAGTTCGATGAGATTTATTTTCCCGGTTACCGCGCCGTAGTGGGAGTCGCTGCCGAGCGGCCTTCGCTCCTGCCCCTGCAGGTAGAAGCGGTTGGTGCAGACTCCACGATGATTGACCAATGGGCAGCCTGGGAGCCGGAGTATATCTTCGACCACGATATGGGTACCGAGAATGGGTACTCAGCTTGGCAGTCGATGCACAGGCCTGGAGCACATTACGTCCAGTTCAGGTTTGCGCGGCCATACTTGCTTGACAACGTCCAGGTGGTGAACGCACTCCAGTCACAGCTCGTGAACGCCTATGCGCCGCGGATCGACGCGATGGAAGTCTGGCTGCTCGAACAGGGGGGATGGCAGGAAGTTTGGGCCAGGAATGAGCTTCGGGACGAGACGGTCATTGAGGCCAAATGGCGAGCCGTAATGGCGAGCGCCGGAGCCATAGTTATACGGCGAAGCTTGGCGGGCGGGGCGCCTGTCGACTACGCACTGATCCAGGAGGTGGTGTTTCCGGGCTACTTCGCGGTCTTTGACTGGAGCGCGTCATCGAGCGAAACGTTGCTGAAGACAGTAGAAGCCAAGGGAACCCGTGCAGGTGAAAGGGTTCAGCAACGAGCCGTTTGGGCCCGCGCGACTAGAGATTGAGTATTCGGTGGCAGACGTAGGCGCCGCCGTAATATTCGATGAGGTAGCAGTCGGCGTCGTCGACCGTAGCACTGGGCACCAGCTGGTACCGCTCCCCGCCGATCTGTACGGTAAGCCGGGGCGCCACGAGGTCTATTTGCGGGGCAATGGGCGCGAATCGAACCGACTGGAGTTTAGGGTCGAGCCATAGCGTCGGGAGAGCCGCCGGTAGTCACGGCGATGGTCGCGCGTCGGTCCCCGAGCGCCCGGGAACCCCTGACCGAGGGAGCGATCTGGACGACCCCGTTAGGGTGCTACTATAAGCTCCAGCGGCTCCGATTGCCCGTTGCTGTTCTGGACGGTCACTAGATGCTGTACGGGGTACGCCAGAAACTCCCGCGGCACGCTCGCCACCAGGGTGTGCTCGTCCTCGTAGCGCGTTGCCAGCATGACCGAGCTAAGCACGACGACGGTAGACGGCGTGAAATGCTCGCCTGTCACGCGGAGCGCCCCGGTGTCGTCGGCCTGAGCGTTGAACAGCTCGCCCGCGGTGGCCCGCGCCGGCTCGAGCGCCTCCAACACCGGCGGCAGTCCCCCGGGGCCCGCGATCGTTAGCGTCAGTGGGTTGGAGTCGCCCTCTGCGTTCCGCAGGCGGATCGTGTGCTGCCCCGCCTGTGTAAGGAACTGTCCCGGGATGTGCGCGGTCAGCGTTCGCTCGTCCTGGTACGTCGTCGGCAGGGTCACCGTGTCGAACATGACCGCGGTCGTCGGGGTGGCGTTGTCGGCATCGACGTGCAAGGTACGGCCATCGTCGGCAGCGCCAGCCGGCGCCTCCAGCGGGAAAGTGTCCGGGTGCAGCGCGCGGAGCAGCGCGGGCTGGGGCGGCCAGAGCGCCACGTTCGACTGCCGCAGGCCGTCGGTCAGGGCGATGCGGTGGGGCTCGTCTGGGTTCATGACGCCGTAGGGGGGGCGCAGCTGCAGCTCGCCGGTGTCCAGCAGCGTCGTGGGGAGCGGCTGGCCGTCGACGGCGATCGTGGTGCGCGCGGTCAGCCCCGTGCCGGAGACGGTCAGCCCGCGCGCACCCACCCGCATTGCCTGCAAGATGAGCGGAGGCAAGGGCCGCTGCGGCCTGGGCGCGGCGCTCGCATGCCCCGGGAAGACGACCTCCTCGATGGCAGCCTGGGACGTGGGGCCAGTCGCAAAGGTCTGGGCGCGCACCACCAGGCGGATGCCGACGACCGTGGCGGGGGACCACACGGGATGGACGCTAGCATAATTTTCCAGGCCTTCGCCACGCCAGACGGTGCGGTATTGGCCCGGTACCTGGGCGAGCTGGACGTCGAGGGCGGCGATCCGGCTCGCGAAGGGGCGGCTAGCGCCGGCGCTCTGGTCGCGCGACGGCAGGACGATGGCCAGCTCGCCTAGGGGCGTGGGTTGAGCGAGGGCAATCTCCAAGATGTGTGGGAGCGGCGTGTCGTCCGAGACCCAGGCAGTGTTGCCGTCGGGCGAGCGGCCTTGGTCGAAGACGTTTGCCGGCTCCGTCTCGGCCGCGGCCGTGGAGTCCGCCGCGACGGATGCGACGGACACCTCCTCCCCGTCCCTCGCCTGCAGCAGCGCGGCCGCGTCGTAGATGCGGACCTCGCTGAGCAACGGGTCTGCGCGGAGATCGTAATGGCCGAAGCCGCGGGCCTCTGCCCACAGCGCGTCGGTGGCGTAGAACGACGGCCAGGCGGCGAGTGGCGGCGTGGCTTCCAGAGCGGGGCGCAGCTCGCCGTGGGTCGCCAGGAACTGCCACGGGAAGTAGCTCACGACCCACGTGTGGGGGTCGGCAGGGAGCACCTGCCGCGGGTCCGTCAGGACGGTCGCGGCGGCGGAATCGCCGATGGGCAGCCACTCCAGCTGGCGGTCTCCCTTGTTAGCGTAAGCCCACTCCAGCGCTCGTCCGAGCGCCTGCTGCGCCTGGAAGACCGTTTGCGCCTGGCGCCAAGGCACTGCCCCGACGAGCAGAAGGAAGCCCACGACCAGGGCGCCACGCAGGCGGGTGGCCCGGGTGAGGCGGGTCGCTAGCCAGACGATCCCGACCGCGGCGAACAGAAAGAGGAACGGCTGCAGCAACGACGTTTGCCGGAAGAACGGCATCGCGCCGGAGAGGACGAGGTAGCCGAGCGCCATCGGGATGCACAGGCCGAGCACGAGGTCGCGGGTGGCTTCCGGCGCGGCGCCACGCCGGAAGCCACGCGCGTACTGGAGCCAGCCGACGACGATGGCGAACAGTAGCAGCACGCCCATCTGCGTGGCAAAGGAGGTGGCCCAGATCGCGATCGTGTCGCGCCATGCCCAATCCGAGGCGTGCTCGTTCCGCAGGAGCAGGAGCGCGCTGGTCGGCCCGTGATCGATGGGGATGCCGACCAGAAAATAGCTCACTGCCTCCAGCGCCGCCTGGGGCCAAACCGCTCCGCCCACGAAGCAGGCCAGGCCGAGCCAGCTGCGCCGCTGGCGTCTGTCGCGCGAGAGCTTGACGGCCCAGAAGATGAGACACAGCGGGACGACGAGATAAAGGGCCGTGTAGTGGATGGCCTGGGCGAGGGTCATCAACGAGCCGGCCAGAAAGAGGGCAACTGCCCTGGTCCGGGGTCGTGCGGAACTGTTGGCGCTGGGCCGGAAGAGCAGCCAGGCGCCGACGAGCGCGAACGGCAAGCCCAGCAGGCGCGAGTCGGGCTTCGGGCTCCAGAGTATTAGCGTTGGCGAGGAGGCGAACAGCAGCAGCGAGAGCCAGGCGACCAGGCGGTTGTCGGTCAGGCGGGAGGCGAACCACGCCCACGTTGCCAGGAGCAGCGCGTGCAAGACCAGCGTGTAGAGCAGCAGGAAGCGAAACGGGCCGGTCTGCGCGCCGAGCAAGGGAACTTCGTAGGACGGCAGGGCCGCGCCGCTCTTCAACGGCAGGTAGGAGATGAGCAGGTAGTAAGGCTGGAGGGCGTTGTAGAAGAAGGTGAACGCGGCGTGCCAGTCCTGCGCCGTCTTGGCGGCTTTCAGATAGACGGTGTAGTCGTCCATGTTGATGCCGTAGACGTACTGGAAATGCGCGAGCCAGGCCACTCCATACGCCGCGAGGAGCGCCGCGGTGAGGAGCAGGTAGGCCGGGCGCGAGAGGCTCGGCGCGGCGTTCGACCGCGCGTCCGTGCCGCCTCCCGACCGTGCTGAGCGCGCGTGCTCATGAAGGCCGGCGCCCGGCGTCGCGACGGCGGTCACGGCTCGATCTCGAAGACGAGCGCGTTCGACGTGCCGCGGCTGTTCTGCAACGTAATGGTGTGCCGGGACGAATAGGCGAGGAACTCGCGCGGGACGGTGGCTGTGAGGACGTTGTCGTCGACGTAGCGCGTGGGCAGCGTGACCGTGTCGAAGAGGACGGTCGTGCCCGGGGTGAGGTCGGCGCCGTGGACTTCTAGCACCGAGCGGCCGTCGGGTTGGGCGTTGAACGGCGTGTCAACGCGCGCGCTGGCGGGCTGGAGCGCGTCGAGGGTCGGGGGCGCCCAGGGCCAACGCACGAGGTTCGAGCGCCGCGGCCCGTCGGTGAGATACATCTCGTGGCGATCGGTCTCGCTCAGGCTCGCCGGCCCCAAGGCCAGTAGCCGCGCCGTGCCCTGCGGGCGCGATGGCAGCGGGCGGCCGTCGACGACCAGGACCGTCTCGGGGGTGACGTTCGCGCCGGAGACGAGCAGCCCCTGGGGCGTCGCGCTGACGTCGTCCAGCTCCAGGGGCGGTGCCGGGCGCGTCGCGGGCGGGCCCTGCACCGTATAGCCGGGGAAGACGACCTCCTCGATCGCCGCATCCGGTATGGACTGCATCGGCAGCCGCTGCCCCCGGACGACGAGGCGGATGGCCGAGGCGGCTTGCGGCGGCCACGACGCGGCGACGACCGGGTACTTCTCCAGGTGGGCTCCCCGCCAAACGGAGCGGTACTCGCCGCTTGGGTCGGCAACCTGAATCTCCAGGTCGTCGAGCCGACTCCCGACCGCCGACCGCCCGCCGTAGTCGCGCGGCGGCGAGACGACCTCTACCGCGCCGAGCGGCACCGGCGTGGCGAACTCCACCTCGACGCTGTGGGGCGCAGGGCTGGCCGCGGAGACCCAGGCGGTCACGCCATCGGCCGCAGCGTCCCGGTCGAAGAGGTTCGCCGGCTCGGTGGCGGCGCTCGCCTGCGAGTCTGCGACCACGCGGCGCACCGTAAGCGCGGGGCCGCGAAGCGCGTCGCGCACGGCAGCGCCGTCGATTACCTGTACCTCGCCGAGCAGCCGGTCGGCGCGGAAATCGGTAAAGCCAAAGAGCTGCGCCTCGGCCTGCACGGCGTCCGTGGCGTAGAGCGATGGCCACGCGGCCACGGGCGCGGTCGCCTCCAGAGCCGGGCGGAGGGATGGGTGGGCCGCCAGGAAGAACCACGGGAAATAGCTGAGCAGCCAGGTGTTAGCGGGCGCCTCATCGAGCTCGCGGACGCTCGTTACTTCGGTTGCCGCCCCGGTGGGCGCCAGGGGCAGCCAGCGCAGCGGACGCTCGCCCTTGTTGGCATAGGCCCAGGCCAGGGCGTGGCCCAGCGCCTGATGGGCCTGGAAGACCGCCGCGGCCTGCCGCCACTGGACGACGCCGGCGACAACCAGCAGCCCGACCAGGAGGGTGGCCCGGCCGGCGGGGCGACGGGCTAGGCGCCGCGCCAAACCTACCATGCCTACCGCGGCGAACAGGAACAGGAACGGCTGAAGTACCGAGGTCTGGCGGAAGAACGGAAGCGAGCCGGAAACCGATAGGTACAGGAGCCCGAGGAGAATGGCGCCGCCGACCATGAGCCGCTTTCGCGGCTCCAAGCGGCCGCCGCTAGGCCAGCCGACCAGGTACCCCGCCCCGCCTAACCCGACAAGGGCAAGCTCGAGTGGACCGAGCTGAGACAGGAAGGTTTCGACGCGACCGGCCACCGTGTCGACGAAGGACCAGGTCGTTCCGTGCTCGTTGCGGAAGTAGAGGACGCTCATCGTCGGCCCCTGCTGCCACGGGATACCGACCACGAAGTAGCTGAGCCCTTCCCAGAGCGCGTGTAGCCAGGCGCAGCCCAGGGCGAACACGGCGAGCCCGAGCCAGGCGCCGCGCACCCGCCAGCGGCCCCAGAGCCACCCCACCGTGAACGCCAGCGATACGGGCGCCAGCAGGTAGAAGGCAGTGTAGTGGATCGACTCCGCCATGCCGAGCAGCGAGCCGGCCGCGAACAGCGCGACCAGGGTGGGGCGGTCGACCCGCCGCGAGCGCCAGTCCACGCGCAGCAGCAGCCAAAGAGCGAGCAACATGAAGGGCAGGCCCAGCAGGCGAGAGTCGGGCTTGGGCGTCCAGAGGACGAACGTCGGAGACGTGGCGAGGAGCAGCAGCGCCACGAAGCTTACCAGCCGATTGACGCCCACAGCGGTGGCGAACCAGGCCCAGACGCCCAGCAGGGCGACGTGCAGACAGACGGCGGAGAGCTGGAAAAAGCGGAATTGGCCCGTCTGCTCGCCCAGGAAGGGCACCGTGTAGGACGGGAGGCTGGCCCCCAAAGCGAGCGGCAGGTACGAGATCAGGAAGGAGTACAGATGGTGCGCGTTGTAATGGCCGAACGCGCCTCGCCAGTCACGAATGGTATCCAGGCCCTTATCGTACACGTGAAAGTCGTCCATGATAAGGCCGTAGACATACTGAAAGTGGGTTAACCAGAGCAGCAGGTAGGCGAGCAGCAGCACGGACGCCACAAGGAGATACGCCCGTGGCGACAGGTCGAGCAGTGGCGGCTGCTGGACCGCGGCAGGGGCGGGCAGCGACTCGGCGCTCGCGGGCGCTACGGTGGGGCGGTGGGCAAGAGACAGCCTCACGCTGGCGCGCCTACGGCTCGATGGCGAACGGGAGGCTGTTCGAGTCCCCGTGGCTGTTGTGAAGCTTAATGGGCTGGCTGCTGGGGTACGCCAGGAACTCGCGGGGCACGCTCGCAAGCAGCGTGTGCTCGTCGAGGTACTGGGTGGGCAGCGCCGAGGTACCCCACAGCACCACGGTTTGGGGCGTCGCGCCATCTGCCGCAACTCGCAGGGCGGACGTACCGTCGGCCTGCACGGCGAATGGCGTGTCGGCGGCGGTCGCCGCGGGATCGAGGGCGCGGAGCACCGGCGGTGCGGCTGCGTTGTCCGTCACCGTGAACGGCAGCGCCGCGGACTCGCCGTCCGGGGTACGGAGGATGATTTGGTGACTGGCGGGGTAGGCCAAGAACTGGCGCGGCACTGCCGCGGTCACTACCGTGTCGGTCTGGACGGTCGTCGGGAGGGTTACGCCGTCGAAGAGCACGACCGCGCCCGGGACAGCGTGCTCGACGTCCAGGGTGAGGAGCGAGGTGCCATCGGGCTGTTCGGAGAAGGGCGTGTCGACCGGCGTGTCGGCTGGCTGAAGCCCGTTGAGCACCGGCGGCTGCGCCGGCTTTGCCACCACGACGAACTCGAGCGGATCGGACTCGCCGTTGGCGTTCCGCAGGACGATGCGGTGGGAGGCGACCTCGCTGAGGAACTCCTGGGGCACGCTGGCCCGCACGACCCGCTCGCTCTCGACGGTCGTCGGCAACGCGATGTTGTCGAACATCGCCGTCGTGCCGGGGACTGCATGCTCCGCGGCCAGGATCAACGTCGAGGTCCCATCCGGCTGCTGGTTGAACGGGGTGTCGATCTGCGTCTCGCTCGGCTGCAAGCTCACCAGGATTGGGGCGTAAGCTGGCCTGGGCGTCACGGCGAACTGGATGGCGTTCGACGTGCCTTGACCGTTACGAAGGGTGATAGTGTGGTCGCCAGCCAGGGTCAAGAAGTCCCTGGGGATGCTGGCGGTGAGCGTGCCGGCGGCTAGCTGCTCGGTCTGCAGGGTCACGTTGTCGAAGACCACGACCGTGTCACGTGTTAGATCCGCCGCCTCCACGCGCAGCGTCGAGCTGCCGTCGGGCTTCGCTCCGAACGCGGCCCCCGCCTCGGTCGAGGGCGGCTGGATCGCGATCAGCCGCGGCGGATTGGTGGTCTTCGGGGCCACCACGAAGTCGATCGGATTGGAGTCCCCGAGGCTGTTCCGCAGCGTTACCGCATGGCGCCCCGGGTCCAGAAGGAACTGGGCGGGCACCTGCGCGACGATGGTCCGGTCGTCGCGCGCCGTGGTGGGCAGTCCGACGCCATCCCAGAGGACGGTCGTGCTGCGGGTTAGCTCGTCGGCGGTCACCTGTAACTCCAGGCTCCCGTCCGGTCGGCCCGGGACCGGCGTATCGGCGAGCACACTCGCGGGGGACAACTGCCGCAGGACGGGTGGGACCGTCGTCTTCTCGGTCACCACGAAGTCAAACGGCGCCGACTCGCCGAGCACGTTAGTCAACGTAATCCGGTGATGGCCGGTGTTGTCGAGAAACGAAGCAGGCAAGGTGGCCGTAAGAGTCTGCGGGCCCTGATACGTGGTGTCCAGCGCTACCGAGTCGAAGGTGACGGTCGTGCCGGGCCAGAGGTGCTCGCCGTCGACGCGGAGCGTGGACGTGCCATCGGCCTGGGGCGCGAAGACCGTCTCGACGGGCGTGCTGGCGGGCTCGACGCGCGTAAGGACCGGCGGTCCGTCCAGCGCCTGCGAGCGGCGGAAGTTGTCGGTGAGGTAGACCTGCCGCGGCGTGCCCGGCGGCAACGGGTCGGCGGGGGGAAGGGCTGCCCGGACGGTGTTGGGGCCGACCATCCGCGTGGGCAACGGGGTGCCGTCGAGCACAAGCACCGTTTGCGGCGTGAGGTTGTCGCCCGAAGCGACGACGGCGTTGTCGCTCAAGTGAACGCCCGTGAGCACGAGATCTGGGAAGGGCCGGCTGGGCAGCGCAGCGGCGACCTGATAGCCAGGAAAGATGACTTCCTCGATCGCCGCCTGGCGGGTAGGTCCGGTCGGCAGCGCGGCGCGGTGAATGAGGAGCCTGAGCGAGGTCGCCGGGCCTGGGTCCCACCGCGCCGCAATGACCGGGTATTTCTGAAGGCTCTGCCCGCGCCAGACGGTCCGAAAGCCCTCTTGCCCAACCGCCGTCTGAATGTCCAGAGCGTCGATCCGTGTTGTCGAATAGCTCGTTTCCGGAATGGTCCCAGGCGGCAATACCACATCTAGCGCGCCGATGGTGACCGGGTCAACGAACTGCACGTCGAGGTAGTGCGGCGAGTCCGACGGGGCCGAGGCCCAGCCGGTCACGCGGTCGGGCGAGGCATCGTGATCGAAGACGTTGACGGGCTCGGACGCCGGCGAGCTGCTGCTGTCGGCAGTCACCTGGCGCACCGCGAGGCGGGGCGTCCTCAGCGCGGCCACGAGCGGCCCTGCCTCGACGATCCGGACGTCGCGCAGGAGGGGATCATCGCGCAGGTCGTTGTGGCCGAAACCCCTGGCCTCGGCCCAGAGCGCGTCGGTGGCGTAGAGGGTCGGCCAGGCGGCGACCGGCGGCGTGGCCTGCAAGTAGCGCGCGAGCGACGGATACGCGCTGACCAGCCCCCAGGGGAAATAGCCGATCACCCAGGTGTTCGGAGCCATGTCTTGGAGCGCCGCCGGCGTGCCCAGCGTATCGAACTCCTCCATCGGGATCCAGGCCAGCGGCCGGTCGCCCTTGTGCGCGTAGGCCCACGCCAGCGCCTCGCCCAGCGCCTGGTGTCCCTGGAACACGGCCCGCGATTGAACGGTGGGGACGACCAAGATCAGCCCGAGGATCGCGATGAGCGCGCCGGCTCGCGCTCGCGGGTGGCCCGGGACGTGAGCCGCTAGCCACACGCTTCCCGCAGCGGCAAAGAGATACAAAAAGGGCTGCAGCACCGACGTCTGCCGGAAGAAGGGGGCGCTGCCGGAAAGGCCCAGGTACGCGAGGCCGAGCGCCACCGTCCAGCCGAGGATCGGTCGGCTTCTGGCGCCCGCCGCCGACGTACCACCGCTACGACGAAGATAGCCGATCCAGCCGACGACGACGACCGCCAGCAGGAGCGGCCCAAGCTGATCGAGGAAAAGCTGGCCCCAGACCGCGGCGGCCCCGGGGATGGACCAGACCGAGGCGTGCTCCTCGCGCAGGTTGAAGAGGCTCAAGGTTGGCCCCTGCTCCCACGGCAGGCCCAGCACGAAGTGGCTCACGCCTTCGAGGAGCACCTGCAGCCAGGCGGCGCCCAACGCCAGACTGACCAGGCCGAGCCAGGCCTCGCGGCGACGCCAGTTGCCCCACATCCAGACCGCGGCGAAGATGAGGCACGCGGGGGCGACGAGGTACAGGGACGTGTAATGGATCGAAGCGCCAAGCCCGAGAAGCGAGCCGCCCAGGAACAGCAGTCCGATCGTCCAGCGACGCGCGCGCGCCCGCTGCGCGTTCACGCGGAGCAGCACCCAGAGGCCGACAAGAATGAACGGCAGCCCGAGCAAGCGCGAATCCGGCTTCGGCGCCCAGAGAAGGAGCGTGGGGGAGGCGCTGAAGAGAAGGACAGCGACGAACCCGATGAGCCGGTTGCGAGTCAACCCGTACAAGAACCAAGCCCAAACGGCCAGCAGGATGGCGTGCAAGAACACGGTGTAGAGCTGCAAGAAGCGGAACGCGCCGACCTGGCCCTCGAGCAATGGTACGTCAAACGAAGGGAGGGTGGCGCCGAGAGCTAAGGGCGGATAGGATACCAGGTAGAAGTACGGCTGCAGCGCATTGTAACGAAACAGGAAGGCCTGTCGCCAATCCTGGACAGTTTCGATCCCCTTTGTATAGTCATAGTAGTCGTCCATAACGAAGCCGTAGACGTATTGGAAATGGGTGAGCCATAGAGCGAGATAGGCGACGAGGACAGCACTGACCAGCAGCCAGTAGCCGCGCGACGACAGCTGCAGCCGACTCGGCGGTGTAGCGGTTTGCCCCGGGGCATCGTCGAGCTGGGGCGGCGCGCGGCGCACAGCTTGAGCCAGGCTCACGGGGCCTCCCCGGCTGGCTCGACGGCGAAGTCGAGCGGCTCCGAGTCGCCCAGAGCGTTCTTGAGGCGCACGGCGTGGTGCCCGGGCGCGGTCAGGAACTCGCCGGGCACCGTGGCGGTGACCTCGCCGTTCGGGCCGATCGCGGTGGGCAACATGATCGTGTCCCACATCGCGACCGTGCCCGGCGTAGCGTTGGCGCTGTCGATGGTCAGAGCTGAGCTGCCGTCGGGTTGCACGTTAAATCCCACGTCGACCGGGGTCGCCGCTGGCTGGATCGCGCGCAGCGTGGGCGGCGCCACCGTCACGCGCACCGTGTTCGAGCGGCGCAGATCGTCAGTCAGGTACGCTTCCAGGCTGTCTGGCTCGGTCCGCAGGCTCTCGGGCAGCCGGACGAGCGGCAGGCCGGTGTCCGTGTGAATGGCCAGGCGCTGCCCGCTCACTATCAATGCCGTGTGGGGCGTGAGGCCGGCGGCCCCGACGACCAGCCCCTGCTCGGTGAGCCGCAAGTCCTGCAGCGTGAGGTCCGGGAACGCGCGCGTCAGCGGCGGCGCGGTCACCTCGTAGCCGGGGAACTCTACCTCCTCGATCATGGCGGCGTCGGCGGGCCCTTGCGTGTAGGCCTGGCTCTGGATCACCAGCCGGACCGCCGCGGTCGGCGCCGCCGCCCAGGTGGGGCTCACCACCGGGGCGCCTTCTAGATGCTGACCGGCCCAGACAGTGTGATACGTACCCTCTGGGTCCGCCGCCTGCACCTGCATGGCGCTGATGCGACTGGCAAAGGAGTAGTTGCTGCCGGGCGTGTTGTCCAGGGCCGGCAGCACGACGCGCAGCGCGCCGATCTCGGTCGGCGCCGCAAACTGAATGTCCAGCGTGTGCGGCATCCCGGTGGGTGCCGAGATCCAGTCGGTGACGCCGTCGGGCGAGCGGTCGCGGTCGAGCACGTTGGCCGGCTCGGCGCTGGGCATCGCGACCGAGTCCGCGGTCACGGACTGAACGGCGAGCGGCTGGCCGCGTAGCTGGGCGCGGAGGGTATCCACGTCAGTAATCAGGACGTCGCGCAGGAGGGGATCGGTCCGCAGGTCGTTGTGGCCGTAGGGCTTCGTTTCGGCGCGGATCATGTCGGTCGCGTAGAGGGACGGCCAGGCGCCGACGGGCCGCGTCGCTTCGAAGGCCGGACGCAGCGAGAGGTTGTTGCTGGCGAAGTACCACGGAAAGTAGCTCAGCAGCCAGGTGCCGGCCGGTAGCTGCGCGAGGTCGTCGGCGTTCTCGACCTCGGTCGTCCCGCCGAACCACGCAATGCGCAGCCAGGCAAGCGGCCGGTCACCCTTGTGCGTGTAGGCCCAGTCGAGCGCCTGGCCGAGGCTCTGGTGGGCCTGAAAGACGGCTTGCGCCTGCTCCCACTGGATCGCGCCGACGGCCACCACCAGCGCGATGACGATGGCGCCCTGGACGGCGGTGCTCCGGGCCAGCCGCCGCGCGGTGTAGACGATCGCGAGGCTGGCGAACAGGAACAGGAAGGGTTGAAGCACCCCGGTCTGGCGGAAGAACGGCATCGTACCCGCGAGCACGAGGTAGCCCAGGGCGAGGACCACGGTCAAGCCGACAATCCAGCGGTTCACGGGCGGTGGGCCACCGGCCTCGCGCACCTTCCAGAAATACAGGACCCCGCCAGCGGCGATGGCGAGCAGGAGCAAGGGGCCCATCTGGCTCAGAAACCATTCGGACCAGAGGGCCAGGTTGCCGAGCCGGGACCAGGGCGAGACGTGGATGTTGCGAATCCACAGGAGCGTCATGAGCGGGCCCTGGTCGAACGGAATTCGCGCCGCGAAGTCGCTGATGACTTCCATGAGCAGGAAGAGCCAGATGGACCCGAGCCCGAAGCCGATTACGCCGTGCCAATAGTCGAGCCGGCGCCAGCGCAGCCAGAGCCAGACGCCCCAGAACGCGGCCGCCACGGGGGCGAAGAGGTAGAGCGACGCCCAATGGACGCAGTTCGCCAGGCCGAACACCGATCCGGCCAGGAAGAAGTAGCCGACGCCCGGCCAGCCGCGCGCCGCCACGATCGGCGCGACCCGCAGCAGGAGCCACATCCCGACCAACACGATCGGCAGGCCGATCATCCGCGAGTCTGGCTCGGGGCTCCAGAGGAGGAGCGTGGGCGAGGTGGCGAACAGGAACAGCGAGAGGAGCGCCGCCAGCCGACTGCCAGTCAGGTACGTGGCGAACCAGGCCCAGAGGCCGAGCGTTACCGCATGGATGCCGACCATGTACAGCAAGAAGAAGCGGAACTGTCCCGTCTGCTCGCCGAGCATCGGCAGGGGGTACGACGGCAGACCAATGCCGGATTTCAGCGGGAGGTAAGAGACCACAAAGAAGTAGACCTGCGCAAAATTCAGATCCGGCGCGTAGGCGCCAAAGGCGTTCCGCCAGTCCTCGATCGTCTTCACGCCCTTGACGTACCAGATCGAGTAGTCGTCGACGAGCGCCCCGTAGACGTACTGGAAGTGGGTGAGCCACATGATGAGGTAAAGCCCGACGATGCCGCAGGCCAGCAAGCAGTAGGCGCGTCGATCCACGTCCAGCACTGCGCCGGCGCGCGCGCGCGCCGGCGTGACCGCCGCTGGGGTCGAGGTCGCGGACGCCGGCGCGAGCGAGACGGGATGCGAACTCATGCTGGCTTCCATGCTGTCTACCCTGGCTTGGTATGGGCTACGGCTCGACGACGAAGGTCAGGCGATTTGACTCGCCCGTCGGGCTCTTCAGATAGACCTCGTATTGGCCCGGTCGACCGTAGAAGCTCGGGGGCACGGTCGCCGTCAACCAATGCTCGTTGCCCAAGACGGTCGCGAGCTGGGCGCCGTCGAAGAGGACCACGGTGCCAGGAACGGCGTTGTCCACGTCCACGGAGAGCGCGGAATCGCCATTCGGTTGCGCGTTGAACGCTTGGGCGACGCGCGTGCGGTCTGGGGTGAGCTTGTGCAACACCGGCGGGGCGGCGACGGCCGGAGCGGCCGGCTGGCCTGGCGCCGCCGCCGGAGCTGCGTCCGGGCGAGCCGCTTCCGAAGCGTCGCCGGGCGCGGCGGTCATCGTCGCGCCCACGTCGGCGCCCGCGCTGGACGCTGCGCCGCGCGCGGCAACCGCCGCCTCATCGCCGGACGGGCCGGACGCCGTGGCGGTTGCCCCGGGGGCCGTCACCGTGAAGGTCAGCGGCTCCGACGTGCCCAGTGCGGTGCTCAAACGGATCTCGTGGCGGCCAGGCTGGCTGAGGAACTCGCGCGGGACGGTGGCGGTGACGCGATTCTGGCTGGCGTAGGCCGTGGACAGCGTAACCGTGTCGAAGAGGACCGCCGCGCCCGGCGTCGCGCCCTCTGTTTCCAGCACGAGCGCCGAGCTGCCATCAGGCTGCTGGTTGAACGCCCGATCGGCGGGCGTGTCCGCGGGCTCGAGGCGCAGGAGCGTGGGCGGGCCGGTCAGCACCTCGGAACGACGCGCACCGTCCAGCAAGTAAGCCTCGTGTGTCCCCCCCGCCGCTAGCAGGCTCGGGGGCACGCGCGCCACAAGCTGGTCCTTCGCCCACGGGCGCGTGGGATAGGTCACACCGTCGAACACCAGGAGAGTGTGCTGGCTAAAGCCCGCGCCCGAGATAACGAGACCGCCCGGGTTCGTCTGGAGCGCGGCCAATGTGAGGTCCGGCAGCGCGCGGGTGAGGGGCGGCGCCTCGACCGTGTGCCCCGGGAAAACGATCTCCTCAATGATGGCCTGCGAGGTGGGGTGCGACGGGTAGGTCTCGCCCTGCACCACGAAGCGCAACGCCTGCAGCGGCCGCGGCTGCCACATGGCAGTGATCACCGGCAGCCGGTCGAGCCCGCGGCCCGCCCAGATGGGGTGATAGGCTCCATCGGCGCCCGCGCCCTGGATCTCCAGGTCCACGATGCGGCTGGCCCACTGGTCTTTGGCCGCCAGGTCCTTCGTGGGGAGCACGACCTGCACCGAGTCTAGCTCCACCGGCGCCGCGAAAGTCACGTCGAGCGTGTGGGGCAGGGGCGTGTCGGCGGAGACCCAGGCGGTCTGCCGGTCGGGCGCGCCGTCGCGGTCGAACACGTTGCCCGGTTCCGTGCCGGCGCTGGCCCGCGAGTCGGCGGCGACGGACGCGACCTGCAACGGGGCGCCTTGCAGCTGCGCCTGGATCGCGCCCGCCTCCACGACGCGCACGTCGCGCAGCAGCGGGTCCGCCCGCCAATCGTTGAAGCCGTAGCCCTTGTGCTCGGCGCGCAGCGTGTCGGTAGCGAACAGCGACGGCCAGGAGCCTACGACCGGCGCGGCCGCGAGGTACGGCTGCAGCGTCGGGTTGTTGTCGACGAACAGCATGGGAAAGTAGCTCATCAGCCAGGTGCGCGGCGGCAGGGCGCTCAGCTCGGCCGCGCTGACGACCTCGGTCGTGCCGCCGAACCAGGCGATCTGCAGCCACTTGAGGTCGTGGTCGCCCTTGTGGGCGTAAACCCAGTCCAGCGCCTGGCCCACGCCCTGGTGGCCCTGGAACGTCGCCTGAGCCTGGCCCCACTGCACGGCCCCGACGAGCACCAGCAAGACGCCGGTCGCGGCCAGCCGCGGGACCGGCCCCCGCCCGACGCGGCGCCCGGCGGCCACGACGCCGTAAGCGGCAAACAGGAACAGGAAGGGCTGCAACACCGACGCCTGGCGAAAGAAGGGCATACTGCCCGACAGCCAGACGTACAGCAAGCCGAGGGGGATGCTCAGCGCGATGACGCGGCGGGCCTGATCGCTCGGGTCGCCGGGCTCGCGGCGGTGGCGCCAGTACGCCAGCCAGCCGCCGAGGATTGCTGCCAGGAGCAACAGGCCCATTTGGCTGCGGAATCCCTCCGCCCACACCGCCAGGTTGCCAAGCACCGTCCAAGGCGACGTGTGGAGGGTGCGCAGCCCCTGCAAACTCATGGTCGGTCCGCGACCGGGCGGTGTGCCGATGACCACGTCGCTCAGGAACTCCATCAGTCCCTGCTGCCAGAGCCCGCCGATCCCGAAGCTGAGGGCCGCCAGCCAGCCCGCGAGCTGCGCCCGGCGCGGCCACAGCCAGAGCGCCCAGAAGACGACCGACAGCGGGGCGACCAGGTAGAGGGCCGTGTAGTGAATCCCGCCGGCCAGACCAAACAGCGTGCCGGCGAGACAGAAACGCGCGGCCCGCCGCCAGTCGGCAGGGCCGGGCAGGTCGCCGGTCCGCAGGAGCAGCCAAATCCCCACCAGGGCGAACGGCAGGCCGAGGAGCCGCGACTCGGGCTGCGGCGTCCACAAAGTGAGCGTGGGCGAGGTGACGAACAGGAGGGTCGAGAGCAGCGCCGCCAGGCGACTGCCCGTGACCTTCGCCGCGAACCAGGCCCAGACAGCGAGCAGCGCGGCGTGCAGGAACACCGTGACCAGCAGCAGGAAGCGGAACTGCCCGGTCTGGTCGCCGAGCAGCGGCAGCGGATACGACGGCAGCGACAGGCCCGTCTTCAGGGGCAGGTAGGAGATCAGGAAGAAATAGGGCTGGAGCGCGTTGTACTGATAGAGGAACGCCTGTTGCCAATTCTGAATCGTTAGGAGGCCCTTGGTGTACAGGTAGTAGTCGTCGTTGACCCAGCCGTAGACGTCGGCAAAGTGGGTGAGCCAAAGCGTCAGGTAGCCGAGGATGAGGCCGGCCGAGGCCGCGACGTAAACGCCGCGCGAGATCTCAAGGCTGAGCAGCCCCGACCACTCGCGTGCCGCCCGGGTTGCGCGGATCTCGGGAGGCGGGCCGGCGCGGGGCGTCGCGACGGCAGGTGCCGACATGCAGTCCTCCAGCTAGGGCTCGACCACGAACTCGAGACGATTGGATTCGCTGTCGCCGTATTTGAGGTAGATCGGGTAGCTTCCCGGCGTCCGGTACAGCTCGGCGGGCACGATGGCCGTCAACAGGTGGTCGCTGCCATAAGTCGTCGCCAGGGGCACGTTGCCGAAGACGACGACGGTGCCGCGCACGGCGTTTTCGACGTCCAGCGCCATTGCCGCGTGCCCGTCCGGCTGGCGGTTGAAGGTCTGCCCGACCCGCGTCTTGGCCGGCATTACGGCATCCAGCGTGAGTGGCCCCGGCAGGGGGCCGGACAGGGGCGGCACCTCGACGGGCGGCCCCCCGAACGGCTCGAGCGGGACTGGCTCGGTTACCTCGAACGCCAAAGGGTCCGACTCTCCCAGGACGTTGCGGAGCGTGACCGTATGGCGACCCGGACGGGCGATGAGGTCTGGCGGGACGGCCGCTTGGAGCCAGCGTTCGGACGCGAAGGCTGTCTGTAGCGGGACCGAGTCGAACAGCACGGTTGTTTCCGGCCCCGCGCCCTCGCTGTCCACGGTCAGGACCGAGGTGCCGTCCGGCCGTAGGTCGAACGCGCGCCCGGCGGGCGTGGAAGACGGATACAGCCGGGTTAGGGCCGGGCGACGCACGGCGAGGCTCAGCGCGTTCGACTCGCGCAGCCCGTCCGTGAGCGCCACCTGTACATCCTTGCCGTTCGGCAGGAGGCGCGGCGAGAGGCGCCCGAGAAGCCGGTCTTTCCCGATCAGCCGCGTCGGCAACGTGGTGCCGTCTACCCGCACGACGGTTTGGGGCGTCACGTTCTGCGCGACGACCACTAGCCCCTTCTCCGAGGGTTGCACCTCCTGTAGCTCCAGCGGGGGGAGCGGCCGGGAGGGTGGGGGCGCGCTCACCTGATAGCCGGGAAACTCGATCTCCTCGATGGACGTCCAGTTGGTAGGCTGCGTGGGCAGGGTCGCCTGGTCGACCACCAGCCGCAGCCGATCGACGCTGCGAGTGGGCCAGGCCGCCGCGATCACCGGTTGGTTCTCCAGCCCGCGGCCCAGCCAGATCGTCTGGAAGGCCTCGTCCCCCGCCGCCGCCTGTATCTCCAGCGTGGCGATGCGGCTGCCGGATTGCTCTTTGAACTCGGTCTTGCCGGTTTGGTCCACGGGCGGCAGCACGACGTCCACGCCGCCGAGCGGCGCGGCGCGCGCCAGGTCGATCGTCAGGGTATGCGGACCTGGCGTAGGTGCCGAGATCCACGCCGCGACGCCATCAGGCCCCGTGTCGTGGTCGAACACGTTCGCTGGCTCGGCGCTTGGGAACGCCTGCGAATCCGCGGTCACCGACTGCACCTCGAGCGTCGTCGCGCGCATCGTTTCACGTAACGCACCCACCTCCACCACCCGGATGGCCCGCAGGAGCGGATCGGCACGCCAGTCATTGTACCCGTAACCACGGTGCTCCATGCGCAGGGTGTCCGTCGCGTAGAGCGAGGGCCAGGAGGCGAGGGCGGGCGTGCGCGCCAGGTAGGGCTGCAGGCTGGGATTGTTGTCCACGAAGAGCACGGGGTAGTAGCTGATGAGCCACGTGTCGGGCGGTGCTTGCTCAAGCTCTTGGCGCTGCAGGACTTCCGTGTCGCCGCCGAACCACGCGATCGGCAGCCACCGCAGAGGGTGGTCGCCCTTGTTGGCATAGGCCCACTCCAGCGCGCGGCCCAGCCCTTGCTCCGCCTGGAACACGCCGGCCGCCTGCGACCACGGCACGATCCCGACGATGGCGAGCAGCCCGGCCACGACGGCGGCCCGCCCCGCGCCCAGGCGCGTCAGCCGCCGCGCCGCGGCGGCCATGCCCACGCTCGCGAAGAGAAAGAGGAACGGCTGCAAGCCCGAGGTCTGCCGGAAAAACGGCATCGTGCCCGACAACCAGAGGTAGAGCAGCCCGAGCGGGACGCCGACGCCGATTGCCAGCCGCTCGGCCCGCCGGGGCGCATCGACACGCCAGGCGCCCCAGACGTAGACGGCCCAGCCGAGCGCGATCGCCACGAGGAGCGGCACGCCTACCTGGCTCACAAAGCCGTCGGCGAGGATTCGCAGGTTCCCCAGCGTCGACCAGGGCGACGTGTGAATCGTGCGGAGCTTGGCGAGGGTCATCGTCAGCCCCTCGCTCCAGGGCCGTCCCACCAGGAAGTAGCTGACGGCTTCGATCCCCACGTGTAGCCACACGCCGCCCAGCCCGAAGACGATCGCCTCCCGCCACACGCTGGGCCGGCGCCAGTGGTGGGCCAGCCGCAGGAGCCAGAACACCAGGCAGACGGGGGCCAGCAGGTACAGCGCGGTGTAGTGGATCGCCTGCGCCAGGCCCAAGAGCGATCCGGCGAGGAAGTAGAGGGCGATCCGCCGCCCGCCGACCGGGGCCGCGGGGGCGCTCATGCGAAACAGCAGCCACAGCCCCGCGAGCGCGAACGGCAGGCCGAGGAGCCGCGATTCAGGCTGCGGCGACCAGAGGGTGAGCGTGGGCGAGGTGGCGAACAGCGCCAGCGATACGAGCGCGGCCAGCCGGTCGCCCGTCAGCTTCGTCGCGAACCACGCCCACAGGCCGAGCAGCACGGCGTGCAAGAACACCGTGTACAGCAGCAGGAACCGAAAGTGCCCGGTCTGCTCGCCGAACAGCGGCAGCGGATACGACGGCAGACTGATGCCGAGCTTGAGGGGCAGATAGGTGATGAGGAAGAACGAGAGCTGTAGCGCGTTCCACTCGTCAAAGGCGTGGCGCCAATCGCGGATGGTCGCCAGGCCCTTGGTCCACTCGACGGCGTAGTCATCCATGACCCAGCCGTACACGTAGTGGAAGTGCGCCGCCCAGAGCGTGGCGTAGGCGAGGACAACCGCCGCGACGAGCAGCAGGTACGCGCGGCCAGACAGCTCCATCGCGGGCAGCCGTGGAGTCGCGGCCAGGGCCCCCGCGCGCTCAGGGTTGCGTGACGGGGCAGCGCGCGGCGGCGCCAGTACCGGCGTTCGCATCCGCTCCCCCGTCATTGCTCTACGACGAAGGTGAGCCGATTCGATTCCTCACCATCGCGCACTAGATAGACCTCGTATGCGCCGGGCTGGCTGTACAGGTCCGCGGCGACCGGAACGGACAGCGGACAGGCCGGGTTCCCCACCACGCCCACGGCGACATCCCCGAACATCACGGTGGCGCCCGGCTCGGCGCGCGTGCAGTCGATGACCAGCATCGCCGGACCGAATGGCTCGTTGTTGAAGCCCTGCCCGGCCTTCGTCCCCGCGGGCCGCAATCCCAGCAAGGTGGGCGCCGGGGAGGGCAGCACGGCCGGGGCGATGGCGGGCGGCGCGGCTGCCAATGGGGCCTGCTCCTCGCCCTGAATTACCAGCTCGAGACGATTGGATTGGTCGATGCCGTTGTCGAGGTAAACCGGATAGCGCCCCGGCTGGCGGAGCAGGTCGGGCGGCACGAGGGCCGTGAGGCGCTCCGCGTTCACGTAGCTGGTCACCAGCCGGTGGCCGGCCAGCACCACGCTGGTGCCGGGGGTCGCGCGCTCCGCGACTGCCTGTAGCGCTGATTCTCCATCCGGCTGCAAATTGAACGTGCGCCCGGCCTCAACCTCGGTCGGCGCGATCGCGCGCAGCAGCGGCGGCGCCGATTGCCCTGGCTGGTATGCCACGAAGCCGTTGTCGATGTCAAAGAAAAGGTGGGTGGCGTCGGCCTCGGCGGCGTGGGCCGGGAGGTCCGCGTAGTCGAGGAAGCGCAC
>JAJPHF010000170.1 GCA_021325365.1 Pseudomonadota bacterium
CGCGCGGGCGAGCGCTTCGCCGTGCGCAACAGCGGCGCCGAGGCGGTCGTGGAGGGCGCGGGCGACCACTGCTGCGAGTACATGACGGGCGGCGTGGTGGTCGTGCTGGGCGCGACGGGCCGCAACTTCGCCGCGGGCATGTCGGCGGGCGTGGCCTACGTGCTGGACGAGGCGGGCGACTTCCCGCGCAAGGTGAACACGGAGCTGGTCCACCTCGCCCGCCTGACCGATGCCGCCGACGCCGAGCCGCTGCTCCGGCTGCTGCGCGACCACGTGGCGGCCACCGACAGCGCGCGCGCCCGCGACATCCTGGACCGCTGGGACGCGTACGCTCCGAAGTTCTGGAAAGTGCTGCCCTACCCGCCCGTCGTGCAGGCGCACACGCCGGCGAACCAGGCGGCCGACACCGGCACCGTCGCCCCCAACACCGACGCCCCCGCCCGCGTCCACAAGGGCTAGGTCAGTCCTGTCCCCACACCAGTTGCGTCTTGTTCGCTGCCCAGGCGTTGTGGACGCTGTGTGTACACAGTGCGAAGGAGAGCAAGCATGGCGCCGCAGCAGCAACCGATCCGCGTCGGCGCACGGGAGTTCCGCGAGAGCCTAGCCGAGTACTTGGACTCGCCGGTGCCGGTTGCCATCACGCGGCACGGGCGCACCGTGGGCTACTACGTCCCGGCGCGCCGTAAGCTCGACAAGGAGGAATGGAGCGCCTATAGGCAGTCAGTCGCCGAGCTTCGGGCACTCCTGGCCGCGCATGGAATCGATGAGGACGAGGTGGTAGCTGAGTTCCAGGATCTCCATCGAGCGCGGCAGTGAGCATAGCACAGAGTGAGGCAGGTATCAGATTTCTCGTCCTCGACACTAATATAGAGCAACTGCTTCGCTGGCTGCCCAACATCATCGGTGAGGTGCCAGACGAAGTCTACGCGGAGCGTGAGGCGGAGGCCCGCCAGCGTCTGCGGCGTCGCGATGAGTCGGACTGGCCGTATCTGGCCCTCGCTCTGCACTGGGCTGCCCCATCTGGACCGAGGACCAGGACTTCTTCGGCAGCGGCGTGCCCACCTGGACGACGGACCGCGTGGAGATCTATCTGGCGGCGGACCGGTAGCGCCGGGAGCGTCTACAATCTTGCTCGATGGATGCCGAGTGACGCGGGAGGAGCAGGATGGGCCAGCGGGCGTTGCAGCCGGGGGGCGTGCAGGCGCGGGGCAGCTGCCGTCCGGGCTGGGAGGTGAGCGGCGGGCGGCTGGTGTTCGTGGCCGGGGTCGATCCCGACTGGCTGGTCGAGATCGAGGCCGTCGCCTTCGTTGCCGACTGAGAGGCTGGGGGCTCAGGCGTAGGCGTCGCGCCAGGCGTGGACGATATCCTGGCAGTTCGGGCCGGTCGGGACCTGGGCGACGACCTGGAGCGCGCGCGTGTCGACGGCGTAGGCCACACCGGCGCCAGTGGATACGGCCCAGAAGTCGCGGCCGTCGTCCGTGAAGAAGCAGCCGTGCCCCATCCCCTTCGCCCCGGGCAGCGGCACCTCGCCCACGAGCGTGAGCGCGTCCGCGTCGAAGACGTGCAGCCGCGGCGCGCTGTGGTTAACGACGAATAGCCGCGCGCCATCGGGGCTCAGCAGCGGGTGGCCGGCGCCCGCGCCGGCCTCCAACCGCGCCACGAGCCGCAGGCTGTCGGTGTCGAGCACGTGGACGCTGTGGCCGCCGCGCGGGCGGCCTTGCCCCAGGTTGGCGATGAGGAGGCGGCGGCGGGCCACGTCGAGCGCGGCGTGGTGCAGCTCGCCCGTCTCTCCCTCGGCAAGCGGGATCGGGACGTCGGCGATGAGCCGCCCGCTGGAGGCGTCGAGCACGGCGACCGAGGGCGGCACAGCGCCCCCCGTCCCGGAGCCCGGCGCCGCGCCCACGCAGAGCGCGTAGACGCGCGCACCGTCCGGAGCGACGTAGGCCATGTGCGCCGGCGAGGGCAGCGGCAGGCGCGCGACGACCGCGCCCGCGCGCGGGTCCACGCGGACGAGCGCGGCGTGGACGTTGTCCTGAGCGTAGAAGCTGGCGCCGTCGGGCGCCCACACCGGATGGGTGCTGCGCGGCCCCGGCGGGCCGGCCGCGGGCGGCGCGTCGCCCAGCGGGACCGCGTGCTGCACGGCGCCGGTCGCGGCGTCCAGCACCCAGGCGACGAGCCGGTCGCGGCCAAGCACGGCCAGCCAGCGCCCGTCGGGCGAGATCGCGGCGCCCATCGGGTCGCTTTGCAGCCTGATCGTGTCGAGCACCGCCGGCGCCCGGGCATCCACCACAGTCAGGCTGCGGCCGCGCCGGTTCACCACGTACAGCCGGGCGCCGTCGCGCGTGACGGCCATCGCGTGCGCGGTCGGCCCGGCCGGCAGGGTGGCGACGGCCTGGCGGGTGCCCAGGTCGATCGCCGTCACGGTCTGGGCGTCTTCGCTGGTCGCGAAGGCGTAGCGAGGGGGCGTGTCGCTCGTACTCATGCTCCCATGCTACTCGATCCTGGCCGCGTCTGCCGCGGCGGACGACAGCCGGCCGAATGCCGCCCCGGCGTGCGGCATTCGCAAGGCCGGCAGCTGACGAGAAACCGGAGCTGTGCAGCTTACGGGAGTTAAAGCGGAGGCGCGAGGCCCGCCGCGACCAGCACGTCGCGGACGGCGCCCGCCGCGACGACGCGGCCGGCTTGGAGAGCCATGGCGCGCGTGGCGAAGGCTTGCGCCTCGATCGGGTCGTGCGTCACCAGCACGGCCGTCGTGCGGGCGCTCGCCAGCAGCGGCGGCAGCTCGGCCAGGAGCGCCTGGCGCGTCGGGTAGTCGAGCGCGCTGAACGGCTCGTCGAGCAACAGCAGCTCGGGCTCCAGCACCAGCGCTCGCGCCAGGCTCGCGCGCCGCGCCTCGCCCGCCGACAGCGTGCGCGCCGCGCGCCCGGCCAGTGCAGCGATACCGAGCCGATCCAGCCAGGTCTCCACCCGCGCGCGCACCGCCGCCCGCGCCACGCCGCGCAGCCGCAGGCCGCTCGCCACGTTCTCGAACACGCTCGTGTCGAACAGCAGCGGCTCCTGGAACACGACCGCCATCCGCCGCCGCACGGCCACCGGATCGCGCCGCGCGTCCACGACCTCGCCCCGAAAGCGTACCTCGCCCATGTCGGGGGCCAGCAGCAGCGCCATTACCTGGAGCAGTGTGCTCTTGCCTGCCCCGTTCGCCCCGACGACGACCAGCACCTCGCGCGGCCATACCGCCAGCGCGGGCACGTCCAGGATTGTCCGGTCGCCCCGCCGCACGACGACGTCGCGTAGGTCCAGAAGCGCTGCGTGGTGGAGAGGCGCTGCGTGCTGCGCGCCGTCCTGCGCGGCGGGCCGGCCGGCCACATTATGGCGGCCGGGTTGCTGCTGGTCGTGCCCCACCGCGCGCTGCGCCTGATCGAGATTGGCGAGGGGCGCGGCCCGCGGGGCTAGACTCGTCGGCGGGGCTCGGAGCCCGCGGAGCACTCTACTCAGCACGCAGCACTGTCCACTCAGCACTCGTCAGAGCGGGCGCTCGCGCTGCTGCACCCAGGTGAGAGTCAGGTTGACGACGTAGATCAGCGCAAGCAGCAGCAGGCCGAGCGCGAGGGCGAGGTCGAAGTTCCCCTTGCTCGTTTCCAGCACGGTGGCCGTGGTGAGCACGCGCGTCTGGCCCGGAATGTTGCCGCCGACCATCATCGACGCGCCCACCTCGGAGATCACCGCCCCGAACCCGGCCATGACCGCGGCCAGCAGCGGCAGGCGCGTCTCGCGCACCAGCAGCCCGAGTAGCTGCCAGCGGGTGGCGCCGAGCGCGAGGATCTGCAGGCGTAGGCGGGGGTTGAGCTGCTGCATGGCGGCCACGGTCAGACCGGTGACCTCCGGCGCGGCAATGACGAACTGGGCGATGACGATGGCCGTCGGCGTGTAGAGCAGCCGCAGCTGGCCCAGCGGCCCGCTGCGCCACAGCAGCACGGTGATCAACAGGCCCGCGACGACGGGCGGCATGCCCATGCCGGTGTTCACCAGCCCGAGGAACAGCCGACGCCCGGGAAAGCGGGCGAGCGCCAACCACGTGCCCAGCGGCACCCCGACGAGCAGGCTCAGGGCAGTCGCCGTGAGCGACACCTGGAGTGACAGCGCGGTCACCCGCAGCACCTCGCGATCGCCGCTGAGCAGCAGGCGCACCGCCTGCACGACCGCGCCAAGCAGCACGTCCATCAGGGTTCCAGATTCCTCCAGACGGCCGGCGCCGGGCAGCACCACGACGCCGGCAGTGCGCTCAACTGCCGACCTCGTCCTCGCGCTTGCCGGCGTCCGGGAAGAAGAGCGGCTGACCGTAGCGGTCGGCCCCGAACTGGCCGATGATCTCTTGTGTGGCGGGCGCGACCATGAAGTCGGCGAACGCCTGGCCGCCGGCCGCGTTCACACCCGGAAACTTCGCGGGATTCACCGGCATGACATGGTAAACGTTGAGCAGCGCCTTCGCGCCCTCCAGCACGATCTCGAGCTGCAAGCCGCTCTGCCGCGCGAGGTAGGTGCCGCGGTCGGTGAGCGTGTAGGCGCGCTTCTCGTCGGCCACGTTCAGCGTCGCGCCCATGCCCTGCCCGGTCTCCTGGTACCAGCCCTCGCCGCGCGGATCGAGTCCCGCCGCCTGCCAGATGGCCTGCTCCTGCTTGTGCGTCCCCGAGTCGTCGCCCCGCGAGATGAACGGCGCGCGCGCCTGGGCGATCCGCGCGAACCCGGCCTCGGCCGACGCGGCGCCGCGCACCCCCGCGGGATCGTCGGGCGGTCCCACCAGCACGAAGTCGTTGTGCATCACGAGCAGCCGCGCGGTGCCGTTGTCCGCGGCCATCCACTCCTGCTCGGCCTCGGGGGCGTGGACCAGCACCACGTCGGCCTCGCCGCGCGCGCCCAGCGCCAGCGCCTGCCCCGTGCCGACGGCGATCGGCTTCACCTGGTAGCCGCTGCCGCGCTCGAACATCGGCACCAGCACGTCGAGCAGCCCCGAGTCCTGCGTGCTGGTCGTCGTGGCCAGGATCACCTCGGGGTTCGCGGGCCGCCCGGCCGGCGCGGCCTGCGCCGGCACGGCGGTCCCTGCCGATGTCGCGGCGGAGTCCCCGTCGGGCCGCGCGGGCACCGCTCCGGATGTACAGCCAGCCAGCAGCAGGACCAGCGCGAGCAACATGCCGGCACGCGGGCGCATGCGCCTCCTCCTGACCGATGCCACCTATGCCCCAGCCGATTGCCTAACGTTGGTGCCCGTGGCCGCGTACGGCGAACACTCGCATAACGACAACCCCAAAAAAACCGGGCCGCTCAGTCGAGCAGCTCGCGGAACTCCGCGCGGAAGCGCTCGGCGACGAGCTGTGCGATCCCCGCGTTAACGCGGCGGAAGCGCGCGACGACCTCGCGCGCTTCCGCCGTCAGGTGGCTGCCGCCGCCGGCGGCGCCGCCGCTCTGCGTCGCCAGCAGCCGCACGCCGAGCCGCCGCTCGATCTCCTTCAGCTTGTACCAGGCGGTGCGGTAGGGCACGTCCAGCCGCTCGGCCGCGCGCGCGAGCGAGCCCGTCGCCTCGATCGCCTCCAACAACTCGACCCGCCAGTCCGAGAGCACCACCTGGCCGTCGCGCTCCAGCCACACCTTCGAGTGGGGACAGAGCGCCGCGCCATCTGGCGCCGCACGCCGGGAGAGCCGGCGCCTGCGTGGCGTCTCGGGCTCGATCACATCGCGCTCCTGGTCCGCTCGATCCAGCCCCGCGCGCTGGGGCGCGGGCGCGTTCGGCTAACCATAGCATGACGGTCGGGCCCGAGCCAGCCGCCGGCGCGCGCGGACGCCAGCCGGTCGGGTTGCGGCGCGGCGGCTGCCGATGGTAGCCTCGTGCCGCCAGCAAGCTGGCTACCGCCATCCTTGCTGGCGGCGGGGAAGGGGGCCGGGGGCCTCGGGAGGCAGCCGCGAGCATGCGCCGGCCAGTGGATCGATGGGCGGACGACGGCGCCGAGTGGGGGATCGTCGGTCCGGTCGCGGCCTACCGCGACGGACAGGCCCACGAAGCCTACGTCGCCGGCCACCCGCTGGTGATCGTCGCGATCGACGGCCAGATCCACGCGCTGGACGGCCGCTGCCCGCACCGCCACGCGCTCCTGACCGAGGGCCGTCTGGAAGGCGACGGGGTCCGCTGCCCGCTGCACGGGTTCCGCTTCGACGTGCGGAGCGGCGCGTGCCTGTGGCCGTCCGGCGCGGCGCCCGTTCCCACCTACGACACGCGCGTCGAGGGCGCGCTGCTCCTCGTTCGCATGGCCTGGTGACGTCCGGACCGATGGCGAACTCGGCGCTGACAGGCCCGCGGCTGGGATCGCCGCGCCGCCCACGGAGCCGGGCGGGCGGCGAGCCGCCCGCGCTCAGTACTGGGTGAGGCCGCGCCGCACGGCGTCGTCCACGAAGCGCCGATCGATCATGGTGTTGATGTCGACCGAGCGCACCTCGGGCGCGTCGCGCGCCAGCCCCTCGACAGTGTCGGCGAAGTTCTCCGCGATCGGATAAGGCTCGCGCGCGAACACCTGCCCGGTCAGGCGGTCGTAGAGCAGGTCCAGGTCGCTGGGATCGGTGACCCGAAAGTCCTTGCGCAGCACGTCCTGCGTCTCGGCGCGGTGCTCGCGAGCGTAGCGCACGGCGAGGATCAAGGCGTCGACGATCTTCTGCACCGTCGCCGGCTGCTGCTGCAGGAACTCGTCCCGGAAGGCCAGCGTCGAGGACACGGCGGCCGTGCTGAGCGACACTTGATCGAACAACTGGGTGTACCCGTCTGGCGTCAGCGTGCGGGCAAGCTCGGGAGGGAGCAGCGCGGCGTCGACGTTGCCGGCCACTAGCTGGGCGGCAAGGCCCTGGTAGACCCCGGCCGAGCCGGTCTCCACGACGCGGTAATCGCGCCCGTTCTCCATTCCGAACGAGCGCATCGCGGCGAGCGTACCGACGCCGTTCACCGACGGGTAGGTGATGACGCCGATCGTCTTGCCGCGCAGATCGGGGACCGCGGCGATACCGGGCGCGGCCATCATCACCTGGTTGTAGACCGGCACCCAGACGCCGACGATGGTCAGCGGCGCCCCTGAGGCGCGGGCGCCAACCACCTCCGCGCCGCCCACCCAGATGCCTTGCAGCTCGCCGGCGACCAGCGCCTTCATCGCCACCATCGCGTTGATGCTCTGCAGATCGACGTTCACGCCGTTGCTGGCGAACAGCCCGGCCTCCTGGGCCAGCCAGATGATCAGGTTGCTCGTGATGCCCTGGTTGGCGCTAATGGCCACGGGCTGGCCCGACACCTCGGCGGCAGCGCTCGCGGCGGCGGCGGCCGGTGAGGAGCTAGGCCCGGACGGGTTGGCAGTGGGGCGCGTGCTGGAGCACGCCAGCAGCGTGACGCCGACGGCGAGGGCGGAGAGGCAGCGCACCGATCGCGGCGACATGGCGCACCCCCGGCGCGACTACGGTGTGGGGGCGCGGACCGGGGGCTGCGCCCCGACCCGCGCCGGACGGCCGCGCTCAGGCCGGCGCGAGAGCGGGCTGCGGGATCTCCGGCGGCCAGGTCTTGATGTGGATCGGCTCCGGCGGGAAGCCGAGAACATTGAGGTACAGGTACTCGCGGAACTCGAAGAAGCGCGTGACGTTCTCCAGCGGCACGTCGTAGTACTTGCGCAGGAAGTTGCGCAGCGGCGGATCGAAGCAGACCCGCGAGCCAGCGTTCAGCGCCGCCTCGTCGATCTCGGCGATGCGCTTGCGAATCGGCGCCTCACCGTACCGCTCGATGAGCTGCCACACGTAGTCGTGGATCTTCTGGAGGATGGCGTTGTGGTGGCCGCGCTCCTCGGCGTGTACCACCCGCTGCTCGAAGTCCAGCACCTTCGGCGTGGTCGTGTTGATGCCCTGGATGGTCACCGCGGTGGCGGGCCCGTAGGGCCAGTTGTTGCCGGCGAAGAGGTAGCTGAGGAAGTCGCGCTTCATCAGCTCCACGTGGTCGCGCTTGGCGCACAGGCCGTACTCGGCCTCGAATGCGGGGTCTGGCTGGGAGTGATCGCGGTCGGGCTCGATCGCGTCGGCCTGGCGGATGTAGCCCCAGCCGTGGCCGGCCTCGGTACCGATGTGCTCCGCCAGTAGGTAGCGGAACTCGCTGTCGAGGTCGCCGGCGAAGTGCGTGTACGCGTAGCAGGCGGACCCGACGATGCACTCCAGCTCCTGGCGCCCGCGGAAGCCCAGCCACCGCGCCAGCCGGATGCGCTCCTCGTCGTTTCGGGGCTCGTGCTTGAGATGGTCGCGGTTCATGTACAGGGTGCTCTCGACCCACTGGGCCACCGGGTTCTCGTCCGAGTAGGTGATCGGCTTGCCCACGCCGCGGATGTCGGCCATGCTGCTCCTCCTCCGCGCGGTCGGGGCGCCTACGCGCGGCGCCCCGACCTTCGTCCGCCGCGGTACCCCTAGCTGCCGACATTACTCCTCGCGAGAAGGGAGCGTCAAGGGGGCGCCGGCGTCGTCATGAGCGCGGGTGCCGGAAGCGCCCGGCCGAGTGCAGCGCCTCGTGCGTGGCGTGCGTGGCCCCTCGTCATCGGCTCGGGACTCTGCGTTACGCTAGACTACCTTCTGCCGATACGGGTGCTAACCAGGGCATGCTGTGCCCTGGTAACTGGACGTCCTCCCGTTAGCGACCCGGTTTGTTTTTGGTTGCGTAATTGCCCGGCCTGTCCCTACGCTGTTCCTCGGTGGATGCGCGAAACGAGTGGCGCGCTGCCGAGTTTCGGGGCGTAGGCACGTACCGGGCCGATGCCTCCGCTTGACTCCTCTTGTAGCCGCCAGGCCAAGGGAGGTCACATTACAACAGCGGCACACTCTCCACGTCGTGTTGCTAAAGTGGTACAATTCTCGCGGCGCGGCCCGCCGATGTGCCGCGCCTCAGCGCGGTACGCCAGGAGGCAAAAGGCAATGACGCCTGTTCTCAACCATACGCACACATCTGAAACGCACGCAGCGGCGCCCGCGGGGCCAACGGTGGCCATCATCGGGGCGCCGTCCGGGCTGGGGGCCCCCACCCCCGGCCAGGAGGCCGGCCCCGCGGCGCTGCGAGCGGCCGGGCTGGCGGCGCGGCTGCACGCCGCACACACGCTGGTCGTCGACTGGGGCGACGTCGTCGTGCCCGGTCCGGACCCGATCGCCGTTCCCACCGCGCGCAACCAGGACGCGCTCGCGGCGCTGGCCGGCGCAGTGGCCGCCCGGGTGGGCGCAGCGCTCGACGATGGGTTCCTGCCGCTGCTGCTCGGCGGCGACCATAGCGTGAGCCTGGGCGCCATCCGGGCGGCGGCCGCGCGCATGCCCATCGGCGTGCTCTGGTTCGACGCCCACGGCGACTTCAACACCCCCGAGACGAGCCCCAGCGGCAACGTACACGGCATGGTCCTCGCTCTGCTGGCAGGGCTGGGCCCGGCGCCGCTGCTCGACGCGAGCGAGCCGCTGCCCGGCCGCCGCATGGCCGTCCTGGGCGCGCGGGCGCTGGATCCAGGCGAGCGCAAGAACCTGCTGCAAGCGGGCGTCGGCGTGTACAGTGCCGAGGCGCTGCGGGCTTTAGGGCCGGCGGCCGCCGTCGAGCGCGCCATCGCCGGACTGGTGGCGGCCGGCGCCGAGCGGCTGTACGTGAGCATCGACCTCGACGTGCTCGACCCGAGCATCGCGCCCGGGGTCGCCACGCGCGCCAGCAGCGGCCTGACGCTGGACGAGGCGCGGGCGGCGCTCCAGGCCGTGGCCCACAGCGGGCGCGTGGCCGCGCTCGACGTGACCGAGCTGTTTCCGGCGCGCGACCGCGACGGCGCGACCGCGCGTGCCGCCCTCTCCCTGGTGAAGGCCGCGCTGTCCCAGCCGCCGCTGGAGGCGCTCGACTGGCGCCGCACCCAGGCGGGCCTGCGGTCGTCGGCCTAACCCCTTCCGGACCCGTGCTTGCGACAACGGGAAGTATTGACGCGCCGCCCGGCGCGCACTACGCTGTCCTCGATCGGCGCCGCGGAGGATAGCGGAGAGGAGGCCGCGCCATGCTGCAGACCGCGTTGAAGGTTACGGGCATCGATCACGTCGTTCTCTACGTGCGGGACCTGGAGCGCTCCAAGGAGTTCTACATGGGGCTGCTGGGCATGGAGTGGGAGCACGGGAACGATTGGCAAGCGTTCCTGCGCTGTGGCGCCCAGCAGGTCGCGCTGTTCGCCCTCCGCGACGGGGTTGAGCCACACCCCGGCAGCGAGATGAACCACATGGCGCTGCGGCTCGCGGCCGGCGAGCGTGACGCCGTCAAGGCCGCGCTCGAGGCGGCCGGGTGCGAGGTCCACGGCCGGCCGGGCGATCCCGACTGCCTCTATTTCACGGACCCGGACGGCCATCGGCTGCAAGTGCTCACGCCGGCCGAACAGCACTAGCGCCCGCTGCTGTCGGCGATCACTCTCTTGGCTCGAGCGGCGGCCTGTGTACCAGGCCGCCGCTTTGTGCCGGATGTGGGCCATTTCACGCGGCCCGTGTGAGGAAGTTCGCGGTCCCGACGGCCGTCCCGCCCGTATCCTTCCCATAGTCGACGAGATTCGCACGCATCCGGCGGCTCTCCGACGATGAGGATAGGGCCATGAAACAGACGGCCACGCTCGATGCTTCATTCTGGGTCGACGCGCAGCGGGTGGGCCTGCTGCCCTACGTACACCACCGCTACCAGCTCTGCTACGCGTCCGACGTGGCCGAGGAGCTGAGCCCGACCCTGCCGAGCGGTCGCGACTTCTGGCGGCAGGCGCGGGCCGGGCTGCTCACCGCGGTGGCCGTGGACCAGGACCAGGCCTCGGACCTGGGACCCGGCGCGCGCGCCGCCATCAACCTGGCGTTGGCGCACCCGGACTGGATCCTCCTGCTCGACGATCAGAAGCCGTACCGCGAGGCCGTGGCGCGCGGCCTGCGCGTGCTCTGCAGCCCCGTGCTCATCACGGCGCTGTTCAGCGAGGGCACGCTCGACGCCGCCCAGGCTCTGCTCGCTCTCGCGCGGCTGGCCGCCTTGCAGACGGTCAGCCCGCATCTCGTGAAGGCGGCCATCGCGCACGTAGGTCGCTCCTTGCGGCAGCCGAAAGGGGGATAAGATGTCGACGACGAAGCGAACGATCTCCGTGCGCCTGGACGAGGCCGCGGCACGCCGCCTCGAGCGCGCGGCACGGTTGATGAAGCAGTCCCGCGATGCCTTCCTGGGGAAAGCGGGGGACGAGACGGCGCGGCGCGTTCTACTGAAGTGGGCCGTCGCGCGCTATAGACAGGGCGAGCGGAGCCTGTCGCAGCTTGCCGACGAGACCGGGCTGACGGTCGAGGAGATCATGAGCGCGGCCGGCAACGGCGACCGCGAAGCCGCGCTGGCCATGTTTCTGGCAAGCTGCAGGACGGTGGCCGAGACCGAGCACAAACCCGAGTTCCTGCGCCTCGCCCAGGAAGCGGCGCGCAGCGTCGCCCGTGGCGAGCCGGCGACCGCGCGCCCGGCCGAGCGCTGCTAGCGCTGGCCTCGCCGCCCCCCGCTTACCGCTCGGCCGGTGGCAGCGCGCGGACCCAGGCGGCCTGGCACTCCAGGATCAGGCGGCGGGCGGCGGCCGCGTCGCCCCAGCCCGTCGCCTGCACGTCGGGCCGGTAGTCGCGTAGCCAGCGCACGGTCTCGGCCTGCACCTCGGGCAGCTGCGCGGCCTCGGTGACGTCAGGATACGCCGTGCCCGTGTCCGCGCGCAGCGCCAGAATCTTGTGGTCCCCGTCCGACCGATACATCACCCCCACCGGCCGCGCGACCAGCGAGGCGCCCGGACTGGTCTGTCCCGGGTCGGGCATCAGCACGTCTAGCTCGGCGTTGTCCGCGAGGCAGAGCGTGCCGGGGATCCAGCCGTAGTGGATGGGCAGCGGCCACGGGAACGGTCGGCCCTCGGGGCGAAACGCGCCCGCCGCCGCGTCGTAGCGGATGCGCTCGGCGCTGCCGCGCGGGTTCTCGACCACCACGTAGACGAGCACTGGCGCCGCCGGCCCGGCGGCCGCGTAGCGCAGCAGCCGCCGCGCGCGCTGCGCCGCTGGCGCGCCGGGCCGGCCCACCAGCCAGTCGGCGATAGCCTGGCGCTGCGCTTCGAAGGCGATCTCCAGCGGGATCGCCTCGGGCGCGAATGGCCGCACGTCCACCGCGTCGTCGGCCGCCGCCAGCGTGCCCCCCGTCGCGTGAGCGCGGTAGACGGCCAGGTGGGCCACGTTGCGCGGGTCGCCGGCGCCGAAGTAGAGCCCGAGCAGGCCGTCGAGCGCGACCTGCAGGCCGGTCTCCTCCTCGGCCTCGCGGACGGCCGTGTCCTCCGCGAACTCGCCGTACTCCACGAAGCCCGCGGGCAGCATCCACCAGCCGGCGTAGGGCTCGAAGCGGCGCTGCACGAGAACGAGCTGGCCGTCGCGCTCCACGGCCACGGCGGCGCCGAGGGCAGGGCGGGCGTAGTACACCCAGCCGCAGGCCGGGCAGGTGGGGCGGGGACGGCCGCCGCGCGCCTCCAGCACCAGCGGCGTGGCGCAGCGGGCGCAGTAGGCGGGGCGCCCGGGGTCGGGCAGGATCAGGTCTTCCATGTCGGCCGCCTATCGCACGGCGCCACCCACGCTACTGCTGGCCGAGCAGCTGAGTGTCCACGACGAGCCAGCAGGCCGTCTGGCAGCGTGCGCTCGCGCCGCTGCGCCGCTCGAAGACGTAGCGCTGTTGCAGGCGGCTGGGCAGCGTGCCCACCAGCGAGCCGTCGCGATTGAACAGGCGGTCGTCCCACTGCTCGGTGACGACAGCCTCTAGGCGCGGCACGGCGCCATCGAGCGTGCGCTGCGCGCTCTGCAGCGTGACGGGCGCCGTGAGCCGCGCCTCGCGGTACATGCCCTGGCCGCGCATCTGGTCCACGCCGCTGCGCGCCAGGTCGAGCGCCGCCCCGGCGAACGCGCTCTCCAGGTCGGTGGTGGGCGTCCCGTCGCGCGCGACCACCCGCGCGAAGATGCGGTTCGCTTGCTCCACGAGCGCCACGGCCAGCGCGTTCGTGTCGGCCGCGGGATCGGGCGCGGGGCGCTCGGGGCGGCTGCTCAGGCGAAGCGCGCCCCGGAGAACGCCCGGGCCGGCGACGCGCGGCGCGCTGACGATCAGATAGTCGCCCTCGGGATCGCCGGCCGCCGTCCGTAGCGTGTAGGCGGCCGCGCCGCGGTCGTCCGCCGGCACGGCGCCCAGGTCGGCCGCGAACAGGTACGTGTCGCCGAACGCGCGGTAGGCTCGCAGCGGCACGGGCTGCCCGGGCGCGAAGCCGCTGAGCACGACGCGGAAGGCGGTGCCCGGGCCGCCCGTTGGGGAGCCGTAGACGGGGCCGGCGGGGCCGCTGTCGAGCAGCGTCATGATCTGCGGGCTCGCGGCCTGGCGCACGACGAAGACGCCGCTCACCTGGCGGTCGTCCTGCGTCGCGCTCACCGTGTAGGCGCCGAGCGGGTCGCTGGGCTGGCTGATCCAGTCCCACTCGCCGAGCCCGTCGGCGTTCGTGGGCACGGCGGCCTGCTGGGGCGCGCCCCCGCTCGGCGTCACCTGCACCGTCAGGTCGCGGTTCGGCGCCAGCCCGGGGAACCGCAAGCCGAGCGGCGCTCCCGCGTCGACCGCGCAGTCGCTGGTGCCCGACGGGTTCGTGGCGCCACTCGGCCCGAAGCTGCACCAGAGGTCGGCCGAGCCGCTCGCGTCGAGGCGGAGTTGGGCCTGCGCGTCCCCCTCAGGCACGTCGTGCCGCGCCAACGGCGAGTCGACGGCTGCCGGCGGCCCCTGGGCGAGCGCCGGCGCCCCGGCCGGGGCGAGGCTGGCGCTGCCCAGCGTCACGAGCGCAGCTAGCGCCGCAAGGCACCGCGTCGCCGTCGACCGCGAGCCGCGCGCCCGCGCGCTAGCGCCGGCGGCGTGGCGCGTCGCAAGTCTCGGCATGAGTGCTGCTCCCTATGCCCGTCTCGCGGAGGAGGTCGAGGCCGGCCGCCGCGCCCCCAAGCATACCACGCTCGAACACACCGCTCTCCAAAACCGTTGCGTTAGGGCTCGTCGGGGCCGCGGGGCGCGGACGCCGCGGGCCGCGGGCCGGTCCCGTTCGTGCCGGGCGCATGGCGCGCGTCGGCGGTAGCCCGCAGCCAGCCGATCTGGGCGTTCTCGAGCGCCGTGGCGCCACTCGCCCAGCAATAGCCGGCGATGGCCGCGCCGAGCAGTCCGACGGCCTTGGCGGTCAGCAGGCCCGGCGTGTGCAGCGCCAGCAGGTCGAGCACGAGCAGCACGGCCGCGATGGCGCTGGCAAGCCGCGCGGGCGGCCCCCAGACCAGCAGGCCGCTCAGGAACACCTCGCCCGTGCCCAGCCAGAGCATCAAGCCCGTCGGGCTGCCGCCACCCATGGGCCAGCCGGCGATGCCGCCGGTGGTGGTCAATAGGTCGGCGTACCAGGAGGTGTGGGCGAAGACGTCGAGGCCGCTGAGCAGGAACGTGAGCGCCAGGCCGAGCCGCAGGGCCAGGCGCTGGGCACTGGAGGGCGATGGCTCGCCCCGGCCGGTGGACGCGGGAACGAGCGCGGCGAGGCGCGCGGGCGCCCGCTTCCGTAGGGCGGGCGGCAGTGTGACGAGGCTGAGCGCGGCGCCGAGCAGGCCGAGGTCTAGGTTGGCGCCCAGCGTGCCGGGGTGGTCGAGCAAGAGGCTGGCGAGGAGGAGCAGCGCCAGCGCGGCCGCCGCGTAGCCCGCGCCCCGGCCGAGCAGGAGCAGCGCGCCGACGAGGAGCAGGCCAGCGGCGAGGGCGATCCCGGCCGGGGCGCCCAGCGGCACGGCGCCGAGCCCGGCAGCCCAGGCAGCCAGCGGGTCGGCGACGCCGAGCGCCCGCCCGAGCACGACCGCGCCCAGCCCCACGCTGGCCAGCCCCAGCCCGCCGCGCACGCTGCGCGTCCCGAACACCTCTAGCCCGCCCACGCCCCGCGCTCCCCGCCGCGTTTCCCCAGTATAGCGGGGAAGTAGGAACACTTCGTGCAGGGACACACGGGAAGCAGCGCGCCTGACGCGCGGGGGCCTACAGGCGGGCGGCCCGCCGGGCCCGTGGCGCCGGCAGCCGGTTGAGGCAAGGAGATCGTCATGCAGCTCGCGCTCCAGCTCCCCTCGTTCACGCTCGCCGGCGGCGCGCCGCAGCTCGCTGACCGGCTGACGGCCATTGCCACGATGGCCGAAGGCATGGGCTACTGCTCGCTCTGGGTGATGGACCACTTCTTTCAGATCCCGGGCGTGGGCGAGGTGACGGAGCCCATGCTGGAGGGCTACACCACGTTGAGCTACCTGGCAGCCCGTACCGCGCGCGTGCGCCTGGGCACGCTGGTGACCGGCGTGACCTATCGTCAGCCCGGCATCCTGGTGAAGGAAGTGACGACCCTGGACGTGCTGTCCGGCGGCCGCGCCTGGTTTGGGATTGGCGCCGGCTGGAACGAGCAGGAGCACCGGGGGCTGGGCGTCCCCTTCCCGCCGCTCAAGGAGCGGTTCGAGCGGCTGGAGGAGACCATCCAGATCGCGCTCCAGATGTGGGACGAGGCGAACAACGGTCCGTATGCGGGCCGCTATTACCAGCTCGCCGAAACGCTGAACCACCCGCAGGCGCTCAGCCGGCCGCACCCGCCCATCATGATCGGCGGCGGCGGCGAGCGGAAGACGCTACGCTTGGTCGCTCGCTACGCCGACGCCTGGAACGTGTCGGCGTACGGCCTGGCGGGTGATGACGAGCTGCGGCACAAGCTCGCCGTGCTGCGCCAGCACTGCGCCGCCGAGGGCCGCAGCTACGACGCGATCGAGAAGACCGTGCTGGTGCCGTTCGACTCCGCCGAGGCGAGCCGCGAGCCGAACAAGCTCGTCGACCGGCTCGGCGCCCTGGCCGCGATCGGCTTCCAGACCGCAATTATGTCGCTTCGCAGCATGGAGGATCTCGGGGCGTTCGAAGCGGCGAGCCGCGCCGTCCTGCCCCAGGCTGCGGCCGCGTAGCGAGAGCCTTCCTCATCACGTGCGGGGAACCTGCCAACCTCCAGGCCCCTACGCTCACGTTTCTGACGGGCTTGTCAGGCGCCGTTGCGTAGCTGCGCCGTGAGCAGGTCGGTGACGACGGCGGGGTTGGCCTTCCCGCGCGTCGCCTTCATGACCTGGCCCTTGAGGAAGTTGGCTGCGGTCTCCTTGCCGGCGCGGTAGTCGGCGACCGGCTGCGGGTTGGCCGCCAGCACCTCGGCCACGATGCGCTCCAGCTCGCTCGTGTCCGAGATCTGCGCCAGGCCCCGCTCCTGCACGATGGCCTCGGGGCGCGCGCCGCTCTCGAACGCTTCCTCCAACACCTGCTTGGCGAGCGCCTGGCTGAGCACCCCGCGCTCGACCAGGCCCAGTAGCTCGGCCAGGTGCTCGGGCGTGAGCGGCGTGGCCGCCGGGTCGGCCTCGGCGGGCAGCAGGCGGAACAGCTCGCCCTGCACCCAGTTCGCCACCACCTTGGCGTTCGGGTACAGCGCCACTGCCCGCTCGAAGTAGCGCGCAACGGCGGGCGAGCCGCTGAGCTGCGCCGCGTCGTAGGCATTCAGGCCGTACTCGCGCTGGTAGCGCTCGCGGCGCGCGTCCGGCAGCTCGGGCAGCCGCGCCCGCAGCTCGGCCACCCACTCACGCGAGACGAACACGGGCGGCAGGTCGGGCTCGGGGAAGTAGCGGTAGTCGTGGGCGAACTCCTTGCTGCGCTGGCTCACGGTCACGCCGCGGTCGTCCATCCAGCCGCGCGTCTCCTGGGTGATGCGCCCGCCCTCTTCCAGCACGGCCGTCTGGCGCGCGATCTCATATTCCAGCGCCCGATAGACCGAGCGGAACGAGTTCATGTTCTTGATCTCGGTCTTCGTGCCGAACTCCGTGGCGCCGACGGGCCGCAGGGAGATGTTGGCGTCGCAGCGGAAGGCGCCCTCCTCCAGATGGCCGCTAGAGATGCCGAGCGTTTGCAGGATAGCGTGCAGCTTCTGTAGGTAGGCGCGCGCCTCGGCGGGCGAGCGGAGGTCGGGCTTGCCGACGATCTCCATGAGCGGCACGCCCGAGCGGTTGAAGTCGACGAGCGTGTAGGCGCGGCCCTGGGCGTCGGTGCGGTGGAGCAGCCGCCCCGTGTCCTCTTCCTGGTGGACGCGCTCGATGCCGACGCGCTTGCTCACACCGTCGACCTCGATGGTCAGCCAGCCGTCGCGGCTGAACGGCAGATCGTACTGCGAGATCTGGTAGCCCTTCGGCAGGTCGGGATAGAAGTAGTTCTTGCGGTCGAACTTGCTCGCCTCGGGAATCTCGCAGTTCAGCGCGAGCGCCGTCATGATCATGCTCTCGACGGCCACCCGGTTCATGACCGGCAGGACGCCCGGCATGCCCAGGCACACGGGGCAGACGTGGGTGTTGGGCGGCGCGTCGAAGTAGGCGGCGCTGCAGCCGCAAAACATTTTGCTCTTGGTCGCGATCTGGGCGTGGACCTCCAGCCCGATGACGGGCTCGTAGGTCACGCGCGGGGTCGTCGCTTTCGCCACCAGTCCGCTCCCTCGCAGCACGCTAGAGCATGGCTACAACGTTAGAGCACAGCTAGATTGTAGGGCTTCCCGGCGGGGCTGCCAACCGGAGCTTGACCTACCCGCTGACCCTCCTCCCATTGTGGGAAGGGGGAGAGAACCGGACCTACCCCCCGGCCCCCCTCCCAATGTGGGAAGGGGGAGAGGGAGGCCGGGAGGCTGACTCCCCCTTCCTTCGAAGGGTGCGCCGCGGAATACTGCAAGCGTCGCTGGGGCCGGGGGGGTTAGGTCCGGCCCGGCCCGACGTAGGACACGACGACATCCAGCAGCACGTCGATGTCGAAGGGCTTCGCCACGTAGGCGTCGGCGCGGGCCGCCTCGCTCTGAGCCCGGCCGGCCGCGGTCATGACGACGATCGGCACCTGGCGGGTGCGTTCGTCCGCGCGCAGCCGCTGACACAGCTCAACCCCGCTCATCACGGGCATCATGAGGTCGGTGAGCACCAGGTCCGGGCAATCGGCGGTGACGAGCGCGAGCGCCTGTGCGCCGTCGTCGGCAACCAGCACATGGTACCCCTCGCCGTCGAGCAGGTCCGCCACCAGCTGCTGGACCGGCTCTTCGTCTTCCACGACGAGGATGGTGGGACGCGACGGCGGCTCGCGCCGCGTCATGGCGCGGACTCGCCGGGCGCGCGCGACGCCTCCGGCAGCCCGCTATTCAAGTCCTGAAGCATACTGGCCTCGTTCGACCAGCGACCAAGCATTCGCAGCCCACGCTCGGTAATCGTGAACTCGCGGATCGTCTGATCGTGCTTCGAGAAGCGCATGCGGACGACGGTCAGCACGCGGCGCAGCGCGCCGCCGACGAGGATCTGCCGCAGCGAGATGACGTTTTCGGCCAGCACGGCCGAGGGCTCGTCGACGAACGTCGGCGTCGCGCTGAAGGCGCCGAGAGTCTCGCGGGTCAGCAGCGCGGTGACGCCTTCGGCGCGCAGCAACGTGAGGATGGCCGCCAGATAGTCGCGCACCCGGGTCGGCGCGACGGCCTCCTCCATCTCGCTAACCGAGTCGATCACCAGGCGCCGCGCGCCGGTGGCGGCGAGCGCGTCGCGGAGCCGCCAGGCCAGGATATCCGGGTCGAGCGCCACCGGCGGCTGCACGAGCAGCCGAATCGCGCCGCGCTCGACCTCGCCCGCCAGGTCGACGCCGTGCAGCGCCGCTTTCGCCATGAGCTGCGCGGGAGTCTCGCGCACGCCGAGGAGCAGCCCCGGCTCGCCGCGCGCCACGCCGGCCGCCAGGAACTGCAGGCCGAGGAGCGTCTTGCCGGTCCCCTGGTTGCCGGCGACGATGGTCGCCGTCTGCTGGGTCAGCCCGCCGTCGAGCATCGCGTCCAGCTCGGGCAGGTCGAAGGGGGCGCGAGCGGCGGGGTCGAACGGGACGTCGGCATTGGGCAGCGTCGACTCGAGCTGCGGATAGCAGGTGATGCCGCGGGTGGTGATGGTCATCGCGTGCAGCCCCGGCAGGCCGTCCGCCCCGCGCCGTTTGATGACCTCCAGATAGCGGCGGTGGCTGACCCGGGTGCGCTCGTAGTACAGGCCCACCAGGATGTCGCTGACCGCCAGCTCGGGATAGCGCCCGAGGGCACGTGGGTCGCCCTCCACCGTCACGATGAGCACCGCGCCCAGCAGCCCGATCTGCGTGCCCAGCCGATAGAGGAACCGGATCGTCTCCCGCTCGTTCTGCAGCATCCGGCGCATGGTGCCGAAGCCATCCATGATCACGTGGGTCGCGCCGGTGCGGCGCGCCGTCTGGACCACCATGTCGACGGCTTCGTCCTCATCCTGCTCCAGGGCCGGGCTGAGGCTCAGGATCTGCACGCTCCGCGCGAGCAGGGCCTCGTCGAAGAAGCGAAACGAGCGCACGTGCTCGATCAGGCGCTCGTGCGGCTCCGACAGGCCGGAGAAATAGAGCGCTCCGTGCCCGGCCTGCGCCGCGGCAAAGGCCAGCTGCTGCGCCAGGACGGTTTTGCCGCTCCCGGGGCCGCCCACGATGCACATCATGCCGCGGCGCAGGAGGCCCCCGCCCAGGATCTGATCCAGGCCGGGAACGCCGGTGGGCCCGTCCACGAGTTCCCTGCTCATGCGGCTCTCTCCTCAGCGTGGCTGGAGGGCTGGGCGCCGCCGGTGCCAGGGGGTCGCCTCCTGGTAACGCTGGGCCACTCGTAGCAGGCGGCCTTCGGCCAGCGGCGGCCCGATGAGCTGAAGCCCCACGGGCAGCTCGTCGGCGAAGCCACAAGGTAGGCTCAGCCCTGGCAGGCCCGCGAGGTTCACGGGGATGGTGCAGATGTCCGAGAGGTACATCGCCAGCGGATCGGCCACCTTCTCGCCCAGGCGGAAGGCCACCGTGGGCGAGGTGGGCGCCGCCAGCACGTCGAACTGCTCGAAGGCGCGATCGAAGTCGCTCTTGATCAGCGTGCGCACCTGCTGCGCCTTGCGGTAGTAGGCATCGTAGTAGCCGGCGCTGAGCGCGTAGGTGCCGAGCATGATGCGCCGCTTCACCTCCGGCCCGAACCCCTCCTCGCGCGTGCGGAAGTAGCCGTCGAGCAGCGAGGGCGCCGCCACCGAGTAGCCATACTTCACGCCGTCGTAGCGAGCCAGGTTCGAGCTAGCCTCCGCCGGCGCGATGAGGTAGTAGACAGCCACGCCGTACTCGGTGTGCGGCAGCGAGACCTCGCCGATCTCCGCGCCGAGCGCGGCCAGCTGGTCGATGGCGGCGCGCACGGTCGTCTCGACGCCCGGCTCCAGGCCCGCCGCGAAGTACTCGCGCGGCACGCCCACCCGCAGGCCGCGCAGGTCGCCGTCGAGCGCGGCCAGGTAGTTGGGCGCCGCGTCGGGCAGCGCCGTGCTGTCCAGCGGGTCCGGCCCGGCGATGACGTTCAGCAGCAGCGCGCAGTCGGCCGCCGTCCACGCGAACGGCCCGATCTGGTCGAGCGACGAGGCGAAGGCGACCAGCCCGTAACGCGACACGCGCCCGTAGGTCGGCTTGAGGCCGACAACGCCGCAGAGCGCGGCAGGCTGGCGGATCGAGCCGCCGGTGTCCGTCCCCAGCGATGCGGGCGCCAGGCTGGCCGCCACGGCCGCCGCCGAGCCGCCGCTGGACCCGCCGGGCACGCGCTCCGGGTCCCAGGGGTTGCGCGTGGGGAAGAAGGCCGAGTTCTCGGTGGACGAGCCCATCGCGAACTCGTCCATGTTCGTCTTCCCAAGCGCCACGGCGCCCGCCGCGGCCAGCCGTTCGACGACGGTGGCGCTGAACGGCGGCACGAACGACTCGAGGATGCGCGACGAGCAGGTCGTGCGCACCCCGGCCGTGCAGAGCACGTCCTTGAGCGCGATCGGCACGCCGAGCAGCGGCGCGTCCTCGCCCGCGGCGCGGCGCGCATCGGCTGCGCGCGCGGCGGCCCGCGCCTCCTCGCCGGTAACGGTGACGAAGACGCCTAGCTGCGGATCGAGCGCCGCGATGCGGTCCAGGTAGGCGTCGGTCAGCTCGACGGACGACACCTGGCGGTCGCGCAGCGCAGCACGCGCCTCCAGAAGGGTCAGCTCGGTGATGTCCATTGCTACTCAGCTACTCGAGCACCGGTGCCACCCGAAAGTAGTCCTCCTCGCGGGCGGGCGCGTTGGCGAACACCGCCTCGACGGAGAGCGAGGGGCGCGGGGTATCGGGCCGCATGACGTTCTGCAGCGGGATGACCTGCGCCGTGGGCGGGATGGCCGAGGTGTCGAGCTGCTGGAGCACCTGCATGTAGCCGAGTATTTGATCCAACTCGGCCCGCAGCCGCTCGCGCTCGTCTTCGGCCAGTCCGAGCCGGGCCAGGTACGCCACATGGTCCACATCGTCGCGGCTGATCGCCATGCAGCACTCCCCCCTGATGGCAGCGCCCGCGGTATGGGCTCCCGATTATAGCAAACGGTTTCGCGGCGCCCGCCTGCACGAACCGTGCCGGGAGAGGACCTACCCCCTGCCCCCCTCCCGATGGGGGAAGGGGGAGGAGGCGGGAGTGGCTCCCCCCTGCCCTGGGAGGGTGCGCCGCGGAATACTGCAAGCGTCGCTGGGGCCGGGGGGTTAGGTTAGTCTTCCGCCTGCACGAGCGAGAGGTTGCGGCTCCCGATGGCGCCTTGGAGCAGCGAGGCGAGCACGTCGAGGGCGAGGGTGCGGCGGTAGCCGCGCGAGCCCTGGATGACGACAGCGCCCTTCGTGACCGCGAGGCGGTAGCTGGGCTGCGCCTGGCGGTCCAGCTCGGCGCCAACGGCCCGCAGCACGGGCGAGAGGCGGTTCAGGTCGGCCGGGTCGCGCGCCGGCGTGCGTCCGCGTAGCTCGCGCTGGACGGCGATGCAGTCGCTGAGATAGCGGATGCTGAGCACTTGCTCGCCGAACGGCCCGGTGGCCATCACCCGCACCCGGGCGGGATAGATGTCTACCAGCGCGAGGTTGCTGCCAGCCTGATCGAGCAGGGCGCCCACCGTGCGGAGCATCTCCTGATACGAGGGGCGGTCCCGCGGCGACGCGCGCCGGGCCTTGGCCGCGCGGGCACGGCGCACCGCGGCCAGGTCGCGCACGTTGTTGCCCCGTTCCATCCCAGGCCCTCCTCGGCAACGCTTCCGACGGTCGGCTCGCGCCCGGAGACGCCGCGCCGCCCTACCGACACTATAACCCAATAACAAACCCAGTACGGACTAAGGACAGCTCTGGATTCGGGCCGCGCCCCGGCGTGGGACCGACCGCCCGCCGCTTCACGGCAACGGCGAGCGCGCCGCGGGGCGCTACAGGACCTGGAACTCCAGGTGATGGTCGCGCGCGGTGGTGAGCCGCAGGTCGAAGTCGGCCAGCCCGCGGACGCGATCGGCGAGCGCCGAGCCCAGCTCGTGCTCGACGTCCAGCACCAACCGGCCGCGCTCGAACTCCCGCAGGCGACAGCTCGTGACGCCCGGGATCCCCCTCACCGCGGCCTCCAGGGCGATGGCTCGCCGCGTGTCGGGCACCCGCAGGAACACCACCTCGGCGCTCGTCGTCCCGCCCTCCCCGCTCGGCGGAGCGCCCGCCGGGGCAGTGCCCGTCGCGGCCGGGCGCTCCGCTGGCCCCTCGCGGCCGGCTGCAGACGACACGGCGCCCCCCGCGCTGGCGCGCTCGCGCTCGTTCGTCCGCGCGGGCGGCGGCTCGGGCGTCCGCGCCGCGGCCACCGCCGGCGGCCCGGTGCCGGCCGCGGCCGGCTCGCGTGGCGGCGCGGACGCGTCGCGCGACGGAGGGACGGTGGCATGATCGGCCGCTGCCGGGGTGGACGACGGCCCCGCCGGGACCACGTCGGCCAGATCGTCGGCCGCCGGCAGCGGCGTCAAGTCCAGCCCCTCGTTGACCAGCCGCTGGCGCACCCCCTCCAGCTCGCGGCGCCAGGGCTGCAAGTCGCCCAGCAGCTCGGTGCGACGCGCCTGGGCCGCGGCGAGCAGGGCGGCCGCCTCGCGCTCGGCCTCGACGCGAATGCGGCGCGCTTCCTCCTCGGCCTGCGCGCGCAAGGCGGCCATCTCCTCGCCCAGCCGCGCGCGCGCCTGCGCGCTCTCGCGCTCCAGCTGCTGGCGCGCCTCCCAGGCCGCCACCTCGGCCTCCTCGCGCTGCTGCTCCACCTGGCGCTGAATCTGGCTGCGCTCCGCCCGCGCCTCGGCGATCTCGTTCTGCAAGCGCAGCGTCTGCACGCGGAAGCGCTGAAGCAGCAGGTGGAGCATCTCGACGAGCGTCTTGACGTCGGTCGCCGCTTGCAGCGTCGCGTCCATGCTGCGGTCGATCAGCCCTTCGAGCGTGTCGTCGCTAAACGAGCGCGCCGACCGCGGGGTGATAGTCCGCTCACGGCGGGGCGGGCCGCCCGCGGACTCGGGCGATGAGGGGGCATCGTACACCAAACCAGCTCCTCCGTGGGGCGAGGCGCCCGCGCGCGGTCACCGCATACCGTGAGGCGAGACTTTAGCAGTATCTTACCAGGATTCCCCGCCAGTGTTGCGATCTGGTATATTTTCGGCAGCGGTCGTCCGAAACTGTGACCCTGCGCGGGCGGACCGGGCCGCGGCAGGACGGTCGACGGTGTCGCGCGCGATGGCGGGCCAAGCACAGGCGCAACCACACGGCTCCTGGACCACCCGCTCGCGCGCCCCCGGCCCCGCGCAACGCTGCCGTCGCCTCCCCGTCATGAGGGATAAGCAAGGTGCGCGAGCGTGCTGCCTCCGCGAACCGTGCCCGTGCGGCCAGCCGTGCCGAAACCGATGCCATCATCGCCGAGCGGCGCCGCCTTTCGCGCGAGCTGCACGATGGCCCGGTACAGAGCCTCTGGTTCCTCGGCGCCGAGATCCGGCGGCTGCGGGCGCTCGCGGGCGAGACGTCGGACGACCTGAGCGCGGGGCTGCAAGCGCTGCAAGCCACCTGGGCGCAGGTCTATGACGAGCTGCGGCAGGTCACCGGCGACCTGCACCAACCCCTCCCCGCCGACAACGCGCTGGTCCTCGTGCTGGAGCGCAGCCTCGCCGGCCTGGAGCGCAAGGCCGGCCTGGCGACAGAGTTGTTCACCGACATCGCCCCGCGGCACGCCGCGCTCGACCGCGCCACGCAGGCGCAGCCCGTCCGCATCTGCCAGGCGGCCCTGGCCAACGTGCAGCGCCACGCCCGCGCGCGCCGCGTGCGGGTAGACCTGCGCGTGGACGGCGAGGGCACGCAAGTGCAGATCGAGGATGACGGCGTCGGCTTCCAGCCCGGCCAGGTCCCCGAAGGCGCCACCGAGCACTACGGTCTGGCGATGATGCGAGAGCGTGCCGAGTCGCTGGGCGGGCGCGTGGACGTGACGAGCGCGCCCGCCCAGGGCACCCGCGTGCGGGTGTGGGTGCCGCGGCAGCCGGTGTAGCGGCGCGTCGGCCCGCTGGCGCCCGCCCGCGCGTCCCCCTCAACGCCGCGCCGGTCGCGGCGCACCCCCTGGCTCGCCGCTAGCACCCGCGCACGCTGGCCAGGCAGCATACCGGTTGCTAGTACGCGCCCCTCACGCAATGTAAAGTAAGCTAGCGGCCAGCCGGCCGGCCGAGGTCGGCAACCGGGCCGGCTGGGCGAGCAGTCACCCGGACGGATGATGCAGGATCGTCCGTCCGGTGTAGAGACAGCGGCACGGCAATAGGTGATAACAATCGCAGAAACATAGCACCAAAAAGGTGACCCCACCGCGCGGCGGCATGGGAGACAATGACTGCAGGTAACCGGCCGTGAGCCCACCCAAACGAGGAACGAAAATGCCGACCAAGCGCCCGACGCGGGTGGCCCTGCTGTACCACGACCCGCTGCTGCGGGACATCGTGGAGCATGTGTTCGGCCAAGCAGGCGACATCCAGCTTGTGGCCGAGCTGCCCGCCGCCGAGCTGCCGCTTGAGAAGCTGGTCGCCGCCGCCCCCGACGTGGTGGTGATCGACCGCCGCACGATCGACACTGCCATGCCGGCAACCCTCAGCACGGTGCTTGCCACGCTGGCCGAGCGCCAGCCGGGCTTCCGCCTGATCTCGCTGAGCCTGGCGGAGGCGCGCGTGACGGTGTTCAGCGGCTGGCAGATCAACGACCTCTCGGTCGACTCGTTGATGGCGTGCGTGCGGGGCGTCGAGCCGGCCAAGATCAGCGGGCCTGTGAGTCGCTCCCCACGCCAGCGCAACAGCGCGGCCGGCTAAGGGGCCGCGGCGCGTAGGCGCCGGCATCCTCGCCTAAGGTAGGCTGACCCTGAGCCGCGGGACCGATAGCTAGACGAAAAATGCCCCCTCGGGCGACAATCAACCTGCGTGGCGGCGCTCGACAGCGCCGAGGGGAGAGGCAATGGACAGGCGACTTATCTGGCCCATGCTGCGGCGCTGGGGCTGGCTCATCATGGCCGGCACGCTCCTAGTGGGCGGCACCGCGTTCGTGGTGAGTTCACTCCTCCCCAAGACGTACACCGCCGTCGCCACGATCCTCGTGCAGCAGCAAAGCTCGTCCACCACGGGTGCCCAGACCAGCGACGTGCTTTACAGCCAGCAAATGGTCCGCACTTACGAGAGCATGATCCTCACCCAGCCGGTGCTCGAACAAGTCATCGCCGGCCTGGGCCTGAACACGACGACCGAAGAGCTAGCCAAGCATATCAGCACGCGTATCCCCCGCGAGACCGTGACGATCAAGATCATGGCCGACGACCACGACCCGAAGGCGGCGCAGCGCCTGGCGAACACGGTGGCGCAGACCTTCATGGAGCAGAACCGCCGGCTCTCGGTGGGCAACCTGACCAGCTCGAAGGAGACGCTAGCTCGCCAGATCGCCAAGCTCAGCGGGGACATCGACAACACCGCGCAGCAAGTGGAGCGGCTGCGCTCCATCGTGGTCTCGGGCAACGGCACGCCGCAGGACACCGTGCTCCTCCAGCAGCTGCAGACGGAGCTGTCGCAGAATCAGGTCACGTACTCGACCCTGCTCAAGAACATGCAGGAGATCGAGCTGTCCGAGTCGCGCGCCGCCGAGGGCCTGCGGCTGATCGAGCCGGCCGTCGAGCCAATCAAGCCGTCGAAGCCGAACGTGCCGCTGAACACCGGGGCGGGCGTGCTGGTCGGGCTCGTGCTCGGCATCGGCCTCGCGGCGCTGCTCCAGTATGCCGACGACACGGTGAAGGGCAACGAGGACACCAGCCGCGCGCTGGGCGTGCCGGTGCTCGGCGTGGTCGGCCAGTTCAAGACGAGCGAGGACCGCACCAAGGACCTGGTGACCGTCGAGGCGCCGCGCTCGGCCGCCTCGGAGAGCTACCGCACGGTGCGCACAAACGTGCAGTTCTCGTCGCTCGACGTGCCGGTGGGCAGTATCGTCGTCACCAGCGCGCAGAGCCGCGAGGGCAAGAGCACCGTGGCCGCGAACCTGGCCGTGACGATGGCCCAGGCGGGCAAGCGCGTGCTGCTCGTCGACGCCGACCTGCGCCGCCCGTCGCTCCACCGCTTGTTCGGCCTGTCGAACCGGCACGGTCTGACCGACCTACTGCTGGACGACCGTCGCGCCGTCGAGGACCTGGCCCTCGACACGCACGTGCCCGGCCTGCAAGTGCTGCCGTCCGGCCCGCAGCCGCCGAATCCCTCGGAGGCGCTGGGCTCGCGGCGCATGCGCCAGGTGCTGGAGGAGATGCGCCAGATCGCGGACGTGGTGATTCTCGACAGCCCGCCGCTGCTGGCCGTGGCCGACGGCCTGGTGCTCGGCGCCACGGTGGACGCGGCGGTCCTGGTGGTGCGCAGCGGCAACACCCGCCGCACGCTCGCGCAGCGCGCGAAGGAACAGCTCGACCGCGTGGAGGCCCGCCTACTGGGCGTCGTCGTGAACGCCGCGCCGCGCCACGCGCAGGACGAAGGCTTCTACGCCCCGTACTACGTCGAGGGCGCCTTGCCCGTGAAGCAGAACGGCCACACCAGCCCGGCCGACGCTGCGAAGACCACCGCGTGGGAGGCCTAAATGATGGCGACAGCGCGGGTGGGGGACCGCGAGACGCGCGACGCGGCCCCCGTCCTGGCCCCCGCCGCCGGCCCGCCGGCCGACTGGCGTGCCGCCTTCGCGCCACAGCGCGCGGCGTTCGCGCAGCAGCACGACAGTCCTAGCTGGCAGCGGGACGAATTGGCCAAGCGCGCGCTCGACCTGCTGGGCGCGGCGGCGCTGCTGCTCGTGCTGGCGCCGTTGCTCGCGGTGGTGGCGCTGCTGGTCAAGCTCGACTCGCGTGGCCCGGTGCTGTTCCGCCAGCAGCGCGTGGGGCGGGGCGGCCGGCCGTTCGTCTGCTTGAAGTTCCGCTCGATGCGCATGGACGCCGACCAGAAGGTCCACGCCGCCTACGTCGCCGAGCGCATCCGGCAGGGGCTGCCGCTCCTGAAGCTCCAGGCCGACCCCCGCATCACGCGCGTGGGGCGGTTCCTGCGCGCCACGAGCATCGACGAGCTACCGCAGCTCTGGAACGTGCTGTGCGGCCAGATGAGCCTGGTCGGGCCGCGGCCGGCGATGGCGTACGAGGTCGAGCTGTACGACGCGGCGCAGCGCCAGCGGCTGCTGGTCAAGCCGGGCATCACCGGCCTGGCGCAGGTCTACTCCCGCGGCAAGGGCACGCTCAACGAGTACGTCGGCCACGACCTGGAGTACGTGGCACGGCGGAACGTCTGGCTCGACCTGAAGATCCTGCTCATCACCCTGCCGGCCGTGCTGCGGGGGCACGGCGCCGCCTAGCCACGCGACTACCACTGGGCACCACGGGAGACGGCATGGAGGCAAGCACGACGGGCGTGGCGACGAGCATCGCGCCGGGCGGCCGCCCCACGCCCGCGGCCCGCGCGCGCGTCGGCGTGGTCGGCGCGGGCTACTGGGGCCCGAAGCTGATCCGCAACTTCGCGGCGCTGCCCGAGGCGGAGCTACGCGCCGTCTGCGACCTCGACCGCACGCGGCTGCAAGAGGTCGGCGAGCAGTACCCGGACGTCCAGCTCACGACCGACTACGCCGCCATGCTGGCCGGCGAGGTCGACGCCGTCGCCATCGCGACGCCCGTGAACACACACTACCAACTGGTCAAGCAAGCGCTCCTCGCGGGCAAGCACGCGATCGTCGAGAAGCCGCTCACCGCCAACCTGCGCCAGGCCGCCGAGCTGGTGGCGCTCGCGGAGGAGCGCAACTTGATGCTCATGGTGGGCCACACGTTTCTGTTCGAGCCGGCCGTCGAGGCGCTGCGCGACCTGACACGGCGCGGCGAGCTGGGCGACATCTGGCACATCACGACGCGCCGCTTGAATCTCGGTCTGTTTCGCCCCGACGTGAACGTGCTGTGGGACCTCGCGCCGCACGACATCTCCATCTTGCTGGAAGTACTCGGCACCAAGCCGACCGCGGTGAGCGCGCGAGGAGCGGCGCACGTGCAGCCCGGCATCCAGGACGTGGCCTACGTCGAGCTGCGCTTCCCCGGCGACGTGATGGCCCACGTCCACGTCAGCTGGCTCGATCCCGGCAAGGTCCGCCGCATGACCGTGGTCGGCAGCCAGAAGATGGCTGTCTACGACGACACTGAGCCGGAGAAGCTGCTCGTCTACGACCGCGCCGTGGTGCCGATCGAAACCGATGAGGACGAGGGGGCGCCGGACCTGCTCTACCGCTTCGGCGACGCCACCAGCATCCCGCTGCCCGCCGCCGAGCCACTGCGCCGCCAGTGCGCCTATTTCGTCGAGTGCGTGCGCACGGGCGCGCGGCCGCGGAAGTACGGCCGCGAGGGCATGGCGATCGTCCGCATTCTGGAGCAGGCGGATCACTCCATGCAGCACCACGGCCACCGTGCCGAGCTACGCTGGGACGACGAGGGCCGTTACGCGCTGCCGGCCCACGCCGCGGCGTCGGCTCCCTGGGAGCAGGCGGTTGGCTGAGGCCAGTCCCCCGGAGCCCGCCGCCTGGGCCGCGGACTTCAGCTACGCCTATTTCCGGCGGCTGCTGCAGACCGCCCAGGCCCACTTCGACGTCCATCCCCTGGCCGAAGCCCCCGCGGCGCTGGCCGCCGGGGGGCGCCCCAAGCTCCTCCTGCGCCACGACGTCGACGTCTCGCTGGAGCGGGCGCTGCGCCTCGCCGAGATCGAGCGCCCGCTCGGGGTGCGCGCCACCTACATGGTGATGACCAACTCGCCGCTGTACGACGTGGACGCGCCCGCGGCGCGCGCCATCCTGGCCCGGCTAGCGGCGCTGGGGCACGAGATCGGCCTGCACTTCGACTTCGCGACGCCCGCCCAACGCGCCGACGGCGCCACCGTGAGCGCCCTCGAGCCCGCGATCGCGGCGGCCTGCGCGCGGCTGGAGGCCGCCAGCGGCCAGCCGGTGCGCTCGCTGTCGTTTCACCGGCCGCTGCCGCAGTTCCTGCGCGGGCCATCCCGCGTGGCCGGGCGCGTGAACGCCTATGCGCGCGAGCTGATGGACTGGTACCTCTCGGACTCCGGCGGACGCTGGCGGGAGGGCGAGCCGCTGCCGATGCTGGCGCACCCCACGCGCCCGGCACTGCAATTGCTCATGCACCCCATCTGGTGGAGCGAGCGGCATCAGGCGCCGCCAGACCGCCTGGATACGTTCTTCACGGAGGCGACGGCCGGGCTGTCGCCGGCCGCGCGGGCGCGCTACGATACGACGCTCGGCGAGCACATCCAGGTGTGGCGGCGCGGCGCGCGGCGCGGGTAGGGGCCGGGCGGCGGCAGCCGGGTCAACCGATCGGATGATGGCCGGTCGTCCGGTTGGCGGCGCGGCGTCAACCGGAGGATCAGCGGCTCCCCGACAGAAATGGGCCAAAATATGCCGTCAATCAGGCGATGGCGCGCGCGCGGGCCTGGGTTGAGAATTGGTTTGGGGAATGCAAGACCGCCCAGGGGAGAGTGCGACATGACCAGCACGACGAGCGTGGCGGCGAACGTCGTCCCGAGCCAAGCGCTCCCGCCGCAGCCCGCGACTCGCACCGTGCGCGTGGGGGTGGTGGGCGCGGGCTATTGGGGCCCCAACCTCATTCGCAACTTCGCGGCGCTGCCCGACGTCGCGCTGGCCATGATCTGTGATCTCGACCCCAAGCGCCTGCACGCGGTCGGCGAACACTACCCCGACGTGGCGCTCACGACCAACTACCAGGACCTGCTCGACAGCGACCTGGACGCGATTGCCATCGCCACGCCCGTCAAGACGCATTACAGCCTGGTGAAGCAGGCGCTGCTCGCGGGCAAGCACGTGCTGGTCGAGAAGCCGCTCACGGCGAACGTCCGCCAGGCTGCGGAGCTGGTCTCGCTCGCCGCGGAGCGCAACCTCCTCCTCATGGTGGACCATACGATGGTGCTCTCGCCCGCCGTGCAGAAGCTGTGCGAGCTGGTGCGCGCCGGCGAGTTGGGCGAGATCTGGCACATCTCGATGGAGCGCCTGGCGCTGGGCCTGTTCCGCCGCGACGTGAACGTGCTGTGGGACCTCGCGCCGCACGACATCTCCATCTTGCTGGAAGTGCTCGGCACCGAGCCGACCGCGGTGAGCGCGCGGGGGGCGGCGCACGTGCAGCCCGGCATCCAGGACGTGGCCTACGTCGAGCTGCGCTTCCCCGGCGACGTCATGGCCCACGTCCACGTGAGCTGGCTCGATCCCGGCAAGGTGCGCTCCATGACGGTCATCGGCAGCAAGAAGATGGCCGTCCTCGACGACGTGGCCGAGGACAAGCTCACCGTGTACGATCGCGGGGTGGATTCCGTCGAGGCGAACGGCCGCGCGCAGCTGGTCTACCGCTTCGGCGAGGGCGAGCGCGTGGGGCTGCCGAAGGAGGAGCCGCTGCGGCGCCAGTGCGCGGAGTTCGTGAGCTGCATCGCCAGCGGGGAGTGGCCTGCCGCCTATGCCGAACAGGGGCTGAACGTGGTACGCATACTAGAGCAGGCCGATCGGTCGCTCCAGAACAGCGGGCATCGCGAGGCGCTGGGCTGGGACGCGGCGGGCTGGCGCGACGCGCTCGCGCCGGTCGCTCACGAGACACCTGCCGCGCGGTGGCCGCGCCCGGTCGAGGTGTTGGCGCAGCGCCGAGCGAGCTAGTGTCGTGTTAAGCGTGAATTGCTAATCTGTTGGCAGACGCCGCCAAGCGATTATCGTTGACTGGCCGCTAGCCCGCGGGAGAGCCTCTCGCGTCGACGGAGGGAACCTGGGACGCCGGGGATGAGCCCCGCGCCCCGACGATCACCGCGCAGATGGGATGACGAATGGTGCAGACCGAGCCGCGCACTTCTATGCAGGTGCCCCTGGTCGATCTCCGCGTGCAGTACCAGGCGCTCAAGGACGAGATTCTCGCCGCCGTGGCCGACGTGTTCGAGGGCATGCAGCTGTTCCTCGGCCCGAACGTCCGGGCCTTCGAGGAGGAGTTCGCGGCCTACTGTCGCGCCCAGGACGCCATCGGCGTCGGCTCGGGCACCGACGCGCTGATCCTCGGCCTGCGCGCCGCCGACGTGGGCCCTGGCGACGAGGTCATCACCGTCTCGCACACCTTCTTTGCCGACACCGAGGCCATCGCGCTGGTGGGCGCCACGCCCGTGTTCGTGGATGTCGAGCCCGACACCTGGAACCTCGATCCCGGCAAGCTGGAGGCGGCGATCACCCCGCGCACCAAGGCGATCATCCCCGTCCACCTCTGTGGCCAGCCGGCGGACATGGCGCCGATCCTGGAGATCGCGCGCCGGCACAAGTTGTTCGTGCTGGAGGACGCCTGCCAGGCCCACGGCGCCGAGTACCGCGGCCAGCGCGTCGGCGCGATCGGTGACGCTGCCGTGTTCAGCTTCTACTGCTCGAAGAACCTTGGCGGCTTCGGCGAGGGCGGCGCGCTGACCACCAACGACGCACAGCTCGCGGCGCGCGTCCGCCGCCTGCGCGACCACGGCTCCGACCGCCGCTACGAGCACGCCGAGATCGGCACGAACGCGCGCCTCGACGAGGTGCAGGCGGCCATCCTGCGGGTGAAGCTGCGCCACCTCGACGCCTGGAACGCGCACCGCCAGGCGAACGCCGCGGCCTACGGCGAGGCGCTGGCGGGCACTGGCCTGGAGCTACCGACCGTGCGCCCCGACCGCACCCACGTCTACCATCTCTACGTCGTGCAAGGCCCGCGCCGCGACGCGCTCAAGGACTACCTGGGCGAGCGCGGCATCGCGACCGGCGTCCACTATCCCATCCCCGGCCATCTCCAGCCCGCCGCGAAGCGATGGTCCCGGGGGCCGGGCTCGCTGCCCGTGACCGAGCGGCTCGCCGGGCGGGTACTGTCGCTCCCGATGTACCCGGAGCTGTCGCGCGAGCAGATCCTTTACGTGGCGGACACCATCCGCGGCTTCTACGCGGCCGGCTGAGCGGGAGCGACTGATGGCCCTGCGGACGCGCTCTCCGGCGCTCGCCTACCCCTGGGACGACGCGGTCGCGGAGCGCCGCTTCGCGCTCCCGCGGCCCTGTGCGCTCGTCCCGGGCGGACCGCTCGGCCTGCTCGCCTGCGTGCTGGTGGCGCTGGCGCTCGGCGTGGTGGCGGCCCTGCAGCCGGTGCTCGCGCTGGCGGGCGTGGCGGGGGCGCTCGTCTTCGCCTGGACGATGGCCAAGCCGGTGCGCGGCGCCTACCTGATGGTGCTGCTCGTGCCCCTCGTCGTGGGCCTGGGGCGCGGCCGGTTCGTGCCGGTCCTGCGGCCGAACGAGGCGCTGATCCTCTTCCTGCTCGGCGTGGCGATCCTCTCTGGGACGTTCGGCAAGACGGCCGGGCGCGTGCGCCTCGGGCCGATGACGGGCGTTGACCGCGCCTTCGCGCTGCTGTTCATCGCCGGCTCGCTGCTACCGCTCGTCGTGCAGCTGTTCCGCAGCGACAAGCCGACCGTCGAGGACACCTTCCAGCTCCTGTCGCTCATCAAGTACTACGTCGGCTACCGGCTGCTGCTGGCCGTGGTGCGAGACGACCGGCAGATGCTCACGGCGACGAAGCTGATGGTCGCCGCCAGCGCGATCGTCGCGATCGTCGGCATCATGCAGTACGGCCGCATCTTCAACATGCAGGAGATCCTGGCCGGCCTGTACGATTCGGGCCAGGTGCAGCAGTCCCTCGACGTGCGCCGCGCCACCTCGACGCTCGGCGTGTGGCAGGCGCTGGCCGACTACATGGCCGTCCACGCGGCCCTGTGCATGGGGCTGCTGGCGGCGCGCGTGCCGGGCGGCCGCGGCCTGCCGGCGCCGCACGCCATCCGCGGCTGCTGGCGCTGGGCCTTGATCGGCGCGCTGTTCGTCGCCATCGCCGGCGCGCTGGCGACCGCGACGCTGACGGCGGTGCTGGCCCTGGTGCTCGCGCTCGGCATGATGGCGGCCTTCGGGGGCTATCTCCGCCGCGCGGTGCTCTGGGCGATCCCCGTCACCCTCTTGGCAGCCATCGTCTTCTGGCCGGCGGTCCAGGAGCGCTGGGACTACCAGTTCACGAGCTGGGGCGCGAGCGGCGACATGCCGGTGACCTGGGAGTACCGCATCACCAACCTGACGACGATCTTCTGGCCCGCCGTGGAGAACGACCTGCTGCTCGGCGTGGCGCCCAGCGTGTCGCCCGACCTCGCCTGGCAGTTCCCCGAGAACCAGCAGATGTACCTGCTGTACCAGGGCGGCTTGATCTACGTCGCGGCCTACTTCATCTTCATGTGGGTGGTCTTGCGCGCCAGCTGGCGCTTCCTCAAGCGCCTCGACGGCCCGGCGCTCGCCGTCGGGCGCGCGGCCTTCATCGCCTGGACGCTGATGCTCGTGCTGGGACTGTTCGACACGCACCTGACGATGGCCGGCGAGGCCGACGCCGCCTGGACGCTGCTCGCCCTGGCGACCGGCGCGGCCGCCCGCGCGGCCGGCGAGCCGGCCTGATGCGCTTCCGCACGCGCGCCCTGATGCTGACCTGGGCGCCCTACTCGGGGCGCAGCGAGGGGCTCGCCCAGCACCTCGGCATCCGCAACTATTTCGTCCACTACCTGGCGTTCCAGCGGCCCTGGATCGCGCCGCTCAAGTACCCCCTGCAGGCCGTGGCCACGCTCCGCATCCTGTGGCGCGAGCGCCCGGCCACGGTGCTGGTGCAGAACCCGCCGCCGGTCGCGGCGCTGCTCGCGGCCCTCTACGGCGCGGCTACCGGCGCGGGCCTCATCGTCGACTCGCACTCGCAGGTGCTGCTCGTGCGGCGCTGGCGCTGGACGCTGCCGCTGCAGCGCTGGCTCGCGCGGCGCGCGCTGGCGACCATCGTCACCAACGAGCACCTGGCCGCCATCATCCGCGGCTGGGACGCGCCGGTGCTGGTCGCCGGCGACCCGCCGATCGCCGTGCCGCCGCTCGGGCCGCGCCAGCCCCCGGCGCGCTTCACCGTGGTCTGCATCGGCACCTACGCCGACGACGAGCCCATCGGCGCAGTGCTCGCGGCCGCGCGGGCGCTGCCCGACGTGCAGTTCGCCCTTACCGGCAACACCAAGTACGCCCGGCCAGAGTGGCTGGCCGACGCGCCGCCGAACGTCGAGTTTACCGGCTTCGTGCCGCTGGACGAGTACTACCGGCGCCTCCGCGACGCGAGCGCGCTGCTCGTGCTCACCACGCTCGACCACACGGTGCTGCGCGGCGCCTGGGAGGCGCTGGCGCTCGGCCAGCCGCTCATCACCTCCGACTGGGGCATCCTGCGCGACTACTTCAGCCCCGGCGCGCTGTTCGTCGACAACACCGCCGCCGGCATCGCGGCCGCGATCCGTGACGCGCGCGCGCGCGAGGACACGCTGCGCGCGCAGATGGCCGCGACCCGCGAGCAGCGGCGCCGCGCCTGGCACGAGGCGCAAGCCTACCTGGAGCGGCTGATCGACGGCGTCTGGATGCGCGTCACGAAGGCCACGCGGCGACCCAGCCCCGCGGCGCCGCCCACCGCGGCGACGGTCGAGCCGCCGGGAGGGCGCCGTGCAGGCTGAGGGCGTGGTGGAGCGGCGCCGCGTATTCCAGCGGCTGGCAGCGCTCGGCCGTCCGGACGCCCGCTTCTTGCGGCGCCTGGCGATTACGGGCGTCGGGAACGGGCTCAGCCGCGCGCTGGGCCTGTTGTTTGCCCTGGTGCTGGCAGGGCTGTTCCTGCCGGCCGAGTACGGCTACATCCGCTGGGCGACGAGCGTCGGCATGCTGGCGGCGATCCCCGTGGCCGGCGGCCCAGTGGCGCTCGCCCGCGCGCTCGGGGCCGCCCAGGGCGACCTGGCGCGCCAGCGCGGGCTCGCCACGGTCGGGATCGTGGCCGTCGTCGCCGTCACGGCGCTCTGCGCGCTGGGCACGACGCTCGTGCTCACGGCGATCGGGCGCCCCGTGGGCGGGGTGCTCGCCGTCCTCGTCGGCATGACTCTCTTCACGGTCGCCTACAACGTCTACCGCGGCCTGGGAAGCGCCTGGCGCATCGCCGCGCTCTACGCCGGCAGCAACGCCCTCCAGCTCCTGCTCGTCGTGCTGCTGTGCGGCGGGCTCGGCTGGAAAATACCCGATCTGGCCCTTATCGTTTACAGTTTTGCGTGGACGCTGGTCGTCCTGGCGCTGGAGCTGCGGGCGCCCCAGGCGCTGACCTGGGACGCCGCGGCGGCGCGCGGCGCGCTCGCCGAGCTGTGGCGGGTGTGGGCGCCGCTCGTGCTCGCCAATGCGGCCTACGCGGCGTGGGCCTGGGGCGACGTGGTCCTGGTCGAGCACTTCCTGGGCGAGGCGGCCGCCGGCTACTACGGCCTGGCGCGCACGATCGTCACGGTGTTCTTGCTGGTGCCCGAGGCGGTCACCATGCTGCTGCTGCCGCTGGTCGCCGCCGAGGGGCGCGGCGCGGGCAAGCTGACCGGCAGCCTGCTCGGCCTCACCGCGGCGGTGTCGGCGGGCCTGCTGGCCGGCGTCCTGCTCGTGGCGCCGCCGCTGTTGAGCCTGCTGGCGAACGGGCGCTACGCGCCCGCCGCGGCCGCGCTGCCGGGGCTGGCCGTCGGCATGGCGCTGTACGCACTCTATATGGTCCTGGAGGGGCACTTGGTCGGTATGGGACGCGCGGCGGTCCACGCCGCGGGCATCTCGGTCATGCTGGTCGTGACGCTCGGCGGCGGCGCCCTCCTGTTGCCCAGCCAGGGCCTGGCGGGCGGCGGGCTGGCCTTCGCGCTGGGCGCTGCCGCGGGCCTGGCCACGGTCCTTCTCCTCGGGCGCCGGGCGCTCAGGGGCGAGCCGCCGCGGCCCCCCGCTGCGGGGGCAAGCTTCGACCAGACGCGGGCGGTGCGCGCGTGATGCAGGCTAACGGCACGGCGCGAGCAGCGAGCGAGTCCCGGCCATCCTCGCCGTTGCCCCGCAACGCTGCGGTATCCGGCGCGAAGGGCGCCGGGGGGCGGGCGGACGACCGCCGCCCACGCGTTGCGATGGTCTCCTCGACGTACTACGTGGCCGACCCGCGCATCCGCCGGCAGGCCGAGGCGCTGGTGGCGCACGGCTATGCCGTCGACGTCATCTGTCAGCGGCAGGAGGGCGAAGCGCCCGCCGAGGACGTGGCCGGCGTGCGCGTCTACCGCGTCGGCGGCGTGCGCTACCGCGGCCAGAGCCTGGTGCAGTACGCGCGGGTCTACGGCGGCTTCTTCCTCGCCGCGCTGGCGCTGCTCACGCGCCTCCAGCGCCGCCACGACTATGCCGCCGTGCAGGTCTACAGCATGCCCGAGGCGCTGGTCCTCACGGCGATCGGCCCGAAGCTGGCCGGCGTGCCGCTGATCTACGACGCGGGCGACCTGACGACCGAGCTGTACGCGGCGAAGTTCGGCGACCGGAGCGTGCCCTTGATGGCAGGCGCGCTGCGGCTCCAGGAGGCCTTCTGCCTGCGGCTCGCCGATCTGGTCGTCACCGTCCACGAGGATTACCGCCAGCGCGTGCTGGCGCGCGGCGTGCCAGCCGAGCGCGTCGTGGTGGCTATGAACCTGCCGGACGAGCGGCTGTTCCACCCGGGCCTGCGCGAGACGCCGGGGGCGCTGCCGCCCGGCTTCGAGCGGCCCGCGGCCGGCCCGCAGCCGTTCATCGTGGTGAACCACGGCTCCTGGGTCGAGCGCTACGGCACGGACCTGTCCGTCGAGGCGGTGGGCCTGCTGCGCGACCGCATTCCCGAGCTGCGGCTGCTGATCTACGGCGATGGCGACCTGCGGCCGCGGCTCACGGCGCTCGTGGAGCGCCTGGACCTGCGCGACCGCGTGTACCTCGCCCCCCACTACCTGCCGGTCGAGACCATGCCGGGGCTGCTCGCGGCGGCGGACGCGGGGATCGTGCCGTCGCGCTCCGACGCCTTCACGGAGACCATGCTGCCGAACAAGCTGCTCGAGTATCTAGCATTGGGACTGCCCACGGTGGTCACGCGCACGCGGACGATCGTGGCGCACGTGCCGGAGAACGTGGTCGAGTACTGCGCGCCCGGCGACGTGGCCGATCTGGCCCGGGCCATCGAGCGCATCTGGCGCGACCCCCAGCGCCGCGCCGCGCTCGCGCGCGCCGCGCTCGACTTCAGCGCCGCCCACCGCTGGTCCGACGCCGCCGCGCGCTATTGCGCCGCCGTCGACGAGCTGGTGGCGCGTCACGGCCGCGTGCCGGCGGCGCCCGTGCAGCGCGCGCTGGCGGCGAGTGCGAGGAGGTCGCGATGAGGCGAGGCGCCCTGGGGCCGGGCGGCAGGCTCAGGCTCGCCCGGCTGATGGTCGTCGCCCTGGCGGCCGGGCTAGCTCTCCTGCCCGCCTTCGGGCAGGCGCTCGACCGTGACAGCGCCGAGCGCGAGCTGCTCACGCTCACCAACTCCGACCGCACCTCGAACGGCCTCGCGTCGCTGCGCCCGAACGACCCGTTGGCCGACGTGGCTCGCGACCGCAGCGAAGACATGGCGGATCGCAACTACTTCAGCCACGAGATCCCGCCCGACGGCCATTACTTCGAGTCGCTGCTGCCCCCCGCCGGGCTGGACTACCGCCTGGCCGGCGAGAACATCGCGCGCAACAATGCCAGCGACCGCGAGACGGTGCAGCGCGCCGAGACGGGCTTCCTGAACAGCCCGCCCCACCGTGCCAACATCATGGAGGCGCAGTACCGCGACATCGGTGTGGGCGCCTGGGACCGCGCGGACGGCATGAAGTACTTCACCGTCCTGTTCCTGACGCCGCTGGCGGCCGGCGCCGCGACCCCGCCCTCGCGCCTGCTGACCGCGCCGCCGGCGGCGTCGGACGAGGCCACGCCGCGCTTGGCCGAGGCGCTGCTCGGCCCAGCCGGCACGGCGCACGCGCAGGCGCAGGTGCCGAGCGACGAGAGCGAGGTGCCGACCACCAGCGAGGGGAGCGGGCGCATCGTCAGCAACGGGCCGCCGCCCGCGCCGCTGGCCAGCCAGCCGCGCCTGGCCGCCGAGGTGGTCGCCGGCCAGCCGGCCCAGCTGGGCCTGCTCGACGGCATCATTACCCGCGTGCTCAAGCTGTACCTGAGCGTGTGACGTGGAGCCCAAGACGCTGTCCGAGCCGACTGCGACGACCAACGGCGCCGCGGCCGCCGGTCCCGCGCTGTACTGTGAGGGACTGACGAAGATCTACCGCGGCCCGCGGCCGGTGCACGCCCTGCGCGGCGTGAGCCTGTCGGTCGAGCCGGGCGAGTTCGTGGCGATCATGGGGCCGTCGGGGTCCGGCAAGAGCACTCTCCTGCACCTGCTCGGCGGCATCGACACGCCGACCAGCGGGCGGGTGGTCATCGACGGCGTCGACCTGAGCACGCTCGACACGGCCGCGCTCACGCGCCTGCGCCGCGAGCGCACCGGCTTCATCTTCCAGTTCTTCAACCTCGTGCCCACGCTCACCGTGCGCGAGAACGTCGACCTGCCGTTCCTCCTCGGCGCGCCGGCCGGCGGGTACCGCCGCGAGCGGGTGCAGAACAACCTGCGCCGCATGGGCCTGGAGGGCTACGAGGACCACAGCCCGCAGCAGCTCTCCGGCGGCGAGCAGCAGCGGGTGGCCATCGCCCGCGCGCTGGTAACGCGCCCGGCGATCGTCTTCGCCGACGAGCCCACCGGCAACCTCGACTACGCGACCAGCGAGGAGATCCTCAACCTGCTTCAGACCTGCTCCCGCGAGTTCAACCAGACCATCGTGCTGGTGACGCACGACGCGCGCGCGGCGGCTTACGCCGACCGCGTGCTGTTCGTGCGCGACGGCCTGCTGCGCGAAGACATCCAGCTTGGGCGCCGGGAGGATCATCGTGCCGGGCCTCTCATTGCTCGCCTGGCGGAGCTTGGCCTCTAGGCCGCTCCGCACGCTCCTGACCCTCCTGGCGGTGGCGCTCGGCGTCGCCATGCTGGTCGCCGTGACCGCGACCAACGCCACGATCGACGCCAGCCTGCAAGAGGCTGCCAACCGCCTCGTCGGCAACGTGGACGCCGAGGTCCGCAGCTTCGGCGGCGCCGGCTTCACCCGCCAGACCGCCGACGCCATCCTGCGCCTGCCCGAGGTCGAGCGTCGCGGCGACGACGTCCTGGCCGCGCCCACCGTCCACAAGCGCGTGTTCTACCGCACCGACGCCGGCACGCAGGGTTTCGTCGAATTGATCGGCATCGACCCGGCAAAAGCCCGGCTGATGGAGACGTTCGGCGTCCAGCAGGGCGTGTTTCTCCCGACCGAGAGCATGCGTAACGTGATGGTGCTGGCCAGCTGGGCGAAGGCGCGCAACCTCGCGCCGGGCGACTTCATCCAGCTCATCAGCTACACGGGCTTGCAGCCGTTCCAGATCGTCGCCTTGCTCGACGACGCGGGCCTCGGCGAGACCGGTTACGGCCAGGTGGTGTACGTCTCGCTGCGGAGCGGCCAGGAGCTGTTCAACATGGCCGACCGCGTGGACCGCGTCGCCCTGAAGCTGCGCCCCGACGCGACCATGCCGCAGCTCGAGGCCGACCTGCGGCAGATCATGCAGCAGGACTACCTGGTGGTCCCGGCCGCCGAGCGGGCGCGCGGGCTGCGCGAGTCGGTGGCCGCGCTCCAGTACAGCCTGGACCTGTTCGGCATCCTGCCGCTGCTCGTCGGCGCCTTCTTCATCCTGAACAGCTTCCAGCTCAGCGTGGCCGAGCGGCAGCGCGAGCTGGCGCTGCTCCGCGTGGGCGGCGCGACGCCCGGCCAGGTGATGCGCCTGGTGCTCTGGGAAGCCCTCTGGCTGGGCGTCGTCGGCAGCGCCCTCGGCATCATCCTGGGCGTTGCGCTCGCCTGGGTGCTGGTGCGCGCGTTGGAGACGAGCGGCGAGGTGCGCCTGCTCGCCTGGGCGCTGCCGCTCACCGCCATCCTCGGCGGCCTGGCGGCGGGCCTGGTCGTCACCGTGCTGGCCGCGCTGCTGCCGGCGGCCAACGCCGCACGCACCGCGCCGCTCGACGTGCTGCGCCCGCGCGGCGCGCTCGGCGCGCTCGGCGGGCGGCCGGGCTGGACCGGGCTGGCGGTGCTCGGGCTGCTGGCCGCCATCGCGCTCCTCGCCGCCGGGGTCGCCGCCGCGGAATGGCGGCTGCTTGGCGCCGTCGGCCTGGTGCTCCTCTTCGTCAGCGTGCTCGCCTTGCTGCCGCTGCTCCTCGGCGGGCTGGCTGCGCTGCTCAACCCGCTGCTGCGCGTGCTCCCGGGCGACAGCCTGCTGAGCGCGCGCAACCTGACGCGCAACCGCACGCGCACCACGGTAACGCTCACGGGCCTGGTCGTCGGCTTCGCGCTGACCGTCGGCGTGGGCGGGCTGGCCGAGAGCGCCACGCGCGTCGGGCGCGACCGCGCCGCGGCGCTGTTCGCCGGGCGCTACGCCATCATCTCGCCGGTGGCCCAGCCGGGCGAGTTCGTCACCGACTTCGCCAAGGTTCCCGGCGTCGCGCGCGTCTCCCCGATCCGCCACTTCGCGGCGCTCCACGACCGCGAGATCGCGGACGTCATCGCGCTGGAGCCCGATGCCTACGCCAGCACGCCCGCCCAGGGCCGGCAGGACGCCGCGTGGCGGGCCGCGCTCGGCGCGCTCGCGGCGCACGGCGACGGCGCGCTGGTGCCGGGGCCGCTGGCCGCCGCCTGGGGCGTCGGCCCCGGCAGCACGCTGCGGCTGCGCGCGAACGACCGCGACGTGGACATCCCGGTGGTCGGCGTCATCGAGCCCGTGTTTCCCTCCGACGACGACCGCGGCGCGGTGATCGTGCCCTGGGCCACGACGCTGCGCTGGACAGGGCAGGACGAGTGGAACTACCTGAACGTGCTGCCGGCGCCCGGCCAGGCCGGCCCGGCGCTGGGGCGCGCGCTCGGCGACGCCGCCGCGCTCTACGGCCTGCAGGCCATCACCACCGACCAGATCGCCGGGTCCATCCAGCGCTCGCTGGAGCGCGTCGTGGGCCTGGTGAACGCTATGCTCGGCGTCGGCATCCTCATCGCCGCGCTCGCCATCCTGAACACCATGCTCATGAACGTCTACGACCGCGTCCACGAGATCGCGCTGCTGCGCGCGACTGGCATGGACCCGGCCCAGACCGCGCGCATGGTGCTCTTCGAGGCGATGGCGATGGGGCTCGTGGCGATGCTCGTGGGAAGCGCGCTCGGCCTGGGCGCCGGCTGGCTCGTCTTGCAGCTCGCGCGCTCGCCCGAGTTCCAGGCACCCTACGTCTTCCCGGCCCCCGAGATCCTGGCCGCGCTCGTCGTCGCGCTCGTGCTGGTGCCGCTGGCGGGCGTCTACCCGGCGCGCTACGCCGCGCGCCTAAACGTGGTCGATGCGCTCACCGGCATGCGATAGTTCCCCCACCCTCGACTCGCTCGGGTTGGAGGCGGCATGTCTCGCGTTCGCGCCCCGCACCTCGCGCTCGCCGTCGCCGCGCTGCTCCTCGTCGGCCTGGCCGCGCCGGGCACGCCGCCCGCGCGCGCGACGCCCGACCGCGTGAGCGCGCTCGGCGGCAGCTGGTTCGCCGTGGGCTACAACTACCCCTGGCACCGCTACAACTACGACTTCGGCGACGACGCTGGCGAGAACATCCACGGCCAGTACGCCGCGCTCGACGCCCAGCTCGCCGACTTGCAGGCGAGCGGCACGCACGTCACGCGCTGGTACGTCTTCAACGACGGCGAGCGCTACCCGCTCTTCGACCGCAACGGGCAGGTCACGGGCCTCCCCGCCAGCTTCTACCAGAACTTCGACGACATGCTGGCGCTGGCCAGCGCCCACAACGTCTACGTGATCCCGGTGCTCTGGGACTCGCCGGTGGCGAAGCGGGGCCGCAACCACGCCGCCGTCATCACCGACGCGGGTGTGCGCCAGAGCTACCTCGACAACGTGCTGCGCCCGCTCCTCCAGCGCTACGGCCGGAATCCCACCATCCTGGCCTGGTCGGTGATGAACGAGCCGGACTGGCCGGCCGGCTTCACCAATGACCGCAGCTTCCAGCGTATTCCCGTGGACCAGCTGCGCGCCTTCATCCAGGCGCACGTGCAGTACGTGCGCACCTACGCCAGCCAGGCGGTGACCATCGACGCGGGCGGGCTGCCCTGGCTGGACCGCTGGACCGACCTCGGCCTCGATCTGTACCTCGTCCACTGGTATCCGTGGATCGACCGCGACTACGGCGCCCAGTACTCGCCGTACAACCGCGCGGCCGACAGCTTCAACGTGGACAAGCCTATCGTCATCGCCGAGTTTCCGCTGAAGAGCACGCCCTACAGCGTGCAGCAGAGCCTGGACACGTTCTACGCCAACGGCTACGCGGGCGCGCTGGGCTGGTGCTACCCGAACAACGTGGACGAGTTCTGCGACCAGGGCAGCTACAACAGCTCGCGCGACACCTTCCGCGCCTGGGCTCAGGGGCACCAGGCCGAGGTGAACATCCGCCCAATGCAGGGGCTGGTCCCTGGGCCGTGGAGCGGGTGGCGCGGCTAGCCTGACGAACCCAAAATGACCGATCCGTGAACGGGCGAGCCCGTCGCACGGGATGGACTACGCAATTCGGATGATGGCGGGTGCCCCGGTCGTCCGGACCGGGCGGGCACAATCGTCTTGAGCATGGATATTCAGAATTCTGGCCCGCGCCTATAATCGAAAGTAGCGCCATCAGACGGAGTCGAACGTGCGCGTATTCTTGCTCAGCGTGGCTGCCGGGCTGCTGATCGTGGCGGGCGTCGCGGCGTATGGCGAATTCGTCAGCTTGCGCCAGTCGCTGGCCACGGGCCAGCAGGCGCTCGCCAGCGCGAGCAGCGGCATCTCGGGCGGCGCGCTCGATCGCGCGGTGGCCGGCGACGTGGATCTCAGCCAGTCGTGCGCCGACCTCTCGACAGCCGCGGGCGCCTTCGGCGATGCCGCGGAGAGCGTGAACCGCATGGCGCCGCTGGTGCGGCTCGTGGAGCAGGTGCCGGCGACGGCCGCGCGCACGGAGTCGAGCATCGCGCTCGTGGCGGTCGCCACCGAGGTGAGCGCGGCCGGCGACCAACTGTGCCAGGGCTTGCAGCCGCTCGCGGCGTTGCTGAAGGAGAACCAGAGCGGCGATGGCCCGCTCGGCGAGCAGGTGCTGACCACGCTCGCCGGCGCGCGGACGGACCTGGAGCAGGCCCGCACGCGCCTGGCCGGCGCCGAGATCGCCCTGGCGAAGGTGCGGCCCGAGGAGCAGGACGCGACCACGCGCGACGCGCTGGACCGGCTGAGCGCCAAGCTGCCGGGGCTGCGGAACACGGTGGACGCGCTGCTGGTGCTGCCCGACCTGCTCGGCGCCAACGAGGCGCGCACCTACCTGCTGGTCGCCGAGAATCGCGACGAGCTGCGGCCCACCGGTGGCTACATCGGCACGGCGGGCGTGGTCACGGTCGACGGCGGCAAGATCGAGCGGCAAGAGTTCGGCACGAGCGTCGCCTACGATCTGTCGCCCGACATCATGGTGCCGCCGCCCGCGCCGCTCGTGCGCTACCTGGACTCGAGCTACTGGCAGCTGCGCGACGCCAACTGGTGGCCCGACTTCCCGTCCAGCGCCGAGCAGCTCGCGTACTTCTACAACGGCACGCGCGACGACCAGCTGAACGGCGTGATCGCCTTCGACCAGCACGCGCTCGAGCTGCTGCTCGCGGCGACCGGGCCCATCGCGGTGCCCGACTACGACGAGACCGTGACGGCCGACAACCTGCAAGAGCGCCTGGACTACTACGTCCACGCCCACCCGGGGCTGGACGAGGAGTACTCGCGCAAGCAGTTCGTCGGCTCTGCGGCCGCGGCCGTGATCCAGACGCTGACGAGCGCGCCGCCCGACCGCCTGCGCGCCTATGCCGATGCGCTGGGCCAGGCGCTGGCCGGCAAGCACCTGATGCTCTATCTCGGCGAGTCCGCGGCCGCCCACCTGGCGGCCGAGCTGAACTGGGACGGGCACCTCTACCAGGGCGCGGGCGACTACGTGTACGCGGTCCACGCGAACGTGAGCCCGAACAAGATCGATCCTTACGTCGAGCGCTCGATGCGCTACGCGGTCGACCTGACGGCCTCTCCGCCGCGCGCCCGCCTGACGATCGATGTGAAGAACACGTTCGACCCGACGCAGACGGCGCCGTGGCTGACGACGGACTACCGCGACTACCTGCGGGTGTACGTCCCGTACGAGAGCGCGCTGCAGAGCGCGACGGGCTTCGCCGACGACGCCCAGACCCTCACGGAGTGCGGCCGCACCGCCTTCGCCGGGCTGATCGACGTGCCGCCGGGCGGCCAGACCAGCGTGGTGCTGGAGTACACGCTGAACGCGGCGGTGCTCGATGGCGGCTACTCGCTGGCCGTGCAGAAGCAGGGCGGCCTTGGCCCGACGCCGCTCAGCGTGGCGATCACCGATCACGACGGCACGATCACGACGGACGCGGCCCTGGCGCACGACGTGCAATACCGCGTGCGCGACGGCGCGCTGGCGGGCCGCGACCTGCCGGTGGCGGCCTCGACGCGGCTGGCCTGCGCGCCGTCGAAGCCCGAGCCCAAGGTGCTGGCGCCGCCCGTCACCATGTCCATCCCGAAGATCGGCGTGAAGGACGGCCCCATTACCGCCCTGAAGGTGCTGCCGACGGGCGAGATGGAGGTGCCGGGCGACGGCGAGCACATCGGCTGGTACGAGGCGAGCGCGCGCCCGGGCGCGCCGGGGAACTTCGTCTCGGCAGCGCACGTGGACTGGGCCGGCAAGCTCGGCGTGTTCTGGGGCCTGAACGAGCTGCAGCCGGGCGACCAGATCGTCGTTACCGACAGCGATGGCGTCGCGCACACCTACGCCGTGGAGTGGAACAAGGCGGTGCGCCCGGAAGATGCGCCGCTGATGGACATCGTCGGGCCAAGCCCTGATGCTATCATGACGCTCATCACCTGTACGGGCAATTTCAACCGCGTGACTCGGAGCTACGATCATCGCCAGGTCGTGCGGGCGCGCCTGGTGGACGGGGGTTAGCGCCCAGCGGAGCTGGGACCGCGTGCTTGGGAGGAGAGCGGACTATGCAACGACAGCGCACGACCACGATCCTGCGGGGCGCCTTGGCGGGCGGGCTGCTGGTGCTGGCGGGCAGCGCCGTCGCCGCGCCGGCCGCGCTGGCCGACGGCGGCGATTATGGTACCTGCTGCAACATCATCGTCAATGTGACGCCGCCGCAGGTGACGCCGCCGAACGTGACGATCCCGAGCGTGTCGCCGCCCTCGGTCAGTGTCACGCCGCCGCAGATCCCGCAGACGATTCCCGTGGTGCCGATCGGCGGCGGCGGGAGCACCGGGGTCTCCAGCGGGGGCCCCGGCGCGATGGCCTCGATCAGCCCCGTGTCCGCGTCGGTGAGCCCGGTCAGCATCGCGGCGCGGCCGATACCCGCCGCCGTCGCGCCCGTGGCACCGCCCGCGCCCGTGGCCCCGCCGGTGAGTCAGGTGCTCGGCCGCACGGTCGAGGCGCCCCCGGCGCCCCCGGCGCCCGAGGTGCCGGCGGCCGTCGTGCCGCGCCCGATCATCGAGGAGACCGCGCCGCGCGTGGTCGCGCCGCCGGAGGAGGTCGCGGAGACCGCGCCGCGCACGGTCCAGCGCGAAGTCTGCATCCCCGGCGTCGGCGGCGCCGGCATGGGGCCGACCTGCGGCGAGGTGCTCGGTCGCACGGTGCAAGGCCCGGGCCTGCCGCTTGCCCGCGCGCTGCCCAAGGCCGGCGAGGGCCTGGACGGCGGCTTCACGGTCTGGCCGCCGCTGGCGCTCGCCGGCGGCGCGCTCGCGCTGGCCCTGGTGGCGCTGGCCCTGCCCCGCCGCCGCCCCGGCGCGCAGGTCGCCTAACGTCCCGGATCGGGCGCGCCCCGCGCCCCCAGCGTACGCCTCTCTTTCCGCCGGCGCGGCGGTGTGTGTGAGCACTGCCGCGCCGGCGTTCGCGCCCTCTCCATCCATACGGAGAAGGGCGGCGCCACCGGCACCGGCTCCGCCGGCAGTCCCCGCCCCCTATGCGGGCAGGGGGTACTTCCCATTTTGCGCCCATCGGCGGGCCGGCCGCTGCTAGAATGTAGGACAACAGCGGGAGCGGAGAGGGAGCAGGAGCCTGATGGGGATGGAGCGCACCCGCCGGGCCGTGCTGGTCGGCGCGGATACCGCGCGGCTCCTGGCGCTGGCCGACGAGCTAGAGGCGCGCGGGCTGGAAGTGGCCCTCTATCGCGAGGCCGAGCGAGGCCTCGCGGTGTGCGAGGAAGGCCGCTGCGACGTGCTCGTGGCCATCGGACGGCTTGCGCCGCGCGACGGCGTACCGCCGCAGCGCGTCTCGGTGCCACTGGTCTTGCTCGACGCGCCCGACGCGCCCGACCTGGCGCTGCGCCCGACCGGGCCGCGCACGGCGCTCGGCGCAAGCGTCCTGCCCGCTGCGGCCGCCGACCGGGTGGTCGCGCTGCTGGCCCGAGCGTCCGAGGCACCGGCCGGCGCGACTCCGGGCCCGGCCCCAACGCCGGCCGAGGCCCAGGAGCCGGCCGAGCCCGCCGCCCCGGCCACCCTCCCGCCGGTCGCGCCACGGAAGGCGCCCGAAGCGGCCGCGACCGGTCCGAGCGTACCCATCGCGCCGCCGGCCTCCCCCGAAGATCGCGAGGCCGGGGGGACAGTTGTGGCGCCCGGAGCCGCGCAAGCGAGCCGCGCGCCGGGCGGTGTCCCAGCCGAGCGATCCGTCGGCGCGGGAGAGGCGCCGCGCGACGCCGTCAGGGACGCATCGCCGGCCGCGGCCGTGCCCACCCTGCCGCGCGCGCGGGATGCGGGCGCGCCCGAGACGCCCCGCACCCGCCCGCCGGAGAGCCCCGGGGCCCCGCCGCCCACGTCCGCTGTCGAGTCGCCCGCGGGCGCTGGCCCGGGCGGCGCGGCCACGCTCACCGCCCCGGCGCCACGCGCGGAGCCGAGCGCTGAGCCGCCCGGCCCGGCCGACCGCGGCTCCTCGCCGCGCCGCACGGCGGCGGATGCCGACGCTGCGGAGCTACAGCAGGCGGCCCCCGTTGGCGAGAGCGCGCCGCTCGCCCGCCCGAGGCCACGCCGCGCCAGCATCCTCTCCAACGTGCTCTTTGTCCTCGCGGGCTTGGCCCTGGGCCTCGCCCTGGGTCTGATCGTCCTGGGTCTGACCGGCGGCATGCGATGAGCGAGCGCAAGCCGATACTCATGCAGGTGCTCATACTGGCGGCCGGCCTCGCGCTCGGGACCGTATTCGGCTTCCTCGTGCTGGCATTCTTCGGCGTGCGATGAGGCGCATCCCCTCGCTGCTCGCCGCCCTGGCGCTGGCCCTGCTGCTTGGGGGGGCGCGCGCGCCCGACGCGGCGAGCCAGACGGTCCCGCCGACGCCCAGCGCCCCTGGCGCCCGCGCGAACCCCATCGTGCAGGAGAACCAGCGGCCGGGCGGCGCCCAGTGGCAGCGCGTCTCCCCGGCGCCGCCCCGCACCGCCGTCGACCACCCGGAGGGCAACACGCCCGAGGCCGGCGAGAGCCCGAGCGAGATCGAGCGCTGGGAGCCGCCCGTCATCAGCGGGTATGCCGACCGCGTCAGCGCGGCCGCTGGCGATACGATCCGCTTCTTCGTCTCGACCACCGCCCCCGCGTACGACCTGAGCGTGAACCGCATGGGCTGGTACGGCGGCGCTGGCGGCCGCGAGGTACTCAGCGCCTTCGGCCAGGTCGGCACCCAGCAGCCGCTGCCGACGCCTGATCCCGAAACCGGCCTGGTCGCGGCCAGCTGGCTGCCGTCCTACTCGCTGGTGATTCCCTTCGATTGGGTGAGCGGCGTGTATCTCGTGCGGCTGCTGGCCACGAACGAGGCCCACGACGTCGGATACATCCTGTTCGTCGTGCGCGACGACAACCAGGCGGCCGACTTCGTGTACAAGCTGGCCGTCAACACCTACCAGGCCTACAACAACTGGGGCGGCAAGAGCCTCTTTCGCTACAACTCCGCCGGCACCCCCGCCACCAAGGTATCGTTCGACCGGCCCTACAGCCAGTGGGATGGGGCGGGCCAGTTCTTCGACTGGGACTTCCCGATGATCCGCTGGCTGGAGCGGGAAGGCTACAACGTCACCTACATCACCGACGTGGACGCGCACGCGGGCACCGACTGGCTCGCCGGCCGGCGCGCGCTGCTGTCCGTGGGCCACGATCAGTACTGGTCCAAGGAGATGCGCGACAACTGGGAAGCCGCCCGCGACGTGGGCCGCTCGCTGGCGTTCTTCGGCGGCAACGCGGCCTACTGGCAGGTGCGCTACGAGCCCTCCGAGCGCGGCGCCGCCAACCGCGTGCTCGTGAGCTATCGGGATGCCCGCCTCGATCCCCTGACGGGAGCGGACAACAGCCGCGTGACGGTGGCGTTTGGCAGCGACGTGGTGAAACGGCCCGAGAACGCGCTGCTGGGCGCACGGTGGGAGGGGAGCACGAGCGGGGGCGCGACGTTCCCCTACGTCGTGCAGGCGCCCGACTATTGGATCTTCGCCGGCACCAACGCCAGCGCCGGCGAGGCGTGGAGCGCGGTCGTCGGCGGCGAGTTCGACCGCGCCGTGCAGGACGCCGCGACGCCGCCCGGCCTGGTCGTGCTCTCGGCCTCGCCGGTGACCGACCTGCAGGGACAGGCGGCAGTCGCCAACTCCGTCTACTACCGCGAGGGCGGAATGGTGTTCGACGCCGGCACGGTGGACTGGGCGTGGGGCCTAGACGACTGGCGGCAGCTGGGCCTCGTCGATCCCCGCCTCCAGCGCGTGACGGCGAACCTGCTCGCGGCGTTTGTCGAGGGCCGGCCGCCCGCGGCCGCGACGGAGCCAGCCGCGAACCGCGCCGTCCTCTGGGAGCTGGCCGCGGGCCTGCTCGCCGTGGCGGCGGCCGCTGCCGTGGGCGCCTGGTACTGGCGCTCGCGCTCCCGCATCGCCCCCTATGACCCCTGGGCCGAGTAGCGCCACGCCCGCCTTCTCGTCCCCGCTCCCCCTCACGATCCCCGGGCCGTGCTCGCGCCGCCAGGTGGCCCGGCGCCCACGAGCGGCCGTGACGCGGCCGTGAGCCGCGGGCGCTAGGCATCGGCCACTCCCGTTTCGCAAAGTGTTCCCAGGGGCACAACGCTCGCGGGGCCGCCGGCCTGCCGGCCGAGGGCGACCCGCGGTGCTCCAGGGGGCAGCCGGCGCGACCGACCGATGCTAACAGACTGTGACATGGGGGCCGTAGGCACCGCTTCCTGAAGGTTGATAGGCTCCCGCTTGGAGGGGACAGCCACCCCAAAAGACAGCGTGCAACGTCGGCGGCGGAGGAGGGCCGGCGACGAACGCGAGTGAAGGAGGAGCTACTTGCGTCGAGGAATCATCCTAGCCGCGGCGTTGATCGTTGGTCTTTCGCCTGGGGCAGCTAGCGCGCAGACGGCGCCCGGCACGGCGGCGTGCCAGGATCAGGTACTTCAGAACACCCTGCCCCTGCTGCAGCTCGCGAGCCGCTTCACGCCGAGCGGCATCTTCCCGGTCGGCTACGCGCCGCTATCGCAGCCCTTCGCCACCAGCCCGTTCGAGGGCGCCAACGCCTACCCAGCGCCCGCCTACTACAATAGCTACGCGCAGCCGCCCTGGGCTCTGCAGCGCCCCGACCTCTACCCGAGCGGCTATCCGCAGGCGAGCGTGTATCCGCAGCTGTATCCGGACGGCGGCGTCCCGATTCCGGCAGTCGACCCGAATCCGGAGCTATCGTCCGCCAACATCCTGGATACGCTCCAGCGCGATGGCACGTTCGACCAGTTGACCTCCGGCGAGCGGGCGAACTTCCTCCTGCAGTTGGCCGCGCTCCAACAGAGCGAGGTGGGCCAGCGGATCGCCCAGGCAGGGCTCCAGCAGAACGCGCAGACGGCCGTCCTGAACACCCGCCGCCTGCCCTACGACCTGTCGATCGCCATGCAGTCGAACTCCCGCGACTGGTTCCAGAGCTATGTGCTCTACGCGGCGACCGTGCAGAACCTGGTCGCCGCCGGCTGCAACACCAACACGGGCCTCCTGGGAAGCGGTGCCCTCGTGCCAGGCGGGGCGCCGATCGCCGGCCTCACCGGCGTCGCGGGCGTGCCGGCCAGCCCGCTGGCCGGGACCTTCGGCCTGCCCGGCACCACCACCCCGTTCGGGGCCGGGGGCATCACGGCCCTGAGCACGTTCTGTCGCAGCAATACGCTGAATCTCCCGATCTGCAACGGCCTGCGCTAGCGCTTCAGCCCGGCAGCCCCCTCCAGCCCGCCCCGAGACGAGCCGCTCGTCTCGGGGCGTTCCGCGTCCCGCTACCGACGTTGCGGGCAGCGGCGGGGCGCACTACCATCCTCGGCGAGATGCCTGGCGCCCGCCGATATGTTGCCCCTGGAGGCACGGCCCATGTTGTCGCGCGAAGAGAACGAGCTGCTCACCCGCGTCGGCCCGGGGACGGCGATGGGCGCGTTGCTCCGTCGCTACTGGCTCCCGGCGCTGCTGGCCGAGGAGGTACCGCGGCCCGACGATCCGCCCGTGCGCGTCCGGCTCCTGGGCGAGGACCTGGTAGCCTTCCGCGACACGGCGGGCCGCGTGGGCCTGCTCGGCGCCCACTGCCCGCACCGGGGCGCCTCCCTCTTCTTCGGTCGCAACGAGGAGTGCGGCCTGCGCTGCGTGTACCACGGCTGGAAGTTCGACGTGACGGGCCGCTGCGTGGACATGCCATCCGAGCCCGAGGAGAGCACCTTCAAGGACCGCGTGCGGGCGACCGCGTATCCGTGCGTCGAGCGGGGCGGCGTGATCTGGGCCTACCTCGGTCCGGGCGACTGCACGCCCGCCCTGCCGCGCCTCGAATGGACGCTCGTTCCCGCCAGCCATCGGTACGTCCACAAGCGCTTCCAGGCCTGCAACTACCTGCAGAACGTCGAGGGCGAGGTGGACTCTGCCCACGTCTCGTTCCTGCACCGGCGCCTCGCGCCCGACGGCCAGGCCGCCGGCTCCGGCCAGACGCTGCTCGCCCGGGCGACCGACGGCGCGCCCGTCTTCACGGTACAGGAAACCGCCTACGGCCTCGCCATCGGCGCGCGGCGCAGCTGGGACCAGCACCAGTACTACTGGCGCGTAACGCAGTTTCTAATGCCCACCTACACCATGATTCCGAGCGAGGCCGACGCCCCGATCAGCTTTACGGCGGCCGTGCCGGTGGACGACACACGCACCGCGGGGTACACCGTCTCCTGGCGACCGGACCGGCCGCTCACGGACGCGGACGTGGCGCGCATCGAGAGCTGGACCGGCATCTACTCCGAGGTGGACCCCCGCACCTACCAGCCGCTGGCCAACCGCGCCAACGACTACCGGCTCGACCGAGAGAAGCAGCGACACGAGTCGTTTACGGGCATCAAGGGCATCCGCGACCAGGACCTGGCGGTGCAGGAGGACCAGTTCGGCGGGCCGCTCGCCGACCGCACGCGCGAGCACCTCGGGTCGAGCGACACGGCCGTCATCGCCCTGCGCCAGCGCCTGCTGCGAGCGGTCCGCGCGCTGCAACGCGGCGAGGGCCCGCCCGAGACGCTGGATGGCGAGGCCTACCGGATTCGCTCGGCCGCCCTGCTGCTGCCCCGCTCGGCCCCTTTCGCCGCGGCTGCCCGCGCGGGCCAGATCAGCCCCCAGCCCGCCTGATACCGAATCCGGGGGTGGCGTTCCCTTACTCCCTCTCCCCTTGGGAGAGGGTCGGGGTGAGGGGGCGCCCCGCTCACCGAGCCGCCGGACCGGGCCGGGTATTAGTCTCCCGTGGGCCGCGCCGTGGCCACGGACGGCTGCTCGGCGTCGTAGTCGAGGTGGCAGGAGGGGCAGCGCAGCGTCGGTCGCCCAGCGGCGTCGGTGGCCGGCTGCAGGCGGCGCGCGCAGGCGCAGACATGGCCCACCAGCCGCGCGGGGTTCCCAAGCACCAGGCCGTGGTCGGGCACGTCGCGCGTGACGACGGCGCCCGCGCCGACGAGCGCAAAGCGGCCGATCGTCGTGCCGCAGACGATCACCGCGCCGGCGCCGATCGCCGCGCCCTGGCGCACCAGCGTGCGGTTGCACGTCCAATCGTCCAGGCGCTTCAGGCTGCCGTCAGGATTGATCGCGCGGGGGTGCAGGTCGTTGGTGAAGACCGCCGCCGGCCCGACGAACACGCCGTCCTCCAGCTCCACCCCGCGGTAAACCGACACGTTGTTCTGGATCTTCACGCGGTTGCCGATCCGGGCGCCGTCCTCGACGTAGACGTTGCGGCCGAGCACACACTCGGCGCCGATCCGGGCGCCCTCGCGGATGTGGCAGTAGTGCCAGATACGAGTGTCGGCGCCGATCTCGGCCTCGGGGTGGACCTCCGCGGTGGGATGAATCACGCGCGCCTCCCAGCGGCCGCTGGCGGCCACCCGATGATGGTAGCAGATTGGCGCGCTCGCGCTGGACCGGCCGAGGCCGCCGGGGTCAGGCCGCGCGGGAGCGGGCGCCCGCGTCCGGGGGATGGCGAAGCCGCAGGTCGGCCCGCAGCTGAATGAACCGCAGGATGTCGGCGCGGCTGAGGAGGCCCACGACGTTGCCCGCCTGCACGACGGGCAACTGGTTCAGCCCCCCGTCCACGAGCAGCTCGAGCGCGGTATTCAAGTCGGCGTCGGGCGCGATGGTCTTGAGCGGGGTGGGCGTCATGATGCGCGCCACCGGCGTCGTCGCCCACGCCTCCTGGGGTAGCTCCTTGGCATCGGTGATGCTGACGATGCCCAGAAGCCGCCCCGCCTCCGTAACCAGGAGCGCCCGCTGCCCACGACGCAGCACGTGCTCGGTGACGAACTCTGTCACGGTCAGGTCCGGGGGCGTCGTGGGAGGGTGCGGGTCCATTAGCTCCGCGACCCGCACGCCACGCAGGTTCTCGCTCAGCACCTGCTGCTGGCGCGTGGTCTCGGCGGCGCTGTTCAGAAACCAGCCGATGAACGCCGTCCACAGGCCGCCAAAGAAATCGCCGCTCAGCAGGCGGGCGACGCCCCAGAAGATCAGCAAGAATCCCACGCCCTGCCCCACGTACGACGCGATGTCCGTCGCCCGCCGCAAGCTGCCAGTCGCCGCCCAGATCGCCGAGCGAAGCACGCGCCCGCCATCCAGCGGGAAGCCGGGCACGAGGTTGAAGACGCCCAGAATGAGGTTGATGATGGCCAGGTAGCCGAGCGCGGCGCCGAGCGGCGAATCGCCCAGCCCGACCAGCTGGTGCGCGGCCCAGAATATCGCCGCCAGCACGAAGCTCGTGAGCGGGCCGACGATCGAGATGAGAAACTCATCCTGCGGTCGCTCGGACTCCGCCTTGAGATTCGAGACCCCGCCGAAGATGAACAGCGTGATGCTGTGTACTTCCTGGCCGCGCGCCAGCGCGACGAACGAATGGCTCAGCTCGTGGACCAGCACCGAGGCAAACAGCGCCAGCGCGGCGAGAATACCGACCACCCAGTACGTCGCAAGCCCCCACCCGGGATAATTCGCCGGGAAGAAGCCGCTCGCCAGGGACCAGGCGACCAGGAGGAACGCGAACAGCCAGGTGTAGTGGACGCCGATCTCGATGCCGGCCAGGCGCCCGAGCTTGAAGCTGCTCTCCATCCCACCGCCCTCCTTCCGAGGCGAGCCCCACCGTCCTGGTGGGGCAAAGAGTGCTTACCGGGCAGCAGGCGTGCCAGGCAACGCGGGCGCCTGCTCCAGTGCATAGCGCAGCTGGCTCACGAGGTCGGCCAGCCGCAGCGCCTCGGCCGTCCCCAGCGCCCGCGGCGGCCGCAGCAGTTGCTCGACCTCGTGGGCCAGCCGCGAGCCATCCGCGAAGCCGAAGGTGCCGACCGACCCGGCGAGCCGGTGCGCCTCGTGAAAGGCGCGCTCACGCAGCCCCGCATCCAGCTCCTCTTGCAGCAGCGCGGTCGTGGCCTGCTCGACCACCGCCACCCGCTCCAGGGTCGGCGCCCGGAAGCGCTGCCACATGGCGGTGATCGCCGCGGTCATGGCCCGCGCGTCGCCGGACGACGGGGGCGCGGGTGCGAGCGTCACGCCCAGGCACTCGGCGGCCGCCCGAGCTAGCTCCTCGCGCTCGACGGGCTGGAAGAGCAGCCGCAGGACGCCGGGCCTGGTCGCCAACGCCGGCACCAGGCGCGAAGCCGCCGCACGCTCCAGGCAGTGGAGGATGGGCAGCTCCGCGGTCGCTGCGGCTGCGCGCACCCGCCGGAGCAGGTCTAGCGCCGCGGACCCAGCACGCTCGTGATCGAGCACGAGCAGCGACCAGCCGCCCTGGCCCAGCGCGTCGAGCGCCGCCCGGCCGGGCGGCGCATGCACGACGGTTGCGCCGCCGAGACGATGGCCCAACCAGGTAGCCAGCTCCGCGGACAGCCCGACGAGCAGGATACGAGGCGTCGAGGTAGGACGCGGGGCGCCGTCCATGCGCCGTCACCGGTCCCAGTCGAGAGTCGCGGCGACCGCGTCGGCGAGGTGCAGCGCGTCGAACGGCTTCGCGATTACCCCGGCGACTCCCAGCCCACGGAAGCGGTCCGGCTCGTCGTCCTGGGCTACGGCCGTAAGCAGGATGATGGGGATGTCGCGCGTGGCCGGCGTCGCGCGCAGCGCCGCGACGGTCGCCACCCCGTCCATCTCTGGCATGATTACGTCGACCAGAATGACGTCCGGCCGCGCGGCGCTCGCCAGCGCGAGCCCGGCGCTGCCCGAGTCGGCCGCCAGCACCTCCCAGCCCGCCATCAGCTCGAGGCTGGCGCGGGCCACCTCGCGCACCGCCTCGTCGTCGTCGATCACGAGCGCGCGTCGGGCACTCATCGTAGTGGGGCGATTCATGCGTGCTCCGACCGGGGCGGCGTTAGCGGCTTACCGCGGCTGGCGCTCGGCGATCGGCTGCCCGTGCAGCCATTCCGCGAGCGCCACCACGGCCCGCGACAGCGGGTGGTCGCTCGCCTCGACGACGAACGGGCGGCCGGCGTTCGCGGCGTCCACGGCCAGCCGCCCGGCGCTTGGCAGCCGGCCAACGATCCGCGCCCCGAACAGCGCGTGGAGCTGCGCGGGCTCCACGCCCGACTCGCTCTCCCAGCGATTGACGACCACGCCTAGGGGCGCCCGCGTGCCCCAGGCATCGGCCTGATGTAGGAAGCGCTCGCCGTGGCGCAGGGCCGTCGCCTCGGGCGTGGTCACCATCAGTGCCCGGTCGGCCGCGTCGAGCAGCGCGTGGAACAGCTCGTCGTAGCGCAGCGGGCTGTCGACGACGACATAGCGCGCCTGCGCTCGCGCCTGCTCGAGCAGGCTGCGCTGCTGCGCGCCCGTCGGCGCCGTCCCCTCCGGCGAGCGCAGCAGCACCTCGATCCCGCTGCGGTGCGGCTGCAAGCCCTCCGCCAGCGAGCCGGCCAGCGCCTGCCCCAGATGGCGCTCGGACGCCAGGTCGAGCAGCGACGCCAGGTTGCCCAGATCGTAGTGGCCCTCGAGGAGTATGACCCGCACGTCGGCCACCCGCCGCAGCGCGATCGCCAGGTTGGCAGCCACCGCGGAGGTCCCGGCCCCGGCCTTGGAGCCGAAGAGGACCACGAGCGTGCCGCCGGGCTCGGGGCGCTGCCGATCGGTCGTCATCTACTCCTCACTCACCGCTACGCCGCGCCGCCTCACCCGCGCGGCGCGGGCCCCCACCTGCCCCGTGCGCCAGGCCGCGCCAGGGCGTGCCCCACGCCGGGCCTCAGCCGGCCCAGCGCGGGCGCCAGCGGCTGCGCCGCTGAGCCGGCTGCTTGCCATCCCACTGGGGCTCGGGCTGTCCCGCGATCTTGGCCACCAGCCGGCCCAGGTCGCGCGTGATCTGCTCGCGGCCGCCCGGGTCCATCAACAGCACCGGCGTACCCTGGTTGGCCGCCTCGACCACGCGCGGTCCGGCGCTCACGATCGTATGGTCGACCCGCACGCCCAGCGTCTGCTCCAGATGCTCCATCTGCACGCCGCTGTTCGCGCGGTTGAGCACGATCGTCAGCTTGTCGCGCAGGCCGAGCGTGTTCGCCAGCTTCAGCACCTGCCCCGTATTGCGGATCGAGCTCAGCTCCGGCGTGGTTACCAGCAGGATGCGGTCGGCCACCTCCAGCAGCTGCAGCATGTACTCTTCCATCGACGGGTGCGTGTCCACGATCACGTAGTCGAACAGCGCGCGGTACGCGGTCGCCACTCGCGCCGGCAGGAACGGCGGGATCGTCTCGACCAGGGCCGGCTCGGGCGGCGCCAGCAGCGCCTTGATGTTCGACGAGTGGGGCACCAGCACGTTGCGCAGCACGTCGAGATCGAGCTGGTCGCCGTGGTGGACCAGCGACGCGAAGCTGTGCTCGCCCCGCAGGTCGAGCAGCACCGACACGTCGCCGAACCACAGGTCGGCGTCCACCAGGACGACCTGCTTGTCGTAGCGCTGCGCCAGCTCGACGGCCAGGTTGGTGGCGATGGTGCTGCGCCCCACCCCGCCCTTGGGGCCGAACATGACGATCATCTCGCCGTTCCGGAACGGCGCGTGGTCCCCGGTCTGGGGCGCGGCCGGCACCGTGACTGCCGTTGGCGGCGGCGCGGGCGCGGGCAGCGTTAGCCCGGCGCGCAGGACCAGCGCCTGGATGCGCAGCACCAGCTCGTCGACCCGCGCGGGCATGCGCGCGTAGTCGTCCAGCGCCGAGCCATCGCGCGGAACGGGCGGTGCGCCCGGCCCCTCGCTCAGCAGCATCAGCGTCGGCACCGGCGGGTCCTGGTGCAGCACGCGGTACACCGCGGCGAACGAGTAGGAGGAGGGCCGGAACGTGTCGAGCACCGCGACCGCCCGCGGACGGTCGACCGCCAGCAGCTCCTGGGCGGCGTCCACCGTCTCGACCCGGATCGCGCGCAGCCCCCGGCTCTCCAGGGCAGCCTGCAGCGCGTCCAGCTCCGGGTTCGCCGTGAAGAGGAGGACCACTGGCGGCGCGTCGGTACTCATCCACCCTCGCGGTGCAAGCGACTCCGCGGCCGGAGCGAGCGCGATCACGCTCCTGGCAATCTCCAATCAATATATCACCTGTACCCTCCGGCCCGGCGAGGGCTCTATAACACCCACTTATCAGTGCGCGGCCCATATGCCCCGAATCGGCCGCCCGCCGCGAGTCGAGACGACGCGCCGCAGCCAGCCCCGCCGGCCGCGTGAGCGGCGTGCTACCCTTGATATAACGAAAGCAATGCTTCGGCGCGCGGGCGACCCGGGCGCTGCCCGGCCGGCGCGGCGATAGGTCCTCGCCGGGCGCGGCGCGGTGGCCCCCGTGGCGCGCCGGCTGGCGGTGGAGGAGGAAGCGGCATGTGGACAAGCCTGAGGCGCGCGATCCTGGTCGTGGCCCTGGTGGCGGTCGTCGCCTGCGGGCCGGGCAACACCAGCAGCGGCACGAGCGGCGCCGCTCAGCCAGCAGCCCCGGCGGCCACCAGCGGCGCGGCCACGGCACCCAGCGGACAGGTCGGCGCCACGGCGGGCGCCCCGCCAGCGCCCGCCACCATCCGCTATGGCCAGGTGACCGTCACGGCGATGTTCTGGGGCCTCTGGGCCGCCGAGTCCCAGGGCTTCATGCAGGCCGAGAACGTAACGGTCGAGCCAACCGTCTTCCGCGTCTCGTCGGACTCCACCCGCGCGCTGTCGAGCGACTCGATGGACGTCGCCGGCGGCACCGCCACCGATAGCGTGGTGCTCGCCGACGAGCAAGGCAACGCCGACATCGTCGCCGTCTCCGGCGTGCTCAACAAGCCAACCTACAGCCTGATCACCAGCCCGGACGTCAAGGCCTTCACCGACTTGAAGGGCAAGACCATCGCCGTCAGCGACCTGAAGGACGGGAGCACCATCCTCCTGGAGCAGATGCTGCAGATGAAGGGGGTGCAGCCCAACGAGTACGACATGATCCAGGCCGGCGGCACCCCCGACCGCTACGCGGCCGTGAAGAGCGGCGGCGCCGCCGCCGCGCTCCTGACGCAGCCGGCCGACTTCAAGGCGGAGTCCGAGGGGTTCAACAACCTGGGCCTCGTCTCCGACCTCATCCCCGACTACCAGTTCACGGTGAACGCCGTGCGCCGGAGCTGGGCGCAGCAGAACTCGGACGCGCTGGTGCGCTTCCTCCGCGCCTACGCGAAGGGCTGCGCATGGCTCTACGATCCGGCGAACAAGGACGCGGCAATCAAGCTGCTGACCGACAAGCTCAGCAGCGACCAGGAGTCCTCGCAGAAGACCTACGACCTGCTGATCACGCACGCCCAGGCGATTCCCAAGTCTGGCGAGGTCAACATCCCCGGCGTGCAGAAGGTGCTCGACGTCATGGCCGAGATCGGCAACGTCCCCAAGCCGGTGCCGCCGCCGAGCAAGTACCTCGACATGACCTATCTCGACCGAGCGCGTCAGTAAGCCGCCGCGGCGACCGCAACCGGAGGAGCCATGACCACGACGCTGCCGGTCATCGACGCCGATGGCCACATCATGGAGCGCGAGGCGGAGATCCGCGAGTATCTCACCCCGCCGTACAGCGAGCTAGAATGGGTGCCCACCTACGCGGCCTTCCCGTCGCTCGACGGCTGGTGCCGCGGCTTCACCTCGCCCGGCCAGCGCGACGACCCCGACGCGCCCACCTGGCTCCGCTTCCTGGACGAGTGCGGCATCGAGCGCACCATCCTCTACCCCACGGCGGGCCTCGCCACGGGCCTCATTCAGGACCGCCAGTGGGCCGTAGCGCTCACCCACGCCTACAACGACTGGCTGCACGCGCGCTTCATGCAGGTCAGCCCGCGGCTGATCGGCATGGCGATCGTGCCCGTGCAGGCGCCGGCCGAGGCCGCCCGCGAGCTGCGCCGCGCCGTGCGCGAGCTAGGCATGCCCGGCGCGGTGCTGACCGGCGTCACCGTCACCGACCGCCCCTACGGCCACCCCGACTACGCGCCGCTGCTCGCGGAGGCGGACGCGCTCGGCTGCGTGCTGGCGATTCACGGCGCCGTCAGCCTGCGCCTCGGCCTCGACCAGTTCGACAGCTTCATCAAGACGCACACGCTGGAGCACCCCTTCGCCCAGATGATCCAGATGACCAGCTTGATGTTCGACGGCGCCTTCGAGCGCTACCCGAACGTCCGCTGGGCGTTCCTGGAGGCCGGCGTCGGCTGGGTGCCCTACATGATGGACCGGCTGGACGAGGAGTGGGAGCGGCGTGGCTCGCGCTGGTGCCCCGAGCTGAAGCGCGCGCCGAGCGAGATCATCCGCACCGGCAACATCTACTTCTCGTGTGAGGTCGAGGAGCGCACCATCCCGTCTGTGGTCGAACTGTTGGGCGACGACCGCATCCTGTGGGCCTCCGACTACCCCCACGAGCGGCAGCGCGCCGAGTACCGCGGCGACATCCCCGAGTTCGCCGCCCGCCCCGACCTCGCCGACGCCACCAAGCGCAAGATCCTGCACGACAACGCCGTGGCTCTGTACCGGCTGACCTAACCCCCCCAGGCCCCCCTTCCCTGTGAAGGAAGGGGGGAAGCCGGTCTCGCCCGCGACTGGTCCTCGCCCCTTCCCGCATCGGGAAGGAGGATGGGGGTAGGTCTGCCTCTTAGCGCGGCTCCAGCTTGGCGTAGGCTAAACTGAGCCTCTTCACGCCCTGGCCCTCGAAGGCAACGGTCACTTCCTCGTCGCCGCGCGTGCGCTGGCTGCTCACCACGATCCCGTCGCCGAAGTGCGCGTGGTGTACGCGGTCGCCCGGCCGGAACTGGGCCGTGCCGCTCGCGGCCACCTCTCCCCTGGCGCTGCCCACTCCCGCGGCGGAGCCAGCCGCGGCCCTCTCCCCAGGATCGGGGCCACGGGGGGACCGTGCCGCCCCGTCCAGCAGCGCGGCCGGCGTGGGCAGCTTGCGGGTCGGCGGCGGCTCGTAGGCGCGGGCGGGCGCCACACCGGGCGCCACCGTCGCCGCCGGCGCGCTCGGCCGCCCGCCCGCGAGCAGCTCCGGCGGGATGTCCGCCAGGAAGCGCGACGGCGTGTTGTAGTTGACCGTGTTGTAGAAGCGGCGGCTGAAAGCGTAGCTCAGGTACAGCCCGCGCATCGCCCGTGTCACGCCGACGAAGAACAGCCGCCGCTCCTCCTCCATCGCCGCCCGGTCGTCCAGCGACCGCGAGTGCGGGCACAGCCCCTCTTCCAGCCCCACGATGAACACGTAGGGGAACTCTAGCCCCTTCGCCGTGTGCAGCGTCATCAGCGTGACCGCGTCGCCGCCGGCCTCCAGGCTGTCCACGTCCTGCACGAGCGTCACTTCTTCGAGGAACGTGCCCAGCGCCACAGCCGGGTTCACGTCCTCGTACTCGGCCGCCTTGGCGCGCAGCTCTTGCAGGTTCTCCAGCCGCTCCTCGCCGTCCTCCTCGCTCTCCGCGAGGAAACGCGCGTAGCCCGAGCGGTCGAGCAAGAGGTCGAGCAGCTCCAGCACCGTCAGCCCCTCCCGCTCGGCCTGCAGCTCCTCGATCAGCTCCACGAAGTGCGTGCAGGCCCGCCGCGCGGCGGTCGCCAGCGGACAGGGCGGCACGCCGGGCGCCTCGTCCTCTCCGTGCGCCAGGCGCTGCAGCGCGTCCCACAGGCTAACGCCCTGCCGCGCCGCCCACCGCTCCAGCCCCAACAGCGACTTCGGCCCCAGCTTGCGCGGCGGCACGTTGATGATCCGCAGCAGGCTCGCGCTGTCGTAGGGGTTCAGCACCAGCCGCAGGTACGCCAGTACGTCCTTGATCTCCTTGCGCTCGTAGAAGCGCGTCCCGCCCACCAGCTGGTAGGGCATGTTGTAGCGGATCAGCGCCTCTTCCAGCGCGCGGGACTGCGCGTTCGTGCGGTAGAGCACCGCGCAGTCCCGCAGCCGCGCGTCGCGGTCGCGCGTCAGCCGCTCGATCTCGCGCACCACGAACTGCGCCTCGTCGCCCTCGTTGTACGCCTCGTGCAAGAGCGCCGGCTGGCCGCGCTCGTTCTCCGTCCACAGCCGCTTCGCGTGGCGCCCCGGGGCGAGCCGGATCACCGCGTCCGCCACGTCGAGGATTGCCTGCGTCGAGCGGTAGTTCTGCTCCAAGAGCACCACCTTGTGCTCCGGGAAGTCGCGCTGGAAGTGGAACACGTTGCGCGGATCGGCTGCCCGCCAGCTGTAGATCGCCTGGTCCACGTCGCCCACCGCGCACACGTTGCGCCGCTTCGCCCCCAAGAGCCGCACGATCTCGTACTGTGCCACGTTCGTGTCCTGAAACTCGTCCACCAGCAGGTACTGGTAGCGCTCCTGGTACTTCGCCAGGACCGTGTGGTCCCCCTTGAACAGGTCCACTACGCCGAGCAACAGGTCGTCGAAGTCGAGCGCGTGGTTGAGCGCGAGCTGCTCCTGGTACCGCCGGTAGAGCATCGCCACCATCTCGGGCCAGTGCCCCTCGGCCGCGCGGCTGAACGCATCCGGGTCGCGCAGCTCGCTCTTCGCCCGCGAGATGGCGCTCAGCACGGCGCGCGGCGCGACCCGCTTCTCGTCCAGCGACTCGGCCGCCAGCAGCTTCTTCATCAGGCTAACCTGGTCGCCGTCGTCGTAGATCACGAAGTGCGGGTCGATGCCCACCGCCTGACCGTCGCGGCGCAGGATGCGGGCGCAGGCCCAGTGGAACGTCCCGACGGTCAGCCCGTGGCCGGCCGGCCCCAGCAGCCCCTCCAGCCGCTCGCGCATCTCGCGGGCCGCCTTGTTCGTGAAGGTCACGGCCAGGATGTGGTGCGGCGAGACGCCCTCGTGCTCGACCAGGTAGACGATCCGGTGTACGATCACCCGCGTCTTGCCAGAGCCCGGGCCGGCGACGATCAGCAGCGGCCCGCGCGTCGTCTGCACCGCCTCGCGCTGGGCGGGATTGAGGCCTTCGAGCGCGCGCAATGGTCTCTCCTCGCCCGAGCGGATTTCGAGCAGATACGAGGGCCGGGTGGGCATTATACCACCTGCCCCCCCGCAGCCTGGCCCCGGTTCTGCATTACGGGTTGCGTGGGATTCCGGGCTCAATCCTAGCTTGACAGCTGACAAAACCGCGAACATTCGCGGGTCCACGCGTCGGGGACGACCATGTTGGAACACCATTCCGAAGAGATGAACGACCGCCCGCCCCCGTCGCCTACCGAGCGCCGGGGGCCACGCTCCGACCGCCGCCACGTCGCCGGGCAGGAGGGGCAAGCCGATCGGCGCCGCGGTCCCGCCGACCGCCGTCAGAGCGGTCGCCTGCTCGACCCGGCCGGCCGCCGGCGCGGCCCGCCCGATCGCCGCGCGGCGTCCTGGGCGGCGCAAGCGCCCCTCTCGCTCGGCCAGGACCTGCTGCCCCAGGTAAGCCACGCCCTGCGCACGCCGCTCACGACGATCCAGGGCTATGCCGCCCTCCTGGGACGCCGCCTGCGCCAGCAGGGCGAGCCGAGCAACCTCGTGGGGCCGGTCCGGGCGATCGACCAGCAGGCCCACCGGCTGGGCGCGCTCGTCGACGAGCTGCTAGACCTGTCCGAGCTGTCGCAGCCCGACGCCCGGCTCCAGCTACGTCGCTTCGACCTCGCTGCGCTCGCCCACGAGGCGGTGGCCGAGGCGCGCACGCGGTACCCGGCCCATCGCTTCACGCTCGAGACCGAGCCGGCGCTGTTCGTGCGCGGCGACCTACAGCGACTGCGCCAGGTGTTGGACGAGCTGCTCGCCAACGCCGTGAAGTACTCGCTCGCGGGCGGGGAGATCCGTGTGCAGGCGTGGAGCGAGGACGGCCGTATTACCCTGTCCGTGGCCGACAACGGGCCGGGCCTGGCGCCCGAGCACGTGTCGCGCTGCTTCGAGCCGTTCTTCCAGGCCCACCCGGAGGACTGGCACCGGCACGGCGGGTTGGGCCTGGGGCTCACGCTCTGCCGCGTCATCGTGGAGCGCCACGGCGGCCACATGTGGGTCCAGTCCGCGCCTGGCCGGGGCAGCGTGTTCTACGCGCAGCTTGCCGCCGCCCCGGCCCCGCGATAGGCCGCGCTCGCTTACTGCGCGTACGGGCCCAGCCGCTGCACGGCGTACTCGGCGAACGACGTGTCGATCACCTGGCTCATATCGGGCGCCTGCTGGGTCATGCCGTGGTCCACGAACCACTGCAAGTCGTCCTTCAGGCCCTGGACGTTCAGCTTGCCGTCCGGGTTCAGCGCCGTGAAGCCCATCTTGTCGAACAGGCCCGCGTCGCGCAGCGGCACGTGCTTCATGATCAGCTGGATCGTCTCGTCCTTGCGGATGCCCTTGCGCAGCGCGTCGTTGTAGTCGCGCACGCCGCGCAGGAACCCGACCATCCAGCGCCGGGCCACCTCCGGGTTGTTCTTTGCGAACTGCGGCCCGAACAGCACCACCGAGAACTGCATGTTCGGATAGTACTCGTCCACGCCGTGGAAGAACGTGCCCAGCCCTTGCTCGATGGCGATCGCCTTGAACGGCTCGTTGTGCTGCGCCACGTCGACGCTGCGGTTCGCCAGGGCGGCGTTCATGTCGGAATACGGGATCTGCTGGATGTCGGCGTCCTGCATGGTCAGCCCGCCACGCTTCAGCGCCGCCTCGATGGCGATGTCGTTGGTGGTCCCGAATTGGTTAATGGCGATCTTGCGGCCGCGCAGGTCGGCATAGTCGTGGATCTGGTCCGTCAGGTCCTGCCGCACTACCAGGCCGATCCAGCTCGCGCCCGGCGGCATGCTGCCGCGGTCCGCCACCACCTTCAACGGCACGTCGCGGGCGATGGCGTTGTACAGGCCGGCGCTCGCCGAGCCGCCGCCCACGTCGAGCTGGCCGGCGCCGAGCGGCGCCACCTGCGGCCCCGCCGAGTCAAAGGGCACCAGCTCGAGATGGATGCCCTCCTCCTCGAAGTAGCCCCGCTCCATCGCGATGTAGGTGCCCGAGTCGGAGATGTTCGGCAGCACGCCGATGCGCACCGTCGCGGGCGGCGAGAGCGGCCCGGGCTGCGCGGCCGGCGCGGTGCCGGTCGCGGCGGTCGGCGCCGCCGCATTGCTCGCGGGCGGCGCGGCGGCCCCGCTCGGCGGCGCCGGGGCGGGAGCCACGGGCTGGGCCGCCGGCGCGCTCGCGCCCCCGGCGCAGGCCGCCATCACCAGGGCGCACGCCGCGGGCGCCACGGAGCGTAGCGCCTGCTGGACGGGATGCATGAGGAACCCTCCTTCGCTACACATGGGGCCGCGGGCACTCCAGCGCGAACGCGAAGTGCGCACATTATGACACCCCGCCGCCGGCGATGCTACTGCGCCGGCGGTGGAGCGCACAGGGCGGGCGCTGACTTGCCCCGCCGATTCGGGCTGAGGGACCGCTCCACCGTGCATCAAGGCGGGGGGGAGGGCGCTACGGGAGGGGCGCCCCGCAGCGCGTGCAGTAGCTCGCCATGTCGCCGCTCCAGACGCCGCAGCGCACGCAGGCGCGCGCCGGCAGCGCGGGCGGCGACGCCTCGCGGGCGCCCTCGCGGAAGCCGCCGCTCAGCGCCCGCCAGCTCTGTCCCAGCGAGCGCCCGAGCCCCTGCAAGCGCCCGGGGCCAAGGACCAGCACGAGGACGACCAGGATGATCAGCCAGTGGATCGGCTGGAGGGCTCCGAACACCGTCACGCTCCGTCGCGGGCGCTATGCACGGCAGGCTAGCGGTCGGTCAAGGCCAATTGCTAGGTGTTGGCAACTGCCAACACCTAGCAATTGGCCTTGACGAGATCCTAGTCGCGGCGCTCGCCGTCGGGCACCCGCTCGCCGAGACTGGCGCCGCAGCTCGAGCAGAAGCGGGCCTCGGCCGGCGCCGCCGCGCCACACTGCCCACAGTACCGCGCCGCCAGCGGCGCGGTCGCGCCGATGCGCTGGTCCTTGCGCTCCTGCGCCGCGATTTCCATGCTCTGCTGGAACTCGGCCGTGAGCTGGTTGGCCTGCCGCTTCAGCTCGGCCATCGTGCGGCCGAGCTGGCTGGCCACCTCGGGCAGGCGCTCCGGGCCGATTACCACGAGCGCCAGCACCATAATGAGCAGTAGCTCGGGTAAGCCAATGCCAAACAGCTCCATGGGTCCCTCACGCGGCCGAGCCGATCCTGCCCCGGCGACACCGCTACAAGGCTATCTTCCGGCATCCACCGACGTGCGCGCAATAGTCGCGCCGAGTGTTTCCGGCAGGCGGGACCGGCCTGCCTCCCAACCGTCCGCCGCGCGATTCTGGTATCTTCCTGGGGATGTCCTGGCGGCCCGCGGCGCGCGGGCCGCGCCCGGCCGCTCCCAACACCCCACGGCCACGCTGGTGCGCCGGGCCAGGTGACGAGCGGGCCTACCGTCGAAGGGCCGTCATGAGCTTGCCCGACATTCACCCCGCGGACAACGGCCGCCCGACCGCGCTGTCGGCCGGGCACGAACGGGTGCTGGCGCTCCTCGCGGCCGGCGCGCCGCCGGCCGACGTGCGCGCGGCGGTCGACGCCCTCGTGCAGGAGCAGGCGGCCGAGCGCCAGCGCGTCGAGGCGGAGCTGCGCGAGCGCGAGGGCCAGTACCGCGCCATCTTCGAGTCCACGCTCGACGGGCTCGTCATCAACGACCTCACGACCGGCCGCATCGTCGAGGCCAACTCCGCGGCCCACCGCATGCACGGCTACACCTACGAGGAGTTCCTGGGGCTGCACCCGACGGCCTTCATCCACCCCGACTACCACGCCGCCTTTGCCGCCTTCCTCGACGCGGCCCGCGCGGGCGGCCAGTTCCGGGTGCGCGCGGTCGACGTGCGGCGCGACGGCACGCCGTTCCACGTCGACGTGCGCGGCACCACCTTCACGTACCGCGGCAAGCCGCACGTCCTGGGCGTCATCCGCGACGTGACCGAGCAGCAGAAGACGCGCCAGGCGCTCGAGCGCCACGTCGCCGAGCGCACCCGCGAGCTGTCCGCCCTGCTGGAAGTCGCGCAGAACGTCACCGCCACGCTGGAGCTAGAGCCGCTCCTGGGCCTGATCCTCGACCAGCTCAAGCTAGTCGTCGCCTACGAGGGCGCGTCGATCTTCGCCCTGGAGCGCGACGAGCTGGTGGTCGTCGCGTCGCGCCGCGGCGATCCGGCGGCGGGGCGGTCGCTGCTCGGCATCCGCTTCCCGATCGCGGGCGGCGCCGCCCACATCTGGCAGCGCCTGGCCGACGGCCAGCCGGTCAACATCCCCGACATGTACGCCCCCACGCCCCTCGCCGTGGCGCTGCGCGGGGCGCTCGGCCCCCTGCTGCACACTCCCGCCGTCAGCTACATCCGCACCTGGCTGGCCGTGCCGCTCCCGCTGAAGGAGCGCATCATCGGCATGCTGACCGTCTCCAGCAGCGCGACCGACGCCTACACGCCGCGTGATGCAACGCTCATGATGGCGATTGCCAGCCAGGCCGCCGTGGCCATCGAGAACGCGCGCCTCTATCAGCAGGCGCAGACCCTGGCGGCGCTCGAAGAGCGGCAGCGGCTCGCCCGCGAGCTGCACGACTCGGTGTCCCAGGCGCTCTACGGCATCGCGCTCGGCGCCCGCACCGCGCGTACCCTGCTCGACCGCGACCCGGCCCAGGTGGCGGACCCGCTCGACTACGTGCTGTCGCTGGCCGACGCAGGGCTGGCCGAGATGCGGGCGCTCATCTTCGAGCTGCGCCCGGAGTCGCTCGCGCAAGAGGGGCTGGTAGCCGCGCTGGAAAAGCAGGTGGCCGCCCTGCGCGCCCGTCACGGCATCGACGTGCAGGTCACGCTCTGCGACGAGCCCGCCGTGCCGCTAGAGCTGAAGGAGCCGATCTACCGCATCGCCCAGGAGGCGCTGCACAACACCGTGAAGCACGCCCGGGCTCGCCACGTCGAGCTGCGCCTGGAGTGCTCGTCCGAGGAGATCACCTTAGAGGTAGCCGACGACGGCGTGGGCTTCGACCCGGCCGCGGAGTACCCCGGCCACCTGGGGCTGCGCTCCATGCGCGAGCGCGCGGCGGCGCTCGGCGGCACCCTGCGCGTCGAAAGCGCGCGGGGGCTAGGCAGCCGCCTGTGGGCCATCATCCCCACGCGGCGCTCTGCCTAGCCCCCGCTCGGCGCCGCTGCGGCGCGCTCCCCCTCCTGGGGATCGATCGCGCGCCGTGCCCCGCGCCCCGTTGTCCCTGTAGTGGAACCGGCTCCGCCCGCTCCCACCACGAGCGTGCCAGGTGACGACGTCCTACTCCCGCTCCCTCTGATACCGAATCCGGCGATGCAGTTCCCTTACTCCCTCTCCCCCTCGGAGAGGGGCGGGGTGAGGGCGCGCCCCGGTAGGCGATCCTCCCGGGCCGAGTCGGATATGACAGAGGGCCGGGGGGTGGGCGTGTCCCGCTCCCTCTCCCCCCGCGAGAGGGACGGGGGGAGGGCGTCCCGGCCCCGCCAGCTCGTTAGCTCGCGCGAGCCGCCATGCTCGTCCCCGCCAGCTCGCTGTCCAGGCCCCGGGCCAGCGCGATCGCATCGAGCGGGGCCGTCGCGCCGGTCGTCGCCGTGCCGCTCACCCCCACCTCGGCGCCCCGCGCGAACACCACCAGCCGCGCCTCGCCGACGGGGATGCCGTCGGCGGCGAGGAGCTGGTAGCGGTAGGCCACCCGCTGCTCGCCGACGTCGCTCGCGTCCAGCCGCTCGTAGGCGCCGAGCTGCACCTCGGCCACCAGCCCGTCCGCCAACAGGCTGATGGCCTGGGCGCTCCAGCGGTCGAGCTGGTCGGCGCTCAGCGCCCAGCGCGACGTGAACGCCGCGCTCCACACCAGCCCCTCGCCCGCGCCGTCCGCCCGGCGATAGACCTGCTCGTCCACCCGGGTATCGATGAGGCGAAAGCCCAGGGGCGCGGCCGCCTGGTAACCCGGCAGGCTGCCGACGCGCCCGCTGGCGCGCGGCGCGCGGGCGGGCCAGTCTTCCGCTTGCGCGCACGCGACCTGGGCGAGCCACGCGGCGAGCAGCACGACCAGCGCCGCTCCCACCCGCACCCCGCGCCGTCCGGCGGATCCGCGCATCGCGTCTCTCCTCGCCTGGCCCCCGGGGAGCGCGCGCCTCGCGCCCACCCGGCCAGCGTGGGGGGCACTGGCCAGATGGACGCGACGCGCGCGCTCCCCGGCACACCGAAAAGGGCTTGCCGCCACCGTGAGCGGCGGGCCACGGGCTACCCGGTGATGGCCCAGCCTTCAGGCCGGCGTCCGCGGCTAGCAGTTCACCCCTGACCGACTACTTGTACCTCGTCACGGGTGATTTGCTGTGTGCTGGCAGTTGCCAACACGTAGCAAATCGACCGTTGACAGATCACTAATCACCGTTCGACTGCTGCGCTCGGCGGGTCGCGGCGGCCTGCCGCAGTGCGGCGAGGAGCTGGTCGCAAGGCTCCTGCTTGCACACGAACACCGCGCCCGCCGCCTGCGCCCGCGCCCGCAGCGCCACGTCGTCGCTCACGCCCAGCAGCACCACCAGGCCGCGGGGCGCCACCTCGCGTACCGCCGCGGCCGCCGCCAGCGGATCGCCCGCCAGTAGCGCCACGTCCAAGACCACCACGTCGGGCTGCTGCTCGCGGACCAACGCCAGCAGCTCGTCACCGCTGCCCGTTTCGCCGACGACCATCACGTCCGGCTGCAAGCTAAGCCACATCCGCAGCCCTCGCCGTACCTCCGGCCGCGCGTCGGCCAGCAGGAGCTTGATCATGCGGGCGCCTTGCCGCGGGGTGTGTACCGGCGCCACCGTGGCGCCCGCCCCGCGCTCACGCGGCATCGTCGGCCGCCGCGCCATCCCGCGCCCGCCGTGCCGCGAGGGCCCCCCGGACCGTGGCCCACACGCCGGGCCCTCGCTCCACCCGCGCGGCCAGCCGCGCGCGCGACGCCTCGTCGCGCAGCCGCTCGACGTGCTCGCGCACCAGACTGTTGCAAAGAGCCAGATACATCGCCAACCGCCTCGTCGTTTGCCGAGCCGCCCACCCTCGACCCATCCCGGCCGGCGTCGCGCGCGGCCCGCGGGCCTCGCGCGCGGGGCAAGCAGCTCAGCGTCATCTCTGTTACAGTGTCGACGATCACGCGCGCGCCGCCATCCCACGCGGGGGTGGTTTGCGGGTCATACTTTTGGGGGAGGGCGCCCTCCCCCGCCGGGGAGCGGCCGGGTGGCCATACGCATCCTGATCGCGGACGACCACAGCGTGGTGCGGCAGGGGCTCCGCATGTTCCTCGCGCTCGACGGCGAGCTTGAGGTCGTGGGCGAGGCCGCCAATGGAGAGGAGGCCGTCCAGCGCGCGCGGGCGCTGCGGCCCGACGTGGTCCTCATGGACCTGCTGATGCCCGTCATGGATGGCATCGCCGCCACGGCCGCCATCCGCGGCGAGCTACCCGACACCGAGGTCGTCGCGCTGACCAGCGTCTTGGAGGACGCCTCCGTCGTCGGCGCCGTGCGCGCCGGCGCTATCGGCTACCTGCTAAAGGACACTCAGGGCGACGAGCTGTGCCGCGCCATCAAGGCCGCCGCCGCCGGCCAGGTGCAGCTGGCGCCCCAGGCCGCCGCGCGGCTCATGCGCGAGGTGCGCGCGCCCGAGAGCCCCGAGGCGCTCACCGAGCGCGAGACCGCGGTGCTGCGGCTCCTCGCGCGGGGCAAGGCCAATAAAGAGATCGCCGCCACCCTGGGCATCGGCGAGCAGACGGTCAAGACCCACGTCAGCAGCATCCTCGCCAAGCTCGGCGTCCGGAGCCGCACCCAGGCCGCGCTCCACGCCGCCCGCATCGGCCTCGTCCCCCCCGACGCCCTCGCCGGCCCCCGCTGATCCGCGGCACGCGCCGGCCCAGATGGATCGCCGTCTCCCAGCCACAGGCCGCATCGAGCCGGTCAGCCGGGGCGCATTGTCCAATTCATCGACGTCGTGGCGGTGACGGTCATCCCGGTTGCTTGCCGGTTTCGCGCAGGACACTATTACTTCGTCACGCGTGATGTGATGGCATCCCAACGCCGCCGTGAACGGCGGGCCACCTAGCCAGCCGATCTGGCCCGCCGTTCACGGCGGCGCGGGCGACATCTCAGATGAGGTGTGACAGACCACTACGCCGGCACCTCGTTGACCACCGCACCGTGGCGAATCGTGCGGCGGGCGCGGAGGTGCTGAGCGGCTGCCAGCGTGCGGCCGGCGCAGTCGCGGACGGTGAGCGGCGCGTCCACCAGCTCCAGCACGGCCACGTCGGCCTCGCGCCCTACCGCCAGGCTGCCCAGGCGGTCGGCCCAGCCGATCACGCGCGCCGGCGTGCTGGTCGCCGCCGCGATCACCTGCTCCAGCGGCATGCCGAGCGCCAGCAGCTTCGTCAGCGTCGTCGGCAGGTCCACGACCGGACCGTCGGGCGAGAAGGCGTGCAGGTCGGTGCTGATCACGTCGGGCGCTAGCCCCTGCTCCAGGCAGGCGCGCACGATGTCGAACGTGAAGTGGCGGTTGGCGTGGCCCACGTCGAGGATCACGCCGCGCTCGTGCGCCGCCCGCACGGCCGGGCGCACCCGCCCCTGCTCGTCCACGATGCTCGGCCGCAGCGGCGTGAAGCAGTGCGTGATCACGTCGCCAGGGCGCAGCGTGTCCGCGATCTCCTCGATCGTCAGCCGCGTGTGGCCGATGTGGACCATGACGGGCGTGCCGCTCGCCTCGCCCGCCTGCAGTGCCAGCCGTAGCGCCTCCCGCCCGTTCTCCAGCACCGACGGCTCGTCCAGCCGCACCTTGATGCCCACCGCCACGTCGCGGTGCTCCTGCACCGTGCGCGCCGCCCCCGCCGGATCGGCGAACTCCAGGTGGCGCAGCTCCTTCGGGTTCTGCAGCACGCCGTGCTGCGCCAGGCAGACGAACGCCAGCATCCTTGTGCGGGCGGGCGCGGCGATGAACCGCTTGAAGCCCAGGAAGTTGACCGGGCCGGCCGACCCCGCGTCGACGGCCGTCGTCACGCCGCTCCGCGTGCAGATCGGGTCGGCGTCGAAGCCATAGGGATTCACGCCCCAGTAGCTGTGGACGTGCAGGTCGATCAGCCCCGGCGTCACGTAGCAGCCCCGCACGTCCAGCACCCGCGCCGCCCGCGCGGGCACCACGTCAGGCGCCACCGCGGCGATCCGGCCGTCGCGGATCGCCACGTCGAAGGGCCCGTGCCGCCCCGCCGCGGGATCGAGCATTGTGCCGCCCGCCAGCAGCAGATCATAGTCGGGCATCAGCCGCCCTCCCGCGCCAGAATGGGCTTTGGCCCTCCGATGTTCTCGTCATCGCAGTTTACCGCGCACGACACAGTGGGGTAAGATGAGGCACGCGGTAGCAGGCAGGAGGTGAGTCCGATGGCGATAGAGACCGAGACCGTCGCGAGCACGTTCGTCGCCGCCGTGCGCCGGCTGCACGCCGAGCAGCCGGACGAGGCGACCCGCTGGGAGCAGATCGCCGCCCTGCTGCATGACCTGCTCGCCGAGCCCCGCCTGCAAGCGCAGGCGGCCGCCTGGCCCGAGTGCGGCCAGGGCGGGCCTGACCAGCGCGCCGAGAACTTGCTGTTCTACGAGGACCCCGACTACGGCTTCGTCATCAATGGGCTCATCAAGGCGCCCCAGAAGCGCACCGCCATCCACGACCACGCCCAGCTCTGGACCGCCTACGGCGTCCTCGACGGCCACGAGACCATCGAGCGCTACGCGCGGCTGGACGACGGCACGCGGCCCGGCTACGCCCAGGTCCAGCAGACCGCGAGCTTCGAGGTCGGCCCCGGCACCGTCGATCTCGTGCCGCCCTGGCAGATCCACGCCGAGGCCAGCGGCGCCGAGCGCACCGTGGCGGTCATCGTCCGCAGCGGCAAACCCGGCGCCTTCCTCCAAAACCGCTTCGACCCCACGACCAACCGCACTTGGCAAGGCTACGGCCCCGTCCAGATTCCCTACGCGCTCACCTGACCCGCCGGCAAGATAACTCGCGCCCGCGTCCTTCCGCGCGGTGTACGGACATGAATCCAACTCAACGATGGAGCCCTCTCATCCCCTCGCCCCCTGGGAGAGGGTCAGGGTGAGGGCGTTCCTCTCGTCCCTCCCCCTCGCCCCCTGGGAGAGGGCCGAGGTGAGGGCGCGCCTGCCCCGGCACGCGGCGCACCGCGCGCGGCGCCACCAGCCAGATCACGCTGCCCGCCAGCACGAACGCCACCATGATCCCCAGCCACACCAGCCGATAACTGCCCGTGTGGTCGTACACGTAGCCGCCCCACCAGGCGCCCGTCGCGCCCCCCACCCCGTTGGCGAGCATCAGCACCCCGTAGATCGCGCCGTAATGGCGCCCGCTGAACAGGTCGGCGGTGATCGCCGGCGTCAGCGTCGGCGCCGCGCTGTAGCCCAGCGCGAACAGCGCGGCGTACACGAACAGCAGCAGCGCCGGGCTGGTGCCGCCCGCGAAGCTCAGCAGCAGCAACATCGCCACCACACCCGCCCCGATCCCCGCCGTGAACACCCGCTCACGCCCCAGCGCGTCCGACGCGACGCCGAGCAGGATCTTGCCCGCGATGCTCGCCAGCCCCACCGTGCCCACCACCAGCGCCGTCAGCATCGCGTCGTAGCCGCTGCCTACCAGGTACGCGGCCTGGTGGGCGTGCGTCTGCTGCGTGGCGAAGGTGCTGAGCCCGAAGGTCAGCAGCAAGAGCTGGAAGCGCCGCGTCCGCACCGCCCGCCCCACCGTCCACTCCTGCCGCGCCCAGACCGCGTCCACGATGCGCGGGTCGGGGGGCGGGGGCTGGGGCGTAGGGGAAGGTAGCTGAGGGCCGGGCGCCCCCTTGCGGTCCGCCCGCCCCCCATCCCTATCCCCTAGCCCCCATTCCCCAACCCCCATCCCCCGCCCCGGCGTGCGGAGCAGCAGCGCCAGCGGCTGCGGGACGACCGCCATCAGCACGGCCAGCACGACGTAGGTAGCGCGCCAGCCGTGGCTGTCGATGAGAAACTCGATCGGCGGCGCGCCGACGAACGTCCCCAGCCCGATCCCCGCGCCGATGATGCCGATCGCCAGGCCCAGCCGGCGCGAGAACCAGCGGCCCACCAGCGCCACCCCGGCCACCCAGCCCATCGCCGTGACGCCCGCCGCCGCCAGCACGCCGAAACATAGGTAGAACTGCCAGAGCGCCGTGACGCGGCTGCAGCCGAACAGCGCCGCGCCCAGCAGCAGCGCGCCGCCGTGGACCAGCGCCCGCGACCCGAAGCGATCGACGAGCCGCCCGGCCAGCGGCGAGCACACCGCGTGCATCAGCACGAACAGCGAGAAGGCGCCCGCGACCTCGGCCCGCGCCCAGCCAAACTCTTGCACCAGCGCCACGAGGAACAACCCGAAGCAGTACCAGGTGACGTAGGCCAGCGCCAGCAGGCAGAAGACGGCGGCGACGATCACCCAGCCGTAGTACAGCCCCGGCGCCCCGCGCGGCGCGGGCCGCCCGCTGGCCTGATTGACCGCCATCCCCTGTCCTCCCTCCCGAATCCGGCCGCACCCGGGCGCCGTTCGCTCGGGCGTCCCTCCCATCCCGCGTGGCGAGCCGCGCCTTCCGCCAGTCAGGCCACCGGCGGCCGCACGAAGGCTGTCAGCAAGTCCTCCAGCGCGGCTGTCGGGTCGTCGGTCAGGCCGCCGTGGACGGGCGAGGGCTGGATGATCGTGCTGCGCGGCGCCGTCAGCCAGTGGAACCGCTCGGCCGGCGGCAGCGCGGCGATCGGCCCCCCCGCGGCGCGGCCCTCGGCGACGGCGACGAAGGCGACCAGGTGCCGCTCGATCAGCGCCAGGTCGGCCTCCGGCGCGAGCGCCCGCACCCGCGCCGCGTCCAGCTCCATGCGCGCCGCCAGGAAGCGCGCCTCGCGCGCGAACAGGACCACGCCGACGTTGACGTACTCGCCCCGCTCGACGCGCGGCACGACGCGCACGACGGCGTAGCTATACCACACGGTGGGTCAGGCGGGGAGCGAGGCGGGCCGGCCCGCGCCGCTGGGCGGCGATCGCTGCCTCTAGCCATGCCCGCGGCCCCGTGAGCCGCTCCCAGAGGTACGTCACGTACGCCGCGCGGTGGGCGGCCAGGTCCGCGAACGTCGCCTCCCCGCCCAGCCACTCGTCCGGGATGGCGGCCACGACGGCGCGGATCGCCTCCTCGCTCAGCATGGGCCGCAGCCGCGCGTCGGCCGCCGCCAGGTCGCCGGCCACCGGCAGCAGGACGTGGTCCTGAATTTGCGGGAACGGTGCCTGGATGCGCTGCTCCCAGCCCTCCCACCGGTGGTGGACGTAGAGCGCCGCGCCATGGTCGATCAGCCAATACTGAGCCTGCCAGACCAGGATGTTCGTGTTGCGCACGGTGCGGTCCACGTTCGTCAGCCAGGCGTCGAACCACACGACGTTCGCGGCGAGGTCGGGCGGAACGTCGGTCTCTACGGCGGGATCGAACGGGAGCGCGCCGGGCAGGTAGGCGAGCCCGAAGTTGGCGCCCACGCTGCCGCGCAGGATGTCCTGGATCTCCGGGTCCGGCTCCGCCTGGCCAAAGCCCGCGGCCAGCGTCACCAGCGCCGGCCGCGGCACCGGCAACCCCAGCTCCCGCGCCAGCCCGGCCGCCAGCAGCTCGGCGATCAGCGCCTTCGCGCCCTGGCCGGCGCCGCGAAACTTCACTACGAACGGCCCGCCCCGGTCCGTCTCCACCACCGCGGGCAGCGACCCGCCCTCCCGCAGGGGCACGTCGTACCGCACCCCCGTAAGCTCCTCGATCTCCATGCCCTGCCTCTCCGCGCCGCCCCGGCGCCCCTTCATTCTGACATACGGCGGCCAGAGCGACGCGCCCACACCGGTTTGTGCGGATACTCGGCCACCAGGAGACGTTGGACCATCAGGAAGGAAGCGTAGGGCGGGGGCGAGCCTCCGCCGCCCGCCCGGGAGGGCTGCGGTCCCCTATCCCGGCGAGCGCAAGGTAGGGCGGGGGCTCGTCCCCCGCCGCCCGCCCGGCGACGCTGCTGGTCGTGCCCGGCGCGCGCTACCGCAGCAGGCGCGTCTCGAGCGCCATGCCGCGCGCTTCGAGCGCCGCCCGCACGCGCTTGACGGCGCCATCGTGGACCATCGCCAAGGTCGGAGAGCCCGGTATGGCGTGCAGATAAGGCTGTAGCGCCGGGTCGGCCAGCAGGGCGTCCAGGATCTCGGCGCGCTCGACCTGGAGCAGCGTCACCGCCAGCAGCGCGCCGCTCCCCCAGTCCTTCGCCCACTGCTGTACCAGCGCCGTCGCCTCGGGCGCCAGCGGTGCGCCCTGGAGCGCCGTCAACAGCCCGACGATGCTTTCGGCGTCATGGCCGGCGCGCGCGCCGCGGCGCAGGCTATCCGCAGTCAGGTGCAGCGTGCCGTCTTCGGCCTCGTCGGCGAACTCGCGGAGCGGCGCCAGCACGTACACGCTCGGCAGGCGCTGGCGCGGCGTGATGCGCCCGTCGGCGGCGACGGCGACCTGGGGGCCAGGCAGGTCGTCCGGGCCCTCGGTCAGCGCAGGGAAGCGGTCGCGCTCCAGCAGCGCCCCGTGCAGCGCTGGCAGGTCGGCCGGCTGGACGAGCGCTGCCGTGGGCGCCACGCGCCGGCCCAGCAGCGGCGCGTGGGTCGCGTCGGCTTACAGGGCGTCGAGCGTCGCCGCGTCGAGCGCGTGCAGCAGCGGCACGCCGCGCCGCACGACGATGCGGTCATGCTGCGCCCCCCACTCCTCCAGCGAGCGGCGCACGTTCTGCGGCAGCGGCGCGCCGCTTACCCGCTCCAGGAAGGCGATGATCTCGGGCGTCTCGCGGCCGCGCCGCTGCGCCGCGTATACCGACTCGCGCGTCAGGCGATACTCGACGGCGTACTCGGCGCGCACCCGCTCGGCCACCTCGTCCAGCCCGAACAGCACGTCCTCGCCGGTCGGCTCGAAGGCGAAGATCTGGAAGTTCGGCTGCACGACGACCTTGGTTGTGGCGGCGTCCGTGGGCAGCGCCTCGCCGCGCAGCAGGCGCGCGCCATCCGCCGTCACACGGAACGCCGTGACCGCGTCGTCGACCAGCCCAAGATCGACCACCCCCAGCGCGTGCAGCGCCTGGCCGACGACCACGCGGATGAAGCCCGCCTCGACCAGCGCCCAGCCCTTCGCCTCACCGGGCGCCATGTCCAGTGTCCAGCCGACGGGGTTGTTGTAGCCGTAGGGGTTCACCTCGGCATAGTAGTAGCCGTAGCGCGGATCGGGCCAGCTTCGCGGGTACAGGGACTCGTAGGCGCGCTGGCGCAGGCGGTCGATCAGGTGGTCGAGGGCGATCCACTCCTCCGCCGGCAGCTCGGCCAGCTCGGCCAGCACGCGCTGCCGGGCCGCCACCAGGCGCGGCGAGGCCCAGCGGGCGCCGGGGCTGCGCGCGGGGACCAAGCTGGGGCGGCGCTCGTCCGCCCGCAGCTCCTCGCCGCGCGGCGGCGCCAGCCCGGCGATGCGCGCCATCTCCGACCAGCTCGTCGTCTCGCGGTACGCCGCGAACAGCCGCGCCATCACCGCGCGCGGCACGACGTACATCGCCCAGGGCACCGACCCGTCGTCCTGGCGGAACACCAGGCCGCGTGTGCGGAGCGCCTCGGCGGCCTGCGGGTCCACGTCGCCCCCGAGCGCCCGCTGGGCCGTCGCCAACGCCTCGTCGGTAACCGCCCCCATGCCCGCGAGCAGCGACACCGCCTCGAGCGTGCGCCGCTCGTCGGCGCTGAGCGCTGCGAGCGCTGCGTCGACGCTCTCGGGCGCCGCCAGCGCCGCCGCGAGCTACGCGACCAGCTCCGGCTTCGCGCGGTTGGGCAGCGCCACGCCACGCGCCCGCCCGATCTCGCGCAGCACGGCCACCGTGTTGCGGTCGAGCAGGCGGGCCAGCTCCGTGGCCGCCGTCTCCTCCAGCGCGGCGGTGAGGGCGGGCGGGGGGCCGGGCGCGACCGCTTCCGGCGCGGTCGCCCGCTCGAACGTCTTCGGCGCCCGCAGCCAGTGCAGCAGCAGCGCTGCGACGTGGCGGCACGGCCCCTCCACGTCGCAGGGGCACGTGCCTTCGAGCGTCCGCCCCTGCACGAGGATGTGGACGGGATACAGCCGCCGCCAGGTGCCGCGCACGGTGGCAGCCAGCCCATAAGGCCCCGGCTGCGTCGGGCGCAGCGCGTGACCCGCCCGCTGGTAAGCGTCGCCGCGCGCGAACTCGCGCTCGCCGCACAGGCGCCGCACGTCGGCCTCGGCGATGGCCAGGCCGGGCGCCACTGCCTGCTGCGCCATGCGCTACCCTCTCGTCAGGCGCGGGGTATCGCGTGCTGGGGACCAGCCGCGCATACGGAAACGTGCCACCGACGAGCCGCTAGCGGTCGCCGCTCGCCTGGCGGTACCGCGCGAGGTCGATCACGTTCGCCGCTGCAGCGGCCGCGTACCGCGGCGTCGCCTGCGCGGCGGGCGCGTAGCCGGCGATCTCGTCGTCGTAGAGGATCTCGTACTGGTAGCCCTGCTCGGTCAGGAACATCTGGCGGTTCGCGGCGAACTCCTGGTCCCGCGTGTCGCGCGTCACCAGCGTGTAGAAGTGGGCGAGCGCGCCGTCACGCTTGGGGCGCAGGATGCGCCCCAGCCGCTGCGCCTCCTCCTGCCGCGAGCCGAAGGTGCCGGAGATCTGGATCGCCACCTGCGCGTCGGGCAGGTCGATCGAGAAGTTCGCCACCTTCGACACCACGAGCAACCGTACCTCCCCCTCGCGGAACGCCGCGTACAGCTTCTCGCGCTCGCGGGTGGGCGTCTTGCCGGTGATTAGCGGCGCGTCGTAGCGCGCCGCCACCGCTTCGAGCTGATCGAGGTACTGGCCGATGATCAGTACCGGCTCGGCGGCGTGCTTCGCCACCAGCGCGTCGAGCAGCGGCAGCTTGGCCGGGTTCTCGGCCGCCACGCGGTACTTCTCGCGCTCCTCGGCCAGCGCATAGGCCATCCGCCGCTCCTCCGGCAGGCGCACGCGCACCTCGTGGCACTGCGCCGTGGCGATCCACCCCTGCCCCTCCAGCTCGCGCCACGGCACGTCGTACTTCTTCGGCCCGATCAGCGAGAACACGTCGCCCTCGCGGCCGTCCTCGCGCACCAGCGTGGCCGTCAGGCCCAGGCGGCGCCGCGCCTGGATCTCCGCCGTCACGCGGAACACCGGCGC
>JAJPHF010000198.1 GCA_021325365.1 Pseudomonadota bacterium
GACCTGAGCGGCAAGCGCCTGGCCGGCGCCGGCCCGATCCCCTCCGAATCGGAGATCCACGCGGCGGTGTACGCCGCACGGCCCGACGTGGGCAGCGTGCTGCACTCCCACCCGCGCTACAGCATCCTCGTCGGCCTGCTGGATACGGGTCTGATCCCGTTCAACCGCGACGCACGCGTGTTCGCCGACGGCGTGCCGATCTACCAGGACAGCCGGGGCATCAACACGCCCGAGCGCGCACGAGAGTTCGTCGCGGCGCTGGGCGAGCACTACGCGGCGTTCCTGCGCGGGCATGGCGTAGTCGTGGTGGGCCCGACGATCGAGGGCACTTGTATCACGGCCGGCCAGTTGGAACGAGCATGCCAAGATCAGCTGCTGCTGATGAGCTTCACCACGCCGAAGCCGCTCGAAGACGCGGCGCGCGGGCGGGTGCAGGCACGGCTGGAGAACCCCTATCGCGCCTGGCCCTTCCTACTGTACAAGCACGGCGTGAAGTCGGCCGCGGAGATCAGGGCCGCCGTCCGGCCGCTCGCCGAGGGCGAGCATTACTGAGCCGGCGGGTGCGCCCAGCCGCACGATCCCGGAGATGCGAGAGGAGGCGACGCCCAATGGAAGAGCTGCCCGCCTTGCGCACGCGTGCCAAGCAGATGTACTCGGCGATCACGACGCTGCAGCAGGTCCCGTGGTTTCCCCCGCCACCGGACCGCCTCCTAGAGCCCGCACGGTTCGTTGATGAGCTCGCCGAGGCGGTGCTCGCGCACCACACCAAGATCAACCACCCCTTCTGCGTGAAGCTGGTCCGCGGCGAGTGGAGTCGCCCGCAGCTCCAAGCCTGGGTGAAGCAAGACTTCCACGCGAAGGTGCAGACGATTCGCAACGACGCGATGATCCTGGCCACAGCGCCGACCCTCGAGGAGATGAAGAAGCAGGCCAGCGTGGTGGCGTCCGAGGCGGGCGTTGACATGTCCGGGTATCCAAGCCACCCGGAGCTCTGGCTGCGCTTCGGGGAGGGCCTAGGGCTGACCCGCGAGGAGATTATGGCATGCCAGCCTTCGGCGCTGATGCAGGTCGTGCTCGACGCCGAGCGCTACCGGTCGCTCAACCAGCGCATCGGCGGCCTGCCCTCGAACATGCGGCTCGGCGAGCGCGTGAACGCCGTCGTCTACCCCATCTGGGCGGAGGTGCTCGCCGAGACGTACCACGTGGCGCCGGCGGCGCTGACCTTCTTCACCGCGCACGGCGAGGCCGACGAGGACCATGGCGAGGTCGGCCGGCAAGTCGTCATGAGCCGCGCTACCACGTTCGAGGCGCAGCAGGAGATCTGGCTGCACCACGAGCGCTCGCAGGCGAAGCAGTGGGTGAACTACGACGTGTTCTACCAGGCCGCGCTCCGGGAGCAAGCGCCGGCCCTGGCGTAGCTTCCCGAGGCGCCATCGCTGTCGGTGGGAGGGCAGCCGCGCCGCGATGGGCCGCCGCTGGAGCCGGCGGCTGGCAACCCCTGGCCAGTGAGCAACCTGCTAATACAACCGCAGCGGTACGTACGGGGTAACGTGGCCGGCCTCGATCTGCGCGACGCGCTCGGCCGACAGCGGGGAGCCGAACGAGTCGTTGCGAAGCAGGAAGTGCTGGTGCGCCAGCTCGCGCGCGTACTTCAGCGCCTCCGGGTACGCGCTCGGATCCGCCGCGCGCGCCTCGCGGTCGAAGACCAGGCGGTTCTTGTGGTAGTGCTGTAGCTCCTGCGCGTAGATGATCTTGAACGCCGGCGCCAGCAGCCGCTCGACGGGGCCGCCATCGATCAAGGCGCCTGCCGCGGCGAAGGCCGTGCCGCCGCCGGGCGCAAATCCACCCACCGCCTGCACCAGCCGGCCGCTGCCCGCGTACTGGCGGCGCACGTTCTCCAGCACGACCTGCGCGGGCGTTGCCCGGTACGCCCGTGCCGGCCGGCGCTGGTCGGTCAGCAACTCCAGGATGTCGGCCAGGAGCCGGTAGTGCTGGACCTCGTCGGCCAGCTCGTACGCCTCGGCCTCGAACTCGCCGCGCTCGACCTCATCGTCCAGGCGCTCGTACAAGTGGAGTAGCTCACGGGCCTTCCGCGGCACGACGTGAATCTCTTTGTAGAGCTGTAGCTCCAGCCACGCGATGAGCTGCTCCCGCGGGCGCGGCTGACCGAAGAAGGTCTCGACGACCTCGTAGTGGCCGCCCCAGAACTGTTGGAAGACCTGCTCCACCGCGCGCACGAAACGAGCCGAGTCGCTCGACCCGCCCCGCACCGCCTCATCGGCGAGTGCCATGTGCCATTCCTCTTGCGCCGCGCGCCTGTCCCCGCGGACAGCCTTCGCAGCGTGTAGTAGAGGTGCGCGCTAGACGGGCGCGCACGTCATACCGCGAAATCGTGCTCGCGGTACCACCGTGCCGCGCCGGCGTGTAACGGCACGTCACGCGGGGTAGCGTCGGTGTCTTGACCCAACTGGCCCAATCCCGTGAACTCACCCGGCAGCCATGGGATCTCGTCCACCCGAGCCGCCAGGGCAGCGCACACGTTGTACGCGTCCTCTTCCGGAAGCTCCGCACGAGTGTACAGCGGCCAGCCCCCGAAGTCGATGCCCACGCA
>JAJPHF010000073.1 GCA_021325365.1 Pseudomonadota bacterium
CAGTGCGCGCGCACCACGGCGAAGCCGAGCAGGTCGCCGTCGAGGAAGAACGGCGTGTAGACGCACATGTTGTTCAGGTGCTGGCCGGCCACGCGCTGGTGGTTGGTGAGGATCACGTCGCCCGGCGCGAAGCCGTCGCGCCCGAGCTGGGCGATCCCGTCGCGGATGACCACGCCCAGGTCGGCGACGAAGTGGGAGACGCCGCCCATGTTCTGGGCAATGAGCTGGCCGTCGGGGTCGAGCAGCGCGCAGCAGTAGTCGCGCACCTCGTAGATCATCATGTTGTACGACGTGCGCTGCAGGTCGACCGACATCTCGTGGGCGATCGCCGGCAGCGCGTTGCGGATCACCTCCAGGGTGACCGGGTCGATCTTCAGCGCTCGCTTCGAGGCCATGCAGCTTTCTCCCGCTCGCGGGCCGGCCGGGCGTTCGACTTCTAGCCAGAGTATCAGACCAGGCGCTTGCGCAGGACCACGCGGTCCTGGCCCGGGCCGGCGTAGTCGCGGACGACCGGCACTGCGCCGCCCGCTGGCAGCATGCCGAGGCGGGCGTGGAAGGCCAGCGAGGCGCGGTTGCCGGGCGTGGTGACCGCCTTCAGCTCGGTGCAGCCCTGCGCCCGCGCGTAGGCGGCGAAATGCTCGTATAGGCGCTGCGCCAGCCCGCGGCGGCGGTGCCCCTCGCGCACGCCGACGAGGTGCACGTAGCCGACCGGCTCGGTCTGCGAGAGGAGCCCGAACAGGTAGGCCACGACCTGGTCGCCGTCGCGGATCACGTAGGCGGTGTCCCCGAATTCGTAGAGGAACATTGGGTGGTGCAGCGCCAGCGTGCGGTCGCTGCCCCAGAACGCCGCGACCTGCGCCAGGATCTGGTCGAAGTCCGCCTTCGTGCAGCGGGCGATCTCGATTCCGTCCGCCCGCGGGTCGTGCGCGATCGCCATGCCGCCTCCGCGCGGGCACCTGGTAACAGCGCCAGATTCCCCGAAGTCCGCTCCCGTGTCGTGCGCGATCGCCATATCACGCGCTCTCAGGCGCCGCCGACGTGGATGACCAGCTCGCCGCTCTCGGCCGGGCGCGCCACGTCGCCGGGGAGCAGCACGGTGGTCGAGGCGTACTCCTCGACGATCGCCGGCCCCTCCACGGTGCGGCCGGCCGGCAGCCGCTCGCGGTCGTAGATCGGGCAGTCGACGGGCCGCCGCGGGTCGTCGAGCACGACCGGCCGGCGCCCGACCAGCGGGTCGCCGCCGGCAGCGGCCAGCGGCGGGAAGGCCGGGCGCTCGCGGCGGCCCCGCGCCGTGAGGCGCAGGTTGACGATCTCCACCGGCTCGCTCGTGGCGTGGTGGCCGTAGCGGCGGTCGTGCAGCTCGTCGTAGCGACGGCGGATCGTCGCCGGATCGCCGGCGGCCACCTCGTCGGCCGCGACCGGCGTCTGGACCGCGAACTCCTGGCCGACGTAGCGCAGGTCGAGGAAGCGCTGGTAGGCGAGCGCCGCGGGCCGCGCGCCCTCGCTCACCAGCAACCGGCCGGCCTGCTCCTCCAGCTCGGCGAACAGGCGGTCGATAGCGGCGAAGTCGGCCTCCGCCAGCGGCCGGTAGTAGGTGCGCACGTAGTCGTGGCGCAGGTCGGCCAGGAGCATCCCGAGCGCCGAGAAGTGCGCCGGCAGGCGGGGCACGACGATCGTCGGGATGTGCAGCTCGCGGGCGATGGCGGCGGCGTGCAGCGGCCCGGCGCCGCCGAAGGCGACCAGGGCGAAGTCGCGCGGGTCGAAGCCCCGCTCGACCGAGACGCCACGGACGGCCAGCGACATCTTCGCCACAGCGATCTGGACGATCCCCAGCGCGGCCTGGGTCGGCTCGAGGTCGAGCGGCGCGGCGACCTTCGCGGCGATGCCCGCGCGTGCCGCCTCGACCTGCAGGGGCATCTCACCACCCAGGAAGCGGCCGGCGTTCAGGCGGCCGAGGACGACGTTGGCGTCGGTGATCGTCGGCTCGACGCCGCCCTGCCCGTAGCAGATCGGGCCCGGCGCGCCGCCGGCGCTGCGCGGCCCGACCTTGAGGGCGCCCACGTCGTCGATCCAGGCGATGCTGCCGCCGCCCGCGCCGACCTCGACGACGTCGACCACCGGCAGCATCACCGGGTGGCCGCCGCCAGCGTCCTCGACGTGATAGCCCTGGGCGATCTCGGGGCGGCCGTCCTGCACCAGGCTGGCCTTGGCGGTGGTGCCACCCATGTCGAAGGCGATCACGTTCCGGTAGCCGATGGCCGGGCCGACCTCGGCCGCGGCGAGGATGCCGCCGACCGGCCCGGACTCCATCATCGCCACGGGGAGGCGCTTGGCCGCGGCCGGCGCCATTACGCCGCCGTTCGACTGCATGATCAACAGCCGCCCGCCGAAGCCGCGCGCCGCCAGGAGCGCCTCCAGGTCGTCCAGGTAGCGGCTCACCTTCGGCCCGACGTAGGAGTTCAGGACGGTAGTGCTGGTGCGCTCGTACTCGCGGTACTCGCGCAGCACCTCGTGCGACAGCGAGAGGTAGGCGCCGGGCAGCGCGTCGCGCAGGATGGCGCCCATGCGCCGCTCGTGCGCGGGGTTGGCCCAGGAGTGGATGAAGCACACTGCCACGGCCGCGACGCCGGCCGCGGCCACCTGCGCGGCGACCGCCCGCGCCTGGGCCTCGTCGAAGGGCACGACGACCTGGCCGGCGGCGTCGAGGCGCTCGTCGACCTCGAAGGTCAGGTGGCGGGGCACGTAGGGCTCCGGCCGGCGGAAGTAGATGTCGTAGGCGTCCGGCCGGTTGCCGCGGCCGATCTGGTAGACGTCACGCATGCCGCGCGTGACGACCAGCGCAGTACGCGCGCCGGTGCGCTCGATCGCGGTGTTGATGGCGATGGTCGAGCCGTGGACGAAGCTCTCGGCGGCGCCGACGTCGACGCCGCTCTTGGCCAGGCACTCGCCGATGCCCACGGCCAGGTCGGCCGGCGTGGTCGAGCTCTTGGCCTGGCGCACCGTGCCGCGCGCATCGTCGAAGGCGACGAGGTCGGTGAAGGTGCCGCCGATGTCCAGGGCGATCGTCAGCACGCCGCTCTCCAGCCTGAGGGTCTCGCGGGCGGCGCCAGAGCCAGGCCCGGCCCGGGGGCGCGCCGCGAGGCACTATACCGCACCGAGCCCCGAGCGCGTTCCCGCCCCTTATCAGTAGCATGCCAATCCCCGCAACACCCTTGCCCTTCAGAGCGACGCCATCGCTACAGGGTGCCGAGCAGTGCCGATTGTTCGGGCCGTTGACGCGGGTGCCATCCTTCAGAGCGACGCCGTCGCTACGGGCCGCCCCGCGCGTCCGTCCGCCGGCGCGCGGGGCGGCCCTCCTGGGGCGCGCGACCGGCCCCTTTGCGGGTCCGGTACCGCTCCCGCTGCTCGGCGAGACGCTTCTCCCGGTGGCGCGAATAGCTCACCTTCTGTTGACAGCTATTCGAGCAGTACAGCCGCCGCGCCGTGGCCTCGAAGCGTGCGCCGCAGACCACGCATGTCTTCTCGACGAGCCTGATGCGCCGCTGGAAGTACCGCACCTCGATTCGCTGGTCAGCCACCTGTGCTCTCCCCGCCAGCGCCGTCTTCACTGTATCAACGGCACAGTTGACAGACACCACCAGACTATCTATCATCGGATCATACACGCAGTGAAGACGGTTGAGCTAGAGATGACCGCGAGCCGAATGCAGCTACGGCGTCGGACCACTGCCGATCAGGCGCCCGGGGTTCCGCTGATTTGGTATCCGACCGTGGCGTCGGGCGCCACTCCTCCCGGCGTCGCATCGCGTAAGATCACCGGGATGAATGAGAGAGAGGGAACCGTGCCGGCCGCCGAACTGGTCCAGGCCGCCACACCGAGGGCGGACCAGTCGCGGGCTGTAGCCACCCACCACCGTCTACACCTGGGCGACGCTCGCGACCTGGGCTGGATTCCCGAGACGTCGGTCCACCTGGTGGTGACCTCACCGCCATACTGGACGCTGAAGAAATATAACGATCATCCGGGGCAGCTTGGTGACGTTGCCGACTACGAGGCGTTCCTCGATGAGCTCGACAAGGTGTGGCGTCACTGTTACCGCGTGCTCGTGCCGGGCGGTCGCCTGGTGTGTGTTGTCGGCGACGTGTGTCTGGCTCGGCGGAAGAACCAGGGACGGCACATGGTGGTCCCGCTCCACGCCGACATCTCCGTGCGCTGCCGGCGGATCGGATTCGATTACCTAACCCCGATTCTGTGGCACAAGATCGCCAACGCCAGCTACGAGGTCGAGAACGGCTCCGCCTTCCTGGGCAAGCCCTACGAGCCGAATGCCATCATCAAGAACGACACGGAGTACGTGCTCATGCTCCGTAAGCCGGGCGGCTACCGCAAGCCGACGGACGAGCAACGGCGCACCTCCAGGCTCTCGAAGGATGAGCACGCTAAGTGGTTTCGCTCGATGTGGACGGATCTGCCGGGCGCCTCGACACGCGACCACCCAGCGCCGTTCCCGGTCGAGCTTGCTTACCGTCTGGTGCGGATGTTCTCTTTCCGGGAAGACACTGTCCTCGACCCGTTCGTCGGTACGGGCTCGACCGTGATCGCGGCGATCCGTGCCGAGCGCAACAGCATCGGTAATGAGCTCGACCCCGAATACTTTCGGCGGGCAGAGGCCAACATGCGCCGCGAGCTAGCTCAAGCGCCGCTCTTCGCCACCGCTCCTACTCTCGTCGTAGATCAGCCCTGACCGCGAAGCGCCGCTCGTACAACTCGCAGATCCGGTCGAGAAATCCCTCGTATCCGAATGGCGAGGCAAGCGGGGGAGCCGGCTCCTCCATGACCAGTCGGGCGGTCGGACTCACCCCGTCGTAGTCGATGGCCAGCACCAGCACGGCTTCGCAGCGGCCAACCGGGTCGCCCGGCTCATCGCGCAGCCTCATCGCGGTGAACATTTGGATTGTGCTGCGAGCGGCTGCTGCCGTGTTCTGCCCAGACGATTTCGCCGTCCGGGCGAAGGCGTCGGGGTTCCGGTATGCCAGCGCCGCGTTGATAACGATGGTGAAGGCCGCGATCGTCGCGGGGCTCGCGTTGTGGACGTGGCTGGCATACGCCCGCGCATCATTGTAACGGTTCGTTCGCGCCTTGCCGTGCGCGGTCATAATCGTCTTGTTTTCGAGCGTAATTGGCGCCGTGACCGGCGCGCCCTCAGTGTGTAGCTTTGTTCCGAGTATTACTCCGTCGATGTTCGGATCGATCTCCGATCCATCATCCTCATCATCTGCTCCGCCGTGAGCCAGCGGAGACATGTGGCGACGACCAGTCAACCCGACATTCTGGCGAAGCTCGAGGGAGTGCGCATTGAACTTCTCTGCAATTAGGGGACAGCGGGCGCGCAGGTCTTCGACGATGCAGGCAGTCAGGAAATCAGAATGCCCCTGACCACGCGGGTTGAAGCCGACGTTCTCGTTGATCCAGTCCACGTACCGTTCTGGTGCCGTCGACATTCATCAGTCCTATTGTTCCTGCAGCGCGTCCACCTGCTCGCGGGCGTGGTAGGAGCTGCGGACGAGGGGGCCTGACTCGACGTGCGGGAAGCCGAGGGCGAGGGCCGCCTCGCGCAGCTCGGCGAACTCCTCCGGCGGCACGTAGCGCGCGATCGGTAGGTGCTTCGGCGTCGGCTGCAGGTACTGGCCGAGGGTGAGGATGTCGCAGCCCACCGCCCGCAGGTCGGCGAAGACCTCCAGCAGCTCCGCGCGCGTCTCGCCCAGGCCGAGCATCAGCCCGCTCTTGGTCGGCCGCGCGGGCGCCAGCGCCTTCGCCCGCTCCAGGAGCTCCAGCGAGCGCTCGTAGCGCGCCTTGGGCCGCACACGCCGGTACAGCCGCGGGACGGTCTCCGTGTTGTGGTTCAGGATCTCCGGGCGGGCGGCCATGATCGTTGCCAGCGCGTCCCAGTCGCCCAGCAGGTCCGAGATCAGCGCCTCCACCGAGCAGTCCGGCAGCAGGGCGTGGATGCGCGCGATCGTCTCGGCGAAGATCGCCGCGCCGCCGTCGGGCAGGTCGTCGCGGGTGACCTGGGTGAGCACGGCGTGGCGCAGGCCGAGGCGCTGGACGGCGCGGGCGACGCGCTCGGGCTCGGCGCGGTCGAGCGTGGGTGGCCGGCCGGTGGTGATGGCGCAGAAGCCGCAGGCCCGCGTGCAGACCTCGCCCAGCAGGAGGAAGGTCGCCGTGCCCTGCTCCCAACACTCGCCCATGTTCGGGCAGCGCGCCTCCTCGCAGACCGTGTGCAGCGCGAGGTCGCGCATCAGCCGCCGCAGCCGCAGGTAGTTCGGCCCCCCCGGGAAGCGCACCTTGAGCCACTCCGGCCGGGCCGGCCGCGGCGTGGCCACGCCCACCCGCGCCGGCGCGCCGCCGGCCCGCGCACTCGGCGCCACTGCGCTCAGCGGGATGAACGCGGCCGACGACGCTGGCTGTTCAGGCATGCCCGAAGCTCCACGGAGTGGATTTTCAGCGCGCCGCCGGCGGCACGCGCACGTGGCCGAGCACGATGTCGTGAATATACTGCGTCAACTTCAGCCCGTGGCGGTCCGCCGCGGCGGCGACCCGATCGAGCTCGTCACCCGTGAACCTCACGGCCACCACCGCGCCGCGCTCGGGAACCGTCCCGCGCCGCTCGTCGGGCTCCCAGTCCCAGATGGTAGGGACTGGAGGCTGGCGGGGCTGTTGCTCGTCCTCGGAACTCATCGTTGTCTCCTATCGAGTCCGCTCTCGGGCGATTCGCGAAGAACTGGACTCATCGCCCGGCGCCTGCGCCGCTCGCTCCCGCCGGGGCGGCCGCCGTCTGCAGGTAGCTGATCGCGCGCTCGAGCTGGGTGTCGTGCCCCTGGCGGAGCTGGTCCAGGTCGAGCGGAACCTCGTCGTCGGGATGCACCCCCACCTTGTCCAGCAGCGCGCCACCGCCAGAGTACACCTGCTCCACGCTGATCTGCAGCGCCGAGCCGTCGGACAGCGGGATGAACCGACTGGCAGCCACCGCGCCCGCCGTAGTATCGCCGATCAGGCGGCCGACGTGGTGCTCCTGGATCGCCGCTGCGAAGATCTCTCCCATCGAGGCGGTGCCCCCGTCCACCAGCACCACTAGCGGCACGGTCAGGATCGGATGGGCGTTGCGCACGTCCTGGACGTCGCGGTGCCCGTCGCGGTCGACCGACTGGTAGATCGGGCCGTCGGGCACGAAGTCCGCGAGCAGCCGCTCCCCGACGGCCAGCCGCCCGCCGCCGTTGCCGCGCAGGTCGAGCACGATCCCGCGCACGCCGTCGCGCTGCTGCTGGCGGATCGCCTGCTCGACGTCGGAGACCACCGAGCTGTCGGGAAAGCCGCGGAGCTGCACGTAGCCGATGTTGCCCGGCAGGCGGCGCTGGGAGACCATCGGCGCCGACACCTGGGCGCGGGTCAGCGTCAGGTCTTCCTGGCGCCCGCTGCCGGCGCGCTGGACGCGGAGCGTCACCGGCGTGCCGGCCGGGCCGCGCACCAGCTTCACTACGTCCTCGACCTTCATGTCGCCCACGGGCTGGCCGTCGACGCCGACGATCGTATCGCCGGGCTGCAGCCCGGCCCGCTCGGCGGGCGAGCCGGGAAAGACTTCGAGCACGGTCGCTTGCGGGCCGTGCATCCGCGCGCCGATCCCGCCGTACTGGACGTCGCCGCGCTCCCAGCGCAGCTCCTCCTGGTACTCGTCCGGCGTGAGAAAGTTCGTGTGCGCGTCGTTGAGGCTGTCGGCCATGCCCTTGATCGCCGCGTAGGCCAGCGCCTTGGGCGAGAGGGCGCTGCCGTACTGGCTGGCGAAGGCCTGATACTGGTCCTGGAGCACCGCGAACTCCTCGACGCGGCTGGTGCCGTACGCCGTGGGATCGACCGTGCGCGCGTCTATGCCAACCGCCTTCAGCGCCGCCACCATGCCCTGCTGGCCGGCGGCGACGAGCTGCGCCGGGTCGAGGGGCTGCGCGTACTGCTCGAGCAGCAGCAGGTAGGACTCGGCGATCGGCTCCACGTCGCTGGCAGCGCCGGCCTGGGCGGCGGGCGTGGCTGACGGCGTGGGCGTGGCCGCCTGGGCTCGCGCGGCGCCGGGGGTCGCGCCGCCGACGGCGAGCAGCAAGACCAGGCCGAGGACGAGCCAGGCCGCCCCGAGGCGGCGTCGTGAGCTCCCTGCGCGCATCGGTCAGTCCTCCCTACGGTCGCTTCAGGTGTAGAGTGTCTATCGCCAACCTGGTGCGAGCGGCGGGCTCATCCCAGGTATGCCCGGTTTCGCAAGCCGTCCGAAGGGAGCACCGCCTGCCGGCTGGGACGCGGGACTGCATGGCACCCGTGCACAGGGCCAGGCAATCCTGGTGGCGCTCGCCTATTTGCCGAGCAACTTTTTCGCCGCGTCGACGATGTGGCGCGCGCTGATGCCGGCGGCGTCGAGCAGCTCGGCCGGCTTGCCCGAGCCGGGCATCTGGCGCACCGCCAGCTTCACCACGCGCGGCTCCGCCGCGGCGGGCGCCCGGCCGTCGGCGTCGCCGCTGAAGGCGGCCAACACCGCGTCGCCCAGGCCGCCCTCGGCCCAGTGGTCCTCGGCAACGACGAGGCGGCCGCCGGTCTCGGCCGCGGCCTGGCGCAGCGTGGTGACGTCGATCGGCTTCACCGAGTAGGCGTCGATTACCCGCGCGACGATGCCCGCGGCCTTGAGCTGGTCGGCAGCGGCCAGCGCCTCGTGCACCGTCACGCCCGCCCCGACGAGCGTCACCTGGTCGTTGTCCGAGCGCCGCAGCGTCTTGCTGCCGCCGATCGGGAAGGTCTCGTCGGCGCCGTAGAGCGTCGGGAGCGCGCCGCGCGTCGTGCGCAGGTAGACGATGCCCTCGACGTCGGCCATCGCCGCCACGAGCCGCGCCGTCTGGTTGGGGTCGCAGGGGTAGAGCACCGTGCTGCCGCAGACGGCCCGCATCATCGCCAGGTCTTCCAGCGCCATCTGCGACGGCCCGTCCTCGCCGATCTGCACGCCGGCGTGCGAGCCGCACAGGCGCAGGTGGGCGCGCGAGATGGCGGCCATGCGGACGAAGTCGTAGGCGCGGGTGAAGAAGGCGGCGAAGGTGGAGGCGAACGGCACGTACCCCCGCACCTGCAGCCCCACCGCCGCGGCGACCATCTGCTGCTCGGCGATGAACATCTCGAAGTAGCGCTCGGGGTAGGCTTCGGCGAACTCCTCGGCGTAGGTGGAGTTGCTCACCTCGGCGTCGAGCGCCACCACGTCGGGCCGCGCCGCGCCCAGCGCCCGCAGGGCGTCGCCGTAGGCGCGCCGCGTGGCGACCTGCTTGCTCCCGTCGTAGCGCGGCAGCGCCAGCGGCGCCGCGCCAGCGCGCGGGGTGGGCTTGCCGGCCGGCGGCTTCTGGGGTCGGACCACCAGGTGCCGCTCGCCACCCAGCTCGCTGAGCGCCTGCTTTGCCTCGTCGGCGCTTAGCGCCTTGCCGTGCCAGCCGTTCTTGTTCTCCAGGAAGGAGACACCCTTGCCCTTGATCGTCCGCGCGACGATCAGCACCGGGCCGTCGCTCGCCGCGGCCGTCGTGTAGGCCTGGTCGATGGCGGCGAGGTCGTGACCGTCGATCTCCAGCGCCTGCCAGCCGAAGGCGCGAGCGCGCGCCGCGTAGGCGGGTGCGTTCCAGCCCAGCTCGGTCTCGCCGCGCTGTCCCAGGCGGTTCATGTCCAGGATGGCGATCAGGTTGCCCAGTCGGTAGTACGATGCCTTGTCGAACGCTTCCCAGATCGAGCCCTCGGCCATCTCGCTGTCGCCGAGCAGCACCCAGACGCGGTATGGCAGGCGGTCGAGGCACTGGCCGGCCAGGCCGAGGCCGACGCCGATCGGCAGCCCCTGCCCCAGCGAGCCGGTTGCCACCTCGACCCAGGGCAGCACGGGCACCGGATGGCCCTCCAGGCGGCTGCCGAACTTGCGCAGGGTAAGCAGCTCGGCGTCGTCGATGGCGCCGGCCGCCTTGTACAGAGCGTAGAGCAGGGGTGAGGCGTGCCCCTTGGAGAAGATCAGGTGGTCGTTGTTCGGGTTCTTCGGGTCGTCAAAGTCGTAGCGTAGGTGGCGGGCCAGCAGCACCGCCATCAGGTCGGCCGCCGACATCGACGACGTGGGGTGGCCGGAGCCGGCGGCGGTGGTAGCGCGGATGCTATCCACCCGAAGCTGCTGGGCCAGCTCGCGGACCTGCGGATCGATGGCTGTCGAGGCGGGCGCAGTCATGGCGGCTTGCTCCTCTCCGGTGCGGCGGTAACATCCCCTATCAGGAGTGTACCAAGCGCCAGGGCCCGCCGACTGCGGGCCATTAGTTGCCAGCCATCAGCCGTCAGCTATCAGCGGCCAGCCATCGGCAATCAGGGGGCAACCGACAGTGTGAAGCTGCAGGGCGATCGGTCGATGTTAGCCTGGGTTGTGCAAAGCCGGGCCGTGGCCTATCTTCCGCCTGAGAACCGATGGCCGTAAGCCGATAAGTGAAGGCTGAGAGCCGACGGCCGAAAGCTGCTGGCTAATAGCTGACGGCTGAGCGCTGACGGCAGGAGAGGAGCGTGGAGCAAGACCTGGCCGCGAGCGTTAGCCGGCTGGTGCTGCAGCTCGCGGTGATCCTGGTCGCGGCCAAGCTGGCCGCCGAGGCCACCGAGCGCTGGCTGCGCCAGCCGCCGGTCCTCGGCGAGCTGGCGGCCGGCATGCTCGTCGGGCCGTACGCGCTCGGCGGCCTGGCGCTGCCACTGCTCGGGCCGCTCTTCCCGCCCGCGCCCGCCGGCGCCGGGCCGGGCCACCTGCCGGTCTCCCCCGAGCTCTATGCCATCGGCCAGATCGCCGTGGTGGTCCTGATGTTCCTGGCCGGGCTGGAGACCGATTTCGGGCAGTTCCTGCGCTTCGGCCCGGCCGCCGGCGCCGTGGCCGCGGGCGGCGTGGTCCTGCCGTTCGCCCTCGGCGCCGTGGCCACCGTCGCGCTGGGCCTGGCGGCGAGCCCCGGCGAGCCGGCAGCGCTGTTCATGGGCGCCATCCTCACTGCCACCTCCGTGGGCATCACGGCGCGCGTGCTCGGCGATATCGGCAAGCTGGACACGCCGGAAGGCGTCACCATCCTCGCCGCCGCCGTGATCGACGACGTGCTCGGCATCCTGGTGCTAGCGGTCGTGGTGGGGCTGGCCACGGCGGGCGCCGTCGAGCCGCTGCAGATGGGCTGGATCGGCCTGCGGGCGCTCGGGCTCTGGCTGCTGCTGGTAGCGGTCTCGGTAGCGCTGGCCGGTCCGCTGTCGCGTGGGATCCTGCGCTTCCGCGCCGACGGCGCGCTCGTGCCGCTGGCGCTGGCCGCCGCCTTCCTCGGCGCTGCCGCCGCCCAGGCCGCGGGCCTGGCGCTGATCATCGGCGCCTACTCGGCCGGGCTGGCCTTCTCGCGCGTGCCCGCGGCCGGGGCGATGCGCGACGAGGTGCGCCCCGTCTATCACCTGCTGGTGCCGATCTTCTTCGTGGTCATGGGCGCGCTGGTCGACTTCGGGGCGATGGCGCCGGTGCTCGTCTTCGGCGCCGTCATCACGCTGCTGGCGATCGTTGGCAAGGCGCTGGGCTGCGGCGCGGCGGCGCTAGCGGTCGGCTTCAACCGCCTCGGCGCGCTGCGGGTGGGCATCGGGATGCTGCCGCGCGGCGAGGTGGCGCTGATCGTCGCTGGCGTCGGCCTCACCAGCGGGGCGATCGCCGCGGACCTGTTCGGGGTAGCGGTGATGATGACTGTCGTCACCACCGTCCTCGCGCCGCCGCTCCTGGTGCCCGCCTTCCGCGGCGGCGGGCCGGGCTGGCGCGGCGCCGCGCCGGCGGGGCGGGAGCGGCGCGCCACTGAGCGGCGCCGGGGAGCCGACGACCGCCGTGGCGGGCGCGGCGACCGCCGCCAGCCAGCCGTAGCTCCGCTCGGCTCGACATGCGTCGCCGACGCGGGGCCGCGCTATCGCCTGACGCTGCCAGCCGCGCTGGCCGAGGCGTTCGCCGCCCACCTGATCGCGGCGCTGGAGCGGGACGGCTGGGCGCTGGTCCTGACCGTGGAGGAGCCCGAGAGCGGGCCGGTCGCCGAGCTGCGCCGCGGCGACGACGTGCTCAGCGTGCGCCGCCGGCCCGCGCCGGCGGGGACCGCGAGCGTCGAGGTGGAGGGCGAGTCGAAGGGCTGGGAGCCGGCTCTCGCCGCCGCGGCGGAGGCGACCGCGCGCGACGTGCGCGCCGCGCTGGTGCGCGCGGCCGCGGGCAGCGAGCCGTCCGCCCTCAGCGCCACGCTCGCCCGTGCCGTCGAGGCGGGCCTCGCCCCGCCCGCGGGCTCGACCGCGGCCGGAGCCGGCGCGCCAGGGGCAGTCGGCCACCCCGAGCCGTGAGGCGTGGGGCTTGCCGGGCGTTAGCTGCTCGCTCATACTCCGACCGGGCCGCGCATCGCAATCGGCCGCGTATCGCGCGGGACGATCGCGCGAGCCAGGGAGGCCCGATGGGGAGGTCGAGCGCTGCGGCGCGCCCGGTGTCGCGGCGCGGCATGATCAAGGCAACCGCGGCTGGCGCGCTGGCCAGCCTCGTCACTCCACGCACCTCGGCGGGCGCCGCGTCCGAGTCGCTGGCCCGGCTAGGCGCCGGGACCGCGGCGCCCCCCGGCCAGGGCGTGGACCCCGCCTTCGGCCGGCTCGACGAGTTCGTCCGTGAGGCGATGGGGCGCTACGACGTGCCTGGTGTGGCGGTGGGCGTGCTCCATGAGGGGAGGGAGTACACCAGCGGCTACGGCGTCACCAACCGGGATGCGCCGCTCCCCGTCGACGCGCAGACGCTGTTTCAGGCCGGCTCGATTACCAAGACCTATACGGCCACCCTGATCATGCGCCTCGTCGAGAGGGGCCAGGTCGACCTCGACGCGCCCGTGCGGACCTACCTGCCCGACCTGCAACTGGCCGACGAAGCGGTGGCCGAGCAGGTGACGGTCCGCCAGCTCCTGAATCACACAGCGGGCTGGTTCGGCGACTACTACGGGCCGCCGCCCGCTGCTCTGCAGCCAACCGTCTGGCCCTGGCGCGGCGACGACGCCGAAGCGCGGTACGTGGCGAACATGCAGTACCTGCCCCAGCTCGCACCGCTGGGGGCGATGTTCGGCTACAACAACGCCGCCGTCGTGCTCGCCGGCCACCTCGCCGAGGTCGTGCTCGGCACCACCTACGAAGCGGCGCTCACCGAGCTGGTCCTGCGGCCGCTCGGCATGGACCGCGCCTACCTGTTCCCGGAGGAGGTGGTCTCCTATCCGGTCGCGGCGGGCCACCGGGTGGGAGAGGACGGAGTCGCCCAGGTCGATCCGCTCTGGGCCTTTCCCCGCTGCGTCCATCCAACCGGCGGCCTGATCCTCTCGATGGCCGACCAGTTGAAGTACGCGTGGTTCCATCTGGGCGACGGCCGCGCGCCGGATGGGACGCGCCTGCTCGCGCCGTCGCTGCTGGCCGAGATGCGCACGGCCCGCGGCCCGGGCCTGGCCGCTTCCATCACGGCTAACGCCGAGATCTATGGCGGGGGCGTGGGCTGGGCGCTGGAGCGCATCGGCGGCGTGCAGATCGTCACGCACAACGGTGGCTGGGTCGGCCAGGAGGCCCTGCTCGCGCTCGTTCCCGAGCGGCAGTTCGCGGTGGCGGTCTTCACCAATGCCGTGCCCGACGGCGGGCGGCTGTACTACGAGATCTCGACCTGGGCCCTGGCCGAGCTGGCCGGCCTGAGTCAGCCGCTGCCGCCCACCCGCGCCCTGCCGGCGGCGCGGCTCGCCGAGTACGTGGGCCGCTACGGCGTGGACGTCGACGTGCCGGGCGGTGGCGGCCAGCAGCAGCTCCTGGAGGTCACGAGGGACGGCGGCGGCCTGCGCGTCACCACGCTGGCGCAGGAGCCGTCGGACTCGCCGGCCGCCTCCGAGCCGGAGCCGCCTGGTCCGGTGGCGCGACTGGCGTTCTTCCGCGACGACGCGGCGCTGGTGACGACCGACGACCGCACGGTTCTCGGCGCCGATTTCGTCCGCGACAGCAGCGGCCGCGTCGGCTGGATGCACTGGGGCGCGCGCGTGGTACCGCGCCTGACCTGACCGCGGGCTGCCCCGTGTACCACGGAACAGCCCGCGCGGCTGGCTAGCTCTCGTTAATAGTGACGCGGTTGATGCGCAGGTCTTCGGTGGGCACGGAGCGCTCGCCGCGCGGGCTCGCCTGGACAGGGACACTGGCGAGCGCGTTGACCACGTCCTGGCCCGCCAGGACCTGCCCGAAGATGGTGTAGTTCGGCGGCAGGCCGCGCCCGCCCTCGCCGTGGACGATGAAGAACTGGCTGCCGTTGGTGTTCGGGCCGGCGTTGGCCATGGCGACGGTTCCCGGCTGGTAGGGGCGGGTCACCGGCTCGTCCTCGAAGCGGTAGCCGGGCCCGCCCGTGCCCGTGCCGGTCGGGTCGCCGGTCTGGATCATGAAGCCCTTGATCACGCGATGGAAGGGCACGCCGTCATAGTAGCCCTCGCGGGCGAGAAAGACGAAGTTGTTCACCGTGCGCGGCGCTTCGGTCGCCAGCAGCTCGATAATGATGGGCCCCTTGGTGGTCTCGAGCGTCGCCGTGTACTTGCGGCCCTCGGCGAGCTGCATCGGCGGCGGGCTGGACCATTGCTTGCCGGCCATCCCTGGTCCTCCTTCCGCGCCCCGCGGCCTCGCCGCGCGGCGGCACGTCGAGAAGATGGTACCAGGTTTGGCCCAGCCGCTCCGGGACCGCTAGCCTCCCGCCTCAGGCCGCGACCGGGTTTTTGCGCGGCCGACCACGCTTGCGCGGGCCCTCCTGCGCGACGGGCGGACGCTCGGTGGGCGGCTCGTGCCGCAGGTTGGCGAAGACGTACTCGCCACAGAGCAGGCAGGTGTAGTCGTCGTCGTACCCCTTGTACATCGGCCCACCGCAGCGGGAGCAGCGCGCCAGGGGCGGCAGCTTCTTGGTCGGGATCACGTCGCACCTCCTGATGATTCCGGGGCCGTGAGAATGATTACTGGTGCATTGTGGGCCACCGGGCCGGCGAGCGCTGTGAGCTAGTTCACAATTCGGCAATGATGTTTCTCACCCCGTAGCCCGATCGTAATGGCCAGCGCGTCACATCGCGGCGCCGGCCGCGTTTGATCTTTGGATCGTGTCCAAGTGAGCGTAGGAGGAGGCTCGATGAGTTCGGCGACCGCGACGTGCCCGCCCCACTACTGGCTGGTCGAAGAGCAGGCGAGCGGGCACCAGCACTGGGCCTGCTACCGCTGTGGGGCCGAGCGCGAACAGCCGCAGGCGCTGCCGGCGGAGCGATCGAGCGGCGCCTGGGCGGCCTATGCGCCGCGCACACCGCGGTCCGAGGAAGACTGATCGCCCTGACTACTGTCCCAAGTGGAGCGTGCCGGCGCGGAGGTGCGGGTGCAAGAAGCAGGGGAGCCCGCCCCGCTGACCTACCAGGATACCCTCCGCGCCCTCGGCGCGCTGGCCGACGCCTGGGGCGCGACCAGCATGCAGCTCCGGGTGGATCCGCGCGAGGTCTGCGCGCGGCTGCTGGCAGCGGCCCAGGAACGTTGTTACGGCTGGCACCAGCTCCGGCAGATGGCCAAGGCGCGCAGCCGCCTGCGAGGCCGCCGCGCGGCGGCCTCGCGCCCGCCCACCGCGCGCTGGGAGGTCGTGCTGCGCCTGGCGGGGCGCGCGATGGACGCCCACCCCGGCGAGAAGTTCACCGTCGAGGCCGTCCTCGGCGGCGTCGGCCGCCCGGCCAACTGCACCGTCGAAGGGCCGGTCGGGCCGATCCTGACCGCCGAGGAGTGCGTCCGCCAGCAGATCGAGGTCGCGCGCTACTACTGGCGCCTGGGGCGGCGTGGCTGACGAGTACGGAGTGCCAAGTACTGAGTACTGAGTGGGGCCGTCAGCAGTCAGCCATCAGTCATCAGCGATCGGCACTCAGGACTCGGAAGAGGCGGGAGGTCGGCCAGGGAACGGAGGCCGAGGTAGTCGAGGAAGGCGGGCGTGGTACCGAGGAGGACGGGGCGGCCAACCGTGTCGCGGCGGCCGACTTCGGCCACCAGGCCGCGACCGAGCAGCGTCTCCAGGGCGCGGTCGCTGTTCACGCCGCGCAGCGCCTCGATCTCGGCGCGCGTCACCGGCTGGCGGTAGGCCACGATCGCCAGCACCTCCTGCGCCGCGCGCGACAGCCGGCTCACGGCCGGCCCGCCGAGCAGCCGCTCGACGTAGCGCGCCGACGCCGGCGCCGTGACCAGGCGGAGCGCCTCGCCGTGGCGCTGGACGACGAGCCCGGCGGGCGTGCAGGCGTCGAGCCGCGCCGCGGCCGCCCGCACCGTGGCGAGCGGCACTTCCAGGATGCGCGCGGCCTGGTCGAGCGGGAGCGGCTCCTCGGCGGCGTAGAGCAGCGCCGTCAGGTGGCCGACCAGCACGTCCAGTGACGGCGCGCCGTCGGGGTCGCGCCCGCTCATGGCCGCGGGGCGCTGGCGTCCGCCAGACGGCGGCGGAACGGCCAGCGCGGGCGGCCGAGCGCGACCAGGACGACGGCCGCCACGAGCGCGGCGAGGCTGAGCGCGCCCCCGACCAGCAGGCTGCGCGGGCGGTAGACGATCTCGACCTGGTGGCTCCCCGCCGGCACGTACAGCCCCTGGAAGGCGTAGTCGGCGCGCACGAGCGGCGCCGGGGCGCCGTCGATCGTCGCCTGCCAGCCTGGGAAGTAGGCCTGAGTGAGGACGAGCAGGCGCTCGGCCGGCGCATCCGTGGCCAGCCGCCAGCGCTCGGGCGCCCGCTCCAGCACGTCCACGTGGCCGGCCGCGGTGTCGCTGGCCAGCACCGCGGCGCCGGGCGCGGGAGCGACCGTCGCCACGTCGGCCGGGGCGAACTCGTCGCCCTGCAGGTAGGCCAGCGCCTCGGTGTCGTCGGCGAGCACCGTCCGCGGCACGAGGAAGACCGGTGGCAGGGCGGCGCGGTTGAGGTACCGCTTGACGGGCGACGGATCGTCGTGCGGCACGAGCTGCAGGTTCGCGCTGAGGGTCAGCGGCTCCGGCGTCCCGCCGTCCGGCGGCAGCAGCGTCGCCGCGCGCACCAGCCAGGTGCCGGACGAGGCCGGGTTCTCGAACACCAGGCGCGCCACCGTCGTCGGCTCGGCCAATGGCAGCCGCGCCGCGTAGTCGACGTTGCGGATGCGCGGGTCGGGCGGCGGCGCCGTGGGCAGCGCCGAGCCGGCCTCGCCGGGCGGCGCCGCCGCGGCGGTGTGCCGCCCAAGCCGCACGTCGAGCGCCTGCGTCCGGCCGTCCGTGCCGACGACGGTCAGCCGGCCGACCGTCGCGCCGTCGGGGAGGTCCGGCGCGGCCACCGACGAGAGCAGGGCCACCGCCCGCGCCGGCCGGCCCGCGACCGGCAGCTCGAAGCGCTGGCCGGGCGCCAGCCGCCGCGTGACCAGCCGGTCGTAGGGGATGCCGTCCACGGTGGCGTCCAGCAGGCTGCTGGTAAGGACCCAACGCACCCCCAGCAGGTCGACCAGCCGCTCGTCGGGCAGGTAGTGCAGGCGGTGCCGCAGCACGCCGTCGATGCGCGGCTCGTCCTCCGTGACCAGGCGGCGGATTAGCTCCACCCAGCGGTGCAGCGGCAGCACGCCGCCGTCGTAGCCGTCGACGCTGGCGAGGTGGTACTCCAGCGAGAGGTTCGGCGAGAGCACCTCGTCGAGCTTGAGGGCGATCGAGTAGTTGTTGATCACGTCGACGGGCAGGTTCGGGTAGGGGAACCGCTGCGCCGCGATCTCGCCTAGCGCGTAGTCGTCGCGGGCCAGGCTGAGCACGCGGTAGTCGTCGCCGTCCTGGAGGATCGGCGCGAGGACCGGCCGCGGCGCGCGGTAGGCGTCCGGCGGGATGGCCGCGCGGAAGTTGGCCGGCCCACTGGCGGCCAGCAGCTCGGCGGCGATCACGACGACGAGCGCGCCGAGCGCCAGCCGCCGCCAGCCCCACAGCGCCAGCGCCACCAGTACCAGCCCGAGCAGGCCCAGCCCGCCCCAGGCCACGTAGTAGCGCCGCGCGCCGAGTGGGCTGCTGATGGCCACGATCAGGATCAGGGCCAGCGCCGCGAGCGCGGCGACGATCGCTGCGCGGCGCCAGGCCACGCGGCGCCAGACGCCCGGCACCGCGCCCGCCCGCCAGATCCACTCCGCGCCCAGCCCGGCCAGTAGCGCAGCCCCGAAGGAGTAGACGAACAGCCAGCGCGCCGGCACGCGGAACAGGTTCAGGCCCGGCACGACGTGGTAGAGCAGCGGGTACAGCGGGTTGTAGCCGCCGAGGGCCAGGGCCAGGCCGATACCGGCCAGCAGGCCGCCAAGCAGCGTCCAGCGCGGCGGCGCCACCGCCAGCGCCAGCAGCGCCAGGCCCAGCGGGATCACGCCAACGTAGCCGATGAACTCGCCGAAGGGGCTGTGCCAGAAGCCGGGCAGCAACGCCTGGAGCAGCAGCGTCGGCGGCAGCGAGAAGGAGACCGCTTCGGGATAGGCGAGCCCGCCGCCGCGGATGCCCTCACGCTGCACCTCGGCGGTCGGCACGAGCTGCAGCGCCACCAGTCCCAGGCCCAGCGCGACGACGAGCAGGTACAGGCCGAGCGACCAGGCGAGCGACGACCGGCGGACGGTGAGCGCCGCGGGCAGCGTCCAGCGCCCCACGCGCGGCGGTGGCCGGGTTGGGCCGCGGTCCGCGCGCTCGGCGCGCGCCCGCTCCGGCCCGTTGGCGGCGCCGGCCGCGTCCACCAGCCAGGGCGCCAGGACGGCGATCACGCCGAGCGCGACGAGCGAGAGGTAGACCTCCTGGGTGTGCCCCGCCAGCGTCTGCAGCGCGAGCGCGGCCGCGGTCGCGACCGCCCAGCGGAGGCTTCGCCGCTCCACGGCGCGCAGCAGCAGCAGGGCGAGCAGCGGCAGCCAGGCGGCGGCCTGCGCCTGGTTTATGTGGCCGGCCAGGCCGGTCGTGAAGCCGCCGAGGCTGAACGCCAGCGCTGCCACCAGCGCGCCGACGACGCTGAGCCGCAGGACAGTGCGGCCGAGCAGGTAGGTGAACACTCCGGCCAGCCAGGTGTGCAGCCATAGCGAGACCGCGTAGGCGTAGGGCACCGGCAGCAGCAGGAAGACGGCATTGAGCGGGTAGAGCACCGCCGTCTGGGCGTTGGCGAAGAAGGGGCTGCCGAAGAAGATCTCCGGACTCCACAGCGGGAAGCGGCCACTCTGGAGCGCGTCGACGGCGTACTGGCGCAGCGGGTAGAAGAACAGCCAGATGTCGAAGTCGAAGACGATGCGGCCCGTGCCGACGATCGGGTAGTAGTAGGCGAGGGAGAGCGCCAGGAGCCCGACCACGACGGCGACATCGCCCCAACGGCGGGCCAGGGCCCAGCCGGCCGGCACCGCCACCGCTCGCTCGCCGGCGAGGAGCTTACTGCTCACGCCCGCCTCGCCTACTCCGTGAAGCGGCAGCGGACGAGGGTGCGCAGCACGGTGAAGCCGTCACGCCAGGAGATCTTCTTGCCCTCGTGGTACTCGCGGCCGGCGTAGGAGATCGGCACCTCGTAGATGCGGTAGCCGGCGCGCAGGATGCGCGCCGTGATCTCCGGATCGAAGCCCCAACGCGCCTCGCGCAGCGTGATCTTGCGCGCCACGTCGGCTGTGAACATCTTGTAGCAGGTTTCCATGTCGGTGAGGGTCGTGTCGTAGAGCAGGTTCGTGACCAGGGTGAGTCCCTTGTTGCCCACGGCGTGCCAGAAGCGCATCGCGCGGTGCTCGCCCAGGAAGCGCGACCCGTAGACGACCTTGGCCCGCCCCATGACGATCGGCCGTAACAGCACCAGGTAGTCCTGCGGGTCGTACTCCAGGTCGGCGTCCTGGATCACCACCACGTCGCCGCTGATCGCGCGCAGGCCGGTCTGGACGGCGGCGCCCTTGCCGCGGTTCACGGCGTGCTCGATGACCACCAGGTCGCCCTGCTTCGCCTCCTCGGCCAGGACGTCGCGGCTGCCGTCGGTGGAGTAGTCGTCGACGCAGATGATCTCTTTGTCCACGTCGACGCCGCGCACCCGCGCCAGCAGCTCGGCCAGCGACTCGCGCTCGTTGTAGATCGGGATGACGACGGAGAGCTTCACGCCTCGCCTCGACCAGGCCCCCCTCGGCGGAGGGGCAACGGCGCTCGCCGCGACCGGGCTGACGCCGGCAGCCGCGCCGCGGATCAGCCCGGCTGCCCGCCTCGGACGGCGGCCCCTGGCGGCTCGCTCGGGTCGAGTAGGAAGCATACCCGCCGCCAGGGTCAGGCGCAAGCGGCGCACCTGGCCGGCGCGTGCTACACTCCCTGGGAGGCGAGGGGGAACGGTGAGTAGCACAGCCACGGCGGAGCGGCTCCTGGCCCGCGCCCCTACCCGCGACGAGGCGATCGCCCTGCTCGCCAGCCGCGGGGCGGCGCAGGATGCCCTTCTGGCCGCCGCCGCCGCGCTGCGCGACACCGGCAAGGGCCGCGTCGTCACCTACTCGCGCAAGGTGTTCATCCCGCTCACCAATCTCTGCCGCGACAACTGCGGCTACTGCACCTTCGTCCGTCGCCCGGGCGACCCGCGCGCCCGCACCCTGACGCCCGACGAAGTGCTGGCCATCGCCCGGGCCGGCGCGGCGGCCGGCTGCAAGGAGGCGCTGTTCAGCCTCGGCGACAAGCCCGAGCGGCGCCACCCCGAGCACCGCGCCTGGCTCGCCGCGCGCGGCTACGCCTCCACAGTCGAGTACCTGGCCGCGATGTGCCGCCTGGTGCTGGAGGAGACCGGCCTCCTGCCCCACGCCAATCCTGGCGCGCTCGACACCGCCGACCTGGCCCTACTGCGCGACGTGAACGTGAGCATGGGCATCATGCTCGAGAGCACCAGCGAGCGGCTCCTGGCGCGCGGCCAGGCGCACTGGGCGAGCCCGGACAAGGTGCCCGCCGTGCGGCTGGCCACGCTGCGGGCGGCCGGCGAGCAGCGCGTCGCCTTCACCACCGGCCTGCTAATCGGCATCGGCGAGACGCTGGCCGAGCGGGTGGACACGCTGCTCGCGATCCGCGACCTGCACGAGCGCTACGGCCACATCCAGGAAGTGATCGTCCAGAACTTTCGCGCCAAGCCGGACATCGCCATGCGCGCCTGGCCCGAGCCCGACGAGTGGGAGATGGCGCGCACGATCGCCGTGGCGCGCTTGCTGCTCGGGCCGACGATGAACGTCCAGGCCCCGCCCAATCTGACGCCCGGCGCCTACCCGCTCTACCTTGCGGCGGGCGGCAACGACTGGGGCGGCGTCTCGCCCGTGACGCCCGACCACATCAATCCCGAGGCGCCCTGGCCCGCCCTGGTCGCCCTGGAGCGAGCCACGGCGGCGGCCGGCTACACCCTGCGCGAGCGCCTGGCGCTCTACCCCGAGTACGTGCGCGACCGACCAGAGTTTATTCCCGAGCCGCTACGCGCCCGCGTGGCCGACCTGACCGATGCCCAAGGATTAGTTCGAAGTACTGAGCGCTGAGAGCCGTCGGCTTTCAGCCATCAGCTCTCAGCTAGGGGCTGACGGCTGACGGCTGATGGCTGAGAGCCAACTCAGTACTGGGTACTGGAGGACCGGTGATTGGCTTCCCTGCTCTCGAGGCGACGGTAGAGCGCGCCCTGGGGCTCTGCCAGCCGGCGCTGGCGCGCAGCCTCGATCGCGCCCTGGCGGGCGACGACCTGACCGTCGACGAAGCCGCCGCGCTGTTCGAGGCGCGGGGGGTCGACCTGCACGTCCTGGCGCTGGTGGCGGACGAGCTGCGGCGGCAGCAGGTCGGCGACGTGGTCACCTACGTCGTCAACCGCAACATCAACTTCACCAACGTCTGCGTGAAGCGCTGCGGCTTCTGCGCCTTCTCGCGCGACCACCGCGACGAGGAGGGCTACTTCCTGCCGGCCGAGGAGATCGTCCGCCGCGCCCGCGAGGCCTGGGACCTCGGCGCCACCGAGGTCTGTGTGCAGGCCGGCCTGCCGCCGCGCATGCCCGGCTGGCTGTACGTCGACCTCTGCCGGGCGATCAAGACGGCGGTGCCGGGCATCCACGTCCACGGCTTCTCGCCGGAGGAGGTACTGCACGGCTCGCGGCGGGCGCGCGTGAGCATCCGCGAGTACCTGGCTGCCCTGCAAGAGGCTGGCGTGGGCAGCCTGCCCGGCACCTCGGCGGAGATCCTGGACGACAGCCTACGGCGGCGCATCTCGCCCGGCCGCATCTCGGTGGCGCGCTGGCGCGAGGTGATCGCCACGGCGCACGAGCTGGGCATCCCCACCACCTGCACCATTATGTACGGCCACGTCGAGACGGCCCGCCAGCGCGCCGCTCACCTGGCCCTGCTACGCGACATGCAGCGCGCCTCGGGCGGGTTCACCGAGTTCGTGCCGCTGGCCTTCGTTCACAGCGAGGCGCCGATGTATTCGAAGGGGCTCGTGCCCGACGTGCCGGCCGGCCCCAGCGGCGACGCGGTGGTCGCCATGTACGCCGTCTCGCGCCTGATGCTCGGCCGCGACATCCCGAACCTGCAGGTGTCCTGGGTAAAGCAGGGCCTGCAGTTCAGCCAGCACTGCCTGAGCGCGGGCGCCAACGACGTCGGCGGCACGCTGATCAACGAGAGCATCTCCACCGCCGCCGGCGCGGGGCACGGCCAGCTCGTGCGGCCGGGCGAGCTGCGGCGGATGATCCGCGAGGCAGGGCGGGTGCCGGCCGAGCGGTCGACCACCTACGAGCGTCTGCGCCTGTTCGAGGTCGAGCCCGCGGAGCCCGACCGGCTCGACCGCGTGGACGCCCACGAGGCCGAGCGCTTCGGCTCCTACCAGCAGCTCATCAAGCTCGAGGCCTACCGCTATAGCGGGCAGTAGAGTGTCCCCCTCACCCCCTACCCCCCGCGGCGCTCGCAGTATTCCGCGCCGCGCCCACCAGGGGCGAGGGGGAGAAGATGGGGGACGGACGACCGGCAGCCCCGGTCGTCCTACGTCCCTCCCCCTGGTGGCGGAGGGGCGGGGGTGAGGGGGAACTGGGCTGGAACGGCGTGAGCGAGCAGCAGCACGCGGCCGAGGCTATGTTCTCCGCGGCTGACCGCGCCGCGCTGGCCGGCGCCGGCTGGCTCGTCGCGTCGCTGCCGGCCGGGCTCACCCTGGCCGGGCTGCGCGCGGCCGGCGCGCCGTTCAAGGGCGACCGCTACTTCGCGCGCCACGCCGCCGCCACCCGCGAGCAGACGACCATTGCGGTCGAAGTCGCCTACCGTCCGGCCCTGCTCCCTGGCAGCCTGGGGCTCACCTATGACGACGCCGAGGCGCTCATGGCCAGGCTGGCCGCCGAGCTAGCGCCCGCCCTGGTCGCCACGATCGCGCCGGCCGCGGCCTACGTTTGGCTGTTCGAGCATCACCGCGCGGCGCACGACGCCTACCCCTTCACCCAGCGCTACACCTGGGCCGCCGACCGCTATCAGGAGCGGGCCCACCTGGTGGTCGGCGTCTTCGGCCGGCAGCGCCCGCTCCTGGTCGCGCCGCAGGTCGAGGGCCGCGGCGCAGGGGTCGGAGTCTGGCCGCTGGTCGTGCCGCGGACGGCGCTGCCGCGGCTCTGGCCGCCGGCCGCCACAGCCTGAGTGGCCAGGAGCGAAACGTTCTCCACCAGCGGAGGAGCAGATGCACGAGCCGGTGCTGGCCCGCACGAACCTCGTCCGCTGGCTCCGGCGCCAGCTCGCGCAGCCCACCCCGGTGCGCGAGCACCTGGAGGCGGCCGTGGCCAACGACGACCCGGCCGAGGTGCGCCGGCTGTTGGCGCGCGTCCCCTTCTCGCCCGAGCAGCGCCGCTACGTCGACGACCTCTTGCAGCGCTGGGAGGAGGCGCTGTCGAGCGGATGAGCGCGGGCGGCGAGCCTACGGCCAGTCGAACAGCCGCCCGACGACGAGGCGGAAGCTGGGCAGCAGCGGCGCGGTCAGCTCGTCCCCCGGGCCGAGCGTGGCCACTAGCTCCAACTGGCCGCCGCGCCGCGGGTAGACCTCGACGCTCTGCGCGGGCCAGTCGAGGATCCAGTACTCGGCCACACCATAGCGGGAGTAGAGCGCTAGCTTCAGCTCACGGTCGCGCTGTTCGTTGGCAGCACCGGGCGACAGTACCTCTACTACTAATTCCGCGCCCCGTGCAGCTTGTCGTCACGCTCGATCGTCGCGCGCCGCGCGCGGCTGACCCACACCAGGTCGGGAATCACGGCATCTGCATCGCTGAAGATAAGCCCCGGGCTGGGCAGTACGTCTCCGAGGCGGATCTGTTTGTTCCAGGCCGTTAGCGCGTACGCGCACTCGTTGACCGTCAACTGATGCGGGTTGCCGGCCGCTCTCGACACGAACAGCTCCCCGTCGATGATCTCGTAGCGCGTCCACTCATCGTAGGGTAGTGCCTCTACCTCGGCGAGCGTCCAGCGCTTCGCGCGCGTCTCGGCCATCTCGGTACTCCTCGGACCCACGGCACGTCGCACGGGTTCAGGGTCAGTATAGCTATACTCCTCCGCGACCGGCGGTCCACGCCCGTGGGGACGGACGTGGCTCAGGCCAGGTCGGGGGACTCGAGCTCGCCGTCGGCGGCGACGGCGACCCAGGAGCGGCCGTCCTCGCCGGGCTCGACGATGCCGCGCTCGGCCAGGGTGTCCATCAGGCGCGCCGCGCGGGGGTAGCCAATGCCGAGGCGCCGCTGGAGGAGGGAGACCGAGACACGCGTGTGCTCGCGGGCGACCTCGGCCGCGCGCTCGACCAGGTCGCCGCCGCTGCCGTCGTCGCCGCTGCCCAGCGCCTCGATCGCCGCCATCTCCGCCGCGTCGTACTGGGCGCGGCCCTGCTCCTGCCAGAAGCCGACCAGCGCCTCGATCTCGCCGTCCGAGACGTAGGCGCCCTGCACCCGCGTCGGCTTCGCGGACTCGGCCGCCAGGTACAGCGCGTCGCCGCGGCCGAGCAGCTTCTCGGCGCCCACCGTGTCGAGGATTACCCGCGAGTCGACCTGCGAGGTGACGGCAAAGGCGATGCGCGTCGGGAAGTTGGCCTTGATCAGGCCGGTGACTACGTCTACCGACGGGCGCTGCGTGGCGACGATGAGGTGGATGCCCGTGGCGCGCGCCTTCTGGGCCAGGCGGGTCAGGCTCAGCTCCACGTCGTCGGGCGCGGTCATCATCAGGTCGGCCAGCTCGTCGATGACGACGACCAGGAACGGCAGCGGCTTGAGGTCGGGTCGCTCGGGGCTGGCCGCCGCGCGGTTGTAGGTCTCGAGGTTGCGCACGCCGTGCTTCACGAACAGCGCGTAGCGCCGCTCCATCTCCTGCAGCGCCCACTTCAGCACGCCCACGACCTTGTCCATGTCCGTCACCACGGGCAGGCGGAGGTGGGGGATGCCCTCGAACGGCGCCAGCTCGACCATCTTCGGGTCGACCATCAGGAGCTGCAGCTCGTCGGGCGTGCACTGCATGAGCAGGCAGGCGATGATGCCGTTGATGCAGACGCTCTTGCCCGAGCCCGTCGCGCCGGCGATGAGCAGGTGGGGCATCCGCGCCAGGTCGCCCGTGACCGGGTGGCCGGCCACGTCGCGGCCGAGAGCCAGGCCGAGGCGCGACTTGAGCTTGTCGAACTCGGGCGAGGCCAGCACCTCGCGCAGGCTGACCACCGTCGAGCTCGAGTTGGGCACCTCGATGCCCACGACGCGCTTGCCCGGCACCGGCGCCTCGACGCGCAGCGTGGTGGCGCCGAGACGGAGGGCCAGATCGTTCGTGCGCGCCGTGATCCGGCTGACCGTGACGCCCATGGCTGGCTCGATGCCGAACTGGGTCACGGTCGGGCCCTGGTTGATCTCGACCACGCGCGCGCTGACGTTGAAGCTCGCCAGCGTCTCCTCGATGATCCGCGCTCGCTGCTGGAAGTCGACCGGCGCCAGCGCGGGACTGGTCGGCAGCTCGAGCAGCGACAGGGGCGGCAGCCGCCAGGGCGACGGGGCGGGCGGCGTGGCCAGCGGGCCCGCCGGCGGGATGGCCGGCGCCGCGGGGACGGCGCGGGTCCGCGCCCGCGCACGCGGGGCCTCGCTCTCGGCCGGCGCGGCCTCCAGCGCTGGCACCTCGCGCTCGGCACGGCGGCGGCGAACGCGGGCGGCGAGGCGCTGGCGTAAACCGGGCTCGCGCGTCACGAGCGGCGCCCCGCGCAGGCGGCGCAAGCGGCGGGCGACCTGGCGGCCGAGCCGACCCAGCGCGAAGGCCAGCCACTGCGCGGCGCGGCCGAGCTGCGCGGGCGGGATCTCCAGCGCCAGCACCACGCCGACGAGCAGCAGCAGCGCGAGCAGCACCGCGCTGCCGACAAGGCCCAGCGCATCGCCGCCGAGGCGAGCCAGGGCCAGGCCGACCTGGCCGCCGCCGCCGCCCGCCAAGGCGTCGGCGGCGGGGTCCGGACGGACGTAGCTGGTGAGGCCGGCGAGCGCGACCAGAGCCAGGGTCGCCGCCAGCGCGCCGGCGGCGCGGCGCCAGGGCACGCCCGTATCCGGCCGCAGGTGGTGCGAGAGCAGGACGACGCCCACGGCGGTCAGCCAGAGGGCGAGCAGCGGAGCGGTCCAGCCCAAGAGCTGGCCCTGGAGCGTGTTGAGCGGGGTGGCGATGCTCCCGCCGGGAAAAACGAGCGCCAGGCCGAGCATGCCGCCGCCCCCGACCAGCAGCACGGCGACCAGGAACGGCCAGTGCCGCCGCGTCAGGCGGGCGACGAGCGGTGGCTTGGACGGCAGGCGGCCCTTCGGCTTCCGACCCCCCCGGCGGGGCGGCATCTACACCTCCATGACTAGCGGCATGATCATCGGCCGCCGGCCGGTCAGCTCGTACAGATAGGGGCCCAGGGCATCCTTGATCTTGCGGTCGAGGAAGGTCCAGTCGCTGAGCCCGCGCGCGCTGGCCTCGCAGACCATCCGCACGCGCTCGCGCGCGCCCTCGAGCAGGTCGTCCGCCTCACGCACGTCGATGAAGCCGCGGGTCACGATGTCCGGGCCGGCCACGACCTGGCCGGTGTCGGTCTCCACCGCGGCGACGACGACGAAGATCCCGTCGCGCGAGAGCAGCCGCCGGTCGCGCAGGATAACGTGGTCGACCTCGCCGACCGAGATGCCGTCGACGAACACCGAGCCCGAGGGCACCGTCTCGACGATCTGGCCGCCGCCCTCGTCGTCCAGCTCGATCACCGTGCCGATGTCGGGGATCAGGATGTTCTCGCGGGGGATGCCGCTCTCCTGGGCGATGCGCGCGTAGAGCGCCATGTGGCGGTAGTCGCCGTGCAGCGGCACCACGTACTTCGGCCGCGTCAGGTTGATCATCAGCTTCAGCTCGTCGGTGCTGGCGTGGCCCGAGACGTGGACGGTCTCCTGGCGACCGTAGATGACCGTCGCGCCCTGCTTGAACAGCTTGTTGATCGTGCGCGAGACGGCCTCCTCGTTGCCCGGCACCGGCGAGGCCGAGAAGATCACCGTGTCGCCGGCCTCGAGCTGGAGCTGGCGGTGGTCCCCGTTGGCGATCCGCGACAGCACCGAGTTGGGCTCGCCCTGCGAGCCGGTGGTCACGAACAGAGCGCGGTGGAAGGGGAGGCTGTTCACCTCATCGATCGAGCGCAGGCTGCCGTCGGGCACGTTGAAGTAGCCCAGCTCGGTCGCCACGGAGGTGTTGTTCTCCATGCTGCGCCCGACCACGGCGGCCGTGCGGCCGTGACGGTGGCCGCGGCTGATCGCCTGCTGCACGCGCGAGATGTTCGAGGCGAAGGTGGTGATGATCACCCGCCCCTGTGCCTGCTCGAGAACATGGTCGAAGGCGTCACCCACGACCTTCTCGGAGGGCGTCCAGCCCTGCGACTCGACGCGCACGCAGTCGGAGAGCAGCGCCAGGATGCCGTCGTGGCCGAGCTCGGCCAGCTTGCCGGTGTCGGTCGGACGGCCGTCCACCGGCGTTGGGTCGAACTTGTAGTCGCCGGTGTGGAGGATCGTGCCGAGCGGCGTGTGGATCGCGACAGCCACGCCGTCCGGAATGCTGTGCGTGACCGGTACGTACTCGAAGCCCAGAGGGCCCAGGTGGGTGACCGTGCCCGGCTCGACGACGTTCATCTCGGTCTTATTGTGCAGGCGGTGCTCGCGCAGCTTGGCCCGCACCAGCCCCATCGTCAGCGGGGTGCCGTAGAGCGGCACGTTCAGGAGGGGCAAAACGTAGGGCAGCGCGCCGATGTGGTCTTCGTGCCCGTGCGTGAGCACGATCGCCGCCACGTTGTCCTTGCGCTCGATCAGGTAGCGGATGTCGGGGAGGACGAGGTCGATACCCACCATCTCGTCCTCGGGAAACATCAGGCCGCAGTCGATCACGACGATCGTATCGTCGTACTCGATCACGGTCATGTTCTTCCCGACCGACCCCACCCCGCCCAGGGGAATTACTCGAACGTTCTTAGCCACAATCTTTCCTCGATGCTCAGCAGCAGCGTGCTGTGGAAGTCCGCGACAGGGCACACTGAAGGCAGCAGTGCCCGCGCTCATTGGTTAAATTGTAGGCGATACGCGGACCAGACACAGCAGATCGCGACAGGCCGGCCGAGCGGCGGGCCAGAATGGGCCGGCCGACGGCTTGTGCGCGGCGCCCGCTGGCGGACTCAGAACAGGCTGAGCTGCTCCGGCGCGGGCGCGGCGGCCGCTTCGGCGGCGCTCGCCGCGGGCGGGCCAGCCGCGGCTCTAGCCGCCTCGGCCTCGGCCTGGGCCAGCACCTGCGGGATGCGGCGGAAGTCCTCGGCGAAGACGTCCTTCAGGCGCGGGTCGCGCAGCGCCGCCGCCGGATGGTACAGCGCGTAGCAGGTGATGCCGTCGTGACGCACCGTCCGGCCGTGCAGCGCCCGCATGCTTCCGGGCGGGAAGAACCGGGCCATCGAGAAGCGGCCGAGCGTGCAGATCACCCGCGGCCGCAGCAGGGCGATCTGGCGGTCCAGGTACTCGCCGCAGGCCGTGATCTCGTCCGGCAGAGGGTCGCGGTTGTTCGGCGGCCGGCACTTGAGGATGTTGGTGATGTACACGTCGGCGCGGCTGAGGCCGATCGAGCGCAACATCTCCTCGAGCAAGTGCCCGGCGGCGCCGACGAACGGCCGCGCCTGCTGGTCCTCGTGGTAGCCCGGCGCCTCGCCGATGAACATGATCTTGGCGTCGGGCGGCCCCTCGCCGGGCACGGCGCGGGTGCGGGCACGACCCAGGATGCACTTCTGGCAGGCGCTGACCTCGCGGGCGAGCGCGACAAGCTCTTCCAATGGGCGATCCTCCCCGTGGCGCGAGGATAGCACCGCCGTCCGAGCGGCATCAACGCCCGGGCGTCTCAATCGCATCGCGGCCGGGCAAGCCCGCCAGCGCCCCCTCCAGGCGCAGGCGCGCCGGCCGCCGCTCGATGGCCGCCGGGTTCTCCACACTGCTGTAGTCGCCGGCCAGGTACTTGCGGATCTGGTAGTTGCTGTCGTCGGCGAAGGTCTTGTAGGTCAGGTCGGTCGGCCAGCCGAGGTGGGCGGTCAGCACGACGTTGTCCAGCCGCGTGAACGGGTGCGTCGCGGGCAGCGGCTCCTCGACGAACACGTCGAGCGCCGCTCCGGCAATGGCGCCCTCGGCCAGCAGGCGCGCCAGCGCCGCCTCGTCGACGATCGCGCCGCGCGAGGTGTTCACCAGGTAGGCGGTCGGCCGCAGCCGGCGCAGGCGCGCCTCGTCGAGCAGGCCGCGCGTCCGCGCCGACAGCGCCAGGTGTACCGAGACGACGTCCGACTCGGCGAGCAGCGCGTCCAGGTCGCGGTACTCGGCGCCCGCGGCCGCCGCGCGCTCGGGCGTCAGGCTGGCGCTCCAGGCCAGCACGGGCATGCCGAAGGCGCCGGCCAGGCGGGCGACCTGGCTGCCGACGCGGCCCAGGCCCAGCAGGCCGAGCGTCTTGCCGTGCAGGGTGTGGCCCAGCGTGAGCGGCCAGTCGCCGGCGCGGATGGCACGATCGCTCTGGGGAATGCGGCGCATGATCGCCATCATCAGCCCAAAGGTAAGCTCGGCCGTCGAGAGGCCGGTCGTGGCCGGATCGGTGCTGTAAGCGTAGACCAGGGCGAGGCCGGCGGCGGTGGCGGCGTCCAGGTCGACGTGGTAGGCGTGGCCGCCCGTGTTGCAGAGCAGCTCGAAGCGCGGCAGGGCGGCGATCAGGTCGGCCGGGAAGGGGGTGCGCTCGCGGTTGGCGATGACGATCGGCACGTCGCGCAGGCGCTCCAGCAGCTCGGCGCGCGAGGCGGCCGGCTCAGTGTAGACGGTAACGTCGGCGATCTCGCGCAGACGGGCGATGCCCTCGCTGGCCTCGTAGGTGTGGTGGAAGTCGTCCAGCACGACGATCCGCATAGCTCGTTCCTTCATCCTTTCGCTCTCGCCGCGGGGCGCTCCCGGAGCGCCGCCGGCCCAGCATAGTTGTACTCGCCCGTGCGCCTCCATCACGACTCCGTGGCATCCCGTTGCCCGGGCGGCCGCCCGCGCCTATAGTGGCGCCACGCGGCGGCGCCGTGCCGACCGCGCGTGCAGAAAGGAGGGCTACCATGCTCCGGTCGTGGCAGGAGAACATCGCCCGCCGGCGGCTGCTGCTCGGCGGCGCCATCAGCGGCCTGGGCGCGCTGGTCGCCGGCACGCCCGCGGCGGCGCAGCAGCCCCCGCCCCCGCCGCCGGGGATCCAGATCCTCGACTACGATCCGCCGCGCCGCTTCTCCCGCGGGGCGCGTGTCGGCAACATCGTCTACCTCGCCGGCGAGGACGGCAAGGTCTGGACGAGCGGCAACGAGTGGTACATGGTCCCCGGCGGCATCGGGCCGCAGACCGAGCGCGCCTTCGAGAACATCCGCGAGAGCCTGCAGGCCTTCGGCACCGACCTGGACCACATCTTCAAGATGACCAGCTACTTCATCAGTTACAACGACCGCGCCGTGTTCAGCGAGGTCCGGCGGCGCTACCTGTCGCGCCCGGTGCCGGGCACCGCGATCCAGGTCTCCAGCCTCTCCGACCTGGAGAGCGTGGTCGAGATCGACGTGATGGCGCTGGTTCCCTGAACGACGATCGGCGGTGTGCTGGCCGTGGCCAGCACACCGCCATTCCTCCCTGGCGATCCCTCGGTATACTGAAAGCAAATGAACGTCCTGTTGCTCTCCACCTACGAGCTGGGGCACCAGCCGCTGGCCGTGGCACGACCGGCGGCTCACCTGGCCGCGGCCGGCCACCGCGTGCGCTGCCAGGACCTCGCCGTCGAGCGCTTGGACGAGGCGCTGGTGCGCGAGGCAGCGCTGGTCGGCCTCTCCGTGCCGATGCACACCGCCACGCGGCTAGCGGTACGCCTGGCGGAGCGGGTGCGGGCCCTCAATCCGGCCTGCCACATCTGTTTCTACGGCCTCTACGCGTCGCTGCACGCCGACGTGCTGCTCGGGCGGCTCGCGGACAGCGTCGTGGGCGGCGAGTTCGAGGCGCCGCTCGTACAGCTCGCCGACGGCCTGAGCGGCCGGGAGGCCCTGCCGATCAACGGCGTGCTCACGCTCGACCACCCGGGCGGGGTGTTCCTCGGTCGGCAGGCGTTCGCGGTCCCGCGGCGCGACCTGCTGCCGCCGCTCGACCGCTACGCGCGGGTCGACACCGGCAGCAAGCAGAAGCTGGTCGGCTACGTCGAGGCGAGTCGCGGCTGCGCGCACCAGTGCCTGCACTGCCCGATCACGCCCGTGTACGGCGGCCGGCTGCGGATCGTGCCGGCCGAGGTCGTCCTCGCCGATATCCGCCAGCTCGTGGCGATGGGTGCCCAGCACATCACCTTCGGCGACCCGGACTTCTTCAACGGCATCCGCCACTCGCTGCGCCTGGTCGAGGCGATGCACGCCGAGTTTCCGGCGCTGACCTTCGATGCCACGATCAAGATCGAGCACCTCCTGGAGCACCGCCAGCACCTCCCGGCGCTCGCGGCGGCCGGCTGCCTGTTCGTCGTGTCGGCGGTCGAGGCGGTCCAGGATCACATCCTGGCCAACTTCCAGAAGGGCCACACTGCCGCCGACGTCGAGGTCGCGCTGGGCCTCGCCGCGGCGGCGGGGATCGCGCTGCGGCCGACCTTCGTGCCCTTCACGCCCTGGACCTCGCTCCAGGATTACCGTGAGCTGCTCGCGTTCGTCGAGCGGCACGGCCTGATTCGCCACGTCGACCCGATCCAGTTTGCGATCCGCCTGCTGGTGCCGCGAGGCTCCAGCCTCGTCGGCACGCCGGCGATGGCGCCCTACCTCGGGCCGTTCGACGAGGCCACCTTCTCCTACCGCTGGGCGCACCCCGACCCGCGTCTGGATCGCCTGCAAGAGGCGGCGAGCGCCGTGGTCGAGCAGGCGGCAGGACGCAACGAGGACGCCGTGGTCACCTTCGCCCGCCTGCGCGCGCTGGTCGAGGCCGCCGTGGCCGGGGAGGCGCTGGCGACGCCGGCCCGATCGAACGGGCCGCTCGCCGCCGCGGTCGCCGCGCCGCTCGGCTCGACGGCCTGCCTCTCCGCCGAGCTGGGCGATGCCGCCGTCGCCGCCGCTCTGGCGCGTGCCGCCGTGCTGCCGCCGGTGCCCCGCCTCACCGAAGCCTGGTTCTGCTGAGCGGAGCCAACCGCGGACCAGTTCGGTCCGCTGATGAGCAGCGAGAACCCCCGTCTGGGCGCCAGCATCTGAAGGACCAGGCAGGAGCGCCGGCGCAGCGAACGCGGCGCTGCGCTATCCTGCAGGCCCCCGGGAGCCGGACCGTGGGCGGCACCGGGCTCACACCGCCCTCGGGTGACCCTCAACCAGGAGGTGGACCACCGCGTCGTCGGCTACCGTCACTAGCGTATCACCGATATGGAGAGGAGCACCTGTCCCGACGTAGTCCCGCCGAAGCTCTGCGGTTTCACCGGACAGCCAGCGTTCTAGCCTCGGCAGGAAACGCGCGGCGCGGAGCGGATAGCGGATGATCTGCCCATTCTTGCCATCGATCTGGACGTCGTCGAGCACTCCGAGCACAACACCGCTGCTGCCTATTACTGTGCGGCCGACGATCTGAGAGAGGCGCGGCAGGTGCGCGAGCCGCTCGAGGTCACAGTCGCGCTCGCCCTCGTCGTGGATCGTGATCGCGTCGGGTCCTAGCGCATGCACGGCTGGGCCCGGCAGGACCAACAGTCGTCCAGGGCCGGTCCGCGACGAGCGTTGGGTCACGATGAGGCCCGCCACGCGGTGACCAACCGGATCGAGCACGATGTCGGCTAGCTCGCCAATCTTCTCCGCGGCGCCCAGGTCGATCACCGGCCGCCCGCGCAGCTCTGTTCCTCGCAGCATAGAGACCATCCAGATCGATGAGCTACCAGGTGCCTGCAGGCTCCATGCCGGTTAGCTGTCAACCTGGGGACGTCGCCTAGTGCTCCGCCGCGGCCGCGGCTCCCACCCGAAATCTTCACCGGCTTATCACCACTTAGTGGCGAGAACGGGTTGTAGGTTATCCTACTCGCCAGGACAATGACGACGCGGGGATGGTTCCTGGCCCCGACGTCACCGCTCAGGCCCCGGAGGCTGCCATGCTGCCTGGATTCCGCTCGCTTATCGTGCTGCCGGTCGTCGCCTTCGTCGCCCTAGCCTGCGGGCCCAGCGCCGCGCCGACGATCGCGCCGGCGGCCGCCCCGCCCGCCACGGCGATCACGGCGCCGCCGGCCGCGCAGTCTGCTCCGGCCGCGTCCACCGGCCCGGGCACGCGGCCGCTGGACCCGCCCCTCAGCCCGCCGATGACGGTGCGCGTGGGCATGCTCAGCCAGACCTCGGATGCGGGCATCTTCATCGCCGAGGACAGGGGCTACTTCCGCGAGCAAGGCATCGAAATCGAGTCGTTGCCGTTCCAGACGGCGCAGCAGATGGTGGCGCCGCTCGGCGCCGGCCAGCTCGACATCGGCGGCGGGGCCACGAGCGCCGCGCTGCTCAACGCCGTGGCCCGCGACGTGCCGATCCGTATCGTGGCGGACAAGGGCTCCACGCCGCCGGGCTTCGGCTTCCAGGGCCTGCTCGTGCGCAAGGACCTCCTCGACAGCGGCGTGGTCCGCGACTGCGCCAGCTTCAAGGATCTGCGCATCGCGGTGACCGGTCCCGGCGTGAGTCAGGAGCCGGGCATCGAGCACGCGCTGCACGATTGCGGGCTGGGCATCAAGGACGTGCAGCTCGTCCCGATGGGCTTTCCCGACATGCCGAACGCCGCGCGCAACGGCGCCATCGACGCGGCGATGATGATCGAGCCGCTACTCACCAGCGCGGTGAACTCGGGCGTGTTCGGGATCTACAAGCGCACCGACGAGTTCTATCCGAACCAGCAGATCGCCGTGATCCTCTACGCGCCCCATCTCATCAACCAGCAGCGGGCGGTCGGCGAGCGGTTCATGCTCGCCTACGTGAAGGGGCTGCGCGATCACTGGGACGCCTTCACCCGCGGCGTGGGCAAGGCCGAGATCATCGACATCCTCAGCCGCTACACCACGGTGAAGGACAAGGCCGTGCTCGAGCAGTTGACGCCGGTCGGCCTGAACCCCGACGGCTACATCAACATGGGCACCTTCGCCGACGACGTGGAGTGGTGGACCGACCACGGCTACGTGCAGGGCCACGTCGACCCGGCGTCCGTGGTCGACAACTCGTTCGTCGACTACGCCATCGAGCGCCTGGGCCGCTACACGCCGCGCTAGCGCGACGAGCAGTACCGAACTGGTATGTAACGTTCGCCGCCTCCCATCCGTTTGATATAGCGGGACCCGCTGCGAAGCGCCGGGCAGTCCGGCGCTTCGTGTGTTGGGCTGGGAGAGCATGCAGGTAGCTCGTCGCTGGTCTCGCTCGCGGCTGCGCTCCGCGCTGGTAGTCGCCCTGCTGGCCACTCTGCTGGTCGGGCCAATGCCGCGAGCGGGCGCGAATCCCGCCCCGGACGACGCGCCGCCGTCGGCCGGCGCGGTTGCCGCCTCGGACGACGTGCTGCCCTCCGCCGCTGCCGTCCCTAACCCCGCTGCCGATCCCGTTGCCGTTCCCTCCCTCGGCCAGCCGCCCGCGGCGCTCATCCCGGGCCCCGGCCCGAGTCAGATCGCCGACGGAGATACCAGCAGCGGGTCGGGAGGCGCGGATTCGGTCGCCCCGCAGCAGCTTGAGGACCAGGCGACCCTCGAGACGCGGCAGCCCGAGGTGCAGTGGTCGGCCGCCGGCGCGACCGACTGGCAGACGGTCCCGACTCGGCAGACGGTCGTGGTGGGCGACCGCGTGCGGACCGGTCCGGGCGCCAGCGCGCGCCTGACCTACTTCGAAGGATCGTCAACCGATATCGGCCCCGACACGGGGCTGCTCGTGCAGCGCCTCGAGCACACTGCGAACGGCAACATCGTCACCAGTCTGTTCCAGTCGGTGGGCACCACCGTCAGCCGCGTGGTCCAGCTTGTGGACCCATCGGCCGGCTTCCAGGTCGAGACGCCCGCGGCCACGGCCTTCGTCCGCGGCACGATGCCGCGGGTCGAAGTCACGCCCAGCGGCGTCACGCGCGTCTCGAACATCCCGGACAACACGGGCGGCCTCGTCAACGTCCTGGGCAAGGATCCCAACGCCACGCAGGTCACCCTGCAGCCGGGCGAGTTCACCGACGTCACGCCCGGCCAGCCGCCGGCCACGCCGCGCCCGCTGAGCGCCCTGCAGGCGCCTGGCCTCCAGGGACTCGGGGGGACGGCGAACGCCATCGCCCAGCGGCAGCAGCAGCGGCAACAGCAACAGCAGCTCGCCCAGCAGCAGCTCGCCCAGGCCCGGACAGGCCTGGTCGCGGGGCTGTTCGAGGCCCAGCAGCTCACCCTGCAAGAACAGCAGTTGCTCCAGCAGATCAACGAGCTACTCATCCCGACGCCTACGCCCACCGCGACCCCAACGATCAAGCCCCCATTCCAGTCCCCAACGCCGACGCGGGTGGGGCAGATCACGCCGCTGCCGGTAGGTACGGCGACGCCGACGCCGCTCCCCCTGCCGACCCTCGCCACCGGCCAGCTCCGCATCGTGCTGACCTGGGGCGCCACGCCGCGTGACCTCGACTCGCACCTCTGGGTGCCGACGGGCAGCGCGCCGGCCGCGGCGGTGCCGGGCGCCGACCCGCTCGCCAGCGACGCCATGCGCTTGCTGAGCCGGCTCGACGGGCCAAGCTCAGACTTCGGCATCAGCAGCGTGCTGGGGCAGGCAGGGCCCTCGCCGACGCCGACCGCCACCACCACGCCGACGCCGACGCCGACGAGCACCGCGACGCCAACGAGCACCGCGACCGCGACGAGTACGGCGACGCCAACGCGCACGCTGACGCCGACGACGACCAGCACGCCGACCCCCGGCGTCCCGCCGACGCCGCCGGTTTCCGGCACGCCGGGCGTGCCGTGCGCGACGCAGGTCGGTCAGACCTGCACGATTACGGGCCAGGTGCACGGCGGTTGGACCAAGACGGGCTCCGGCCAGCTCACTGTGAGCGCGTCGGCTCCCGCGGGCGCCCTCGCGAGCGCGGCCCCGACCATCTTCGTGCCGACTACCGCGAACCCCAATGGCGAGGCGTTTCCCTGCGAGGCGCCGGCACTCGGCGGCGGGAGCACGTTCTGCCAGGTCAACACGGCCGGGGACCCGCTGCAGGGCGCGACCGTGACGATCGACTTCCCACTGGCCAGCGGGGGCTTCGCCGCGGCGATCGGCACGACCAGCGGGCCCGTTGGCACGCCGACGGCCACGCCTACGCCGACCAGCCAGTTCACCGAGGTGTTCTTCGCGAACCGCGGCAGCGCGACCAGCCCGCCGTTCGCCACGCTGGACATCGACGTGACGACCGGCTTCGGGCCCGAGACGATTACGATCGAGCGCCTCCTGCCCGGCCAGTACACGTACGCGGTCCACAACTTCAGCAACGAGGCCCCCCTGTCGAGCAGCGGCGCCCAAGTCCAGGTGCTAAGCCCCACGGGAGTGGTGGCCACGTTCACGGTTCCCGCCGGCAGCGGGCGCTGGTGGACGGTATTCACCATCAACGGCAGCACGGGCGCGATCACGCCCGTGAACACGATCAGCAACTCGCCGCCGCTGCCGAGCGCGGTCGGCTTCTGACGGGGAGGTGCTACGCCGTCGTGTAACGTTCTACTCTGGCAGCCGTTTATATATTGAACGACGATGACCCGGTCGTCCCCGCTGCTTGTGCAAACTTACGGCTACTCTCGGTCTGGGAGGAACCAATGCGTAGAGCCCTGATCATTGCCGCGCTTCTAACGTGCGGCTTCGCGACCCCCACCTATGCGCAGGGTGATGCGACATCGTCCTGCGTGGCTCAGAACCTGCAGACGGTCGTGCAGCCGCTGCTGATGCAGGCCATGCAGTTCAGCCCTCAGGGGATGAATGGTACCTATGTGCCGCTGTCCCAGCCGTTCGCGCCGGGCGCGTACGCCTTCCCGCCAGGCGTCCCCCCCGGGCCGCCCTCTCTGGCGCCGCCGACCGCTGCGTACAACCTGAGCTCGCTCTACACCGGCCTGAGTGCCCTACCGCCGCCAGGCACCCTGGCCTCGCAGCAGATCGCGCAGTTCCTGATCCAGAGCGGCCGCGTCAACCCGGCCGCGCCCAACCCGGCCAACGCCGAGCTGTACATCGCCCTGGCGAACCTGCAGCAGACGGAGCAGGCCCGCACCCAGCAGCAGGCACTGCTCGCCCAGCAGCAGGGCCAGTACCTGAACAGCCTGTATCAGCTCTCGTCGAGCTACCAGGTCACATCGCTGGACTGGCAGGAGGCCTACTCCTCGCTGGCCTCGGCCTGGATGAACTACATCAACTCGATGTGCGGCGCGGCGGCCAGCGGAGCCTCGGCAGGCGTCGCGCCCTCGCCGGCCCTGTCCACCACGGAGAACCAGCCGGTGCCGACCTACCCGGCCGGCAACTACCCGGGGACGATGTGTGGCGCGCCGGGTTATCCGTGTCTCCCTCCTGGCGTTGGCCGCTAGTCCGCTCTCGCTCCCAGACCAGCCACGAGCCCGGGCCAGAACTGGCCCGGGCTCGTGGTGTGTCCGTACCCTGGCGCCTCAGGCCGCGCGCGCGCCGCGCGCCTCCGCCCACAGCGAGCGCGCCAGGAACAGCAGATTCGCCGGCCGCTCCGCCAGGCGCCGCGTCAGATAGGGGTACCACTCCCGGCCGTAGGGCACGTAGACCCGCACACGGTAGCCGGCCCGCGCCAGCGCCTCCTGGAGATCGCGGCGCACGCCGTAGAGCATCTGGAACTCGAAGCTATCGCGTGGGCGCCGTAGCGCTTCCGCGTCGGCGCGCGCCCGCGCGATGAGCCGCGGATCGTGCGTGGCCAGCGCCGCGTAGGTGTCCGCCTCCAGCAGCCGTCGCGCCAGCCGCGCGTAGCTAGCATCGACGTCGGCCTTGTCGCGGTAGGCGACGTCGGGCGGCTCGCTGTAGGCCCCCTTGCACAGCCGTACGGTCGCACCGAGCGCGAGCACGTCGGCGAGGTCTCGCTCGGTGCGATAGAGATAGGCCTGCAGCACCACTCCCACGTTGTGGAAGCGCGGCCATACCGCCCGCAGCAGATCGAGCGTGACCTGGGTGTAGGCCGACGTCTCCATGTCGATGCGCACGAACACGCCAGCGGCGGCGGCCGTGGCCAGCACGCGCTCGAGACGCGCCTGGCACCCGCCGCGGTCGAGGCGCAGGCCAAGCTGGCTCAACTTGATGGAGATCCCGCTCCGCACCCGCTCGCGGGCGATGGCCGCGACCACGGCCTCGTAGGCCGCCACGGCGGCGTCGGCAGCCGCCGGGTCGGCCACGTCTTCACCGAGGTGGTCCAGGGAGACCCGGAAGCCGCCCCTGTTGAGGTCGCGGGCCACGGCCAGGGCATCGGTGAGCGTCTCGCCGGCCACGAATCGGTCCCGCAGGGGCCGCGCCAGAGCGTGGCCCACCACGAATTCTTGCACGGCCGGCTGGGTGGTAACCCCCAGCACCGTGTTACGCCAGAGCGACATCGTCGGCCCTCCTAGCAGAGCCTCGCGTCGGTGCAGACCCCTCTTCTTAATTTTATGTCGTGAGCGGGCAGCGAAAGGGGACGCCGGCGTGGCGGATCGCCGGCGCCTCAGTGCTCCTACGCAGGCAGGGTGCCAGGGAGTCCGCCGGTCGGGTACCCGGCCGGTGGCGGCGCGGGCTGGCTGCGCCGCCCTCCAGGAGGCGCCTCTCTTCGGCGTCTTGCTCGCGATAGAAGACGCGCGTGAGCGCCTGCACCACCACGCCCGCCAGCGCCTACGATAGTCTCGCCAGCGTGGTGTGCAGGAAGGCCAGCGGGATGGAGAGCAGCCAGACGACGGTGGCGATCGCGGCGCGCAGCGTGGCGCCGTGCCATTTGCCGCGCTTCTCCGTCGCCGCTCACGCTCGCACGTGGCGGTCGAGGAAGGCGATGGCTTCCTGCCAGGAGTCACCGGCCGCGACGGGGTTGTAGGCGCCGCCGTCGGGCACGGTGAAGGCGTGGCCCGTGCCGCTGTAGACCTTCACCTGGAAGGTCTTGCCCAGCGCCTCTAGCCGCTCGCACATCCGGTAGACGTCGGCGGTGGGCGCCCGGTCGTCGGCCGCGCCGTGGAGGATACACAGCGGCGCCTGGATGCGCTCGGCCAGGTCGTAGGGGTGCTCGGGCTTCTTGTCGTCGAGCTGGTGATAGAACGGGAACCCATGGAACGAGATGCCGCCCCGCAGCCAGGGATGGTGCTCCAGCGCCAGGTAGACCAACCCCCCGCCGCGGCAGTAGCCGGCGATGGCGATCCGGTCGCCGTCCACGTACTCCCGGCCGCGCAGGTACTCCGCGGCGTCGGCCACGTAGCGCATCAGGTCGCGGTCGGGCGGATCCTTGTCCACCGTTTGCCAGTTCAGCAGGCAGCCGACGTAGCCCTCGTCCCCGAACCGCTCGGCCGCGCGCCGCGTGCCCGCGGTGGGCCCGTTGATGCCGTGGAGCATGATCACGGCCGGGAAGCGGCCGGGCGCCGCCGGGCGCCCGACGTGCGCCTGCAGCGTCACATCTCCGCTGCGAATCTCTGCTGCCTCGCCGCCGAGTATTCCCCAACCCATTCGCTCTCCTCCTGGCCGGATTGCTGCCCCGCGGTCAGGAGCCGGGCTGTTGAGCCTGCCCCCGGCGCGCCGCGCTGCCACCGCGCCATTATACGCGGCGAGAGGACTCTGTTAGAGGCGGCCGCGGCACATGGGGCACACGGGGTCTCATGGGTGGCAGCGCGATGCCGAACAGCGAAAGTGCCCGCGTCGAGCGGATAGACCTCTATCATCTAATCGTGGTCAATTGTTGACTTCATTCCGGGAGGAGAGGAGCGCTCATGGCGCCTGCGCCGCTGACGTTGATGGCAGTCCACGCCCACCCCGACGACGAGGCGATCGGCACGGGCGGGATCCTGGCGCGCTACGCCGCCGAGGGCGTGCAGACGGTGCTCGTCACCTGCACCCGTGGCGAGGTCGGCGAGATCGTCGACCCGACCGTGGCGCGGCCGGACAACCTGGCCGCGGTCCGCGAGGCCGAGCTGCGCGCCGCCTGCGCGATCCTGAAGGTGGGCGCGCTGCACTTCCTCGGCTACCGCGACTCGGGCATGGCTGGCACGCCGGACAACGACGACCCGCGCAGCTTCTGGCGCGCGGACGTCGACGAGGCGGCCGGGCGGCTGGTCGCCCTCATCCGCCGCTACCAGCCGGCGGTGCTCGTCACCTACGACGCGAACGGCTTCTACGGTCACCCCGACCACATCCAGGCCCACCGCGTGACGGTCGCCGCGTACGAGGCGGCGGGCGACCCGGCGCGCTACCCCGAGCAGGGCCTCCCGCCCTGGGCGCCCCAGAAACTGTACTATACGGCCGTGCCCCGCAGTGGCATGATCGCCTTCGGCCAGCGCCTGCGCGAGCTGGGCATCGAGTCGCCGCTGCCGGAGGACCCGGCCGAGATCACCTGGGGCACGCCCGACGAAGAGGTGACCACGGCCGTCGACGCGCGCGCCTACGCCGCGCTCAAGCGCGAGGCGCTGGCAGTGCACCGCAGCCAGGTGGGCCCGGAGACGTTTTTCCTCAAGCTGCCGCCGGCGCTGTGGACGGAGATCATGGGCGTCGAATTCTTCTCGCGCGCCGCCAGCCGCGTGCCGCTGCCGCCGCTGCCCACTCCCGACGCCAGCGGTGCCGTCGCGCGCGAGGACGACCTCTTCGCCGGCCTGCGCGAGGAGGCCCGGCCGTGACGAGCGGAGGGCCATCCCCCGGCGCGGCGGGAGACTTCGCGCCGCGGGCCTCGCCGCGCGGGCGCGCCGTGCCCGGCGACCGCGACGCGACGCGCACCGTGCTGGCGCGGCTGCTCGCCACGCCCAGCCCCCAGCCCGATCTCGCCCAGGTGCGCGCCTTCGTCGCCGATACAGTCCGTCCGCTGCTCTCGGCGGCGTTCGACGACGTGCGGATCGGCGCGGGCGGCAACCTGATCGCCCGCCGGCGGGCACGGCCGGCGAGGGACCTACTGCTCCTGCTCGGCTACGCCGGCACCTATCCGGCCGAGGGCATGGCCGAGGCCTTCAGCGGCGCCAGCCGCTTCGTCGCCGGGCGGGAGTACCTGGTGGGCCGCGGCGCCTCGGAGCAAATGGGCGCGCTCGCCGCGCTGCTGCTCGCCGCGAACGCGCTGGCCGAGGACGAGGCCGCCCAGGGTGCGACTGAGGGCGAGCTGGTGTTCGCCGTGAGCTGCGCTGGCGAGACCGGCAGCCACGAGCACATCCGTTACCTGGTCGAGGACGACGGCGTGCGGCCGTCCGCCGCGGTGCTGGGCCTGGGCACCGACAACCGCGTTTGCCTCGGCAACAAGGGGCGCGTCGACGTCGAGATCGAGGTGCGCGGTCGCGCCTGCCACAGCAGTCTCCCCGCACAGGGTCTGAACGCGATCGTCGGCGCCCAGGCCGTCCTCGCGCGGCTGGCGGCGCTGGACACGGGGCCGGCCGATCCGGACCTCGGCGCCGCCACGCTCACCCCCACCGCCGTCGAGTCCTGGCCGAAGGCGAGCCACACCGTGCCCGACCGCGTGCGGCTAGTGCTCGACCGCCGGCTGCTGCCGGGCCAGGAGCCGGACGAGGCGGTGGCGGCGATCCGCGCCGCGCTCGACGGCCTCGCGCCATACACCATCGCGGTCCGCGGCGGGGCCTACCAGTACGCCTGCAAGCTGGCCCCCGACGCCGCGCTCGCGCGCCTGGCCGTCGGCGCCCTGCGCGCGGCCGGCGCCCGCGGCGAGACCTTCTACCTGCCGGCCGCACTCGACGGCGGCTACCTCCGCCGCTCTGGCGCCGAGGCGCTGATGCTCGGGCCCGGCGACCCGGCCCAGGCGCACACCGCCGACGAGCAGGTCGCGCTGGACGACGTGGTGCTCGCCGCCGAAGCCTACTACCGCCTCGGCGAGGCATACCTCGGGAGGGCGGCCGGAGGCGAGCGAGCATGACGTCCCCGAGCGCGCCGCCCGACGCCGTGGTACCGCCGCGCCCGCTGGACCCCGCCTGGTACGACTACATTCCGCCGCCGATCGGGCGAACGGTGGCCGGGAGAGACCGGCTGCTCGAGGTCGGCGCGCTGGTCGAGGAGCTGGAGCGGCACCGCGCGCTGGTCGTCACCAGCCCCGCGCTCGTCGCCGAGGGGCGGCTACTGGAGCGCCTGGCGCGGAGCCTCGGCAAGCGGCTCGCCGGCGTGTTCGCGGGCACGCGGCCCCACTCGCCGATCGAGGTCGTGCGGGCGGCGCTGGCCCAGGCGCGCGAGGCGCGCGCCGACTGCGTGGTGAGCCTCGGCGGCGGCAGCGCGATCGACACCGCCAAGGGCGTCGTCTGGTACGCCGAGACGGAGGCGCCCGAGCTCGGCCCGCGGCCGCTGGCGCACGTCGCGATCCCGTCCACGCTGTCCGGGGCGGAGTACACGGTGGACGCCGGCCTCACCTTCGGCCCCACCAAGCGCGTCCACGCCCACCCGAGGATCGTCCCCGCGATCGTGGTCCTCGACCCGGCGGTGGCCGCCTCCGCGCCGCGCGAGCTGTTCCTCGCCTCGGGCCTGAACGCGCTGGCCCACTGCCTGGAGGGCACGGTCGCCATCAACCGCGCGCCGATGACCGACGCCTCCTACCTGCACGCCATCCGCCTGCTGAGCGAGGCGCTGCCGGCCGTGCAGGCCGGCGACGACGCCGCCCGCGGCACGGCGCAGGCCGCCGCGGCGCTCGCCGCCATTCCCTCGCGGGAGATGGGACTGGGCCACGCCCTCGTGCATGCCGTGGGCGGCCGCTTCCGCACGCCGCACGCGGCGACGCACGCGATCATCGGCCCGGCCGTGATGCGCTTCAATGCGCCGGTGGTGGCAGAGGGGCAGCGGCTGATCGCCGAGGCGCTCGGCCGCGACGTGCGCGGCCTCGGCCGCGACGCAGCGGCGTGGGAGGCGGCGCGCGGCGTCGTCGCCCTGCGCCGGCGCCTCGGCCTACCGGACTCGCTCGCCGCCCTGGGCGTGCCGCGCGCCGAGCTCGCCGCCGCCGCTGCCGACGCGCCGCGCGACCGCTACTACCCGACCAACCCCGCGCCGATCCCCTCCCTCGACGCCGTCGTCCAGGTCCTCGACTGGGCCTGGTCGGGCGTCATCCCGGATGTCACGGCTTGAACGGATTGCCAGATCACCCTGCCACCGCCCTGAAGGGCGGGCCCGAGAGCGGCTCCTGGTCCGGCCTTCAGGCCGGCTGAATTATATCAAGTTACCGTGAGTGCTTCGGCTACGGCGGAGTCCCGCGGCCACCAGTGGAAGGCGGTGTAGCCGCGGACGAGCTCGGGATGGTCGGCGAGGTAGACGCA
>JAJPHF010000163.1 GCA_021325365.1 Pseudomonadota bacterium
GCCACCGTGTCCACCCACACGCGCCGCGCGTAGCTGCTCGGCGGGCCCGTCAGCTCGACCGGCAGCGTGTACAGCGGGTGCTCGCGCAGCTCGTAGCTGTACTCCAGTCGCCCGAACACGCTCGTCAGCGCGCCGCCACCGTGCGACGCGACGATCTTGAGGTTCGGGTACTTGTCCAGCACGCCGAGCATGATCAGCCGGCCGAGCGCGATGGCCGTCTCCAGCCCGCGCCCGATCGTCTCGTCGAGGCGGCACTGATCGAGGTAGCCCTTGGCGAAGGTGACGCCGGGCGGGTGTAGGTAGACCGGCACGTCGAGCTGCGTGGCGAGCGCGAGGAAGTCCTGGGCCTCGGGCGAGTCGAGGAACAGGTCGCCGTAGCGCGGGCAGACCATCACGCCGCGCATGTCGAGGTCGCGCACGCACCGCTCGAATTCGCGCAGGAACGGGTCGCCGCCCTGCGGGTAGATCACGGCCAGCGCGGCCAGCCGGTCCGGGTGCGCCTGCACGAGTCCCGCCAGGAAGTCATTGCAGCGCCGCGCCAGGTCGAGCAGGACTTCCGGCCCTTCCTTCAGGCGCGTCTCCATGAGCATCGGCTGGCTGAGAACGCTGAAATCGACGGGGCTTTCTTCCTGCGCGCGCAGGAAGCCCTCGGTATCACTCATCAGCGTCATCGCGGCGACCGCGCCCGGCGGCACCATCTCGCGCGGAATCAGATGGCTGTGGACGTCGACGATCACGGCGCACTCCTCATCGCAAGCTGGCCGGCCGCCGCCCGCGGCTCCCGCCCGCGCCCGGCCCGCGATGATAGCACGTTACGGCGCGTTCGCGACCACCAGCCGGCTGAACCGCGCCTCCGCCTCCCCGTCGTCACGCTGGTCAACCGAGAGCGTCAAGAGCCCCATGTCGAGCCAAGGCTCGGCGGGCTCCGCGGTCACACGCGCTAGCTCCTCGCCGTTGGCGCGCAGGATGATCTCGGACTCGGTCGCGTGTATGCCGAGCCGATTCACCGATCCTGCATCGCGAAAGCCCGGCTCTTGGGTATTGTCGAGCACAGTCACCCACTCGCCGCCGGTCGAACGCTGAAGCGTAATGGCATGTTCGGTGAGGTCGACCGCATACTTATAGTAACCGCCGTAACCCGGCAGTCTGATCTCGAACCGAAGGATGGTGCCTGTACTGGTCCCGCGCACTTGTACGTCAACCTCGGCGTCGAAGTCGCCCAACTGTGCCACCAAGAACGCCACCGCTGCCGCACCGCTCGCGGCGAGTTTATCCACGACGTACTCGTGATCGTCATAGCTATGGCGATCTTTGGTGTTCGCCCAGAACGGCCATCGACTATTGGGGGTCGAGAAGTCGTCGCTCAGCAGCACGGTACCAGGCGCAACCAGCCAGGCATCCACGGCATCGTCAAGCTCGTTCGTTCCCATGCTCGTGAGTCTGCTTAGTAATTCCTGAAAGTGCGCCAGACTGCCGTCTCGGTTATCTCGCAAGAGCCGCGTCGTTGCGGCAAATCCATGGTGGGCGACGAGGAAGGCCACCCCGGCATAGCCGCGCACGTAGATACCGTCCCCGTCGAAGTCTCCCGGCTCATGAGTTGAATCCTGCGGGAACTGGACAAGGTTTGTTAGGCGCGACGCCTTCCCGGTCCGGCGGGCGCGCGCGGCCTGCACAAGATCCTCGGTTCCCGCCACATGGTGCTGCTGGTACACTGCCTGGCCCTCGACGAACCAGGCTGGCGCCTGGCCGTTGCCCAGCAGACTGCGCTGCACGAAGTGCGTGTACTCGTGTAGCACGAGCGTGTTGATGGAGGCGGGGAGAACCAGGCCGTTCGGGTCCTGGCTCGACAGCACGCTGAGGTTAATGAGGATCAGGCTGCCGGTGGCCGAGAACGCCTGAAAGACGCTTGTACCGGAACGAGCCTGGCGCTCGGCGGTTTGCGCCCACTGCGCGGCCGCTTCCGGCGGTCCTGTCGGGCCGTAACGGCGGTAGGCAGCGGCAACTGCTTCGGCATCGGTGCCCACGAGGATGGTGAGCGGGCGTGTCGGGTGCCAATCAAAGTCCCGGCTGGATGCCTCGGCGGCCCTTGCCACAGCGGCGCCTACGTCGGGCAGCCACTGCTCTGCGCCATGGTCAGCGGCGATGAGGCGCGGTGGGTAGGCGACCGGGTTGTCGAGCAGGTCGTCCAGGCCCTGCGCGCCGCGCGCGGCCGGATCAGCCCACCAGGTTACGCGGCAGGGATCAAAACCTGTGGCTTGTAGTCGGCTAGCCGCGAGAACCTTGGCCGCCCGGAACTGCTCGGGCGTGTAGACAGGAGTGAGGTCAACCGCGTAGATATCCGCCTCTGGCTCGTATGCTAGGCAGAGCCAGGTGGCCGCGGCCATCCCGTTCGGGTAGCCGACCGGCTCCGCGCGTTCCAGCCGCCCCTCGTAGAGGTCGAGAGCAGCGCAGGGGCCGTTCCGCTCTCCGGGGGGCCAGGCCGTCGACAGCGCGATGGAGCCGACGGCTACAACGGCGCAGAGGCCGATGACCATGAGCGTGCGACGATGGCGGGAGATAGTCACGAGACTACTGCGATCGGCTACGCGCTGCGGCGGGTCCGTGCCTCGTACTCGGCAAGCTGCTCGCGCAGTACCTGTAGTTCGCTCGCCAACGCCCTACGAATGACATCCTGCGCCTCTGGCGGACGACCTACGTCCTCTGTTTCTGCTTCGGCCAGCGCGTGAGCGAAGCGCTCGGCCTCCTCGCATGTGATTCGGTATTGTTCTTCGTTAGCGATCATATCCGGCCTCCAGGTTGATGGCAATAATGCCCTTCGGCGCCTGAGTATCCTTGTCGCGCTGGAAGTATTCGAGAAATCTGATGCCCGTCCGGTTCACCGATATTTCCGCAGGGAACAAGTCTCCACCATACTTCACCCGTTGGCCCGGACGGCCGATATCCAAGAACTTCAGTAATGGGTCCAGTATCCCAAAGTTGACATCAGCTATCTCCCAGCAGGCGTCGAAGTCGCCTGGCACCTCCTTGGCGCTGACGAAGCTACCATCAATATATACCCGCTTACAGCCTGCGGCCTGCAGGTGATCCATGGCAGCTCGTAAGCCGCCAAGTAGCTCCCGGCGCCTGGTGTTGTAGCCGTACCGCCTGATGACCTCATCCCACGTCGCCTCGTGTATTCCCGGCGGCAGATTCCCGGTCGCAGGGTCAAAAGGCGGAATCACCCCCTTGGTTACCTGGCGGCGGGGACGGCGCCGAGGCGCGGCATGACCTCCTGGGCGAACAGGCGCAGCGAGCGGCTGACTTGGTCGTGCGTGAGCGTGCCGAAGGCGAAGTTGCCCACGTAGGCGTCGAGCTGCAGGTCGCCGAGGCTCTGGAGCTTCGCCGCGACGCGCTCCGGATCGCCGACGATCACGTAGTTGTCGGCGTCGAACTCCGCGAACGTGTGCGGCCCCAGCCGCCGCAGCGCCTTGCCGGTATGGTAGCGCCAGTTCTCAGGCGTCGGCGTGCCGTACTCGGGGCTCTCGTCGGTCGAGAAGAGCTGGAAGAAGCGGAAGTAGGCTTGCTCGGCCTCGGCCAGCGCCTGCTCGGTCGTCTCGGCCACGTAGGTCGGGCGGAACAGCCGCACGCTCGGCGTGCCCAGCTGTGGCGTGCCGTTGCCGCTGCCGAGCGCCGCGCGGTAGGCGGCGAACGCCGCGCGCACGTCGGCCGTCTCCGAGTTCATCTGCGCGATCGGCAGGCCGCGCTCGGCGCACCAGCGCACCGTCTCGGCGCTGCTCGCGGCCACGTAGAACGGCGGGAACGGCTGCTGCAGCGGCCGCGGCTCCAACGGCGCGTCGTGATAGTGCCAGAACCGGCCGTCGTGGTTCAGCCGCTCCTGGGTGAACGCCTTGATCAGCGCGTCGAAGGCCTCGAAGAAGCGCGGCTTGGCATCCTCGACGTTCAGGCCGCGCCGGGCGAACTCGCGCGCCACGCCGCTCCCGATGCCCACGTTCAGCCGGCCGTGCGACAGGTGGTCGAGCATCGTCAGCTCTTCGGCCAGCCGGATCGGCTCGTAGAACGGCAGCGTCAGGATCATCGCGCCCATGCGCAGGCGCTTCGTGCGCGCCGCCAGGTTCGCCAGGATCAGGTTCGGCGAGGGCAGCATGCCGTAGTAGGTGAAGTGGTGCTCGGCCAGCCAGACCTCGTCGAAGCCGAGCGTCTCCATCAGCTCAATCTCAGCCAGGTGCTCGTCGTACACGCGCGTGGTGTCGACGCCCCGGTTCTGGAAGTACATGAAGCCGCCGAACTTCACCCGCCACCTCCTTGGCGCGCTCGCCCGGGGCGTCGCGCCCGCGCCCGCTTGCCGGGCTTGCTCGCCGGGATGTTAACAGGGGCGCTCCGCCACCGCAATCACGCTGATGGTGCGCGAGCCCGACCGCCATGCGAAAAATCATCGGGGCGCCCGGGACTCTGATATACTCGCTTGAATGTCAGCATTAGTTCACACAAGAAGGATGGCGGCGGGCGCCGTTGTGCGCCGCGCTAGCGCGGTCCCCCAAGTGGCCTGGCGATTCTAGCCTGCCTTTCCCCGACTTTCATCTTGCCCTGTGCATGGTGTGCTTCGCGGGAGAGGTGTGTGCGCTGTGCCAAACCGTCCCGGCCCGTCGCGACCGCGCTAACGCGGTTGCCGACGACGGCCCAGAGAGAAGGAGACACTCGCGTGCTGAAGCGCCTCTCCAAGTCCGCCGACAGCTTGCCCGCCCGCTCGTTCGGGCAGTTTTACCTTAACCATGAGCAGATGCTCTGGAAGCTCACCGACCTGCGCTGGGACCAGATCGACCGCCGCCTGGTGGACGAGCCGACGTTGGCCGCCGTCCGCGCCGCGATGCTCGTCGAGTCGCACAATCCGGTCTTCGCCTCGACGCTGCTCGGCAAGTTTCGCTCCGATTTCCCAATGGCCGGCTTCCTGGCTATCTGGACCTATGAGGAGTGGAAGCACTTTGCCGGGCTGAAAGCGTACGTCGAGGCGACGGAGTACATGGCCCCCAAGGCCCTGGCCGACGAGCTGGCCGCCACCCGCGCGGGCGAGTGGATCATTCCCGACAGGTACACCGACCTGATGGTGGCGACCTACGCGATGGTGCAGGAGCTGGTCACCGGCATCTTCTACAAGAACTTCGCCCTGCGAGTGAAGGAGCCGGTGCTGCGCTCGCTGCTCTCGCAGATCGGCAAGGACGAGTACCGCCACTGCCAGTACTACTTTGAGTACGCGAAGCACGCGCTCGACGCCGATCGCTCGCGCATCGACGAGGTCGATACGACCTTGCTCGAGTTCGAGATGCCAGGCCCCAGCTTCGTACCCAACTACGACCGCCACGGCAGGGCCATGCTCGTCGCCGCCAGCCCGGGGCCCGGGGCGTTCCGGGAGGTCATCACGAAGGTAAGCAACCTGGTGGGCAAGCTCCACGTGCTGCGGCTCGCCGGCAACGCCGCCTACCGCCGCCGACTGGAAGAGAACTGGGGCATGGACACGCGCCAGGTGCTCGCGTTCACCTGAGCCGCCGCGGCGTGGCCGGGGCGCGCTGGGCGCGCGGCCCGGAACCGAAACAGGGGAGGGAAGCCTGCGCTTCCCTCCCCTGCTCGCTTGGTGGTTACTGGTGCAATTGGCGGGCATGTTTGACCACTCAAACATTCCCGCCAATTGGAGCGACTTTCACGGTTTAGTGATGGTGGTCGTGCTCGTGGGCACCCGCGGCCTCCTTCTCGGGCACCTCGGTGACCAGCGTCTCCGTGGTCAGGATCATCGCCGCGGTGCTGGCCGCGTTCTCGACGGCCGCGCGCGCCACCTTCGCCGGGTCGATGATGCCCCGCTCGACCACGTCGCAGTACTCGTCGCGCAGGGCGTCGTAGCCCCAGTTGGGCGACTTCGCCTCGCGGCGCACCATCTCGACGACCACCGAGCCGTCCAGGCCGGCGTTCTGGGCGATCTGGCGCACCGGCGCCTCCAGCGCCCGCGCCACCAGCTCGGCGCCGCGCTGCTCCTCGTCGCCCAGCTTCAGCCCCTGCGCGGCGTTGGCCGCGTGCAGGTAGGCGATGCCGCCGCCGGGCACGATGCCCTCCTCGGCCGCGGCGCGCGTGGCCGCCAGGGCGTCCTCGACGCGCGACTTGCGGTTCTTCATCTCGACTTCCGACGGCGCGCCCACGCGGATCACGGCCACGCCGCCCGCCAGCTTCGCCAGCCGCTCCTGCAGCTTCTCGCGGTCGTAGTCGGAGGTCGTCTCCTCGATCTGCGCCCGGATCTGCTGCATCCGCGCCTGGATGTCCTTCTGATCGCCGCGGCCCTCGACGATGGTCGTGTTGTCCTTCGTCGCGACCACGCGGCGGGCGCGGCCCAGGTCGCTTAGCTGGGCGCTGTCCAGCTTGCGGCCCATCTCCTCGGTGATCACCTGGCCGCCCGTCAGCGTGGCGATGTCGCGCAGCATCTCCTTGCGGCGGTCGCCGAAGCCCGGCGCCTTCAC
>JAJPHF010000051.1 GCA_021325365.1 Pseudomonadota bacterium
GCCAGCCCCTGCGGCTGACGGGCTTATGGTCGCACGGCCCCAAAGAGGAGACAGTGAACCCGGTCACAGCGCGCCCGTGAATTGCGTTACGGTGTCCCAGCCACCGCCAAGAAGAACACCGCGAGCACCAGGGCGCGCACGGACGCCAGCTCCACCGGTGATGGCCCGGTCTCACGTATCTTGTCGCCGCTCGTCCACTGCGGCGACATACACGACGAGCACAATGATTCCCAGCACCGCGACCACGAAGATGGCCCAGATCACGGGGTCCGCGGGCAGCGCCGGGGAGCCGGGTGGCTCGACGGGTGCCGGGCTGGCGGGCGGGGTGCCTACCACCGCTGCTCCTTCAAGCGGGCCTCACTGTGGGCTCCTGGTGCTCTCGCTGGACTCCACACCGCTGGCACGTCCAGCGCTGGGTGGGCGCCTCGCCCTCGATCAACTCTACTACGAGTACGAGAGCGCGGAGAGCGAGTACGCCGTCAATATTGTGGCCCAGCGCGGAGTCCGCTGAGAGCGCGCTCAGGTGCTGTCGGGACCCCACTGGCGCGCATAAGCGCGGCGGTCTGGAGACCGTGCGCGAGATGGTCCAGAAGCGCGTCGTCGGCCCGGGCGGGCAGCTTCGGCAGCACGCCCCGCGACGGACGCCGACAGCCCCGAAGGCTTCGAGGTGCTGGAGTGCTTCCAGCGGGGCGGGTCCGTCGAGGAGGGGGTGAATCGGGAGCAAGAGTCAGCGTCTCGAAGCAGCGACGGCTCAGTCCCGTTGCGGCGCGAGCAGCGCGGCGGCTATCCACCCTTCGACCGTGCCATACGCCACTCGCCGCCACGTGAGCCCCTCGGCGGCGACCTCCTGATCGAGGTTGGTAACCACCTCGGCCTTCGGCAATTCTCGCAGGATGCTGGCCGTCTGGCTGGGCGCTTCGCGTAGATTAGCCCCGTCCTCGCCCACTATTCGCCAGTAGGGCGGCTCGGGGCCGGGCTGCGGCGTCGCGGCCGCGAGCCGCCCTTCCGACCCCGTGTCGGGCTGATCGCGGGCGGCTTCCAGCGTGCGCTCGGCCTGGGCCGCGGTCCGGGCCTGCGCCGTCGACAATACCCATCGGTCTTGCACCCGCCGTGTAACCTCTACGCCCGCAAGGGGAACTTCTTTCCCCAGGGCCACCGACCGGGCGACGCCCTGCACACCCACTTCGGCCCATTCCCCGGCGATCGAGAGGACCGAATAGCGCATCTTGCTAAAGATGGTCTTGCTCAGGTCGCTGTCCAGGCCCGTGGTGCTGACGACGACCAGGTTCCCAAACTCCAGCGGGCCGGGCCCGGCCCGGACCGCTGGGTCGATGGCATCGAGGAAGGTCGCCCCATCCCCGCGCGCGAAGGCTTGGTACGCGCGTTCGACCGCACCATCGGGTCCGCTCGGATCGGCGGTCGCGGGCGCGGGGACAATGGTAGCGGCGGCGGCGCGGGTGAGACTGGGGCCGGGCGAGGGGCTGAGAGCGGCAGGCACAGAGCAGCGAAGGAAGGCCAGGAGTACGAGTGCAGCGCCGAGGCCCCAGAGGAGGCTACGGGCGAGGACCATGCGAACCTCCGCCTGTCATCCGCCTATCTAACGAGCAGTGCGGGCGTACGGGGACCGGTCGGTCTGCCCCAGGCTGGCTGCAGCATTGGGCTCACCCAGCCACTCACCATCGCGAGCCATCTCTGGCAAGTGGTTTCCACCCGGAATCTTGTCCACCAGGGAATGGCGCGTTGCCAAGAGGCAGAGGTCACAAAGGAGTTACAGGTCATTTACCTGACCACAGGCTGCCGAGGCGCGTGTGCAGCACGCGAGGGAGGATTTCATCGGGCGCGCGCGGCGGCCGAGGCGGCGGCGCGGCAAGCGCGGCTGTACCAAGCGATCGGTGACCAGCGCGCCGTCCAGCCTTGCCACCGCGCGGGTCAGCACCTTCGCCAGCATGCGGGCTCTCCTCTTCGCTCGTCACACGCAGCGCCATCATACTAGGTCGGCGCTCCACGGTGGCCGAGCGGTCGGAGCGAGGATGGCGCAGCCTGGCGAGCCCGACTGGTGGACCGCGATGAGCGCGGGCGAGCCAGGGCGCCTCCATCGCATATGGCAGCCCTAGCTGGCCCGTGCTCGGGCGGGAGCGCGCTAGCGGCCGTAGGGGACCAGGTAGTCGTCGGGGTTGATCTGGTCGGTGCCCGGCACGCTGATCTCGTCGGGGTAGTTCGCCTTGCGCGTCGCGTCGATGCCCACCTTCGTCACGATGTGCGAGCCGCCGGCCGGGTCGTAGGAGGCCGGGTCGAGCGGCGACCCGCGGGCGTGCGTGACCATGAAGGTGTCGACGTCGGCGCGCACGCGGGTGGCAATGGCGTGCAGCACGTCCGAGTCGTTCAGGATGTCCACGTCCTCGTCGACGACGATCACGAACTTGAGGAACGGGTCGGCGGCGAAGGCGGCCATCGCGGCGTTCTTCGGGTCGCCCTCGATGAGCTTCTCCATCTGGATGTAGCAGATGAAGCGGCAGCGGCCCGACGGCGGCACGTAGACGGCCCGCACGCTGGGCGAGGCGATCTTGACCGTCTTCTGGATGTAGCTGAGGCGCGTCACGCCGCTGAGCAGCAGGTTGTCGGGGTGGCCCACGAACGACGATTGGTAGAGCGCGTCGCGGCGCATGGTGATCGTCTTGACCTTGACGACCGGGTTGCTCCGCTGGGGGCCGTAGGTGCCCGGGTACTCGCCGAATGGCGCCTCGGGCCGGCGCAGGTCGGGCAGGATCTCGCCCTCGATGACGATCTCGGCATCGGCCGGCACTTCCAGGTCGCTGGTCTCGCACTTGACGATGCGCAGCGGCTCGCCGAGCATCGCGCCGGCGAAGGTGAACTCGTCGGTCTCGTAGGGGGTGAAGCTCAGGCAGCCCAGGTGGACGGCTGGGTGGTGGCCGATGAAGATGGCGACGGGGGTCGGCTCGTGCCGCGCCATGTGCTTCTTCAGGATGTAGTGGCCGTGGGCGGTCTCCGAGATCTGGATCCCGAACTCGTCCCGCGCCTGGCGCATGAGGCGGTAGATGCCCGCGTTGCGCACGCGGGTGTCCGGATCGCGCATGGTCTCGAAGCAGCAGGTGATGTAGTAGCCGGCGTCCTTCTCGTGGTAGGTGAGCAGCGGCAGGTCGTAGACGTTGATCTCGTCGCCGCGGAGCACGACCTCCTTGACCGGCGCCTCGTCGCGGGCCACCAGGACGGGGTCCAGCGGGTGGTCCTCGCGCCAGCTATACTCGCGCGTGAAGTCGGGCACGGTGGCGTCGGCCGGCAGCCCGATCGCCATCGCCAGGCGCTGGAAGCTGGCGTGGACATTGGTGACGACCGGCAGCCGCGAGCCTTTCACGTTCCGAAAGATGACGACCGGGTAGCGGCCCTGGCGCTCGAGCTTCGCCAGCAGCGCGGTGACCTCGTACTTCGGGTCCACCTCGCGGTCGACATAGTAGACCTGATCGGGGTGGTGCTGCTCGAGGAAGCGCAGATACCCGCGCAGGTCGCGCCCGGTGGGCGCCGCGGTGCGGGTCGCGCGCTCGGCGACCGGCACATTGCCCGCTTTCGGCAGGACGGCGAAGTCCATCCCGTAGGCGCCTGCCGCCTCGCGTGGGGTCTCGCGTACGCGTGCCATGGTCTCCCTCTCCTCCGCTCGGGTCGCCGGCGAGCGGCGGCCGGGCGAGCTGTGCGTGGGGCGCGGCCGCCGACGCGCACTGGCGGCCTGGCCCCGTCCCTGGCGGGTCAGCGATACGGGCCGAGGGTGCGGTCCGCGGCGTCGGCGAAGCTGTGGTCCACGACGTCGTCGACGTTGATGCGCGTGGGCTGAAGGCCCGTGGACAGCCAGAAGTCCTGGTCCTCGGCGAGGCTCGCCATGTTCATGTGGCCGTCGGGGGCGAGGCCGGGCATGACCATGCGGTCGTAGAGGGCCGGGTCTTTGACGGTCGTGTTGCGCGTCAGGATGGCGACGGCCTGCTCGCGCTTCGCGGCGTCGTGCTTCACGAAGGCGTCGTTGTAGTAGCGCACGCCCTTGAGGTAGGCGACCATGAAGCGCCGGGCCGCGTCCGGCTGGCTCTGGATGAACGGGCCGCCGTAGATCACCTCCGCGATCTGGTAGCCGGGCAGCAGCTCGTCGGTCCGCTGGTACACGGTGCCGGTCCCCTGGTCGACGATGCGCGTCACGAACGGCTCGATCGTCACCGACGCGTCGACGCTGCCGCTCGCCATCGCCGTGACGTGCTCCGGAAAGCCCAGCTCGGTCACGTCGGCGTCGGCCAGGGTGAGCCCCCCCTGGCGCAGCCAGGCGGCCAACGCCACCTCGGTGGTGATGCCGTGCGCGGGCAGGGCCACCTTGCGGCCCCGCAGGTCGGCGGGACTGCGCAGCTGCCCGCTGTCGGCCAGGTCCTTGCGGAAGAGCAGCGCCTGGAAGCCGAAGCCCGGGGGCGACGAGCCCTTGTCGGCGACGAGCTTGAGGTCGATGCCGCGCGCCACGGCGTTGTACAGCCCGGCGCTGTGCGCGCCGCCGCCCGCGTCGAGCTGCCCGGCCCCGAGCGGCGCGACCATGCGCGCGGCTGAGTCGAAGGGTGACATCTCCAGCTCGATGCCTTGCTCCTTGAAGTAGCCGAGGTCCTGCGCGATGAAGAACCCGGCGTCGCTGGCGGCGCTGAGCACGCCCAGGCGCACGGTATCGGCGGCGGGCGGGGTATCGCCCGCCGGCGCGGCGGCCGCGGCATCGCCGCTCAGGGCGGGCGGTGCGCTGGCAGCGGGCAGGCCGGCCTCGGCCGGGGAGCCGGCCGCCTGCGGCGCGGGGGTGGGCACGCCCGCCCCCGCGCAGGCGGCGAGCGCGAGGGCACAGGCGATCAGGCAGCCGGCAGTCCGGGCCAAGCTCATCCTGCCGTGGTCGACCTCGAAGCGCTCACTGTACTGGACACGGTCCGCCGTGGCGGCGCTCACGGTCCTCCACCCGGCCCCCGGCCATCCCCGCATGAGCGATAACACGCCGCGCGGACACGAGTCCGCGGGTAACTTCATAGTACGCGATCGGCGCTACGCACGCGAGTGCGGCGCAACGCGGCTCAAGTCTGGCGGATCGCGGCTCACTACGCACGCCCGGCGCATCACGCGGAAGCCGCCGCGCGCTCGCCCGCGACGGGCGAGCACGGCCGGCTTGCCGCGCGCTTGTGACGGCCGGCGCGAGCGTTGACGGCGCTGGCGGGTGGGGGCTACGATGAGCTTGCGGCCCGCCTCGCACCCGACTCACGCAGGCCAGGCCACGAGGAGGAAAGACGATGGGCAAACGACTCGAGCTGGAGACGACGGCCCCGTTCCAGGGGCTCCCTGAGCTGGTGGCCTACGACGAGGGCCTGTTCGCGGCCGAAGGGCTGGACGTCGTGTTCGTGCAGCGCGGCGAGAAGGCCCCGGTGCGGGTGGACCGCGCGATCACCAGCCCCGTGCAGGTGAGCCCGTTCGGCAGCCACGGCAGCAGCCTGGAGACCGGCAAGGCGGCGATGTTCAACGCCTGCGAGTGCGGCAACTACACTCGCGCCGAGCGCTCCAACGCGGGTGGGCGCCAGCTCGGGCGCCGCGGCATCGTCGTGTTCGCGGCGATCGCCGTGCCGCCGTGGTCCGACGTGTACACGCCGCAGCAGCTGGCCAACAAGGTGGTCGGCGTCCCGTACCACGCGGGGACGCACTACCTGGCGCTCGGCCTGCTGGAAGGCTTCCTGCGCCGCGACGAGATCAAGACCTGCCTGGCGCCCAACAGCGCGGGCCTGCGCTACAAGGCGCTCATGAACGGCGAGGTTGACGCGACGACGCTGACGGAGCCGTACATCACCGTGGCCGAGAAGGCGGGCTGCCGTATCATCCTCGCCGCCCCGTACCACGGCACCGAGGTGGCGACGAACGACGTGGACGCCGAGACGTACCGGGCGTTCAACCGGGCGGTGCGCGAGGCGGTGCGGCGGATCAACGCCGACAAGCGGAAGTACCTGCAGTACTTCATCGACTACCACAAGGACGATCCCGCGGTCGCGGCGCTCACCGTGGACGACCTGCGCCCCAGCCGCCTCATCGTAGTCGACCCGGCGCCGATCCCCGAGGAGGAGGCGCGGCGCACCTACGAGTGGATGCGCAGCTGGGGCCTGCTGGGCGACGTGAGCTGGCAGGATCTGTGCGACGTCGAGCGGCAGATGGCGGCCCACAGCGCCTAAGCTGCTGGCTCCAGGCGGCCTCGACGTCGTCGCCGGGAGCGGCGGGCCACGCCATCGCTCCTGTACGCTGGATGTGAACGGAGGCGGGTGCGAACACGCACCCGCCTCCGTTCACATCTGGCAGTGAGCCCCGGGACGCGGACCGCGGCCGTGCGCGTCAGGGGCGCGGCGGGGCGATGGGGCTGGGCGTCGGCAAGAACGTCGCGTGCGGCGTCGGGCTCGGGCCGGGCGTCGGGGTGTAGGTGGGGGCGGGCGCGACGGCCTGGGTCATGTCCTCGACGATCAGCCACGGGCTGCCGCCCACGAGGTACGCGGTCGGGTCGCGCGGGTCGGAGTTGTTGCGCGAGGGCTCCAGGTTCAGCGGGTAGTAGCCGTTGGTGGCCGCGAGCGGCTGCTCACGCCCGTACTTGTCCACGAGCCGCGCCGAGCGACTCTGGGCCGGCAGGGCGTAGGTGGCCGGCAGGGGCGAGCCGTTCCAGACCACGGTGACGCGCTCGGCGCCGCGGTCGAGCACCACCACGTTCACCGCCGCCGGCCAGGGCCACTGATAGCGGTTGGTGTTGGAGGCCAACAGCGTGGTGATCTCCTGCTCGCTGGGGGGGATCTGCGAGCCCCCCCAGTAGTAGGTCGCCCCGCGCACATTCTGCAGGTAGCGCGCGGCTACCTGATAGGCGAGGTACTCGGGCCGCACCGTGCCGTCGTTGCGCGTCAGGCCCCAGTACTCATCCTCGTTCTCGGGGGCCTCGTCCTTCATCTTGTAGATGCTGTAGCGCTGCACGCCGGCCGCGCGCGCCAAGGCCATCGCCTCGATCACGTAGGAGGCTTGCTCGTCGAGCGTCGCCCGGAACGGGCCCTCGCCGGCGGCTACCCGCGGATCGTCCTTGACGAGCACGTTGCTCTCGGCGATCCAGATGGGCTTGTCGAGGCCCTTCTCGCGGAGGATGCGGCGGAAGACCGTCGGCACGGCGTAGGCGTTCAGCGGGTTGCCGTAGGTGTGGGCGTCCACGACGTCGAAGTACCAGTTGTACCGCGCCGCGTTGGGATCGCCGCCGATGGCGTCGAGCACTCGCTGCAGGTACTGCGGGCGGCCGGCCTCCTTGTCCCAGGAGTAGGTGAACCCGGCCATCATCACCTTCGCGTCGGGGTTCACGGACTTCGCGGCCAAATACGCCGTCTTCAGCACCTGAGCGTAGTCCTCGGGCGTGCCTGCGAAGGTGTGGTAGTCGTTGTCGCGGTACATGTCGGGCTCGTTGTAGAACACCCAGTTGTTGATGCGCCCGCGGTAGTGCCCGACGAGCTGCTTGACGTAGGCTGCCCAGTAGTTCCGCGGATCGTCGATCGGCAGCTGCAGGTTGGCGGGTACGCTGCGCCCTCCAAAGCTCGGGTCGCGCGCGGCCCAGCGCGGCGTGTACACCGTAACGCCGATGATCTCGAGGCCTAGTGCGAGCTGGGCGTCGATGTCCGCGTCGGAGTAGTAGCCCTGCTGGAACTCGCCGCTGTTGTTGGGTTGAATCTGGTCCCAGGGGAAGATCAGCCGCTGCCACTTGACGCCCGCGTTGAGGGCGGCCTGCGGTGCCGAGATCGCCTGGACCGCCCCAAACCACGGATCGTCGCTGCTGACTGGCGGCAGCGGCGTCGGGGCGGGCGGTGCGCCCCCCTGCGCGGCGGGCGGGACGCCCTGCGCGCGGACCGGCAGCTGCCCCACCACCAGTGCGGCGACCACGACGCCGAACAAGAGCCGCCCGAGCATCACCCGCTTCATCTAGCTCCCCTCGCCCCGCCCCCGGCGGGACCATGATCCGGGGCCGATCGCCCACGGCGCGCAGCCGGCTGCCGAGGCACCCGCCAGCGCGACACAGCCGGCCACGCTAAGCTATAGCTTACTGGCCTTGTAGCGAGCGGCGCAGCTATATCGCGGCCGCGGACCAGCCGGCCGGCTCGGGCGCCGGCCCGGCGCACCGCTCCGGCGGGCGCGAGATGCTAGAATGCGCCCGGCGCACCATAGCCGGTCCCGGCCAGGACGCGGCGACGATCGAGCTAAACGGCGAACTACGGTACAGGGAAGCATGGGCGAATTCGTCAAGGTCGCGCGGGTGGCGGACATCCCGTCCGGGCAGGGCCGGCGGGTTGAGGTCGCCGGACGCTCGGTCGCCCTGTTCAACTGCGCGGGCACGTTCTACGCGGTGGACGACACCTGCACGCACGCCCAGGCGTCGCTCTCCGAGGGCTTCCTGGAGGGCGCCACGATCGAGTGCCCGCTGCACGGCGGGCGCTTCGACCTGCGCACGGGCGCGGCCGTCTGGTCGCCGGCGTTCCGGCCCGTGGCCACCTACGCCGTGCGCGTCGAGGGCGACGACGTCCTCCTCGATCCGACGCCGCGCGGCCCCGCGGCGTAGCCCCGCCGCCGCGCCCGGTCACGGCGAGGGACGCCCGACAGCCGATAGCCTCGGGCCGCCTTACTGGGGCAGGTACTCGTTGGTCACCAGCGCGTCCCAGGGCGGACGGGCCTTGAGCGCGCCGGTTAGCTCCATCAGCTCATAGTTCACGACGACGCCCCGCTCCGTCATGCGGCCATCGGCGGGCACAGCGGCCCGCACGGAGCGCGTCGAGTCCAGCAGCGTGTCGGCCGGCATCTGGCTGAAGAACGGCTGCAAGATGGCGGCCGCCTCCTCGGCCGAATGCTCGGTGACCCAGCGGTTGGCCCGCACCAGCGCGCGCACCACGCGCCGCACGATGTCGGGGTGGTCGCGCGCGTAGTCCGGCCGCGTGAGCACCACCTGCTGCAGAAAGTCGGCCAGGTCGGGATCATCGCCGGCGGCGTTGCTGATGAGCATGACGCCGATGCCCTGGCGCACCGCCTCGTCGGGCTCGGGCGGCGAGTTGATGATCACGTCCACGTTGCGCTGCTCCAGCGAGGCGATCATCCCCGCGCCGCCGCCCACTGCCAGGATGTTCACGTCCGTGCCGGGCGTGAGACCGGCCTTCTGTGCCCAGTACGTGGCGATCTGAAACGTCAGCGAGCCTGGCCGCGAGACGCCGAGCGTGAGCCCGCGCAGGGCGGCGAGCTTGTCGCGCAGGGGGCTGGCGGCCGTGATGCCGCGGGCCTGCGCCACGTCCTTGTGCATGACGGCGTTCACGATGGCGCGGTTGAGGATGCTCGCGACGCCGAGCAGCGGCGTGCCCTCCTGGTAGGCGCTGATCAGGAAGGTCGCGGCAGTCGCATCGAACTCGACGTCGCCGGCGATCAGCGCCTGCACGTCGGGGCCGCCGCCGCTGAACGTCACCACGTCCACGTCGAGCCCTTCGTCCGTGAAATAGCCATTGCCGCGGGCGACGTACATGCTGATCAGCGAGAGCGCGTCGAGCGGCTGGCTGAACCGAATCTTGATGGGCGCGGACGCGGCCACGGCGGCGCTCGGTGTGGCGGCGGGCGCCCCCGCAGGAGCGGTCGGGGCGGCGGGCACGCTGCCGGGCGTCCCGGCGGCGCCGGCGGCGGGCGAGCCGGCCCCGCTCCGCGGGGCGCCCTGGCAGGCTATGCCTGTCAGCATCAGCAGGAGTAGAGCGAGGACGCCGAGGCGCCGCGCGAGCACGATCATCGCTGCCTCCCCGCGGGCGATTCGCTGGCGCTACTATGCGCCGCGCCGCCGCGGGCGTCAAGCACGCGGGGCAGCGCGGCGCATTACAGCCGCGGCGTCACGGCTTCATCTCAGGAGGACCCGGCGAGCGCCCCGGGGCGCTCGCCGGGCATGGGGACTGCGCTGACGCGAGGCAGGAGGTGAGCGCATTCACATTCCGCGTGTGAGCGGCCTCACGGCCGGCGGCTGGCTGGCCGATAGATAGTGTAGGCACAGTGAGTGCGCGGCGAGAGGAGTGCTGACCATGCGCCTGGCCTGGACCGCGATCGTTCCCCGCAGCCTCGTGGGCGACCTGGCCCCGGATCGCCCCGCGGAGCAGGGCCTGCAAGTGCTGACGCTGCTGGCTCATCCCGATCCGGGGCTGTGCGTCGTCCGCTGCTATCAGCGCGACTGGCACGCCGAGCGCCCGCCGGCCGCGTAACTCGCGCGGCCGGCGGCTCCGAGCAGGGTATGGGAGTCGGCCGGAGTCGGGCGCAGCCAGCAGCAGGGCGCGTGGACCGGGCCGGGTGGCGACCAGCAGGGCGCAGCCAGCAGCGCCCCTACACCGGCCGTACCGTAAGGACACTACTCGCTTCGCCCTGCCGGAAATGCGACTGCCCCGCCGGTCTGATCGCGGGCGGCTAGCGCCCGGGCGGGTCCTGGTAGACGACGTGGGCGTTGATGAGATCGCTCATGCGCTTGCCCATCGGCTCGCGCACCTCGTCGGCCAGGTGGGCCACGGCGCCGAGCGCGCGGCCGACGATGGCGAAGCCCTTCGCCACCTGCCACGGCAGCCCCAGGTCGCACGAGATGGCGCCCATCGCCCCCGTCACGTTCACCGGCAGCAGCCGCCCGCGCCGCGCGCTCGCCTTCTCGGAGATCAGCCGCAGCAGCGCACAGTGCCGCCCGGCCACGCCCGTCTCGGCGGCGATCTCGAACAGGCGGTCGGCGCGCGGATCGCCGCCGCTGTGGGTGCGGTGGCCCAGGCCGGGCAGGATGCGGCGCTCGGCCGTGTAGCGGTCGACCAGCGACTCGGCGAGGCTGTCCAGGTCGGCGTCGGCGGGCTGACCGGCGAGCGCGTCGGTGAGCATGTGGGCGCAGTCGGTGGCCGAGCCGAGGTGGACGCTGCCGGCGCCGAGGATCGCCGACGCCACGGCGCCTTGCAGTGCCTCGGGCGCGGTGGAGTAGGTCAGGCGCGCGGCGATGGCGCTGGAGGTCATGCCGTGCTCGACCAGGATCACCAGCAGGCTGTCCACCATGCGCCCCTGCTCGGGCGTCGGCATCTGGCCGGTGAGCATCAGGTACGCCATTTGGCCGAACGTCAGGCGACCCACCAACTCGGTACACAGGTCGTAGCCTCGCAGCGTCACGCGGTCCAGCTCCGCCTTGCCCATCGTGGTAACGAACGTCTGCTCCGCCTCGATCATCGCTAGTCCCCTCTCTGCCCTATGCACGTTGTGTAGCAGCTCGCGGCCGGCCGAGCCATGCGATGGCCAGGACTTCTCGTGCGATAGCCCCCGCGCCAGAATTCCCGGACGTGCCCCATCTGAGTCTAGCTGCGCCGTTCTACACCTACCATCTGAAAGCCATACTGCGCAAAGTTGTGGTCGGTGGTCAGGGCCACGCCGATGCGCAGGCGTTCCATCAATACAAAGCTGGTAGCGTCGGTGAAAGAGAAGGTCTTGTCATCGTACTGGAAGACAAGCTGCCGTGCTCGCTCCTGGTCGGCGGGGCGTACTTGAAGGACGACCGTGGCAGTGGCGTCGAACTGCGCCAGGAAGCGAGCTGCCGGGCCGCGGCCCAAACGAGTGAGAAACAGGGCGTGCGTCTCCGCGACGACGTAGTTGCTCGTATATGTCAGCCAGCCTTCCCGGACAAAGGTGGCCCAGGCACGCGCTGCCGTCTGGTGATGAACGTCCCTCTGGCTGGTGACAGCCAGATACCCTGACGAGTCCAAGAATACGTGGCGCGGCAGGCCAGACCGAACATGGGCGTTCACCGCTGCTTGAGCGTGATGGCGTCAGCCAGGTACTCATACTTCTTGCTGGAGTCAGTTGGCGGCGCGTCGGTGACCGACCCTACGAGCTTGCTCATAGGATCATCCGCCGTCATCGGACGAGCCCGCGAGCGTTCGCGCCTGGCCTTCGGTTGGACAGGCTGCGCCAGTTGCTCGACGGCCTCTCTTCGCACACGCACCACCTTTCCTACCTTGACTGCTGGCAGTCTACCATCCGCAATGAAGCGGCGGACCGTCGTAGTGCTTACCTTGAGGGCTTCCGCTGTATCGTCAACGGTCAGCAGCTCCATATCGTCGATCTCCTATCCTCTGCTCTCCTTCAATCCGAGTACTTCAAGTGTAGCGGAGGCTCGCCGGTCGCGCCCGCTTCGAGTAGCAGCTCTGCAGTCCCCTGGGGCCGCACCTACTAATATGTCGGTGGAGCTGCGCGGGGGCCATTTGCGGGGCTGCCCGCGATCGACCCGGACGGTGAGCGCGTACCGGGGACCTGGCTGCCCGCCAATACAGCACAGCGTCGTAGGCAGCCGGCGGGCGGCGCGGTCGGTGGCCCGCAATCTGCTACAGCCGGCCGGCGGGTCACAGGCCCGGGAGCATTACGGCTGGAGGGAACCATGCGACAGTGGATAGCCGGCGGCAGCCTCGCGCTGCTTCTCGCGCTGGCGCCGGTGGGCGCGGGCGCCCAGAGCCCGCACACCGTACAGCAGTGGTCCGGAAACGGGGTGCAGCAGACCACCGATCCCTTCTCGGTGGCCAGCGCCGATTGGACGCTCACGTGGACCGCCCAGGACCGCGACAGCATCCCCGGCTACCTGAGCATCGCCATCTTCAACGCGGACACGCGCCTACCCGCCGGCAGCGTGTCGGGCAGCGTCGGGAGCCCGAATGGCACCGTCACGGAGCACAACGGCCCCGGGCGCTTCTACCTGGTGATCGACGGCGCCAACACTAACTGGTCGGTCCAGGTATCCGACCTGCGTTAGCCCCGGCCCGGCGGCCGCCGAGAACCTGCTTCCGCTACCAGCGCCGGCGCGCTCGGACTCTGCCGCGAGGCGATCCGGGCGCTGCACCAGCAGCGCCCGGGCTCGTCATCCGCAAGGGTAGCGGGGCGTGTCGGCGTCTCCTGCTCACGCTACCTGACGGCCGCTAGCCGACGACGACGGCGCGGCGTCGGCCGTGTCATGGTATGGTGTACTGGGCGTGCTGTACAGGGAGCGTCGCGGTGCCAGGGAAACGAGACTCGCTGCACGAGCGCATCGTTATGGACCCGGCGGTTCTCGTTGGGAAGCCGGTCGTTAAGGGCACGCGGATACCCGTGGAGCTCGTCCTTGCCCGTCTGGCCGAGAACCTGGACCTCGCGGACCTCTACGCCGCCTACCCCCGGCTCACGCCGGATGACGTGAAAGCCTGTCTCGCCTACGCGCAGGTGGCCGTCTCCCGCCGTCGCGCCTCGCGTCCCAGCCAGCGCCTGGACCATAAGCAGCCTTCCCCGGCATGAGGTTCCTGCTCGACGAGAGTGCCGACGTCCGCGTCGGCAACTACCGCGCAAGTCAGGGGCATGATGTTACTTCTATCGTCCGGGACCATCCTCGCGCCATCAGCGACGAGCGAGTGCTGGCGCTCGCGTACAGCGAGCGCCGCGTAGTAATCACTGAGGACCGAGACTTCGGTGACCTGGTCGTGCGCCATGGACAGCCGCACGCCGGCGTGATCTTATTCCGGCTTCCCGCGACCGACCTCGATGGCCGGATCGCGCGCCTGGACGAGATCATTGCTCGGTATCCTGATCGCCTCGACTGCCTGCTGGTAGTGAGGGCGCGCGGTATCCGCGTGCGAATTACACGCCCGGCATGACCTGAGTGCAGTCACGTCCGTCGACTAGCCAACGATCGCGGCAGCGGCGCGCTCGACGCGGGCGTGGAGGGCGTCGATGGCGGCGAGGTGCTCGGGCTTCATGAGGACGCTGCGGAGCACGGTCATCGTCGGCCGGTCCCAGACGATCGCGGGGTAGCGGGCGGCGAGCAGGTCGCGCTCGACGGTCAGCTTGGCGAGGTAGACCGGCTCGGCGGGGTCGGCCATGAGCGCGATGAAGAGAGCGTCGCTGGCGGCGCTGATCGCGGTGGCGGTGGCTGGCTGGGCGGCGGGGAAGTAGGCCAGGATATCCAGGTCGGGCTCGACGACCAGGCGCAGGTAGGGGCTCGCGGCCAGGCGCGCGGCCCAGGTGACCGCCGCCGCGCGCGTGCGCGCCAGGATCGTCCCCAGCCCGGCGTCGGGCGCGAGGGGCAGGCACTGGAGCGTCGCCCAGAAGGCGGCCGCCGCGGCGCCGGCCCGCGAGCACTCCAGGCTGATCTCGCCCAGGTGTAGCTCGGCCGACGTGTAATACGTGGCCGGCGAGTCGTGCTGGTAGACGCGGGCGACGGCCGGGTCGCGGAACAGCACGGCGCCGCAGCCGAAGGGCTGGAGCCCCCGCTTATGGGGATCGACCACCACGCTGTCGCAGGCCGCCAGGGCCCGGAACGGCGCCGCCGCGACCGGGCTCGGCTCCCGCTGGGCGAGGAGTGTGAAGAAGCCGCCGTAGGCCGCGTCGGCGTGGACACGGGCGCCGTGCGCCCCCGCCAGCGGCAGGATCTCGTGCAGCGGATCGACGGCGCCCAGGCCGGTCGTGCCGATGGTCGCCACGACCGTGCCCACGTCATCCTGGGCCAGGTGGCGGGCGAGGGCGGCGAGGTCCATGCGGCCGGCGGCGTCGCAGGGGATGGGCACGCCGCGCACGCCGAGCAGCGCGCAAGCGCGGGCGTGGGTGTAGTGGGCCTGGGCGCTGTAGGCGATGGCGCGGCCGGGCCGCTCCTCGCGGGCCACCCACAGCGCCTCCAGGTTGGCGATCGTGCCGCTGCTCGTCAGGTGGCCGAGGTGTTGCGGGTAGCCGAGCATGCGGGCGACTTCGGCCACGGCCTCGCGCTCCAGCGCCGCCGTGGCCGGGCCGCCATCCAGCGCGTGGTTGTTGGGGTTGATACGCATGGCGAGCGCGTAGGCCAGCTGGGCGACGGGGTGGGGCGCGTTCATCATCTGCGCGGCGTAGCTGGGGTGGAAGAACGGGTAGTTGTCGCGCAGCCGCGTGGCGAGCGTGTCGAGGACGGCCGCCACGCGCTCGGGCGGGACGACGGTGGTGGGGTCGGGCGCGACGGCCGGCCAGCGCGCCGCCCAGGCGTCGAGCGCGCCCAGGCCCGCGTCGAGGGCGGCGAGATACGCGGCGCGGTCCATGGCCCGGCAGGCTCCTTTACCATTTGCACACTGCCAGTGTACCGCGCGGCTTGCCCGCGGGACGGCGTGCTCGTATAGTCCCAAGAGTGGCGCCCGGGCCACGGGCGCTGGAGGTTAGGATGCCGCGCCTGCTCGTCGTCCTCTTCGGGGCCTGTTTGCTTGGCGCCGCCTGCGGGCCGAGCGCGAGCGCTCCCACCGCGTCACCGCCCGCGCCGCCCGCGCCGCCGGGGAGCGGCGCGGCGACCGCCGCGCCGGCGCCGTCGGGCGGCACCACGGGAGCGGCGGCCCAGCCGGCGGCCACGGCCGACGAGACGCCGCTGACGCTGAATGTGGCGCTGCCGGCCATGACGGCGTTCGTCTGGCCGTTCGTGGTGCTGCGCGACGGGCCGGTGGGCGCCCAGGAGCACGTGACGGTCGACTGGACGGTCGTCGAGACCGACGCGCGCGCCGTGCAGGCGCTGGTCGGCGGCTCGGTGGACTTCTCGGAGGCGGCGATGGACGCCGTCGTGCGCGCCGTTGATCAGGGCGGCGACCTGGTCGCCATCGGCGGCAACATCAACCGGCCGCCCTATGCGCTGGCCGTGCGGCAGGGCGTGAATAGCTACGCCGACCTGAAGGGCAAGAAGTTTGCCGTGACGGACCTGCGCGGCGGCAGCACGGTCGTGCTGAAGCTGCTGCTCCAGGCGAACGGCCTGCGGGAGGATGACTACGACCTGCAGCCGCTCGGCGGCACGCCGAACCGCTACGCCGCGCTGGCGAACGGCGTCGTGGACGCGGCGATCCTCGCCCAGCCGGCCGACTTCAAGGCGCAGGACGAGGGCTACAAGCTGCTCGGCTACACGACCGACCAGGACTTCCAGTTCACGACCTACGCCATCCGGCGCAGCTGGGGCCAGCAGAATCCTGAGAAGGTGCGGCGCTTCCTGCGCGCCATGCTCGCTGCCCACCGCTGGCTCCACGACCCCGCGAACCGCGACCAGGCGGTCGAGCTAGGGATGGCGGCGTTTCGCTCGTCGCGCTCGGAGACCGAGCGAACCTGGGACCTGTACTTCCAGCAGAACGGCGACCGCGTGCAGCCGAGCAACGTCGAGATCAACATGCCCGGCGCCGAGACGGTGGTCCGCACGCTCGCCGAGCAGGGCGAGATCAAGGACGCCAGCGGCGGCGCGGCCCGCTACGTGGACGAGCACTACCTGCAGGACGCGCAGCGCGGGAGCTGAGGCGGCGCGAGAGGAGGGAAGGAGGCGCTGATGAGGCAGCCCCCCGCCAGGCCCGAGTACCCTCTCACCTATCAGGAAGCGCTGCGCAGCCTGGGCGCGTTGCTGGACGCCGCCGTGGCCGGGCGGGCAACCCTCCGCGTGGGCGCCGCGGGCATCGAGGTCGAGGCGCCGGGTGGGTTCGGACGTCAGCTGTATAGCTGGCCGAGCGTGGTGGCGCTCGCCGAGGCGCGGGCGCGCCTACGCGGCCAAGGCGCGGCCGCCCCTCGGCCCGACCTGACGAGCTGGGAGTCGCTGTTGCGGCTGGCGGGGCGCGCGCTCGACGCGGCCGGCCTCGCCCGCTTCGAGCTGCACGCGGCGGTGGCCGGCGAGGCCGAGCCGACGCGCTGCTACCTGGAAGTGACGGTCGAGGGCCAGCGCGTCCTGGGCGAGACCGAGGTGATCGCGCAGCTAATGGAGATCGAGGCGATCCGCCGCTCGCGCGACGAGCCCGCCTCCGCCGGCGACGCCTAGGCCGCGCGGGGCTGGGCGGGTGGCACCTGGTCGCCTCCGCCCACCGCCGTCGTATCGACTGCCCCGGCCGGCGCTACCCCCGCCGGCGCCAGGCCAGCCCAGCTCAAGGCCAGCAGGCCCATCCTCACTCGTACGATGCTGTCGGCCTCAGGAATCACAGGAATCTCCGGGTAGGGCGCCCGCGCCGCGCGCGAGCGAACCGGGCCCCGCGGCCCGATATACGGTTGGCTGGTCGAGCCGGTGGTCCGACACACGGGCGAATTCGGGTACAGTGAGGGGACTGCCGAGCAGCCTGCGGCGCGGAGTATGAGGAATGATCTACCGGCACCGCGCGACCTTCGACGAGATGGACTTCGCGCGCATCACCTTCTTTGGCCGCCACTTTTACTGGCTGGAGCACGCCACGACGGCCTGGCTGATCGAGAAGGGCATCGGCTTCGCCACGCTCGACCGCGAGTATGGCTACGGCCTGGCTATCGTCAACGTGGAGTGCAAGTACCGCGCGCCGGTACACATCGAGCAGGTCGTCGAGATCCACCTGGCGGTGCGGGACCTGACACGGCGCGGCTTCACGACGCCGTTCCAGATCGTACGCGAGGCGGACGGGACACTGTGCGCGTATGGCGCCATCACCCGCCGCCTGGTGGACATCAAGCGCGTGAAGGGCGCCGAGGCGCCCGACGGCCTCTACGCCAAGTTCGAGCAGATGCGCGACGAGAGCGCCGCCCTGACGTTCCCGCAGGACGCCGCCCCCGCCCCGGCCCCATGAGTCCGCGCAAGGCCGCCAGCCATCACCGTACGGAATAGCTGCATGATTCAGCCGCGGCCTGGTACGAGACGTAACGACAAGCTGCGTGGCTGCTAGATGGACGCAACCGCCGTCCTAGCGGCGCTGGCGCGGCTGCTCGTCTTCGCCTGCGGGCTGTACCTGGTGGTGCTGACGGTGGGCAGCGCAGTGCGGACGTTCGTCCTGCCGCGCGACGCCGTGGTGAAGCTCACCCACGTCGTGTTCCGATGCGTCCGCGCCTGCATCGGCGTGGCGCTCCGCCGCGCCCATTCGTACCGCGAGCGCGACGCGGTCATGGCGCTCTACGCGCCACTGGCGCTGCTGGCGCTGCCGGTCGTCTGGCTGATGCTCGTGGGGGTCGGCTATACGGCGATGTTCTGGGCGCTCGGCGTCGGCCCACCCGACGAGGCGTTCATGGTCAGCGGCTCGTCGCTGCTGACGCTCGGCTTCGCCACCGCCCACGACCCGCCCACCGCCGCCCTGGCCTTCAGCGAGGCGATGCTCGGCCTGATCCTGGTGGCCCTGCTGATCGCCTACCTGCCCACGATGTACGGGGCGTTCCAGCGCCGCGAGACGGCGGTGACGCTGCTCGCCGTGCGCGCGGGGACGCCGCCGTCGGCCGTCGAGCTGTTCACGCGGTTCTACCGCCTCGACCACCTCGACCGCCTGCTCGACCTGTGGACCACGTGGGAGCTGTGGTTCGCCGAGCTAGAGGAGAGCCACACGTCGCTGCCGGCGCTGGTGTTCTTCCGCTCGCCGCTCCCCGAGCGCTCCTGGGTGACGGCGGCAGGCGCGGTGCTGGACGCCGCGGCGCTCTACAGCTCGACGCTTGCCGTGCCGCGCGAGCCGCAGGCGGAGATCACGATCCGCGCGGGCTATCTGGCGCTGCGACGCATCGCCCGCTTCTTCCGCATCCCCTACGACCCCGACCCGCGCCCCGACGACCCGATCAGCGTCACCCGCGCCGAATTCGAGGCGGCCTGCGACCAGCTCGCGGCGGTCGGCGTGCCGCTCCAGCCGGACCGCGACGCGTGCTGGCGCGCGTTCGCCGGCTGGCGGGTGAACTACGATACGGTGCTGGTCGAGCTGGCGCGGCTCACGTTCGCGCCGCCCGCGCCCTGGTCGGCCGACCGCGTGCTCGTCCGCGCGCCGACGGTCGACGGCCGTTAAGACTGGCGCTTGCTTGCTAGCTTCCAGCGAGCCTCGCGCGCCAGGTAGCTAGAAATACTGGTAGCTGCCCCACATGTCCCAGAGCAGCTCGACCTTGCGCTGCACGATGGCGCGGGCCTGGGCTTGCAGCTCGGGCGTGACGATGTAGCGCTCGATGATCGTCTCGGTGAGCGAGCCGTGCTCCGTATCCGCCTCCTCGTGGGTGCGGTAGAACTGGAGCGCCTTGTCGTCCAGGCCGTAGTGCTCTTGCAGGCCCTGCCGCATGACGATGTTGTTGCGCGCGCCGTCGCCCTCGCCGGCGAGCTGCGCGGCCATCGCCACGAACCACGGCTGGGTGTGGATGATCAGCTCGGCCCAATAGACGTGCGCCGCCGCCGGGGGCAGCACGCGGGCGTTCTCGAGCTGCTTGCGGCTCACGCCCAGCCCGGCGGCCAGGTCGTAGAACAGCTCGACGTGGCCGGCGGTGCCGGTGGACGTGCCCGCCGACTCCTCCTCCACCACCTCGGCCAGGTGCTGGGCGATCTCGGGGTCGGTACACTTGAGGTAGCGGAGCATGGCCAGGCGCGGCACGTGCTTGCGGTAGTAGTAGTCCTGGGTGATCCAGCCCTGGAGCTGGCGCAGCGGGATGGTGCCCGCGGCGATGCCCTTGACCAGCGGGTAGTCGGCATGCGCCTTGCCCGAGGCGCGGATCTGCGCCTTCAGCTCCTGTACGAAGTCCCCGGCCGTCGTCGCCACCATCGCTGCCTCCTTGCGCCGCGCTCCGCCGGCTGTCCCGTCGGACGATCGTGCCGAGTGTAGCACACCCGCTCAGTAGATGCCGCGCAGGCGCATCCAGCGGTAGCCAAGGCCTGCCATGCGCATGCGCGGGTGGGCGGGGTCGATGGGCTCGTAGCGACGGTCGGTGAACAGGTCCGTGACGGTGGCGACCTCGTCCGCGCTGAGGTGCAGGTCCACGGTACACGGCTGACGAGAGATATTGTTGTAGACGACGATCGAGCTGTCGGGCACGTCGTAGCGCAGTCCAAGCACGGCGTCGTGGTCAATGGGCAGCGCTTTCCAGTTGCCGATGCCGATCTCGCCGCACTCGCGCCGCGTTCGCATGAGGGACGCGAGCCAGTTGAGCAGCGAGTCCGGGTCGCCGCGCTGCACCCCCACGTTCACCTGCTGGTAGCCGTAGTCGCCCTTGACGATCATCGGGCGCACGAAGCGGCGCGGCGGCGCGCAGGAGAAGCCGCCATTGTCGTACGGCGTCCACTGCATCGGCGTGCGCACGGACATCCGCTCGGGCAGGTCGAGGTCCTCGCCCATGCCGATCTCTTCGCCATAGTAGATGAGCGGCGTGCCGGGGAGGCTGAACAGCAGGCTGTAGGCGAGCCGCAGCCGGGCTTGGTCGCCGCCAAGCATGGGAGCCAGGCGCCGCCGCAGGCCGCGGTTGTAGAGCTGCATGTTCGGCTCGGGGCCAAAGGCCGCGAAGATGCGCTCGCGCTGGTCCTTCGTCAGCCGGCCGATGTTCAGCTCGTCGTGGTGACGCAGGAAGTTCACCCACTGCCCCAGGTCGGGGATGGGGGGTAGCTCGTTGAGCGCGGTCTTGATCGGATCGACGCTCTCCTCGGCGAGCGCCAGCAGGAGGTAGCGGTTGAGGATGAAGTTGAACAGCGCCTGCAGCTCGTTGCCGCCGCCAAAGTAGTCGGCGAGGGTGCTCAGTCCCACGTCGGTCTCGCCGAGCAGGATGGCGTTGCCGCTGCGCAGGCCGGCAAACTCTTTCATCTCGCGCAGGAAGTCGTGCGCGCGCGGCAGGCCGCGGGCGTCGGAGACACCCTTGGGGGTGATCAGGAACGGCGCCGCGTCAATCCGAAAGCCGTCGACGCCGTACTGGAGCCAGAGCCCTATGATCTTGCGGAACTCCTCGCGCACCTCGGCGTTCGCGAAGTTCAGATCGGGCTGGAAGTCATAGAAGTGGTGCAGGTAGTAGGCCCGGGCCTCCTCGTCGTAGGTCCAGATGCTCTTCTGCACGCCGGGGAAGGCCACTTCCTCGCTCGTGTCGCCCGGGTCGTCCTCGCGCCAGACGTAGTAGTCGCGGTACTTGGAGTGCCGATGGCGCCGCGCCGCCTGGAACCAGGGGTGCTGATCGGACGTGTGGTTGGGCACGAGGTCGAGGATGACGCGGATGCCACGTGCCCGCGCCTCGACCATGAACTCGGCGAAGTCGGCCATGGAGCCGTAGCGCGGATCAATGGCACAGTAGTCGGAAACGTCGTAGCCGTCGTCGCGGTTGGGACTAGGATAGCAGGGCATCAGCCACAGGCAGGTGACGCCCAGCCCCGACAGGTAGTCGAGCCGGCGCGTGAGGCCCATGAAGTCGCCGACGCCATCGCCGTCGTAGTCGGCGTACGTCTCGACGTCCAGGCAATAGATGATGGCGTTCTTGTACCACTGATCGCGCAGTCCCACGGACCGCCTCCCCGCGTTTGTGCCGCGCTCCCGCGGCCGCGCCCGCCGTAGCCAGCAGCCGGCTGCTTGCAGGATTGATACCCGCATCCGGGCTAGCCGCGCACACCGGGGCGCGTTCGGGCGCGCTCCGGTGGGGGCAGGCGAACGGGCGGCCTACGCCGACGGTGGGGCGCCGGGGACGACGAGCGGCAATTGCGGGAAGTGGGTGCGGTAATAGCCGGTATCTCTGGTTAGCAGCGCGTCCGCTTGCGCCGGCGCGTGCGCGCCGATGAGGAAGTCCGTGATGAGGTGCTGCCGCCAGGCCACGGCCGCGCCGCACGCGGGGCAGGCGACGGCGGAGCGGCGCCCGCACCGCGCGCACTCGACCTGCTGGCCGCGCCGCTGCGCATAGGTACGCCATGCCTGGCCTGCCTGCCAGAGAGCCTCAGGAGAGAACTCATCGAGCTCGATCGCCAAACTAGCCAATAGCCGCTCTAGCTCATTAGCCTGGGTAAAGTTGCCGGCAGTTCCGCGTAGACAGCAGGGCAGATCAACAGTGGACCAGCGTCCGCGGCGGTCGAGAGCATGCTCTCTGATGCGGACCTTGACGTGGATTCCGCGCTAAGCACGTCGAGCAGGACGTTCGTGTCTACGGCCGTCCTCACCGAGGTTCACCATCCGGCGGTAGTCGCTCGCCGCGCAACATCTCCATGACCTCGTCCAGGGAGTCCGCGAGGAGCTTGCCTCGCAAGTATCCGCGCCAGCGGTCGAAGACCTCAGGCGGGATGCCTTTCCGCAAGACCACCCGGTTGGGCTCGATGACGAACTCGACATGCGAGCCCGGTACGAGCCCCATCGCGTCGCGCACCTTCTTGGGGATCGTCACCTGCCCTTTGCGAGTCACCGTTGGCATACTAGAGCCTCCTTACCTGGATGGTAAGGGCATCCGCGGGGAGCCGCCAAGCGCGTAAGGGGCGAGCGGGACGCGGGCGCGCGGGGGACGGAGCCCGTAGCTTGGTACAATACGGGTGGCGTCCCTTAGATGGATTGGAGTCGCGCCGCGGGTGTGCGCGTTTCGCCGCGTCAAGGAGTCCCTGCGGGGGCTGGTCGAGAGGCCAGCCCCTAGCGTTGTTGGGCAGCCCGGGCGCCTGATCGTCGGTCTGGGCAATCCGGGGCCGGGCTACGCGCGCCACCGCCACAATGTCGGCTTCATGGTCGTCGATCGCTTCGCCGAGCGCCACGGCTTTCGCTTCGGCAAGCGGGAGGCGAACGCGCTCGTGGCAACCGGCAGCTTCGACGGCGCGCCGCTTGCGCTCGCCAAGCCGCAAGCGTTCATGAACCGGTCGGGCGAGCCGGTGCGCGCGCTCGTGCGCCGCTACACGCGCGGCCCCGCCGACCTGATCGTCGTCTACGACGAGATGGACCTGCCGCTGGGCCGGCTGCGCATCCGCAAGGAGGGCAGCCACGGCGGCCACAACGGCATGCGCGACATCATCGCGGCGCTGGGCACGCAGGACTTCGTGCGCGTGCGGCTCGGCGTCGGCCGCCCGCCGAGCGGCGAGGACACCGTGGACCACGTGCTGAGCCCGTTCACGCCCGACGAGCGCCCGATCGTCGAGAGCATGCTCGACGCCGGGGTCGCCGCGCTGGAGAGCATCCTGCGGGACGGCGTCGACGCCGCGATGAACCGGTTCAACCGGACGAGCGGCCCGCCGCCTGGGCCGAATGCGGAGCCCGCGCAGCCAGCGGCGCCGCGCGCGGCCGGTACCGAGGCCCAAGCCGGCTGACGAACCGACGGCGCGAACGGCCGAGCGCCGCCTGGCGACACCTGATTGCTGAGAGCTGATCGCTAATTGCTGAGAGCCGATGCCCGATAGCTTGCTGAGCCCCTTCCTGCCACTCGTGCGCGACAGCGCCTACGTGCGCGCGCTCCTGGACGCGGTGGGGCGCGGCCAGGCGCCGCGCGCCAGCGCGATCGACGCCGCGCGCCCGGCGCTCGCCGCCGCGCTGCACGCCGCCCACGGCGGCCCGACGCTGCTCGTCACCGCGCGCCCCGGCCGGGCCCGCCAGCTCGTAGAGGAGCTGCGCGCCTGGCTGCCCGACCCCGCGAGCGCCGTCCTGTTCCCCGAGATCGAGGCCTTCCCCTACGAGCGGCTGCCCATCGACCCCGACACCGCTGCCGCCCGCCGGGCGGCGCTCGCGCTACTGGCGGGGCCCGGGGCTTCGCCACTCGTCGTGACGAGCGTGCGGGCGCTGCTCGACCGGCTGATGCCGCCCGACGCGCTGCGCCTGCGCACCCTCGACCTGCAAGTCGGCACGCGCGTGCGGCTCGACCGGCTGCTGGAAACGCTGGTGGCGCTCGGCTACACGCGCGTGCCGCTCGTCGAGAGCCCCGGCGAGTTCGCCCAGCGCGGCGGCATTGTGGACATCTTTCCCGCCGGCGCCGCGACGGACGCGGAGGCGGCCCTGTCGGAAGCGGACGGAGCCACCGCGGAGACGCCGGCCGTCCGCCTGGACTTCTTCGGCGACGAGATCGACGCGCTGCGCGCGCTGGACCCCGTCAGCCAGCGCTCGGGCGCGCCCGTGGCGGCCCTGCGGCTCGCGCCGGCGCACGAGGTGCTGCCGCCGCTCGCGCCCGAGGCGGCCGACGCGCTGCTGGCGCTCGACCTGGACGACCTACGCGAGGACGTGGCGACCGCCTTCGCCCGCGAGCGCGACCACCTGCTGGCCGGCCAGACCTTCCCACTGCTGGAGGAGTACCGCGCGTATCTTGGGACGGCGACGCTGCTCGACTACCTGCCGCCCGACGCGCTGCTGCTGCTCGACGAGCCCGCGAGCCTGAGCGAGACGGCCACGGCCCTGGCGACCCAGGCCGCCGAGGTCCACGTGGACCTGGTGGCGCGCGGCGAGGCGCCGAAGGGGCTCTGGCCCGCCTTCCCCGCCTGGGAGGACGTGGCGCGGCGCTTCGTCCGCGCGGCCGGCGCCGAGGCGCCCCGGCCGCGCGTCGAGCTGATCCTCGATCCGGCCGCGCCCGGCCCGTTCGAGCACGCGCCCAGCTACGGCGGGCGCCTGCGCCAGTTCCTGGAAACCTGCGTCGCCGAGGCCGCGAGCCAGCGCGTCGTCGTCGTCAGTCAGCAGGACGCCCGCCTGCGCGAGCTGCTGGTCGCGCAGGAACGACCCGGTCCCGGCCTTGTCGTCGCGCACGGCGCGCTGCACGAGGGGTGGCGCAGCGCCGCGCTCGGGCTGACGCTGTACAGCGACCACGAGATCTTCGGCTGGTCGAAGACGCACCGCGTCATCCGTACGCGGCGGCCGTCGGCCCGCGAGACGTTCCTGAGCGACTTCGCGCCCGGCGAGTACGTTGTCCACCTCGACCACGGCATCGGCCGCTATCGCGGGCTGGTGAAGCTGGGGGAACCCACCCCCCCCGCCCCCCTCCCGAGGCGGGAAGGGGGGCGGACCAATGCCAGCGGAGCCGGCTCCCCCCTTCCTTCGGAGGGTGCGACGCGGAATACGGCAAGCGTCGCTGGGCCGGGGGGGTTAGGTCAACCTTCTGCCGAGGGCACGCGCGAGTACCTGCTGCTGGAGTACGGCGAGGGCGACCACCTGTACGTGCCGATGGAGCAGAGCAACCGGGTGAGCCGCTACGTCGGCGCCGGCGCGGAGCCGCCCCACCTGACGCGGCTCGGCTCGGGGGAGTGGACGCGGGCGAAGCAGCGCGCCCGCCGCGCCGTGCGCGAGATCGCCCACGAGCTGCTGGAGACCTACGCGGCGCGCGAGGTCGAGCCGGGCCACGCCTTCGCGCCCGACACACCCTGGCAGGCCGAGCTGGAGGGCTCGTTCCCCTACGTCGAGACGCCCGACCAGCTCACGGCGCTGGCCGAGGTGAAGCACGACATGGAGCAGCCGCGCCCGATGGACCGCCTCCTCGTCGGCGACGTGGGCTACGGCAAGACCGAGGTGGCCCTGCGCGCGGCCTTCAAGGCGGTGATGGACGGCAAGCAGGTCGCCATCCTCGTGCCGACGACCGTGCTCGCCCAGCAGCACTACACGACGTTCAGCACGCGGCTGAGCCCCTTCCCGGTGCGCGTGGACGTGCTGTCGCGCTTCCGCTCGGAGCGCGAGCAGCGCGAGGTGCTGGCGGCGCTGGCCGAGGGGAAGATCGACATTGTCATCGGCACGCACCGCCTGCTGCAGAAGGACGTGAGCTTCAAGGACCTGGGGCTGGTCATCATCGACGAGGAGCAGCGCTTCGGCGTGACGCACAAGGAGCGGCTGAAGCGGCTGCGGCGCGAGGTGGACGTGCTGACGCTCTCGGCCACGCCGATCCCGCGCACGCTGCACATGGCCGTGGCCGGCGTGCGCGACATGAGCAGCATGCAGACGGCGCCCGAGGACCGCCTGCCGATCCGCACCTTCGTCAGCCAGTACGACGACGGGCTGGTGCGGGACGCCATCCTGCGCGAGCTGGAGCGCGGCGGCCAGGTGTACTTCGTCCACAACCGCGTGCGCACGATCAGCGCGATGGCCAACCAGCTGGCGCGGCTGGTGCCCGAGGCGCGCATCGCCGTCGGCCACGGCCAGATGGCCGAGGACGAGCTGGAGCGCGTCATGCTGGCCTTTGCCGAGGGCGAGTACGACGTGCTGGTGTGCAGCACGATCATCGAGTCGGGGTTGGACATCCCGAACGTAAACACGCTGATCGTCCACCAGGCGCAGCGCTTCGGGCTGGCGCAGCTCTACCAGCTACGCGGGCGCGTGGGGCGCGGCGCCAACCGCGCCTACGCCTACTTCCTGTACACGCGCGACGGCGCGCTGACGGAGATGGCCGAGGCGCGGCTGCGGACGATCGCCGAGGCGACCGAGCTGGGCGCGGGCTTCCGCATCGCCATGAAGGACCTGGAGCTGCGGGGCGCGGGCAACCTGCTGGGGGCCGAGCAGCACGGCCAGATCAGCGCCGTCGGCTTCGACCTATACTGCCGCCTGCTGGGCGAGGCGGTGGACAGCCTGCGGGCGTTGCGGACGGCCGGCGACGGCCGGGCCGCGGTGCTGGACGGCAGCGACCGCCTGGCGGAAGGGCTGGGGGCGCTGGCGCCGCCGCAGCCGCCGGGCCCGCCGACGAAGCTGACGCTGCCGCTGGCCGCCTACCTGCCCGCCGACTACGTGGCCGACGAGGCGCAGCGGCTGCGCCTGTACCAGCGGCTGGCGGGCATCTGGAGCTACGCCGACCTCGGCGCCTTCATGGACGAGCTGGAGGACCGCTACGGGCCGCTGCCCGAGGCGGCCCACCACCTCGTCTACCTGGTGCGCCTGCGGCTGGCGGCGACGGAGGCGGGCGTGCGGGAGATCGACGCCGACGACCTGCGCATCACCCTGCGCTTCGGCGGGCCGCCGCCCGCACGCGCCGCCGAGCTGGCCCGCCGCCTGGAGATCCCCATCACGCTCGGCTCGAACCAGATCCGCCTGCCGCGCGGTCCCGGCACCGCCTGGACCGACCCCCTGCGCGACCTGGTGGACGCCCTCGCCGACGCCCGCAACAGCGCGGCGCGGCCGGTCGCGCCGGCGGGGGTGTAGCGACCTGCCCCCCCAGCCCCCCTCCCAATGTGGGAAGGGGGAGAGGAGAGGCCGGGGGGCTCCCCAATGCTGATGCGAGGACCGCCCTGCCCCGGCCCGCCTCCCTGAATGGAAGGAGGCGAAAGCGTGAGGCAGCTCACAGCGCGCGGTGCCGTGCGGGGGCTACGCTGACGAGAGACGGTGGCTGGTGGGGGAGCGCGTGGCCTGGCAGCGGATCGCGCCGCACCTGCTCAAGCGGGAGACGGCGGCCGAGCGGGTGGTCTGGTACTGGGACGACGGGCCGCTCGTGGCGGGCGGGCTGCTGCTCTGGCTGGACGGCGCGGGCCACGTCGTCGGCTTCCAGCTCACGCACACGCCGTTTCCGGGCACGCGCGAGTACCTGGCCGACTGGCGCGCGGGCGGCAGCCTGCGGTGCGGCCAGGTGGGCGATGGCGAGGGCGGGCTGCATCGGAAGATGGCCCCGATCGTCCGCTACGAGCGGCCCGACGCGCGCCGGCTGGCCGCGCTTGCCGCATACTTCGCGCGCAACGCGGCCGCGCTGGAGCCGGGGCACCGCGCGGCCGTCGCGGCGGCGCTGGGCGGGGGCGACGAGGCATCGGCGGCCAGGCCGCGCCGCGCGCGCGGCGTGGTCCACGCGGTCAGCGGCAAGAACGGCGGACGGGGCGCCGGCATCGCCGCGACGCGCAAGGCGCTCGCCGCCTGACCACGCAGCCGAGAGGCCCTAGAGGCTGCCCCTCGGAGCTGGCCGGCGAGCCGGGGGGCCGCCCACTGGCCCGGAGCGGACCTCGCCCCCGGCGTAATGCGGGGCTGGCCCCCTACCCGGCGCGTCGCGCAGGGCCTACGCTGAGAGGGGCGGCCGGGCGGCCACACCGGAGCGGCCGCCCGGCCGCCGAACTCGCACTCTTAGGAGGCAAACATGCGTGCTCGCCTTGTCGCGCTCGTCGCCGCGGCCATCCTGCTCGGCGCACCCGGCGCCTCGTCCGCCGCCGCGCAGGGCATCGGCTATCCGTACTACCCCGGGAGCGGCTACGCCGGCTGGAGCTATGGCGTCGGGCCCGGCTTCGCCGCGTATCCGTACGGCTACGCCGGCTACGACTACGGCGCCTACCCGTACAGCTATCCCGGCTACGACTACGGCGCCTACCCGTATAGCTATCCCGGCTACGGTTATCCGGCCGCGGCCTACCCGGGATACCCAGGCTATCTCCCCGTCTATCCTTACGGGGGCTACCCTGCCGGCTATGGCTACGGGGCGTCGGCGTTCGCGCCGGGCTATCCGTATGGGTACGGGTATCCTGGCTATGGGTCGGGCTACCCTAGCGCCGCCGACCCGGGCAATCAGGGCAACTCGTCCGGCCGGGTCTGCATCATGATCTATCCGCCGCCGCCCGGCTGTTAGGGCGGTTTCCAGAACGCTGGCCTGGCACGCGGCCTGCGACCCTGCCGGCGAAGACACTGGAGGGAGCGAGGACGATGCAAGAGAGCCCGGAGATGCAGGACCCGGCGTCGGGCTACGCGAGCGCCGACGTGCTGGACCCGGCGGCCCCGGTGAACCGCGACCGCAGCCGCGAGGGCGACGGCGAGGAGATGCAGGACGCGATGAACGGCTACGCCAGCGCCGACACGCTGGACCTGGGAGCCGACGTCAATCGGCCTGCCCCCGCCCCGCCCGGCGCCGACACGCTGCTCGGCCCGACGTCCAGCTACAACTCGGGCGCGAACGACCCGAACCCGTAGGAGCGTCTCGCGCCTCTACGGTCGGCTCGGCGACGTCACCCTAGCGCCCACAGCAGGTGCAGCGGAGGCTGGGCCTGGCCCAGCCTCCGCTGCACCTGCGCTATCTCTCCTACAGCAGGCGGTCCTGGGCGAGGCGGGCGCGGGCGGCGACGGTGCGGCCGCTGGCGAGCGCATCGGCGCGGCGCGTCGGCTCGGGCAGCCGGACGCCGCGGCCGCAGGCGAGCACGAGCTGAATGGCCGTCTCCAGGCTGACGCGGTGGCCGACGGAGACGAACACGGGCTTCACGCCGGGCCGGGTGCGCAGGACGGCGCCGATCACTTCGCCACGGTCCACGAGTGGCGTCCAGGCGCCGACCTCGTCGGCCGGCTCGTCGTAGTGGCCGACGAGCGGCGACTTCGCGCAGCCGAGCGTCGGCAGGTCGAGCACGAGGCCCAGGTGGCAGGCGATGCCGAAGCGGCGGGGGTGGGCACGGCCGTGGCCGTCGACCATCAGCAGGTCGGGCGGGGCGGGCAAGCCTTGGAGCGCGGCGACGACGGCCGGCGTCTCGCGGAACGAGAGCAGGCCGGGGATGTAGGGGTAGCGCACCGGCTCCTCGATCAGGCTCTCGCCGAGCGGCGCGAGATCGGGGTAGCCGAGCAGCACGGCCGCGGCGCGGGCCACCTCCTGGTCGCCGCGGCGCGGAAAGCCCACGTCGCCGCCGGCCACGCGCGCAATTGCGCCCAGCCGATCCTCGGCGACCACCTGCGCCGCCAACCGCCGCTGTACCGCGCGCGCCTCGCCCGGCGTCAGGTCCCAGGGATGCAGGTCGCGTATCGTCAGCATTCGCTCTCGCTTTCGCGGACTGCGTGCTCGGCACGGCGCCGACAGCCTATTCCGCAGACGACGGGCCACCGGCTAGCAGGTCGCTCTCGGGCGGCGCGTGGCGGGCGGCCGGCGGCCAGGCGCGGGTGAACCACTCGCTGGAGAACAGGTCGAGGAGGTCGGCGCCGGGGAGGGTGCGGAAGGGGTGGTTGGCGGGAAGCTGGGTGGCGTGGGCGCGGATGGCGGCGAGGCGCTGGGCGGCGTAGGGGGCCACGTCGAGGCGGGTGGTCACTAGCTCGTCGGGGACGCCCAGCACGTCGGCGCGTGGGCCGTAGCGGTCGTGGACGCCGCGGGCGCGGCAGCGTGCGGCGACGGCGCGATACCAGCTTCGTGGCGGCGCGCAGTAGTAGAGGCGCTCGCCGACTGGCGCGAGCGGCGGCGGAGCGGTCACGCGCCCCGGCGGCTCCTGGCCCCCGGCCCCTGGCCCCTGGCCTCCGTACAGGAACGCCTCCTTCGTCCAGCGGTGGACGGCCACGTGGTCGGGGTGGCCGTAGACGCCCTCGGGACCGAAGGTCAGCACGATGGTGGGCGGCGATGCGGCCATGATGGCCGCGACCCGCTCGACGCCTTCGAGGAAGGGCACGTCCATGAGCGTGCCGTCGCGGTAGTCGAGCAGGTGGACCGCGGCGATGCCGAGCAGGGCGGCCGCCGCGCGTAGCTCGGCCTCGCGCACGGCGGGCAACGTCTCGGCCGTGGCCAGGTCGGGGGTGGCCAGCTCGCGCGCCTCGCCGCGCGTGGCGCAGACGAGCACGACTTGCGCGCCGGCCGCCGCGTAGCGGGCGAGCGTGCCGCCGCAGAGGTAGCTCTCGTCGTCAGGATGGGCGAAGACCGCGAGCAGCGTTGGGGCGGGGGCGGCGTCTCGTTCTTGCATTGCACCGGAGTCTAGCACAGGGCTTCGGCGGGGCGACTCCGAGCACGCCGCTGCACTTGAGCGGTTATCAGGGTATGGCGGGGCGGCTCGGGCGTCACGGCAGCGGCACGGTGCGGGCGCGCAGCCAGGCGGCGAGCGCCGCGCGGTCGCCGGCCCGGAGGAGAGCGTGAAGGGCAGGCGCGTCAGCGGCGGCAAGCTGGCAGTCGAGGTCGTAGTCGCGCAGGAAGAGGCCCGCCGCGGCGAGCGCCAGAGGGAGGTTGGCCGCGTGGAAGGGGCGGTAGCGGGCGAGCGCGTCGGCCAGGGCGGCGGCCTGCTCGAAGAGGTCGCCGCCTTCGGCGGCGGCGGCGAGCGCGGCGGCGAGCGCGGCAGTGTCGGCCACGCCGGGCGGCACGCCGAGCGCGGCCGCGAGCCGCGCGTGCAGGAAGAGCAGCCGGCTCGGGCGGAGAGGCGTCATCGCGTGGCGCTAGGCATCGGGGGCGGCGCCCGATGGGGCGGTGTCGGCGGCCTCCAGGGCGGCCAGTGCCGGGCCGTAGTCGCGCAGGAACTCGCCCACGACGCGGACGTACTCGCTGCTGACGCCCAGCCGCTCGTAGGCGGCGTGCGGCCACAACAGCAATGCGCCGGCGGCCGCGTCGTGCTCCAGGTGGACGTAGTCGCCCTCGGCCACACCGAGCGCCGCAGCGGCCGCGCCGGGGATGGCGACCGCCAGGCTGTTGCCGGTGCGAAAGAGCTTGCGGACCATCGATCCCTCCGCGTGGCGAGCGCCGTCGGCCGCCACCTACAATACCGGTCGCGAGCGCCGAGCGCTGACGGTACGACCAAAGGGATAAGCGGCACAGGGCCCTCTACAGCAGGGCAGGGAGTCGCACCGTCCCGCCGGCCCGGCTAACGACCGGCAGGACGCGGCCCGCCGCGCCCCGCCTCAGCACTTCGCACTCAGCACTCCGCACGGGAGCGAGCATGGACTGGGCGGCCCTGATTCGTGATATCCCGAATTTTCCGATCGAGGGCGTGCTTTTCAAGGATATTACCCCGCTGCTCCGCGACCCGGCGGGCTTCCGCGCCGCGATCGACGCATTGGCTACGGCGCTCCGCGACGTGCCGGCCGACCTGGTAGTGGGCATGGAGTCGCGCGGCTTCATCTTCGCGGCGCCGCTGGCCTACGCGCTCGGCCTGGGCTTCGTGCCGGTGCGCCGGCTGGGCAAGCTGCCGGCGGAGTCGATTCGCATCGACTACGAGCTGGAGTATGGCACCAACAGCTTCGAGATGCACCGCGACGCCGTGGTGGCCGGCCAGCGGGTGCTGGTCGTGGACGACGTGCTGGCGACGGGCGGCACGGTGAAGGCGACGATCTCGCTGGTGGAGCAGCTCGGCGGCGAGGTCGCGGCGGTGGCCTTCCTGATCGAGCTGCCCGCGCTGGAGGGCCGCCAGCACCTGGCCGGGCGGCGCGTCGTCTCGCTGCTGCAAGCGTAACCTGCGCTCAGCCGGCTGGGCGCTTGCGAGCGGGGGGCGGGGGCGGCTGCGCGGCGTCGTGTAGCGAGTGGGGCGGCCGGCCAGCAGCGCCGTTCGGCGGAGCGGGTCGTGCGGGCGCGTCAGCCGCGGGGCCGCCGTGCGCGGTGGCCTCGCCGGGCGAGGGGGCGGCGCCAATGGCGCCGCCGTTTGCAGGCGCCAGTGCCTCGTCGAGCGCCTGGCGCAACGCCTCGAAGGTGAACGGCTTGCACAGGTAGGCCGACGCGCCCATGCTCTCGACCAACCGCTGGCCGAGCTGCGCGGGAATCGCCGAGATGACGAGGATGGGGACCCGCGGCGTGGTCGCCTGCGCTTGCAGGCGGGCGAGCACCTGGAACCCGTCGAGGCTCGGGAGCGCGGTGTCGAGGACCACCGCGTCGTGCGGCGCGCCGGCGGCGGCCTCCTCTAGCAGCGCGGCGCCGTCGCACAGCTCCTGCACCTGATGGCCCGCCGCTTCCAGGTAGATGCGGAGCAGCGCCCGTGTGCGCGGCGGCCCCGGCTCGGTCCCCAGGAGCACCCTCGCCATCCGCCCCGCTCCGCGCGCCATCCGCCCGTCCGCGCCCCGGGGCTAGTCTACTGTCCAGGGGCGAGGCTGTCAAACGCCGGGCTGCTCGGGTGTGAGTCGGCGAGCCTCTGGTCGAAGCTGTCCGCCGCTCGGCGCCATCGTGCGCAGCTCTCCCGCGACTAGCTCGTGCCGCTGCCCATTGTCTGGCAACAGCCACCGCTCTTCCGCGGTCATGAGCCGGTCCGTGGTTGCCACCTGGGCTGCCTCCTCCGGGGGGCGACGCCCGCGTCTACTCGCTGACGCCGCCGGTCGGGGCGCGGCCGCCGGCGTCGTGGAGCTGGATGTTGATGTGCTTCATCTCGGTGAACTCGTACAGCCCCTCCAGACCGTAGGAGCGGCCGAGCCCGCTCTGCTTGAAGCCGCCCATCTCGGCGTTCGGGTAGAGCCGCCCGAAGGTGTTGATCCACACCATGCCCGAGCGCACCTTCTTCGCCACGCGCATCGCCTTGTTGATGTCGCTCGTATAGACCGCGGCGGCCAGGCCATACACGGTCGCGTTGGCGATCTCGGAGGCTTCCTCTTCGTCCTTGAACGTCATGACCGAGACGACCGGGCCGAAGATCTCCTCCTGGGCGATCTTCGCGTCCACCGGCACGTGATCGAACACCGTGGGGGCCACGAAATAGCCCTTGCCCAGGTCGCCCGCCGTGACGCGCTCGCCGCCGACGACCAGCTCGGCCTCGCGCTTGCCCACGTCCACGTAGTCGAGCACGCGGCGCAGCTGCCCCTCGTTGATGACCGGCCCGACCTGCGTGCCCTTCTGCAGGCCCGGGCCGACGCGCAGCTCGCGCGCCGCCTTGCTGGCCTGCTCGACGAAGCGGTCGTGGACGCTCTCCTGCACGAGGATGCGCGTGCCCGCCACGCACACCTGGCCGGCGTGCCACAGCGAGGCGCCCGAGAGCGCGCTGCGCACGGCGCGGTTGAAGTCGGCGTCGGGGAAGATGATGCTCGGCGACTTGCCGCCCAGCTCGAGCGACACCTTCTTCAGGCCATCGGCCGCCATGCGCATGACTTCCTTGCCGGTGCTCGTGTCGCCGGTGAATGAGATCATCTCCACGTCGGGATGCTTCACCAGCTCGGAGCCGACCGAGCCGCCGGGGCCGATCACGAAGTTCACGATGCCCTTCGGGATCTCGGGGATGTCGTCGATCATCTGGATGAACTCGGCGGTGGCGCCGGGCGTCAGGCTGGCGGGCTTGATGACCACCGCGTTGCCGGTCGCTAGCGCGGGCGCCAGCGAGCGGGTCAGCAGCGACAGCGCCATGTTCCAGGGGACGATGATGGATACGACGCCGACCGGCTCGCGCATCAGGATCGCCATCTCGTTCGGACCGAGGTTGATCGAGCGGCCGTAGACGTTGCGCGCCAGGCCGGCGTAGTACTCCAGGGCGTCGGCGCCGCGCACGACCTCGGCGCGCGAGATGGCGAGCGGCTTGCCCCCCTCGCGCGTCAGGAGCGGCGCCAGCCAGTCCACGCTGCCCCGCAGCGCCTCGGCCAGCTTGTACAGCGCCTTCGCGCGGGCGACCGAGTTGTCGGCCCAGTCGCTGTGCTCGAACGCCTGCTTGGCGGCCGCGACCGCGGCGCGCGCGTCGTCCACGGTGGAGTTGGTAGCGTAGTAGACCAGCTCGCCGTTCGCCGGATCGCGGCTCTCGAGCCGGCCGTCCGCGCTCCCGTCGCGCCACTCGCCGCCGATGTAGTTGCGATAGGTTTTCACGCCCTCGGCGATCATGACTCCCCCTCCGGGTGTCTGTGTCTTTCCAGCCCCGCCCAGCTTGCCCACTGGGTGCAACGCTTCCATTCTAGCCCATTTACGTCGTGCTCCCGGGCGGCCGACCGCATCGTGCCAGCGAGCGGCCACCTGGCCCGCGCCTTGCAGCTAGGCCCATGCCACGGCGCGCGGCCGGCCGCTGGACGGCGCCGGGCGCCGCCACGCGGCAACTGGCGGCGCCCGGCGAAGCGCCCGGCCGACCGGCGATAGCCTGGTAGGAGATGCCGCGCCAGCGGGAGACGGCCAACTCGCCGCCCCACAAGAGGCCCTCAGGGGAGGAGTATTCAGCCATGGCAAAGCTACGCATCCTATCGTCGGCGGGCGACAACATCGTGGAATGGGACGAGGCTGGCGTGCGGCAGGGCGATCCCGACGCGCTGGCGGCGGTCCGCGAGGCGGAGCGCATCTTCGAGGAGCACCGCGCGCGCGGCGCAACGGCCTTCGTCGTCGCGCCGGACCAGCCCGCCCGGCGCATCGACCAGTTCGACCCAGAGGCCGAGCACGTGGTCGTCGTGCCGCGAGTCGCGGGCGGCTAGGCCGTCAGCTTCCTGCTCGCGGGCAGCCCGTGCCCGGCCGCGCCCGCTACGAGCGACCGCCTGCCCGGGGGAGCGCATCCGCCCGGTTGCGCGAGCGATGGGCGCGGAGAACAGCAGGGCCCGACACGGATCGTGTCGGGCCCGCGTTTGCGAAGTCGGGGCGCTCTGCTACTGCGAGCGCACGCAGGCGCCGCCCGGGCCGAACTGGAGGCAGACGCCGCTGCCGCCCGTGCCGCTCGCCGTCGGCAGCGGCATCGTGCCGTAGGGCGAGGTCGCGGGAGCCGTGGCGCCGGCCACCCCGGTCGTCGCGGTCTGGTAGAGGGAGGATTGGCCAGTGGTCGTGAGCGGCACGCTCGCCGGCTGCTGCACTAGGTTCGTCACCGGGCCAGCGCTGCCGGTAAGCGCGGCGTAAGGGTTCGTCGAGGCGAGGCCGGATGTCAGGCCGCTCGCGCCCGCGGTCCCCACCCCGCTCACGCTCGCCGGCTGCAAGCATTGGCCGCTGCCGCCCCACTGCGCGCATCCCGCGCCGCTCAGCCCGCCGGCCAGCAGCGGGTTGGACGCGCCCAGCCCGGGCTGACCGGCGAGGCCCGGCTGGCCGGGCAGCCCGGACGGCGTGGTGAGCCCGGTCGGCGACTGGCCCGGGGCCGCGCCGGCCTGTTGGGGCGGCTGTCCGTAGTACGCGCACTGCTGGCCGACGAAGCGCAGGCAAGTGCTGCCCAGCGGGCCGGCTGCGCCAGCCTGGCTGGCGCACTGGCCGTTGCTGCCGGAGAGCATACAGGTCGGCGCGGTGCCGCCGGCGGGCGAGAACGCGGGCTGGTTGTTCGCCGCTTGCTGCGCCGCGGCCATCTGCGCCTGAAGCTGTTGGATGCCCGTCGGCGCGCCGGGCGCCTGGCTACTCCCCGTCACGGGGTTGCAGGCGCCAGGGGCGTTCGGCTGGTTGGTGGGCACGCAGGGCGTGGAGTTGCCGAAGCCCGGAATGTTGTACCCGGTGAGCTGGCGCAGCAGGTCCGGGGGCATGTTCTGCAGCTGCTGGTTCACGTTCTGTGCGTTGGCCGGGCAGTTCGGCCCTGGACAGGTGTTGCCCTGCCCGCCGACGATGGTCACCGGGCCGGTCTGATACTGCCCGTTGTTGCTCCCGCCTGCGGACGGATCGCTGGCCACCGAGACGCGGATGCCCGCGCCGCTGCCCGTGGGGTCCGCAAGCTCAGGGTCGTTGCGGCCGAGCGAGACGCTGCTCGTCGCTCCCGGGATGATCGGGTCCAGGGGGATCGGGTCGTTGCGGTTGGACACCGTCGTGCGGATCTGGGTGCCGTCGCTCGACGACGCGGAGAACGGGACGTCGCCCGTCGCCGTGCGACCGTTGCCGCCGCCGGCGATGATCGCGCCGTTGCCCGCGCCGTTAGGCGACGGGTTCGCCGTGCGTACCGGCGGCTGGCCGCCGTCCAGCAGCGCGACCGCGCGCGGGTCGGGCCGTACCGAGGCCGAAGCCGTGAACGGGGTAGAGTAGACGACCCAGCCGTCGTCGTTGCTCGCGGTGTTGCGGTGCGCGTAGATCGTCAGCGTGTAGTCGCCCTCGGGCAGCTCGACGGCCAGCTGGAAGCCGCTGTTCGTGAAGCGGCTGTCGCCGAGCGTGCGCGCGACGTCGGGACGCGGCTGGCCAAAGGTCGCGGCGCCCAGGTCTTGTCCGTCGGCGTCGGGGTCGCCCAAGTACACGCGCACGGCGTCGACGCCGACGCCGTCGCCCGTAGGGTCGGCCGCCCAGCCCGCCACCATCAGGCGCGTGCTGGACGGGCTGCTGCTCGTGGGCGACTCGAGCTGGATCATCGTGGTCGCCTGGTCGTCGGCGTACACGCCGGCCGCGGGCGCGATACCCAGCAGCGCGAGCGCGAGCGCGGTGATCAAACTCGACGCTATCCGCCTCAACCCGCTCTTCTGCACCACCGTCCCCCCTTCCCGGCCGCCTGGCCCCAGCGCCGGCGCCCGTCAGGCGCGACAATCCGCCGATTATACGTCGGGCGGTTAGGGGTGGCAAGGAAGATTTCCGCGCCGGCACACGGGGCGCGTCACAAAATACGGTCGATCCGTGAGGCGATTAGATGGCCTGAATCCTGCCATAGCGTCGTGATCGTCACCCGTGTCGTTCGGCAGGAGGCCTCGCGATGGCAGCGCCCACGCCCGCCGAGGACGTGCTCGATCAGCAGCCCGAGGACATTGCGACACGCGCGGAAGCCGTGGGTGAGGAGCGGCTGGGCCGCAGCAACCGCGACATCTTCATCACGGGCCTGGTGGCCGGCGTGGAGGTCTCGCTGGGCGGGCTGGCGGCCATGACCGTGGTGGGCGCCGCGCAGGAGAGCGTCCCCGGCCTGCGCCTCTACGGCGCGCTCGCGCTGGGCGGGCTGGCCTTCCCGATGGGCTTCCTGTTCGTCATCCTGGGACGCTCCGAGCTGTTTACCGAGAACTTCCTGATCCCAGTTATGGCCTTGCTGAACCGCGAGCGCTCGCTGCGCTCGCTCGTCGAGCTATGGGCGCTGTCCTGGCTCGGGAACCTGCTGGCCTGCGCGGGGATGGCGCTGCTGTTGTCGCAGAGCGGCGCCGTGGGCGAGCCGATTCTCGACGGCTACCGCGCCTATACGGAGTACAAGCTGGCGCTGGCGCCGCACGCCGTGTTCCTGTCCGCGATCCTGGCGGGGATGGTCATGACCGTGCTCACCTGGCTGCTGCTCGCCGTACGCGAGCCGGTCGCCAAGATCCTGTGCATCTTCGCGGCGGGCTACCTCCTGTTCGCGGCGAACCTGTCGCACTCCATCGTGGGCGCGGCGGTGCTCTTCGTAGGCTATCACCTGGCCGGACGGGGGCTTGTGGACGTGCTGAGGTGGGTGGGGATGGCCACGCTAGGCAACCTGCTGGGCGGCGTCGCGTTCGTCACGGTCCTGCGCCTCGCCCAGGTGGCCGAGCGGCGGCGCTCTCAGTAAAGCGGCGGTGCGGCGGTCAGGGGCCCCAGGTGAGCCCCGAGGCGCCCTCGACGGGCCGCGCGCTCACCAGCGCCCGCCCCTCGGACGGCTCGACGTCCTGCGCGTCGGCGGCGGGCACCGCGGCCACTCGCACGTCGAAGCCCGTCTCGTTCAGACTGAGGAACGCCAGCCAGCTACCGTCGGGCGACCAGGCGGGCATGCGGTTGCGTCCCGACGACGTGAGGCGCACGGCCCCCGTGCCGTCTGGATGGACGAGCCAGACGTCGTGGTGCGTGCCGTCGCGGACCACGTAGGCGATCCAGTTGCCGTCGGGCGACCAGGCGGGATCATAGGCGCCGGTCGCCGCGTCGGTCAGGCGCCGCGTGCGGCCCGTAGCCACGGACACGACCTCGACCTGGGACGGGCTCCCCTGGCGCCACACCGTGACGGCGATCTCGCTGCCGTCCGGCGACCAGGTGGGGCGATCAATCCCGCCCATCCCATCCGGCGCCGCGAAGACCTGGCGCGCGCCGCGCCCGTCGGTGCCGACCAGCCACAGCGCCAGGTCGTAGGTACGCGTATCGGCGCCGAAGGCGATGCGCGTGCCGTCGGGCGACCAGGCGGGGAGCCTGGCCCAGTCGGAGTCCTGAATACGCAGCCGGCCGAGGTTGTCCGTGAGCCGCGCCTGGAAGTCGCCGTCGGGGCTGAGCAGCACGACGTCGCTGTGGTTCGTGCCGACCATCGAGGCGGCGAGCTGATTGCCGTCCGGCGACCAAGCCGGCCCCTCGTAGCGCGTGCCGCTGGTCAGCTGGCGCACAGCGCCGTCCTGCCACTCCCACAGGTCGCCGTTCACCACGAAGGCGATCCGCCCGGCCGGGGCGGCAGCTCCCTGGACGAGTGGCGCGGCGAGGACCAGCGGGAGCGGAGTCGGGGCGGCGCCGCTGCAGCTCAACACCGTGAGCAGCGCCAGACAGATGGCGAACGCGCCTGCCAGTCGGCCGCCGCGCACGCTCGTCACCATTGCCCCTCCTCCCCTCCCGGCCCGCGATCCGGCAGCGGTACCGCGGTCGTGCCGCCCGCCTGCCATTATAGGCGCGGCGCGCGGCCGAGCGCACCGCTTCGAACAGCCCTCAGGGTGCCCCTTGTGATGCCACGGAGACGCGCCGCCCGGCCCCGCGGCCAGCCCGTTACAGTGCTGTCACAGTACAATGGGAACAGCCCCCGAGCTAGCCGCGGGAGGACCCGGAATGCCGCTTGCCACACGGATCACCCCTCAGCCACCCGACCCCGAGCCGGAGCCGCCAGGCCCCGAGCCGGAAGAGCCCTTCCCGCCCGACCCACGCCCCGCCGGGGGAATAGGGCATAGGGAGTAGGGGATAGGGTTGTAGTATCCTCTACTCTCTATGCCCTATTCCCCATTCCCTAGAAGGGCCACGAGCGCCGGCGGTAAGCTTGCACCGAGCCGTAGGCCCCCGCCTCCACCACCCGCTCGGCGCGCGCGAAGAAGCTCTGGACCTCGGCGCGGCTGAGCAGCTCTTCAAGCTCGGCTTGCAGGGCGGCGCGCCGCGGCGCGCTCTCCAGCAGCTCGCGCACGGCCGCCAGCAGCGCCGGCGGGATCGGCTCCTGGTAGAACTCCCACAGCGCCGAGCGGAGCTTCGGGTCGGTGTGGAACGTGAGCCCGTGGTCGATGCCCCACACCTTGCCCTCGGTGCCGACGAGGCAGTGGCCCACCTTGCGGTCGGCGTTGTTCGTGATGAGGTCATAGAGGGCGATGCAGGCGAGCTGGTCGCGGTGCGCGTCGGTGAACTGCGGACGGTGCGGCGAGCCCTCCGTCTCCACGAAGAGCTGCATGCTGCCGATGCCCTCGGGGCCGTCGCGGATGACCGTGAGCGGCACGAAGTCCCAGCCGAGCGCCTGGGAGGCCACGTAGGCGGCTCGCTCGCGGCGGTAGAGGGTGCCGTCGGGGAAGTCCCAGAGGGGCGCCTCGCCGCGCCGCGGCTTGTAGACGGCGAGCGCCTCGGGCTCGGCGCCGCGCGAGAGCGCCGCGAGGAACGTGTAGTTCGAGCCCCACGGGATCAGCTCGTAGCTCAGCACCCGGCCGTTGCAGAGGATGTCATGAGCGGCCGCGGCCGACGCGGGCCGCGGCACTTTCGGCGGGGGCTCGTCCCAGCGCCGCTCGCGCCATCTCCGACTCACTAGCGATCAGCCATCAGCAGTCAGTTTTCAGCGATCAGCCATCAGCGATCAGCCGTCAGTTTTCAGCGATCAGCCATCAGCAGTCAGGTGTCTGCAATCAGGTGGCAGCCGTCTGCCATTTCTACCGTAGGAGCAACGCGCCCTGCCAGCCGAGCCAAGCTGATGGCTGACGGCTGATAGCTGACGGCTGACAGCTGTCAGCTATAGCCCGCTGACGACCAGCTTGCGCATGCGGAAGGTGGGCGCGGCCGTGCCGGCTCGGAACACCAGGTCGTCGCCGACCATGTCCACGTCTTGCAGCATCTCGACGAGGTTGCCCGAGACGTTGATCTCGCTCACCGGGTAGGCCAGCTCCCCGCGCTCGATCCACAGGCCCGCGGCGCCCTGCGAGAAGTCGCCGGTCGTGATGTTCCAGCCGAAGCCCATCATCTCGGTGAGGTACAGCCCGCTCTCCACCGAGCGGATGATCTCGGCGGGCTTCGATGCGCCGGCCGCCATGTAGAAGTTCGTCGTGCCCGGGCTGGGACTGCCGCTCACGCCGCGGCTCGCGTTGCCGGTCGTCTGGCGGCCGGTCTTGCGCGCCGAGTAGGTGTCCATCAGGAAACCGCGGAAGACGCCCTCGACCAGCACCTCGTTGCGCCGCGAGGTCGTGCCCTCGCCGTCGAACGGCCGGCTGCGCAGGCGCCCGCGCAGCGTTGGGTCGTCGATCAGCGTGATGAGCGGCGAGGCCACCTGCTCGCCTTCGCGGTCGATGAGGAACGTCGCACGGCGGTACAGCGCGTCGCCGGTCATCGCCCGCGCCAGGTTGCCCACGAACGAGCGCGCGACCATCGGATCCCAGACCACTGGCACCGTCTGCGTCGCCACCTGGCGGGCGCCCAGCTTGCGGACGGTGCGCTCGGCGGCGATGCGGCCTACCTCCTCGGGCGACTCCAGGTCAGCGAACGCCCGGGCGGCCGTGTACCAGTAGTCGTTGCGCTTCTTGCCGTCCGTGTCGTCGGCGATCGCTTCCATCGTGAGCGAGCAGCCGCTGGCGCGGTACACGCCGGCGAAGCCCAGGCTGTTCACCAGCACCCGCTCGCCGTACTCGCTGCTGAAGCTGGCGCCGTCGCTGTTGGTGACGCGGGGATCGGCCGCGAAGGCGGCGGCCTCGGCGCGGCGGGCCAGCTCGATCTTCTGCTCGGCGGTCACGTCGCCCAGCGTCGGGTCGTAGGCGGCCAGGTCGGTCGGTTGCGGCGGCGCCCAGGCCTCGGGGTCGGGCAGGCCGGCGAGCGGGTCGGGGTCGGTGATCGCCGCGAGGTCCAGCGCCTGCTCGACGAAGCGCGCGAGCGCGGCGGGCGCCAGGTCGGAGGTGTAGGTGACGGCGCAGCGGCCGCCGCGGAACACGCGCAGCCCCAGCCCGCGCGCCGACGCCTCGATCAGCTTCTCCACCTCGCCGCGGCGCACGGTGACGGAGAACTCCACGCCGCTATCCAGCACGGCATCGGCGGCGTCCGCGCCGCCCTGCCGCGCCAGCTTCACGACGTGCTCGGCGATGTCCAGTAAGCTCTCAGCCATCAGTGATCAGCCTTCAGCACTCAGCCTTCAGCGCTCAGCTCTCAGCCCCGGGAGTTCGTCTGCTGATAGCTGATAGCTGACGACTGACAGCGTTATTGCTTCGTCCCCCCCACGGTGATACTGGAGACGAGCACCGTCGGCATGCCCACGCCGACCGGCACGCTCTGGCCCTCCTTGCCGCAGGTCCAGCGGCCGTCCGAGAGCTTGAGGTCGCTACCGACCATCGTCACCTTGGAGAGCGTGTCGGGGCCGTTCCCGATCAGCGTCACGTTCCGCACCGGCGCCGTCACGTGCCCGTTCTCGATCATGTAGGCTTCCGTCACCGAGAAGACGAAGTCGCCGTTGCTGATGTTCACCTGCCCGCCGCCGTAGGCCACGCAGTAGAGGCCTTTCGGCACGGCGCGCAGGATGTCCTCGGGCGCCGACTCGCCGGGCAGCATGTAGGTGTTCGTCATGCGCGGCATCGGCATGTGCTTGAACGTCTCGCGGCGCCCGTTGCCGGAGGGCGTCACGCCGAAGTGGCGCGCGCTGATGTGGTCCTGCATGTAGCCTTGCAGCACGCCGTCGGCGATCAGCACGTTGCGCGCCGTCGGGTTGCCCTCGTCGTCCACGTTGATCGAGCCGCGGCTGAAGTCGATCGTGCCGTCGTCCACCACCGTGCAGAGCGGCGAGGCGACGGGCTTGCCCACGCGGCCCGAGTAGTTGCTCGTCTGCTTGCGGTTGAAGTCGGCCTCCAGGCCGTGGCCCACCGCCTCGTGCAGGAGGATGCCCGAGTCGCCCGCGCCCAGCACCACCGGAAACTGCCCCGCCGGGGCCTCCACCGCGTCGTGCAGCAGCACCGCCTGGCGGGCCGCCTCGCGCGCCAGGTCCTCGGGCGTGTGCGTGTCGAAGTACTCCAGGCCGAAGCGGCCGCCGCCGCCCCCCACCGCTGTCTGGCGGCTCTTGCCGCGCTCCGACAGGCACTGGATGCTGATGCGCAGCATCGGCTGCACGTCGCCGGCCAGCCGCCCGTCGCTCGTCGCGATCAGCAGGTGGCGCTGCTCGTCGGCCAGCGAGACCACCACGCGCGTGATGCTCGGGTCGTAGGCGCGCGCCGCCTCGTCCGCGCGCCGCAGCAGCCCCAGCTTCTCGGCGGCGCGCACGTCGATCGACGGCAGCAGCACCGGGTAGCGGTTGGGCAGCGCGATCGGCGTCACGTCGATCGGGCCGGGCTCGCGGTTGTGGCGGGCGATGCGGGCGGCCGTGCGCGCGGCCTGGCGCATGCTGTCCTGGCTGAAGTCCTCGGTATAGGCGTAGCCGGTGGCATCGCCGCTGACGACGCGGATGCCGACGCCTTGCAGCACGCCGCCGCCGGCGCGCTTCACCGCCTGCTCCTCGAACAGCAGGCTGGCCGTCTGGCGGTGCTCGAAGTACAGGTCGGCGTAGTCGCCGCCCTCGCTCAGCGCACACGCCAGCAGGTCTTCCATGACCGGCGCGTCGATGCCGAAGCGCGCGGCGAAGAACGCCGCCGCCTGCTGCGACGGCCCGGGCGGCGACGCGCCGTCGCCGGGGGCACGGGGCGCGGGGCTGGCACTCACTGAGGCTCTCCGTGGCAGGCCCGCTCGCGGGGCCTCGCGAACACTATACCGCAGCGCGGCCTGCTTTCGGGGTTGCTGGCCGGTCGGCAGCCCGCCCCGGCGGATGGTATACTCCCCGCGTCACTCTCGGGCGCAAGGGCGCTCCCCTGCCAGGGGTCTGGGGGTGTCTCCGAGATTCCTTCTTCCCGAATTGCATGTGAGGCAAGTAACGTGGGCTCTCGCGTCGCCATCACGGGGCTTGGCGCCGTCACGCCACTCGGCCTGGACGTTCCCACCACCTGGCAGGCGCTGCTCGCCGGCCAGTCCGGCATCGGCCCGATCACCCACTTCGACGCCAGCGCCATGCGCTGCCAGATCGCCGGCGAGCTGAAGGGCTTCGAGCCCGAGGCCGCCATCGGCCGCAAGGAGGCCCGCCGCACCGACCGCTTCGTGCAGATGGCGATCGTCGCCGCCCAGGAGGCGCTGGCCGACGCCGACCTGACGATCGACGACGGCAACCGCACCGAGGTGGGCGTGATGGTCGGCTCGGGCATCGGCGGCATCGAGACGCTGGTCGAGCAGATCAACGTGCTCCAGACGCGCGGCCCCGACCGCGTGAGCCCGTTCCTGGTGCCCATGTTCATCGTCGACCTGGTCGCCGGCGAGATCGCCATCCGCGTCGGCGCGCAGGGGCCAAACTACTCCATCGTCTCCGCCTGCTCGACCAGCGCGCACTGCATCGGCGAGGCCGCCGAGGTCATCCGCCGCGGCGACGCCGTGGCCATGCTGGCGGGCGGCTCGGAGGCCGGCGTCGTGCCGATCGGCGTGGCCGGTTTTGCCGCCATGCGGGCGCTCTCCGAGCGCAACGACGCGCCCGAGCGCGCCAGTCGGCCGTTCGACGCCGCGCGCGACGGCTTCGTGATGGGCGAGGGGGCGGGCGTCGTCGTACTCGAAGACCTGGAGTACGCGCAGGCCCGCGGCGCGCGGATCTACGGGGAGGTGCTGGGCTACGGCGCCACCGACGACGCCTACCACATTACCGCGCCCTCGGAGGGCGGCGAGGGCGCGGTGCGCGCCATGCGCATTGCCCTGAAGAAAGCGCGGCTGGAGCCGGGCGACGTGGGCTACGTGAACGCCCACGGCACCTCGACGCCGCTCAACGACAAGCTGGAGACGCAGGCGCTGAAGACCGTTTTCGGGCGCGCGGCCTACGACGTGCCGGTTAGCTCCACGAAGTCGATGACGGGGCACCTGCTGGGCGCGGCGGGCGCGGTCGAGGCGATCGTCTGCGTGCTGGCGATCCGCGATGGCAAGCTGCCGCCGACCATCAACTACGAGCACCCCGACCCTGAGTGCGACCTGGACTACGTGCCGAACGTCGCGCGGGAGCGCCGCGTGGACGTGGCGCTCACGAACTCGCTGGGCTTCGGCGGCCACAACTGCACGCTCATCTTGGGAAAGGTGTAGGGGCGTTGCCTGCCGCGCCCGCCGCCCCACCGTACGTCCGCATCGCCGGCTGGGGGAAGTACCTGCCCGCGCGCGTCATGCCGAACGCCGAGATCGAGACGCTGGTCGAGACCTCGGACGCCTGGATTCGCAGCCGCAGCGGCATCGGCGAGCGGCGCATCGCCGCCGACGACGAGACGACGGCCACGCTGGGCACGGCCGCGGCGCGCGAGGCGCTGGCCGTCGCCGGCTGGGATGCCGCCTCGCTCGACCTGATCGTGCTCGCCACCTCCACGCCCGACCACTATGCCTATCCGTCGTCGGCCTGCCTCGTGCAGGCCGCGCTCGGCGCGCCCCGCGCGGGCGCCTTCGACCTCAGCGCGGCCTGCTCGGGCTTCGTCTACGCGCTGATCGTGGCGGCGCAGATGCTCCAGAGCGGGGCCTACGCGCGCGCGCTGGTGATCGGCGCCGACGTGAACTCGCGCATCCTCGACTGGCGCGACCGCGGCACCTGCGTGCTGTTCGGCGACGGGGCGGGCGCGGTGGCGCTGGAGGCGACGACGGCGCCCGGCGGGCTCGTCACCTCCGAGCTGGGCGCCGATGGCAGCGGGGCCGAGCACCTCATCGTGCCGGCGGGCGGCTCGCGCCAGCCCGCGAGCCACGAGACGGTGGAGCGGCGGGCGCACTTCATCCGCATGAACGGCGCCGAGGTGTTCCGCTTCTCGACGCTGATCGTGCCCGCCGTGCTGGAGCGGCTGTGCGAGCGGGCGGGCGTGGCGCCGAGCGATGTGGACCTGCTGATTCCCCACCAGGCGAACGCGCGCATCATCCAGAGCGCGGCGAAGCGCCTGGCGCTGCAAGAGGGCGCGATTTTCAGCAACCTGGAGCTGTACGGCAACACCAGCGCCGGGTCGGTGCCCATCGCCCTCTGCGAGGCGCTTGCTGTCGGCCGCCTCCACCCCGGCCAGCTCCTGGCCCTCGTGGGCTTCGGCGCCGGGCTCACCTGGGCCGGCGCCCTCTGGCGCTGGCACGGCTGATTCACAGACAGACACGAAGCCGCGCGGGGTAGGCGCCTGCCCACCCCGCGCGGCTTCGCGTCTGTGATTTCACTACCCCCCGAACAGGCGCAGCAGGCGCGGCCCGAAGAGGAACAGCCCCGCCGCCAAAGCCGCCAGGGCCCCGACCAGCACGCCACCCGCCGCCACGTCCTTGATCGTCGCCACGCGGGGGTCGCGGCGCGGCATGGCGAGGTCGGCCAGCCCCTCGACGGCCGTGTTCATCGCCTCCAATCCGAGCACCAGGCCGAACAGCGCCATCAGCAGCGCCCACTCCGGCGGCGTCAGCCCGAGCCACAGCCCGAGGCCGGTCGCCGCGACGGCGAGCGCGGCGTGGATCTGCGCGTTGGCCTCGTGGCGGAGCAGGTGGCCGAGGCCCGCGAAGGCCGCGCCGAAGCTGCGGCGCAGCCGCCGCGGCGCGAGCAGTCCCGCCCGCTGGCGCTGCTCGGGCAGCAGCGGCAGCGCATCGTCGCCGAGTGAAGCTGCGCCGCTGTGCGGCGGGGCGTCGCCGGGCGCCGCCGGCGCGGCCGTTGCCGCAGACGGACCGGGCGCGTCGAGCCCGGGGGGCAGCCGGCTCCCCACCACGCGCCGCTGCGGTTGCGGCTCCTCCGAGAGCGGGCCGCTGCTCACCGTCCCAGCCCCAGGCGCTCCATCACCGCCTCCTCGTGCGCCCGCATCATGCGCGCGTCGGCCGGCTCCTCGTGATCGTAGCCGAGCAGGTGCAGCACGCCGTGGACGGCCAGATAGGCCGCCTCGCGCTCGACCGTGTGACCGTACTCGGCTGCCTGCGCCACCGCGCGCGGCCACGAGAGGACGATATCGCCGAGATGCACGGCCGCGCCGGGCGGCAGCACGAAGCCGACGTCGCTCTCCCTGAGGGCAGCCGCGTCCTGGAGCGGAAACGACAGCACGTCAGTAGGACGGTCGACGCCGCGGTGCGCGCGGTTGAGCGCGTGAATCGTTGCGTCGTCCGTCACGCGCACGTCCACGGCGTGCCCGTGGCCGCGGCCCTCGGCGGTCAGCGCGGCGGCGACCGCGCGCCGCAGCAGCGCCGCGTCGGCCGCCGCGGCCAGCGGGTCGTCGATGGCAACCGTGACCCGCGATGGCCGCGCGCTCCCGCGTGGTCGGCGCGGCCTGGCGGGCTCAGCCCCCGACGGCATCGACCTCCCCTCTGAATCCGCCGATCGAACTCCCCTCTGATCCAGCCGGGCGAGCACGGCGTACGCCCGGTGCCCACAACAGTGTAGAGCCCGGCCGCCGCTCTCGGCACCCGCCGGAGGGTCGCGCCGCGCACGGTCGCCGTGGCAGCGCCCGCGCGCGTTGCTATAATCCGACGAGCCGGAGCATCGGGTCCGGCGCGCCTGGGGGTGGACGGGCCCCGGTGGGTCTCGCGGTCTTCAAAACCGTTGCGCGGCCGCCCGAGCGGTCGCGGGTGGGTTCGACTCCCATACACCTCCGCCACCTGATTCTGGCGTATTTGGGCCAAGGTTCCCGCATGGACGGGGCCAAAATGGTGGCCCCGGCGAAACCGCCGGGGCCACCATTTTGGCCTTTGACAGCAACCCGGCTACACAGCAGCCAGGACGGCGTCTAGGCGCCGCATCGCATCGGCTTGCCCGCTCACGGAGGCGTGCGCGTAGATGCTCAAGGTCACCGCAGTGTTGCAGTGCCCGCGGATAGCCGCGACTTCGTGCATCGGAACGCCGAGTGCGAGCAGTGTCGTCGCCGTGGAATGACGGAGATCATGGGGGCGCCGCGGCAAGCACGCCGCGGCCAAGGCCCGGTGGAAGGCCTCGTTCACCCGTGCAGGATCCAGCGGTCTCCCGACCGCCGTGCAGAAGATCAGGTTATGATCTTCCCACCTGGGCCCGGCCGCAAGGCGGGCTTCGGCTTGACGAGCGAAGCGCCATCCTCTCGTCGGCCATCGTGTGCTCCTTGCCGTAGGTGTCTTGGCAACCCTTGGGAAAGCACACGGGGGCCGCCGGCGTCAAGGCTCCGCTTTTACACCACGCTCGGGGAATCTATCTCCAGCTGGGGGACTGGGTGGGGTTGAAACTGCCTGGCACCCGCCAAGCGGCGCGAGGACGCGGGTTGCACCGGTTGAGGGACGCGGCGCGGTGTGGCTTTACACGATTGCTGGGGCCGTCGCCCTGGTCTCCCCGGGGGCAGGCCCCCGGCCGCGTGAGGGTGGGCCGTGGGACGTAATGAGGGGCGTGCCCTCTACGAGCCGGGCTGGAGGCGGGCTACGATGGTTGCAGGCACCGAGCCAATCCCGGGGCAGCGCCCGCGCCTGGCGGGCGCGAGCCCCACCCGTCGCGGCCTCGGCAGGGCGGGCACCCGATTGACCGTCCGCCGCCCGTCCTGCCGAGGCCGCCAAGCGGGCTCTTCGCGGCCCTCCCCGCGGCCCGACGATGGTGACCTCACTCGGGGACTGCTCACGCCTACTGCGCGGGTTATCGCGGCTTGCGGTCGGGCTGAGCGCTCAGGCTAGGCCGGGGCGGCGGCCTGTGGCGCTGGCCGGATGCTGCGCCACAGGCCGCGGGCGGGCATGACACTCGCCCCGACGACACCGCGGCCACCCACGCTGCACAGCAAGCCGTTCGTACGACACGAGGACCGGTCGCGTTGCGGACGCAGGCTCCCTGCACGTGCCATCTTTGCGGCGCGCTAGTCACGGTCGCACGCGGCACCGCGGCGCAGGCGGTGGTGGCCCCACTACGCTGGTGGGACGAGGAGGCGCAGGCGTGGCAATGGCGAGTAGCTTGTTCGCGGAGGCCGCGAGTCGAGTGGCCTTGGTTACGGGCGCGGCGTCGGGGATCGGCGCGGCGACGGCGCTGCGACTGGCGCGGGAGGGGGTCGGCGGACTGTTGCTGGTCGATCGGGACGCGGCGGGCCTGGAGCGCGTGGCGGGTAAGCTGGCCCTGCCCCAGGGGCGGGTGCTGATTCGCGCCCACGACGTGGTGGACGAGGCGGCCTGGACCGCGACGGAGGCGTTGATCGGGGAGCGGCTCGGGCGGCTCGATCTGGCGGTGGCGAACGCGGGCGTGGCGGGTGGCGGGGCGATCGTGGACCGCTCGTTCGCTGACTGGCGACACATCCTGTCCACGAACCTGGACGGCGCGTTCCTGACACTGCGGACGAGTATGCGGCTGATGCAGCAGGGGCAGCGGGGCGGCGCGATCGTGGTGGTCGCCTCGGCCGCGGCGGTGAAGGCAGAGAGCGGCACGTCGGCCTACGCGGCGTCGAAGGCGGGCGCGCTGCAGTTGGCGCGGGTGGCGGCAAAGGAGGGCGCGAGCGACCGCATCCGCGTGAACAGCGTCTTGCCGGGCGGGGTGGTCACGCCGATCTGGCGGACGGTGCCGGTGTTTCAGGACCTGGTGGCGCAAGCGGGCAGCGAGGAGGCGGCGTTCCAGGCGATGGCGAAGATGGCGACGCCGCTGGGCCGCTACGCGACGGCCGAGGAGGTGGCGGAGCAGATCGTGTGGCTGCTCTCCGACCACACCGCGGCGATGACGGGCAGCGCGGTCCTGATCGACGGCGGCTACGTGCTGTGACAGCGGGCTCAGCCGCGTGTCCACCAGACGCCGAGGCGGAGGTAGAGCTGCTGGAGCGGCGTGGCGTCGGGGAACGCCTGGGGGATGAGCGCGGCATAGCCCGCATCGGGGTAGGCGCGGGCGGCGCGGGCGAGCAGCGGCGCTAGCGCGCGGCCGTCGAAGTCGAGATCGGGGTAGGGCCAGGGCGCGGCGCCGGTGGCAAACGGCACGAGGTAGTCGAGCGCGGCGCGGATGCCGCGCCCGTCGGGCGTCTCGTAACCCCAGAGATCGACGCCCGCGCGCGCGCCGAGCAGCGCCAGCGCCGTCAGGGCCTCCAGGTTGAAGGCGCTGTAGTGGAAGGGGCGGGTGCGCGCCAGCTCGCGGGGCTGGCGGCCGTCCGGCTCGATCTGGCTGGCGATGAGCGCCGGGCCCCGCTCAGCCGTGGTCGGCCGCGCCACGCTGTCCTGGCCCGTGAACAGCGCGTAGGCGGCGACCTGGGCGGCGTACCAGCTACCGTGGTTGTTCGGCGCGCGCGCCTCCTGCTGGCCGGCCGGGCTCTGCTGGAGCCAGGCGAGGAAGGCGGCGAACCAGGCGCGCAGGGCCGCGTCGTCGGCCGCGCTCCAGGCTAGGGCGCCGCCGAGCAGCGTGGCGGCATCGGTCACGGCGATGAATTGGCGGGCGTCGATGATCCCCGTGCCGCGCTCGCCGGGCCGCCCGGGGACAGTCTGCGAGTAGCGCATATGAGGGTTCATGCGCGTGGCGGGGTCGAGGAACCAGGTGCGGATGAGCAGCGCGGCGTGGTCGGCATAGCGGGGGTCGTCCGTGAGGTAGTAGGCGACGCCGAGGGTGCCGACGCTCTTGGTCAGCTGGTCGAGGGCGGCGAAGTCGTAGGTGTTGTCGCGGGACTGGGGGTTGACCTCGCCGTCGCGCTGGACGTAGGGGAGGCCGTCGGGGGTGTCGGGGTTCGGCCACCAATAGGGGCCGACGCTGTAGTAGTCGTGGGGGTCGCCGCTGGGCGGGGTAGCGGTCTTGTCCATGACGGAGAAGGGGCCGGCGGCCAGGGCGCGGTCGGCCGCGCGGCCGAGCGCCGCCAGGGCGGGATCGGGCGAGCGGTGCGGCGCCTCGCCGCCGGCCGCGGTGGCGCGGCCGTCACTCGGGGTAGCCAGGCTAGCGTCGCGGAGGGATTGGAGCGCCGCCGGGTCGAGCAGCAGGACCGCGGGCACGGCCTGGTCGAGGACGCGCGGCAGCGAGGGCCCGCTGAGCCACTTTGGCCCGCGGACGCGCGGCAGCGAGGCAGTGTCGGCGGGCGGGGCCGCGCCCCCACCCAGGCCGACGACGGCCGCCGCGAGCAGCGCCTTGAGCAGCGCGCGCCGGCGCATGGCCGCTCCTCATTCGGCGCCGCGACCGCGCCCGGCCGCGGCCCTACCCCGGTATTATGCGCGACCCGGTCACGCGGGAAGCTGGAGGCTGCCGTCGGCGGCCAGCGGGAAGCCGGGGTTCCAGGCGACTTCCCAAGGGTAGCCGTCGGGGTCGGCGAAGTAGCCCGAGTAGCCGCCCCAGTCGGCCGCCGTGCCAGCCTTCAGCAACCGCCCGCCCGCGGCGACCGCCTCGGCGAGCACGGCGTCGACCGCCTCGCGGCTGGGCACGTTGTGCGCGAGCGCGATGCCGGCGAAGCCGGAGCCGTCGGGCGGCAGGTGCGCGTCCGCGGCGAGCGCGGCGCGCGACCAAAGCGCGAGGACGGGGCCGCCGGTGCGGAAGAAGGCGACGACGCCGTCCACGCTGGCGCTGGAGAGCGGGAAGCGCAGCCCGTCGCGGTAGAAGCGCAGCGCGCGCTCCAGGTCGGCTACGCCTAGCGTGATCATGCTGATGCGCGGGTCCACGATGCCCTCCCCGTCGGCTGATCTATAGCGGTATGCCGCCGGGCTGAGCGGCCGGCGGACGCCGGGGGCTGCGGCCTGCGGGCCGCCGGCGGCCACGAGACCCGCCCCTACGCGACGACAGCCTGCTAAAACCCGTGCCTACGACTCGGCGGCCGCTCGCCTTGCGGGCAACCTGCCCTTTTCAGAGGCCGGCCGCGCGCGTTGCGGGCCGCCCGCGCGCGCTCTCCAACATGGGCGATGCGGCGGCCCCTGCCGCGTGAATCCACTCCTCGAGGCGCCCTGCCGTCCGGAATGGACAGGCAGTGACGCCGGCTGCCGCCGTGATGAGCCCGCGCTGCCCGGGTCAGGCGGGCGTGGGCGGGCTAGGGCGGCTGGGCGTAGAGCTGGTCGACGAAGCCGCTGGCGTCGAGCTGCTGGACGAGGCTCAGGTCGACGAGGCGGTCGGGGTTGGCGGTCTTCGCGGAGGGTTGCTCCTCGACGAGCGAGTCGAGCACGCCCTGCATGGCGCCGGGCGTGGGCACGGGCACGCGCGGGAGCTGCGGCGCGTAGAACTCGTAGGCGGCGCGGGCGTAGTCGGGGTCGTCGATCTTGGCCCACTCGGCGATGGCCCGCGCGCCCTCGTCGGGATGCGTCTTGAAGTAGTGGATGCCCTCGACGTAGGCGCGCATGAAGCGGTCGTAGAAGTCGGCCTCGCGCGCCAAGTCGCCGCGGCGCGCGGCGACGCCGTTGTTGGCGTAGGCGAGGTCTAGCTTCGTGAGGTCGGCCAGCACGGCGAAGTTGCCCTGGGCGATGGGCGCGGGCAGGGGCACGTTCAGCACCGTGCCGACCGCGGCGCCGTTGACGAGCGCCACCGTGCGCGCGTCGTTGCCCGCCCCGGCCGGCAGGATCGTGACGTCGCGGTCGGGCTCCAGCCCCCACTGGCGCAGGACCAGCCGGATGGCGGTGTCGGCCAGCGCGCCCTTGCGCGTGCCGCTCACCGCCTTGCCGCGCAGGTCCTCGGGCCGGTGGATGTCGGGCGTGGTCACGAAATAGTAGTCGAAGCGGTTGCTCTGGACGGCGATCACGGCGACGTCGGCGCCCTCCAGCGCGGCGCTGACGAACGCCGGCACGCCGCCGACCAGGACGGGCACGGTGCCCGAGACGAGCGCGGCCATCGAGTTCGTGCCGCCGCCGATGTACTGAAGCTCGGGGTCGAGCCCGTACTTGAGGAAGATACCGGCGTCCTTGGTGGCCTGGATGTTCCCGTTCGTGGGCGAGATGGAGCTGAGGCCGAGGACGAACGACACGGGTGCGGGCGGCGCGGGGCTGGCGGGGCTCGCCGCCGGGGCGGCCGCGGCCGGTGCGCTGGCCGGGCTCCCGCCGGGATCGGCGGGCTGGGCGACAGGCGCCGGCGCGGCGGCCGGGCCGCAGGCGGTGAGGCCGAGCGCCAGCGCGAGCAGGAGCGCCAGGATGGGGGCGGCGGGCGCGCGGCGGGTGGACGCGCGGCCGGCGCGCGCGCCGAATCGCGCCCCTACGGCGGCCGGCCGGGGCCGCGCGGTGTCGCGCCGGCCGGGCCGACGCTGGCAGGCGCCGCGCCAGGATCGTGCGAGGTCAGGCTGAGGCGCGCAACGCATCTCGTGCTCCGACAAGTCCGCCGCTACCGCGCCGCCGGCACCGCCAGGCCGTAGAGGCGGAGGGCGTTGTCGCACATGAGCTTGCGCTTCTGGGCGAGCGACACGTCGTCGCGCGCGACCATCGCGCGCACGGTGTTGGGGAACTTGCAGTCGCTGTGGTTGTAGTCGGAGGCGAAGACGACCCGGTCCTCGCCCAGCATGCCGAGCACCCACGGAAGGGTGCGCTCGTCGGGCTCGAACGAGTAGTAGCACTGCTCGGAGCGCATGTACTCGCCTGGCTCGCGGGTGAGCCAGGGCACGCACGGCTGCATGTACTCGTAGTGCTCGTCGAGCCGCTCGATCCAGTAGGGGACCCAGCCGGCGCCGGCCTCGAGGAAGGCGACGCGGAGGTTGGGGTGGCGCTCCAGCACGCCGCCCGACACGATGCACAGCGCGGCGATCATCTGCTCGAAGGCGTGGGTGACGACATGGACCATGTAGGCGTTGGTGAAGCGGTCGGCGGCCGCGGCGGGCCGCCCGGCACCGACGTGGACGCAGACCGGCACGCCGAGGCGCTCGGCCTCGGCGAAGAACGGCTCCAGCGCCGGGTCGTCGAGGTTGCGGCCGCCGCTGTGGGCCGGCGTGCCGACGGCGACGAAGCCGAGGTCGCGCACGGCGTGGCGCAGCTCCTCTACGGCGGCGGGCGGGTCCTGGATCGGCACGAGCGCAACGCCCTTGAGGCGCGCGGGGTCGGCGGCGCAGTACTCGGCGAGCCAGTCGTTGTAGACGCGCGCGGTGGCAGCGGCCAGCTCGGCGTCGTCGAAGAACGGCAGGCTGAGGAACACGCTCGTGCCGAACAGCACGGCCAGGTCGATTCCTTCGAGGTCCATGTCCTGGAGGCGCCGCACGGGGTCGTGCATGCCGGTCGTTTCGGCCGGGCGACGGCTGCGCGCCCCGCCGGCCTGGCCGGTGCCGCGTCCCTCCGGCTTCGGCCACAGCTTGCCCTCGGCGAGGAGGCGGGGGAAGCCGCGGTTGTCGGGGACCACGCGGGGCGCCCGCTCGCGCACGGACGGCGCGATGCGCGCGGCCCAGTCGATGTTCAGCTCCTGCACGTGCCCGTCGGCGTCGACGACGGGAAAACCCAGCGCGCTCATCAGCGTACTCCCGCGGCGGTGTGCGGCCCGCCCCTGGCGCGGCCGTCGGCGCTAAGCGGCGCACCGGCCAGGACAGCAACTCGGTTGGTCGCGCAACTATGCCCCGCGCCTCGCAACGTGTCAAGGCGCAGCGGGGCCTTCCTGGCAGGCGGCGGTGGCATGCAGCCTGCGTATCTCGCCGGGGCGAGCCCCTACGAGCACGACAGGAGGTTAGGACGATGGCGCAGCGCGATCAGAGCACCGACTTCCGCGACCCGGGCGCCAAGAAGGAAGCCCATCTGGCGAACGAGCGCGATGCCCACCGGGCAGCGGGCCCTGACCGCATGCCGACCCCCGAGGAGGAGGAGGCCGCGGAGCGGGCGAAGATGCCGGCCGGCACGGCCAAGGCCTACGAGGAGGCGCTGGAGCGCGGCGCCCACCAGAAGGGCGAGGGGCGCATCGAATAGTAGCTGGCTGGCAGCACAAGAGGGACGCGCCGTAGGCGCGTCCCTCTTGTGCTGCCGGGAACGGGCGAACGGTTAGCTGCCGCCCTCGACGGGCAGGCCGGCGTTCTTCCAGCCGGTGGTGCCGCCGTCGATCATCGCCACGTTCGTGAACCCCATGTCCTTGAGCAGCTTCGCCGCCAGCGCCGCCTGGCCGCCGCCGCCGCAAGTCGTGATGACGGCGCGCCCGCGGTCTTGCAGGCGCTCGTCGCGCATGCGCTCGGGCAGCTCCTGGTCGGCCTTGATGGGAAGGACGCCCAGCGGCACGTTGACGGCGCCCGGGATCACGCCGAGGGGCTGCAGGTCGGTCGGCTCGCGCACGTCGACGACGAGCGCGTTCGGGTCCTGCTGCATGCGCTGCTGGGCATCCTGTGGGCTGAGCACCGTCACCGCGTCGCGCGCCTCGGCGACCATCTGCCGGAAGGTCTTTGCCATGGGGACCTCCTCCTTACCGCGCCGCGCGGCGGGCGCGCGGCGTCCGCGGGCAGGCCTGAATCCGTAAAGACACTATAGCGGTTGTACCTGGCCGGCGCGCGCCGGCGCCAGTGGACGGGCCCGCGCCGGCGCGGACGCGGGACGCGGCAGGCCGGGAAATACGGCTCGCGCCTCTTGACGCCCCCCGGCGGGACTCGCTATCCTTGGTTTAGACTTATTCTAAGATTGGACTAATTCTAGACGATGGCGGCGGAGACACAGCGGTACGCGGCGCTTGCCGACGCGCTAGCGCGGAAGGGCCACCGGCTCACGCCCCAGCGCGAGGCGGTGCTGCGCGTGCTAGCGGCGTCCGCTGAGCATCCGAGTGTCGAGCAGCTTTACGCGCAAGCCCGCCGGCGGTGCCGCTCGACCAGCCGCGCCACCGTCTACAACACGCTCAGCGTGCTCAAGCAATTGGGCGAGATCGTCGAGCTGGAGTTCGCGGGGGGGGGCAACCGTTACGACGCTCGTACCCCCGAGCCGCACCCGCACCTGGTGTGTACCCGGTGCGGGCGCATCGACGACTTCGATCCAGCCGAGCTGCGCATGGCCCTCGCGGCCGCGGCTGCCAGCAGTGGCTACCGCGTGACGGGTCGCCGGCTCGACTTCTACGGCGAGTGCCCCGGCTGTCAGGGCCAGCGCGCTGACCCGGGGCCGGCGGCGGCTCGCGCGTAGCCAACCGAGGGGGAGGGGCAGGCCCGCGTGGGGCGGGTCTGATCCGAGACCAGACTGCCAGAAAGGGAGGACCCTATGCCAAGCCTAAAGGGCACCAAGACCGAGGAGAACCTGAAGGAGGCGTTCGCCGGCGAGTCGCAGGCCAACCGCCGCTACCTGTACTTCGCGCGCGCCGCCGACGTCGAGGGCCAGCCGGAGATCGCGGCGCTGTTCCGCTCGGTGGCGGAGGGCGAGACGGGCCACGCCTTCGGCCACTTCGACTGGCTGAAGGAGGTGGGTGACCCCGTGACGGGCGTGGCCGTGGGCGACACGGCGCAGAACTTGCAGTCTGCGATCGCGGGCGAGACCTACGAGTACACCGAGATGTATCCGGGCTTCTCAAAGGTGGCGCGCGAGGAGGGCTTCGGCGACATCGCGGACTGGTTCGAGACGCTGGCGCGCGCCGAGAAGTCGCACGCGGGCCGCTTCACCAAGGGCCTCGAGAGCGTCCGGGGTTAAGGCCCGCGGCAAGGCGGGGCTCTGGGGCGTCCCCAGAGCCCCACGGCCAGCAACGGCCAGGGTGCGGCCGCGGCGGGGAGCGAGTGGCTTCCCCCGCGGCCGCCTTGTCCTCGCGGAGTCTGGAAAGGTAGCACGAGGAGCGAGCATGGCTACGGATCTCGGCGGGCTCCAGCCGACGCGCGTGGAGCACCTCGACGCAGCGTACTGGGACGTGGAGGCGCTGGACCGCGAGCAGCGGCGCCAGTTCGAGGTCTGCCACGGCTGCCGCCTGTGCTACAACCTGTGCCCGGCGTTCCCGCAGCTGTTTACGTACATCGACGACGAGGTGGACGGCGAGACGGAGCGGCTCACGCACGCGCAGATGCGGCACGTGGATGATCTGTGCTACGAGTGCAAGCTGTGCTTCATCATCTGTCCGTACACGCCGCCCCACGAGTTCGCCGTCGACATCCCGCGGCTGGTGCTGCGCGCCAAGGCGGTGAACACCCGCCAGACGGAGCCGGGGATCGGCTCGCGGCTGCTGTCCAACCCCGACCTGCTGGGGCGGCTGGGCTGCGCGACGGCGCCGCTGGCGAACGCGGCCAACGAGAGCCCGCTTGCCCGCCAGCTAATGCAGCGGACGCTGGGCATCGACCCGCGCGCGAAGCTGCCGCGGTTCGCGGGCCAGACGTTCGCGAGCTGGTGGGCGCACCGCACCCCGCCGGCGACGAAGGGCACGAACGGCAAGGTGGCTTTCTTCTACAGCTGCCTCGTGAACTACTACCAGCCGCAGGTCGGCGTGGCGGCCGTGAAGACGCTGGAGCGCAGCGGCGTCGAGGTGATCTGTCCGCCGCAGAACTGCTGCGCCATGCCGGCGCTGGACGAGGGGCGGCTGGACTTCGCGCTGGGCCACATGGAGCGCAACGCCGCGCGGCTGGCCGCGGCCGTGCGCGAGGGCTACGAGGTGGTGGTGCCCGAGCCGACGTGCGGCATGATGCTGCGCAAGGAGTACGCGGACTACTTGCACAGCGAGGACGCGCGGCTGGTGGCCGAGCACACCTTCGACCTGGCCGAGTACCTGATACGCCTGAACCGCGAGGGCAAGCTGAACAAGGACTTTGACTACGCGCCCGGCAAGATCGCCTACCACATGCCGTGCCACCTGAAGTACCAGGCGATCGGCCGCCGCTCGGTCGACCTGCTGAAGCTGATTCCGGGCGCCGAGGTGCAGCTCGTCGACCGCGGCTGCTCCGGCCACGACGGCACCTGGGCGATGAAGACCGACTACCACGCCCTGTCGCTGAAGGTGGGCGCCAAGTTGTTCCAGGGCATCCGCGACGCCGGCGCGAACGTCGTTGCCACGGACTGCTCGCTGGCCGCGCTCCAGATCGAGGAGGGCACCGGCGAGCCGGTGGTCCACCCGATTGAGATCGTCTGGGCGGCCTACGCCGACACGGAGGAGCCAACCTAATGCAACCCATTACGCGCACCGACGTGCGCTCGCTGGAAGACTACGAGCTGATGCGGGCGGACTTCCGCCAGCACGTGCGCGACGTGAAGGAGCCGCGGCGGGTGGCGGTGGGCGACGCTATCGCCCTGACCTTCGAGAACCGCGACACGGCGCTGTTCCAGATCCAGGAGATGCTGCGGACGGAGCGCATCTTCGAGCCGCACCGCATTCAGGAAGAGATCGACATCTACAACGACCTGGTGCCCGGCCCGAACGAGCTGGTGGCCACCATGTTCATCGAGATCGCCGACATGGACGAGCTGCGGCGGCGGCTGCCGCAGCTGGTGAACGTCGAGCACGCGGTCTGGCTGGACTTGGGGGCGCACCAGATCCACGGGCAGGCGGAGGAGGGGCGCAGCACCGAGGAGAAGACGAGCACGGTACACTACCTGCGCTTCGCGGTCCCGCCCGAGGCGGCCGCGGCGCTGCGCGACCCGAGCCAGCCGGCCCGCCTGCGGGTCGACCACCCGCACTACCAGGCGACCACCGAGCTGAGCCCCGCCACGCGCCGCGCGCTCGCCGACGACCTCGCGGCGAGCTAACCGCCGCGCGGGCGGAGGCGCTAGGACGCGCCCCCCGGGCCGATGCAGGTGGCCCGGGGGGCGTTCGTCGTGGAGCGGGACGGCGACTACTGCGCGCTGGCGGGCATTGGCGCGGGGGCGACGGTCGGCGCCGCGAAGGGAGCCGTCGCCGTCGGGGTGGCCGCGGCGGCGCCGCCCGCTTGCGTCGCCACCCAGGCGATGAACCGCTGGGTTTGCGGGTCGTCGCGCACGAGGGTAATCCGCAGCGAGACGATGCGGTCGTTGCGCACCTCGGCGGTGATCGTGCCCAGCACCCGCTCGCTGCTCGCCGCCGTGACGCGGTCGCTGCGGATGTCCCAGAGCCCTGTCACGGTGCTGCCGCCCACGTTGCCCACCACGTCGCCGCCGAGGGGCGCGAAGCGAGCGTGCTGGCCGATCTGGCGCTCCAGCTCGGGGCCGATGGCGGCGCGGCCCACGCACGGCGTGGCCGAGCAGTTGCCGACGCCGTCGGAGAACCAGTACGTCCCGTCGTCGGCGAAGAGCGACGTGGCGTCGGCGCCGTTGCCGTGGTTGACCGAGCCGAGCATGCGCAGGTAGGTGCCGAGCACGCGCATCTCGGTCGGGCCTAGCATCGGCGTGGCCCCGGGCATGGGGCCGGGGCCCATCATCGGGAAAGGCCCGAGCAGCGGGCCAGGCATCGGGCCGGAGAAGTCGGTGTCCCAGCCGGGCAGCGGTTCCCAGGGGCCCCAGACCTGGGCTCGGGTGGTGGTTGCCGGGAGCGCGATGGCCGCGCCGAGGATACCGAGCGCCAGCGCGGGGGCCGCGAGTCGCCAGCGCCAGTGACCAAGGAGCCCTGTCATCCCTCACCTCCAGCGAAGCTCCATCCTCCATTGTCTCACCCCGGGCCGTCCGCTCGGGGCGCCTATAATCGTTAGCGTGCCGCCTGGTGCGGCGCCGCGGACGCGCAACGCTCGCGAGCGTGTTCATTAGAAGAGTGGTGGCCGGACGGCGGCAGGCATACCCAACGATCCGAGCGCGTCCCTTAGCCGATGCCACTCGGAGGGAGAGGGCGAGCATGGCCGAGGCGCCCGAGCGACCGCCCCGCCAGGACGAAGGCGCGGTGTTCGTGCCGACCACGCCGGAGCTACTCTACGAGCGCCGCGGGCCTGTGGGCATCCTCACCTTCAACCGCCCGGCGGCGCGCAACGCGATGACCTGGGCGATGTACGAGGGGCTGTACGCCGCCTGTGAGCACGTGGACGCCGACGACCGCGTGCGGGTGTTCGTGCTGCGCGGCGCGGGCGAGCGAGCGTTCGTGGCCGGGACGGACATCGGCCAGTTCCAGGCGTTCGCCACGGCCGACGACGCGCTGGGCTACGAGCGCCGAATCGAGCGGTACGTAGGCCGTCTGGAGGCCGTGCAGAAGCCGACCCTGGCGCTGATCCACGGCTACTGCGTGGGCGGGGGGGCCGTGCTGGCGCTGGCCTGTGACCTGCGCTTGGCCAGCCCCGACGCGCGGTTCGGCGTGCCCGTCGGGCGCACGCTCGGCAACACGCTGTCGATGCAGAACGTGGCCCGCCTGCTGGCGCTGCTGGGCGACACGCTGACCAAGGACCTGCTGTTCACCGCGCGGCTGCTGGACGCGGCGGAGGCCCGGGCCGCGGGGGTCTACAGCGAGGTCGTGCCGGCCGAGGCGCTGGAGGCGCGCGGGCTGGCGCTGGCAGAGCAGATCGCCGCCAACGCGCCGCTCACGCTGCGCTCGATCAAAGAGGCCGTGCGCCGCGTGCGGGCGGCCGGCCGGCCCGCGGGGGGCGATGACCTGGTCCTGATGTGCTACCTGAGCGCGGATTTCCGCGAGGGAGTCCGGGCGTTTCTGGAGAAGCGCCCGCCGCGGTGGCAGGGGCGTTGAGCGGACGGCGCTAGCGCGCCGGCGCGGCCAGTACCTCGTCGACCGGGCTGTTGTCGTAGAGGGTGTGCGGGCCGAGCGTCCGCACGCCGGGATGGTCGGCGGCGAGAAGCTGGAGCAGGCCAGCGAGTCGCCGACCCCCGGTCTGGACCAGGGTCGCCTCGTCGGAGCCCAGGCTGCCCGAGGCGAGCATGGCAACCGTCGCGTAGTGCGACGAGGAGCCGAGGCGCGTCACGCCCAGCGTCTTGCCGCGCAGGTCGGCCGCCGCCTGGATCTCCGGCCGGCTGAGGCCCTCCTGGCTGCACACCGTCATGTAGGCGCCGATCAACACCGCGTCGCCGCCGGCCGCGCGCAACGGCGCCACGTCGCCGCCGCCGATCCCACCCACGTCGAACTGGCCGCCCATCATCGCCTGGAGAATCGCGCTGCTGCCGCCGACGGACTGGAGGTCCACGTCGAGGCCATACCGCTCGAACAGCTTCGCGTCGACGGCGATCCACAGCGGCGTCGAGGACGCCTCGACGGGGGAGTAGGGGAGCGTCAGCCTCGGGAGCGGGGCGGGCGCCGCCGCCGGCGCGGTGGCAGACGGTGGTGAGCGCCCCAGAGCCGCCGGTCGGCGCCATCAACCCCTCGCCGGTGACGGCGGACCGGCTGCCGCTGGCCCGGGAGCCCATATGGCAGGACAGCCTGGCGGCGCGCGCCATGCGCGCGGGCTGAGCCCGGCGCGCGGCCGGAGGGGCGGGGCACGCGCGTGCCCCGCCTCTTTGCGTGCTCGCTGCCCGCCAGCCGGTACGCGGCAGCGCCGCGCCCGCTGTTCCAATGAGATAGACTTAGCATAGTCATGCTGAGTGCTGAGGCCCGAGGCCCATAGCACTCGGCAGGGCGTGGCGAACCGTGTCTCTGCGGCACTCTGCACGTCATCACACGCCAGCTCGGCGGCGGGCTGGCCCCCGGGAGGAGCGATGCGCCTCTGTCCGCGTTGCCAGACGGTCGAGGAGAGCTGGGCTAGCCGGTGCCCTGGCTGTGGCGCGCTGGCATTCCGTCCCATCGCCGGCGGCGCCCAGGACGATGCCGATGGCGAAGAGGAGCTGCCCCAGGCGCTCAACATCACCTTCACGCTCCGCTCGGGCGAGGCCGTCGAGGTCCGCGACTTCCTGAACAGCCCGGCCACCGAGCAGGCCATCCGGGCGTACGGCGAGTCGCTGGCCGCCGAGCTGGGCAGCGACAAGGTGCGCACGTTCGCTTACTGGTACGACGACGACTTCTACATGGACGCCGTGCTGATGGACGAGGTCGCGGCGTTCAGCATCTCGGCCGACTGGGGCGAGGAGGAAGACGAGGAGGAGTAGCGCGCGCCGCGGCTGCCGATAAGCTGGCGCTAGCGCAGGCGGCGAGAAAAAGCTATTGGCGTTATCCGGCGACCGCGGGTAGGCTAATACCACGTCGCGCGTCAGGGCCAGCGGGGCCGCGCGACGGGGAGGAAGCCGGCCATGCGGATCGCCGAGATCTACGCCGCCAACCAGGCGCGCGGGCGCCCCACCATCTCCTTCGAGTTCTTCCCACCGCGCACGCCGGAGGCCGAGGCGGCGCTGTTCGCGCAGGCGCTGCCGCGGCTGCGCGCGCTCGGGCCCGACTTCATCTCGGTGACGTATGGCGCCGGCGGCAGCACGCGCGACAAGACGCTCGGCATCGTGGGCCGGGCCAAGCACGAGTTTGGCCTGGAGGCGATGGCGCACCTCACCTGCGTTGGCGCGAGCTACGCGCAGCTACGTGGCGTGCTCGACGAGGCCCGCGCGCTGGGCGTCGAGAACGTGCTGGCGCTGCGCGGCGATCCGCCCGCCGGCGAGGGCGAGTTCCGGCCGGCCCCCGATGGCCCCGCCTACGCGCACGAGCTGGTGCGGCTGGTACGCTCCTACGGCTGCTTCTCGGTGGGCGTGGCGGGCTTTCCCGAGGGGCACGTGCAGTGCGGCGGCGACCGGCACGCCGACTGGGCGTACCTGGCGGCGAAGATTGCGGCCGGCGGCGAGTTCGTGCTGACGCAGCTCTTCTACGACAACGCCGACTACTTCGCGTTTGTCGACCACTTGCAGCAGCGCCTCGGCGTGCGCGTGCCGCTCGTGCCGGGCATCCTACCGATCCTGAGCACGGCCCAGATCAAGCGCTTCACGGCGCTGTGCGGCGCGCGGCTGCCGGCGCCGCTGCTGGCACGGCTGGAGGCGCTGGCCGACGACGACGAGGCCGTCACGCAGCTCGGGATCGAGGTGGCGACGGCGCAGTGCCGCGAGCTGCTGGCTCGCGGGGCGCCGGGCCTGCACTTCTACACGCTGAACCGCGCGCGCTCAGTCACGGCCATCCTGCAGAACCTCGGCCTCGGCGCGGCGCTCGTGGGATGACCTAACCCCCCCGGCCCCCTTCCCTGCGAAGGACGGGGGGGAGGACGCCGGGAGTAGCGGTGCCGGTAGCCCCCGGCCTCTGAGCGGAAGGCGACGATCATCGCTGCGACTGCGCCTGCTCGCCGACCTCGGCGAGGGTCGTGCGGAAGGTGTTGAGCGCGGCCTGGGTGGCGGGAAAGCCGCCGTAGACGCTCATCTGGAGGATGACCTCGATCACCTCGTCCTGGCTCGCGCCGTAGTCGAGCGCGCTCAGCAGGTGCCGCCCGAGGGCGCCCTGCTGGTTGAGCACCGTCAGCGCCGCCACGGCGCACAGCTCGCGCGTCTTCTGGTCGAGCACGTCGCGGCGGTACATGCCACGCTCGACGTAGGCCTGGAATAGCTCGTGCCACCGGGGGTCGACTGCCTCCCAGAAGAAGGCGCTGCGCGGCCGCTTCTGCCCGAGCCGCCCATAGCGCTGCCCGGGCACGGGCCGGTCGTCCTTTGCCATGTCGTCATCCTCCCCGCATCGTTCGGACGCTCGCGGAGCCGCAGGCCGGGCCGCGGAGGGAATGCGCTGGACGCGGGAGCCGGGCGCCCCGCGCGACTGGCCGGCTCCCCTCCCGCTAGTCGCCCCGCTCGGCACCGCTCGCCGTCATGCCGCTCTTCTGGCGCGTGACCTCATCGAGGGGCTGTACCACGCCCGTCGCGCCGACCGACCAGGCCAGGGTCACCGGGCGATTGTTGTCCCAGTAGAGGAAGGTCACCACACAGGTCCCTGACTGCTCCGCCACGTTCCAGTCGACCAGCTGGATGCTCTCCGGGGACGACGGCGCTCCGAGGAGGGTACTCGCCAGGTAGTCGTTGAGCGGGATCTGCGCCGCGGTCACCTTGTACCGCTGTACCGTGGTGAGGGCACGGACGCAGTCGCCGGCTCTTAGCTTCGGTGGAGGCCCTGGCTCCTGGGGTGCCGGGGCGGAGAGCACGGGAGGGTCAGGAGCCGTCGGCTGCTCGGCCATGAGAGGGCGGTCGGTCCCCGCCGGGCCGGTGGCGGCCTCGAGCACGGCATAGGCAACGAGCCCGCACCCAATGACGGTCAAACCCAGACCTGTCCACCTTCCCCGGCGGCGCCGGTGGTGATTCGGCTGGCGGGCTAGCGATCCGGTCGGGGGCGGGGAGATGGGCTCCCTTCGCTCGTCGGCCGACGGCCGGAGTGCGCTCTGCTCGCGTGTGGCCAGCTCCTCCAGCTTAGCGGTGGCCGCTTCCCAGCAGCCCGCCAGCATGTCGGCCTGCGCGGCGGCATACAGCCGCTGCCCATCAGGGTCCAGCATCCTCCCCCTCACCGCCATGCTCAGGATGCGTGCGGTTTCCTGCTCATAGTACCCCGTACACGCACTGTTAAGCCATTACGGCAACGTGAAGCCGTCGGGTCGCGGGCGTTTGCCGCGACCCGCGCCGAGGGACGAGCTCGGGCCGCAGCTGAGGGCCGTGATGACGCAACTTCGCTGCCGAACAGCGCCAAGCCGCCGCGTTGGGAAGTGACCGCGGCCTCGGCCCCAAGGCGCCACGACGCCAACATACCGAGCCCTCAGACTGTCCCCCCGGCCGGCGCGACGCCGCCTCGGCTTGTGCAGCCGGGGCAGGCGAGGAGGCGCCGGCGTCAGGGGACGCGAAGGAAGCTCAAGATGACCAGCAGGCCATGAACTCTTGTAGAGCTTGGATCGACGTATGGAGGCTGGCGAGCTGCGCGCAGGTCATCGTCAGCTCGGACCTTAGGTCTGGGTCCGGGGTGATGCCCGCCAGCCGATCCAACTGCGCGGTCAGCCGAGCCGCGAGGGCATCCACATCGGCTATGACAAGCCCGAGGGCTGGGTCGGTCAGGAGCAGTGACGATCTCTCAAACATGGCCCTAGTGTATGACGAGTTCGGCTCGAAGCGCCGAACTGATGCACAGACCGTGATACGGCCGTAACCGCGGCGAGCAGCCCGCGATGATCCAGGTCCCGACAAGCGCACAGCCGACCGCCGCGGCAGCGGGAGCTTCAGCGGCCTGGCCCTCGGGGAAGGAGCAGCCGAGGTGCAGCTGTGTACATGGAGACACGCTTACGAGCCTAGGCCTGTGAGCCGTGCCACGAACAGCGCCAGCCCCATCCCTACGGCAGTCGCGCTCACGCCTGCGAGCAGCAGCAGGGCCAGCGCGGTCGCGGCAAGCACTGTCCAATCGTCGGGCTCCGGCGACAACCCCGCCCAGGCTCGCGGCGGACACCGCCGCATGCCGGGCCGCATGGTCCCCGGCACACCGCGAGGCACCAGGGGCACGTCGGACGGAACTGCCCGGGCAACAATCGGAAGCGCCGGGGGGATCGGCGCATCGACCCGCGCCAGCCACTCCAGTTTGGCGGTCGCGGCATCCCAGGAGCCTGCTCGCATATCCTGCTGCGCGGCGGCGAAGAGCGCCGCCACCTCGCGGTCGGTCATGGCAGGGCGCGTCGGCATGCCAAGCCCCCTCCTACTCACCACGGGCGCACGCGCCCAGACGCTGAGCGCCTGGGCGCTCCGGGGCGGGCTAGCGGGACCAGTAGTCGGCGATGTCCAGAACGAGCGACAGAGTAGCCAGTAGCGCCGCGACTAGGATGAGAGCGATACCTAGGTCGATCACCCCGAATTGCATGCGACCTTCCCGCGATACGCCAAGCAACGCGCAACTGCCTAGACCGATGCGAGGGGTAGCATATGCTATCGCGGTGACCAGAGGATAGCGCTGCGGTTGTGATCCGGTCGCGGCCGTGGCGCTCGAAGCCTTCGCCGCCGAGGTGCGCGGGCATCCCGCACGCCACGACGGCCGAGCGGGGCCGCATCGGCCACCTGCTCAAGCTGCGCGAGCGCGCGTACCACTAGGGGGTCGGACAGCGTCCCCATCGGCCCGAGTGCATTTGTGATCGACTGGCACGCAGTCGTGGCGCTTGCCTACAGCACGGGTCAGTTCTCGAAGACGTTGCTGCGGACGATGCGGTAGCCGCTGCGCAGGCAGTCGGCCTCCGAGCGGAGCGTGTTCGGGACGTAGGAACGCGGCACGACGACGTAGTTGAACTGCCAGATGGGGCTGTACTTCGCCATCCCGGGGATGGAGTCGTAGATGTTGAACTGGTTGGGCACCCGCGTGGCCGGGCGGACGAGCTTGCCCCGCGCGTCAAGCTGCACGTCGTAGACGATCTGGTATTCCTGCGCTACCTTGACGACGGACGGATCGATGTCCAGCTCGCCGGACTCCGACGCGAAGACGATCTTCCCGTCGAACCAGACGCGCTCGATGTTCAGCCCGTGGGGATTGCTGTAGTCGAGCTGCTCGACGCCCTCGGGGTCGAAGCCCTGGCCGCCACCGTGGAACGGTCGGCCGCCGCGGATCACCCATAGGCCTTCCGGCTCGTCGGCGCCGACCGGCCGGGCCTCACCCTGGGGCGCCCCATACAGACTGCCCACGGTCGAGCGCTTCGCGGTGGTCTGCTCGTCTGCGTCGCGCGGCATCGGCCCTCCCTTCCGGGCGGCGCGGCCTTCCCGCGCAAGCCCTCCGTCCGATGGTAGCATCTTCGCGCGCCAGCCGCGCCGCCGACGGTGGTAGCATCGGACGCGAGCCGGCGGGCGGCGAGCAACGGCGGGTGACGGGCGCGGCGACGAGCGCCGACGATGGCGCGGGGGCGCAAGGATGCTACAGGTGGCGCGCGGGGTGGTGGACGTGTGGGCGCGGCCGGCGCGCGGCGCGGACGACGACCGGCTGACGCAGGCGCTGCTCGGGCAGGCGGCGACCGTGCTGGAGACGCGCGGCGAGTGGGCGCGGGTGCGCCTGCCCGACTACGAGGGCTGGGTCGAGCGCGCGTGTCTCGCAAGCCCGGCCGCCGCGGCGACGGCCGAGGCGCTCGCCGTCACGGCCCTGGCGGCGCCGCTGTACGCTGGGCCAGAGGGTGACGTCGCGCGGGACGAAGCTTACCTGGGAACGGCGCTGCCGCTGCTGGGGAGGGACGGGGCGCGCTGGCGCGTGGCGCTGCCGGGCGGCCAGCCGGCGTGGCTGGCGCGCGACGCGGGCGAGGCGCGGCCCCGCGGGGCGGCCTACCCGCCGCGGCCCGCCGCGCACGCCGTCGCGGTCGCGCGGCAGCTGCTCGGCAGCCCCTACCTGTGGGGGGGCGGCACGGTGCGCGGCATCGACTGCTCGGCGCTGGTGCAGCTCGCCTACGCGGTGAGCGGCCACACGCTGCCGCGCGACGCCGACCAACAGTGGGCAGCGCTCCCGATACCCGTCGCGCGCGACGCGCTGGTGGCGGGCGACCTGCTGTTCTTTGCGCGCGACGGCGCCATCGTCCACGTGGCGCTGGCGCTGGGCGGGGCAGCCTACCTGCACGCGCTGGGCGAGCCGCCGCGCGGGGTCTGCATCCAGAGCCTGGCGCCCGGGGCGCCCAACTACAACGCCCGGCTCGACGCGCTCTACCTCGGCGCGCGGCGCGTGGTCCCGGCGTGAGTGGGGCGGGTCAGGCGGCGGTGCCGTCGCCCAGGTCGGCAGCATACTCGCCGTCCTGCACCCGGCCGCGCAGGATCAGCAGGCGGCTGTACTGCGACACGCTGAACGGATAGGTCCAGCGGACGCTGGGGCGGTAGCCGAAGCGGAACGCCTCATCGTGATCGCCGGCGCCACGGCCGTCCTTGGTGCCGGGCAACATCGCCGGGGGCTGGCTGCTGGGCTGGGCGTGGACCCGTTCCATGGTGCTCTCCCTGTCTGCGCGCCTGCGCGCGTTCCCTACCCTGCTGCGGGATAGGACCCGGTTGGTGCCTCCACGAGGATTGTCGGCCGGGTCCGCGCGCACGGGGAGGGTAGCCGCGCCCGCCGGCAACGGCCGGAGGTACGCCGTCTGGCCAGACGCGAGTACTTGTGGCGGCCTCGCGCGAACGCGGGCGTGAGAGAGCGGGCCGGGCGTCAGTACGGCTCGTAGGCGCGCAGGCGAGGGATGACTTCTTCGCCGAAGAGGCGCAGCGAGCGCATGACTTGCTCCTCGGTGAGGTAGCCGAAGTTGAACTCGCCGAGCAGGGTATTGAACAGCCCCTCCTCGGCGTACTCGCGGAGCTTCGCGGCCACCGTCGCGGGCGAGCCGATGAGGCCGATGCCGTGCTCGCGCATGTAAGGGATGTCGGTGAAATGCTCCAGCATCACGGCGCCGCCTAGCTCGCCGCGCCGCCGCCGGCTCTCGATGAGCCCGGTGACCGGCTGCGCCTCGGTGTAGACCTGCACCCAGCTGGGCCCGGCGATCTCCCATGCCTGATCGTCGGTCTCGTCGACGTAGACGAGGATCCAGTAGTTGATGTCGGGCTTGCCGGGGTGGCCGGCGGCCCGCCACTGGTCGACGTAGGCGCGGTAGACCGGCGCCGCGTCCTGGCGCGGCAGGTAGTGGACGTAGCCTGTGTGGATGCCCTCGGCGGCGCAGTAGGCCAGCGTGGCGGGGTCGCGCGTCTCCAGCCAGACGGGCGGATGGGGCTGCTGGTACGGCGCCATCTGCAGCGGCACGTTGGCGTAGTGGTGGTAGGGGCCGTCGAAGCTGAAGCCGGCGGGGTTGGCGCAGGCGGCCTTCAGCACCTCGTAGCACTCGATCGTGCGCTCACGGCGGTGCGCGTAGTCGCCCTGGTAGGCGCGCAGCTGGTCGGGCGAGACGCCGGAGACGAGCCCCACGTCCAGCCGTCCGGCGGTCACGTTGTCGAGCGCGACCACTTCCTCCACGATGCGCAGCGGATCGTAGAGCGGCGCGAGCCAGCCCATCGCGCCGAGGCGCAGATGCTGGGTGCGCGCGGCGGCCGCGGCGACGAACAGCGGCGGCGAGGGGCTCATGCTCTCGGTCGGGCAGGTGTGGTGCTCGACGGCGAAGGCGTAGTCGAAGCCCAGCTCGTCGCACAACGCTAGCTCGCGCCAGAGCTGCGCGTACCGCGCGGCCGGCGCCATGCCGGGCTTGCGCCAGATGTGGCTCATGTGGGCGAATTTCATGGCGGCTCCCTTCCGCTGCGGCCTCAACGCAGGCTGCGGTGCCCTCTGTTATACTCGGCCACGGCCCTTGGGCCTGCCTCTGGCCAGTGGCGGCAGCTACCGCGGTGCCTGCCTCCCCATGCGGAGAGACCCGGATGCAGCGTTTGCTCGCGCTCGTGACTATCGTAACCCTGTGGGGCGCGGCGTGCGCCCCGGCCGCGCGCCCCGCGGCCCCGGCGGGGGCGGGCGACGCCCGCCCCCGGGCCAGCGCGGCGCCTCTAGCCGGCGCTGGCGCGTTGTCAGCCGGGGCGTCCCCGACCGCCAGCGCGAGCGCGCCGGCCGCGCCGGCGGCTGCCTCGCCGGTGCCGCGCACGGTGCGGATCGCGATGCCGGCCGCGTCGCTCAGCCTGCTGCCGCTTAAGATCGCCGACGAGCGGGGGCTGTTCCGCGCCGAGGGCATCACCGTCGAGTGGGTGCCGCTCGCGCCGGAGCTGGGCGCGACGGCGATCCTGGCCGGCGAGGTTGGCTACACAACCACGCCCTCCACCGTGGCGAGCGCGGCCGCCCAGGGCGCACCGCTGCGCATCTTCCTGTTCTCCGCCAGCAAGCTGCAGCACCAGATCGTGGGCCGCCCGGAGCTGCGGTCGATGGCCGACCTGGCGGGCAAGCGCGTGGCGGTGTTTCGCCAGGGCGACCTGACGGCGTTCGAGGTGCGCTGGGCGCTGGACCACTTCGGCGTGCCGGACGCGACGGTGCTCAGCGTCGGGCGCGAGACGGACCGGCTGGCGGCCGTGTTGAGCGGCGCCGCCGACGCGACGGTGCTGCCGGTGCCCGCCGACATCGTGGCCGAGCGCCAGGGCCTGCGCGTGCTGCTGGCGGTCGGCGACGTGCTGGAGGTGCCGCTGGCGGGGCTGGGCACGAACGAGGACCGGCTACGCGGATCGCCCGAGGAGATCGCGGGGCTGGTGCGCGGCGCCATCCGCGGCGTCCAGTACCTGCGCGACCCCGCGCACGCCGACGACGTGGTGGCGCTCATCGCGGACTGGGTCGGCATCAGCCCGGAGGAGGCGCGCGTCGCACTCGACCGCGTGCGCGGCACGTACGCTCCGGGCGGTCTGCCGACCGACACGCAGCTTCAGGCGTTCCTCACCATGATGCGCGCCACCGGCGCCGTGGGCGACGACGTGACGCCCGACCAGATCAGCGACTTCCGCATCACACGGCAGGTAGCGGCCGACCTCGGCGTCGGCGCTCCGTAGCCCTGCCGGCGCGGCGCGGTGGCCCGTCCCGGCCACGCCCCGGGGTCGGGCAGCGCGGGTGCGGCGCCCCGGGCAGGAAGCGGGGGCCACGCCGCGAATCTCCACAAGACCGCCACACTCGCCCCTAAGCTCACACGGGCTCGCGGCTCGTAGACTGTTCATGGGCGCCCGGACGGATCCCCCACCCGTGCGGGCCCCGCCGGCCGCGGTAGCCCCCACTGCCGCGGCCGCACTTTGTGTGGCGCCGCCGTAACGGCCTGGGCGCGCCTCGACCGCCCACCCTCGGCACGCTCGCGCCATGCGGAGACGCCGCACTCCTCGTCCCAGACCGTCCCCGACGATCCGCCCTAGCGTCGTCTCCCCCCGATCTCGCAGAAGGCTCATGCCGAGCGGCGCACCGGTAGGCCGCGGCGCTCCTGGTTGCGGTCAACGTCGTCGCGCTGGCGCACGGTACATGCTGTGCCTGATAAGCTCTTACAGGACGTTATGTGCGCTCCGGGCCCCGGAGCGCGGTCGCCGTGCGCGCACGACCGCGGCGCGTGGCGGCAGCAACGCACGGCCCCGTCCCGAGGCGCGCCAGGAGGCTCAGCATGTCGCCATTGCCCAGAGTTCGCCCAGGGAGCCCATCGCGCGTGCGGCTCTTGCTCGTCATCAGCACGGTCATGGCGCTCGGCGCGGCGGCGTGCGGGCCGTCCGGGCAGCCGGCGTCCCCGGCCGCGCCGGCGCCCTCGCAGAGCGCGGCGCCCGCGGCGGGGCCGAGCAGTGGAACGCCCACGCTCGACAAGGTGATCATCGCCACGCCCGGCTCATCGCTCAGCTACTTGCCGGCCAAGGTGGCCGACGAGAAGGGCTTCTTCAAGGAAGAGGGTGTGGATGTCGAGTGGACCCAGATGGGGGGCGACCTGAGCGTGACCGCCGTGATGGCGGGCGAGGTCGGCTACACCACGGTCCCCTCCAGCGCCTCGGCGGCGGCGGCGCAGGGCGCGCCGATCAAGACCGTGGTGTTCATGAGCGTCAAGCTGCAGCACACGCTGGTCGCCGGGCCCAGCATCACGACGGTGCAGGACCTGGCGGGCAAGCGGATCGGCGTGCAGCGCCAGGGCGACCTGACGGCGTTCGAGTCGAAGCGCGTGGTCGACATGTTCAACGTGCCGAACGTGACGATCGTGAGCGTCGGGCCGGACGTGCAGCGGCTGGCGGCGCTGGAGAGCGGGGCGGTGGACGCCATCGTCGCCTCGGCGCCCTGGGACATCAAGGCCGAGCAGCAGGGGATGCACGTCTTGCTGCCGATCGGCAACGTGCTGGAGATCCCCCAGGCCGGCCTGGCGACGAGCGATACGAAGATCCAGAATGACGCGGACGAGATCGCCAAGCTGGTGCGGGGCATCATTCGCGGCACGCAATACATACGCGATCCGGGCCACCACGACGAGGTGGCGGGCATCATCGCGCGCTGGGTGGACCTGTCGCCGGAGGAGGCGTCGACCGCGCTCGACCGCGTGCGCGGCACGTACTCGGCGACGGCAACGCCGACCGACGCGCAGATCCAGTTGTACCTGGAGATGCTGCGGGCGACGGGCGCCGCGACGGACAGCACGACGGTGGATCAGATCACCGACTTCAGCATCGCGCGGCGTGTGGCGGCGGAAATGGGGGTAACGTCGCAGTAGGGGGTGTGGGGGGACACCCCCACCCCCCCGGCAGGGGAGTGCCCCTGCACCCCCGAGGAGAGGACGGACCGGGGAGGGGAGGATGCGGACGCTGCGGCTGATTAGCTTTGGGGTGGACGCGGGGACCGTGGCGGCGCGGACGCACGGGGCGTTCGCGCGCCACGACGTCGCGCTGGAGCCGACCGACACGCCCAACTCGACGGTGCAGATGCGCGGGCTGGGCCAGGGCGAGTACGACGTGGCCTCGACGGCGTTCGACAACGTGCTGGCGTGGTCGGGCCGCGACGGCGGTCCCGCGATCGTGGCCGTGCTGCAGCCGAATGCCGGGCAGATGCTGCCGCTGTACGTGCGGCCCGAGATCAAGACTTGGGACGACCTGCGGGGCAAGCCGCTCGCGGCCGACGCCGTGGACACGGCGTTCGCGCTGGTGCTGCGGCGTATCCTGCTGGCGCACGACCTCGACCTCGACCGGGGCGACTACACGCTGGTGCCCGAGGGCAACACCCAGGCGCGGATGGCGTCGATGCTGCGGGGCGCGACGTTCGCCGGCATGATGAGCACGCAGCTCGAAGCGCAGGCCCAGGCGGCCGGCCTGGTGCGCATGGCCGACCACCGCGAGGTGCTGCCGGACTATCCTGGCGGGGTGTTCGCGGTGACCCGGGCGTGGGGCGAGAGCCACCGCGAGCTGCTGGTGGACTTCCTGCGCGCCTGGCTGGAGGGCGCGCGCTGGGTCCACGCGAACCGCGACGCCGCCGTCGACCTGCTGGTAAGCGAGCAGCACGTGACGCGCGAGGCGGCCGCCGAGAGCGTGGCCTTCCTGTCGCCGGACGGCGCCTTCAACGTGCCCGGCCTCCAAAGCGTGCTCGACCTGCGCACCCGCTACGGTTTCAAGCTGCCGATGGGCGACGACCTGGCGGCCTACTACGATCTGTCTTACTATCAGCAGGCAGAGGGCGCGCCCGGGGCCCGCTAAGCGGCCGCGGTTCGGCGCCCGGCGCATTGTGGGAGGCTCGTATGGCTCGGCACCGGGTGCTCTTGGCGTTCGCCGTGCTGGCCGCGCTGGTCGCGCTCACTCCTCTCCTCGCGACGGCCACCCCCGATCCGCAGAAAGGGCTCCAGCCCCTGCGCCTGATCACGTTCACCGTCGACGCCGCGACTCTCGCCGCTCAGGCACAGGGGTTCTTCGCCGCCGACGGGCTCGACGTGGATATCACGATCACCCCTAACTCGACCGTGCAGATGCGCGGTCTGGGCGAGGGCCAATGGGACGTGGCCTCGACGGCGTTCGACAACGTGCTCGCCTGGTCGGGCCGCGATGGAGGCCCGGAGATCGTCGCCGTGCTCCAACCATCGGCAGGGATCAACCTACCGCTCTACGTGCGACCGGAGATCAAAGAGTGGGATGACCTGCGCGGGAAGCCACTGGCGGTCGATGCCGTCGACACGGCATTCGCGCTGGTGCTGCGGCGGATCCTCCTGTCGCACGGTTTGGATCTGGAGCGGGGCGACTATGAGCTGGTTGCCGTGGGCGGCACGCCGCTGCGCCTGGAGTCGATGGAGCGTGGAGAGACGTTCGCCGGCATCATGAGCACTGATCTCGAAGCGCGAGCACAAGCGGCCGGTCTCGTGCGCCTGGACGACCAGCGCCAGGTGTTGCCTGACTACCCCGGCGGGGTATTCGCCGTGACCCGCCCCTGGGCGCAGCAGCATCGCGACGAGCTAGCGCGCTTCCTCCACGCTTGGTTGGCTGCGGATCGCTGGGTACACGCTAATCGCTCCGCCGCGATTGAGCTGGTGTCGGCGAGCCAGGGAACCACCCAGGAGGCGGCGACGCGGGCGGTTGACGAACTCTCGCCCGACGGCGCGCTCAATGTGCCGGGCTTGCAGAGCGTGCTCGGGTTGCGCACTCAGTTTGGCTACCCGCTGCCGATGGGCGACGATGTCGCCCGCTTCTACGACGCGTCGTACTATCAGCAGGTCGTCGGTCGCTGACCTGTCGCGCCACCAGCCAAGCGAGTGAGCCGGCGAGGCGACTGGCGCCTACGGCAGCACGACCGAGGCCGGGTGCCGAGGGGCAAGTATGCGGTTTGGCATCTTCGCGCTGCCCACGTATTTTGCGGAGAGCGATGGCTCGCTGGCCGACTTCTACCAGCACATCCTGGGGCTGCTCACCGACGCCGAAGCGCTAGGCTTCGACAGCGCCTGGGTGAACGAGCACCACTTCCACGCTTACGGCGGCATGATCCCGTCGCCGCCGGTGCTGCTGGCCGCGCTCGCCCGCCGCACGTCGCGCATCCGCCTCGGCACGTCCGTCTCGCTCTTGCCGCTGCACCATCCGCTGGAGGCGGCCGAGGCCTACGCGATGGTGGACCAGCTCTCGGGCGGCCGGCTGGAGCTGGGCGTCGGCCGCGGCTTCATGAAGTACGACTATGACACCATGCAGGTGCCGTTCGACGAGGGCTACGCGCGGCTCCACGAGAGCCTGGACGTGATCCTGGAGGCGTGGCAGCACCAGCCGTTCAGCCATCACGGCCGCTTCTTCAATTTCGACGACGTGTCCGTCTGGCCCACGCCGCTCCAGCGCCCGCACCCGCCGATCTGGGGCGCCGCCACGCGCACGCCCGAGACGTTCCGCTGGGTGGGCAGCCACGGCTACGGCTTGCTGACGGTGGTCTACGTCTTCACGCTGGAGAAGCTGGCCGAGCTGATCGGCCACTACCGCGAGGCCGCCGCGGCCAGCGGCTTCGCACCCGGCGACCTGCCGATCGCCACGCACTACCAGGTGTACTGTTCGGAGAACGCCGCCGAGGCGCGACGCGTTGGAGAGCGGGCGATCGCGCGCTACGTCGCCCAGAACAACCTGGCGCGCGCCCAGGGCACGGTCGCCTTCGACCTGACCGCGGAGGGCATCGACATCGACGCGCTGATCGACGCGGCCCGCGTCTGCGTTGGCACGCCCGACGAGTGCGCGGCGGTGCTGGCGCGGGCCAGCGCGGCGCTCGGCCTCACCAGCATCGACTGCACGTTCTCCTTCGGCGGCATCGACCACGTGCAGGCGCGGCGCTCGCTAGAGCTGTTCGCCCGCGAGGTGATGCCCCGCTTCCGCACGCAGCCTGTCCCGGCGCCGGCCGGCGCGTAGGCTGCTCGGCGCTCGACGGTAAGCGGATGATATCGAAGCCGGGGGTGGCGTTCCCTTACTCCCTCTCCCTCTGGGAGAGGGTCGGGGTGAGGGTCCGCCTCCGTCGGCGAACCTCAGGGCCGGATCGGATATGACTCGTTCACGATCTCCGATCGGCCGGTTCGCGGTTCGCGCGCTCGCCCTGCTAGCGCTGGCGCTCGTCGGGTGGGCGGCGTGTGTGCCGGCGCCGGGCGCCCGCGTGGCGGCGGCTACCGCGGCGCAGGCGACGCCGCGGGCGCCTACCCTCGACCTCGGCGCGGTCGCCGCGCAGACGGTGGCGCTCCACCGCGCCAACCGGGGCGCGACCGTCAACCTCTACCAGGGCGACCTCGCCGGCCAGGACCTGCCGCCCCTCGATCAGCGCCTCCCCCCGCTAAGCAGGGAGCGCCCCGCTGCCTCGGGCAGCGGGGCGCTCGCCGGCCGTGTCGTGGCCTAGCTATTCTGGTAGGTCAGGTACACGCCGTAGCCCTGCGGGCCGTTCATCAGCGTGGTGCCCCAGCCGGGGGTGACCTGCGCGAGCTGCTGGGCCATCAATTGGCAGGTGCCGGCCTGATCGGCGCCGCAGAAAAGGAGCGGGCTGCTGACCGCGTAGGTGTTGCCCTGGAGCGGAATGAACTGCGGCGGGTTCTGCGCGAAGCCGGCGGTCGGGAAGACCTGCTGGAGCGCGGGCAGCACCGCCTGGACCACGGGCACGGGGACCGGGACCGCGGCCACCGGGGCGGGGACTGCTACCGCGGCCACCGGGGCGGCCACCGGTACCGGGACCGCCGCTACCGGCGCGGGCACGGGCACAGCCACGGCCGGCACCGGCGCGGGCACCGGCACGACGACGGGATGGCCGATGCGAAAGCCGTCGCGGAAGCCGTTTCGGAAGCCAAAGTGATGCTGCCCAAGGGGCGCCGCGAGCGCGGCCGGCGCCGCGGCCACGCTGAGCAGCGCCACGGCGCCGAGGATACTGCCAATTCGTACGAGCCTCATGTGGTCTACCTCCCATCCACTCCCGGGCGCCGAGCCGTGGCCGGTGGTCACGGCGCCCCTGTCGAATGTATGGTGGGGCACCGGTATGTTCGATCTGCGAACAATTTGCTAAAGAAATATTATGCGGACCGGGCGGCCAGCGGAGGCAGACGGCGGCCGCGCTATGCTGCAGGCAACGGCAGCCCGGCGATCCAGCACTGTGGTAAGAGCCGGGACGCATAGTGAGGCAGTGGCATGACGACGCGAACGTTTGCAGCGGTATTGCACAAGGAGGAGGACATCTATGTGGCCGAATGTCCGGAAGTCGGCACGGTCAGCCAGGGCTACACTATCGAAGATGCGATAGCCAATCTCAAAGAAGCCACCGAGCTGTACCTGGAAGAGTTCCCGCTACCAGATAGCGGAATTCATCGCCAGTCTTTAGCGTTACTTCCGGCGCAGGCGCCAGAGCAGCTGGTCCCACAGCAGGTGGACCTCGTGGACGCGCAGCAGCGCGAGCAGCGCGACGTAGACGACGGCGCCTAGCGCGCCGCCCGCGACCACGACGAGGGGGTTCGGCAGACGCGCGGCGAGCGCGGGCAGCGCCCACTGGAGCGCCAGCCCCATCACTAGCGCCGCGAGCGCCAGGCGCAGCAGGAACCCGCCGGCCCCGCCGCCAATGTGCGGGAACAGGCGGCGCAGCAGCACGTAGAGCACGACGGCGTGCGCGCTGTTCTGGAGGGCGTTTGCCAGCGCCAGGCCGTTGGCCCCGAGCCGGCCGAACGGCGCGAAGCCGACGCAGCCGCAGAGCGCCGGCGCCGTCGCGATGTACAGCAGCACGGTGCAAACGCCGACCAGGACGGGCGTGCGCGTGTCCTTGCGCGCGTAGAAGGCGACGATGAAGAGCTGATCGAGCGCGGCGAACGGCAGCTGCGGCGAGAAGTACTTGAACGCCTCGGCTGTGCGCGCGGTCGCGGCGGCGTCGAAGGCGCCGCGCTGGAACAGCAGCGCCACGACCGGCTCGCGCAGCACGATCAGCCCCGCCATGGCCGGCAGGATCAGCAGCAGCACGAGCCGCATGGCGAACGTTAGCGTGGCGGCGTAGTCGTCCGGACCTACCCCCCCGGCCCCCCGCCCAATGTGGGAAGGGGGAGCGGACGGGGCCGAGGCCGGGGGGGCTCCCCCCTTCCCTATCAGGGAAGGGCGGCCGGGGGGGGTAGGCTCCCCCGCGGCGCGGGCGAGGGTGGGGAGGGCGGCGAGCGAGACGGCGCTGGCGACCAGGCCGAGAGGGAACTGCACCAGGTTGGTGGCGAAGCCGAGGGTGGCCAGCGCGTCCGGCCCCGCCTGCCAGGCCAGGAACAGGTACCAGCCGACCCCCAGGTTCGTCACGACGAGCCCGGCCACGACCGGGGCGTAGAGGCGCAGCGCGCGGCGCACGCCCGGATGGCGCCAGTCGAGCAGCGGCAGGTAGCGCACGTCGCGCAGGCCGGGTAGCTGCACCGCGGCCTGCAGCAGCGCGCCCAGCACCAGGCCGATGGCGAGCGCGACGATGCTCTCGTCGCCCGCCGGCCACAGGCGGGTGAGCCCCAGGGCGGCGCCGATGATGCCCAGGTTGTAGGCGGCGGTCGCCATGGCGGGCCACTTGAAGTCGCGCCGTGCGTAGCAGGCGGCCGTCACGACGCCGGCGATGCCGAGGAAGAAGACCGAGACGAGCGCCCAGCGGGTGAGCGTGACCGTGAGGTCGAAGTACCGCGGCTCGGCGCCGAGCAGGCGCACGAGCCACGGCGCGGCCACGCCGAGCGCCAGCAGCACCACGGCGAGCGCTAGCAGCAGCGCGTTCAGGACCACCGACACGACGCGCGCGAAGGCGCGGCGGTCAGGCGCGTCGGCGTAGTCGGTGAAGACGGGGACCAGCGCCGCGCTGATGGCGCCGCTGATCAGCAGGTCATACGCCTGGGTGGCGAGCTGGGCCGCCGTGCGGTAGGCGCTGGTGGCCCCGGTCGCGCCGAACAGGGCGGCGATCACCAGCTCGCGCACGAGCCCCAGCACGCGGCTGGCGACGTTCCCCAGGAAGATGATGGCGGCCGCGCCGGCAACGCGTCGCATTGTTAGCCGTCAGCGATCAGCGGTCAGCCATCAGCCGGGTGGCTCTTGCTGATGGCTGACCGCTGATCGCTGATCGCTCGCCAGGCCCAACGCGGCGGGCAGGTCGGTGAGGTCGGCGACGCGCAGGTAATCGCCGGGCGGCTGCGTGCCGAGGCGGTCGATGAGCACGGGCGTCAGGCCGGCGCGGCGGGCGCCCTCCACGTCGTGGAGCACGCTGTCGCCGACGTGGACCGCCTCCTCGGGCGCCACCCCCAAGCTTTCCAGCGCCAGGGCGAAGATGCGCGGGTCGGGCTTCTCGATGCCCGTCGTGCCGGAGATCGTGCGGGTGGCGAAGAACGTGTGGATCTCCAGGTGCAGCAAGAGCTGCTCCAGCCACTCCTCCCAGTTGGAGATGATACCGAGGCGCAGCCCGTGCGCGTGCAGCGCCTCCAGCGCGGGCAGCGAGTCGGGATAGAGGCGGTACGTCTCGTAGCGGATGAACTCGGCGTACAGGCGCTGCGGCAGGTCGCCGGCTGCCGGCTGGCCCAGCAGGTGCAGGAACGTCTCGTAGACCCAGTACCAGAAGCGGCGCGACTCCGCATCCGAGCGCGTGAAGGTGCCGCCTCCCGCCCAGTAGGCCTCGACGGCCTCCCAGACCTTGGGCTCGGCGGCGCGCACCTGCTCGGGCGTGACGTGGACGCCGTGCTCGCCGAGCACGCGCGCGATCACCGCGTGAAACGAGGGATGCGGGTAGGCAAGCGTGCCGCCCACGTCGAAGAATACGGCGCGAATCGGGCTCATCGGCTCCTCGGGCGCACAACCGGCGCCCTCCGAGGCTACCGAGCGCGCCCCACGCCCGTCAAGCGCGCGTCCGCTGGCACGCGGCTTGCACTTGGTGTATCGAACACATGTTCGAGCATGGAGGGCACAATGAGCCAGTCGAAGAACCGCAAGCAGAGCGCGCCGGCCGTGGCCAACGACGCGCGGAGCGACAACCTCCGCGATTCGCCGATGATGGCGCACCTGCTGGACGCCCTGGAGGCCGGGACCGACATCGGCCACTACGGCCGCCTGACGTTCGCCATGATCGCGCGCCACTTCATGGACGAGGACAAGCTCGTGGACCTGCTCGCCCGCCAGCCGGGCTGCGACGAGACCGAGGCGCGCTCGCTGGTCCTCCAGGTGCAGGGCCGCGACTACAACCCGCCCAAGCGCGAGCGCATCCTGCAGTGGCAGGCGCAGCAGGACTTCCCGATCTGCCCGACGCCCGACGACCCGCAAGCCTGCAACGTCTACCGCGAGCTGCGCTTCCCGGACGACGTCTACGAGAACATCGGCGAGTACTGGGAGGAGAAAGCCGAGGCGCGGGAAGCCTGACCCTACGCCTCGACCAGTAGGACCTCCCGCTTGGGCGGGTGGAGCAGCAGCTTGGAGACCTCGGTGCTCCAGCGGTGGAAGGCGTCCTTGTCGGTCACGCCGTGGATGCCCCGCTCCAGGTCGCCGAGGCTCTCCACCTCCTGCTCGAAGAGCAGGTCGGGCGCGCCCGGCGAGGCCATGGAGACGCGGAGGACGCGCGGGCGGCTCAGTCCCGTGCTGACGACCATGTCGGCGAGCTGGCGCAGCCGCTGCGCGACGTCCTCGGTGTGGCCGGGGCGTGTGTAGAACGACAGCCGCGAGACGTACATCGGTCCCCTCGCGTGGCGAAGCTCGCGGGGCCCGCCCCGCGGCCCGGCCTCTGCCGCAGGCCGCGTGCCAGTGACCTACCCCCCGGCCCCCTCCCATTGTGGGAAGGGGGGAGGACCGGCCGAGTTTCCGCCCCCCCCCTCCCGCAGCGGGAAGGGGGAGGAGGCCGAGGCCGGGGTGGCTCCCCCCTTCCCTGATAGGGAAGGGGGGCCGGGGGGGTTAGGTCAGCCGCCGGTCCACGACGCGCACGGCTTTGCCCTCGCTGCGCGGCACGGCGCCAACCGGCAGTACGCGCACGCCGATGGTCAGCCCCGTTTCGGCGTGCAGGGCTTGTTGCGCGCGGGCCGCGAGCGCGGCCGCGTCTACCCCCGCGTGCATGGGCTCGCAGAGGACGGTCAGCTCGTCGAGGGCGCCGGGGCGCTCGACGACGAGCTGGTAGTGCGGCGCCACGTCGCCCAAGCTTAGCAGGATGCGCTCGACCTCCGAGGGATAGAGGTTCACGCCGCGGATGATCAACATGTCGTCGCGGCGGCCGCGGACGCGCGCCATGCGGATCGTCGTCCGGCCGCAGACGCAGGGCGTCGGATCGAAGGCGGTGAGGTCGCCGGTGCGGTAGCGCAGCATCGGCAATGCTTCCTTGGTGAGCGTCGTGAGCACCAACTCGCCCTCGGCACCCGGCGGCAGCGGCGCGCCGGTCGTCGGATCGACGACCTCGGCCAGGAAGTGGTCCTCCTGCACGTGGGCGCCATCGCGCGCCTCGACGCACTCACACGCCACCCCCGGCCCCACGATCTCCGAGAGCCCATAGACGTTGATCGCCGTCAGCCCTAGCTCGCGCTCGATCGCCGCGCGCATCGCCTCGGTCCACGGCTCGGCCCCAAAGAAGCCGAGCTTGAGGGCCAGGCTGGCGGGGTCCACCCCTAGCTCGCGCATCACCTGCGCGATGTTCAGCGCGTAGGAGGGCGTGCAGCACAGCACCTCCCCGCCAAGGTCCTGCAGGAGCAGCACCTGGCGCTGGGTCAGCCCGCCCGACACGGGGATCACCGTGCAGCCCAGCCGCTCGCCGCCGTGGTGGAAGCCGAGCCCGCCGGTGAACAAGCCGTAGCCGTAGGCGTTGTGCAGCACCATGCCCGGCCGGACGCCGCCGAGCGCCAGGGAGCGCGCCATGACCTCCGCCCACACGTCGAGGTCGTGCGCGGTGTAGCCGACGACGGTGGGCTTGCCGCGCGTGCCGCTAGAGGCCTGGATGCGGACGACCTCCTCGCGCGGCGCGGCGAACAGGCCGAACGGGTAGTGCTCGCGCAGGTCGGCCTTGGTGGTGAACGGCAGCCGCTCGAGGTCGGCCAGCGAGGCGATCGCCTGCGCGGACGTCAGCCCCGCGGCGCGCAGGCGATCGCGAATAGGCGGCACCGCAGCGAGCAGCCGCGCGACGGTCGCGCGCAGCCGGTCGAGCTGGAGCGCCGCCAGGCGCTCGCGGGGAAGCGTCTCGGCCTCGCGGTCCCAGATCACGCCTCACCCCCGCGCGTGCTCTTGGGTGCAGCATAGCACCGCGCCGCGCCGGCGGCGAGTGGCACGGCGGGCCGCGCGCGTCATTCGACGCGCGCGGCCCGCCGACCGACCAATAGCCCCTCGTCACGGGTGAATTGCTAGGTGTTGGCAACTGCCAACACCTAGCAAGTGACCGTTGACCGACCACTAGCCCCAGCGGGGCTGCTCGCCGAGGTCGATGCCGAGAGTGGTCTTGCCGACGATCTCGTGGACGAGCGCGGCATTCGCCGGGTGGAAGCCGCCGCAGCGGACATCGCGGTACAGGCGCTCCAGCTCGTTGGCCTTGAACATGCCGGCTCCCCCGGAGATGTCCATCGCCAGGTCGACCACTCGCTTCGCCGCCTCGACGGCATGGTACTTCGCCGAGACGATCTTCCCCGGCCACGCCGCGCCGTGGTCCACGCCGTTCGCCCAGTCCTGCGCGACGCTCTCGACGTGTGGCCCGACCGAGTCAAGTGCCAGCGTCATCTCGGCGACGGCATGCTGGACCTCCGGGTGGTACGCCATGGCGCGCGAGACGGCGAGCGAGGTCTTCTTCCGCGCGGACGCGACCGCCAGGTCCCGGGCGCGGAGCGCGATCGCGTAGTAGATGTTGGCGAAGTTCAGCAGCGCCCAGCCGAAGATGCCGAGGATGAACGCGTCCACCGTGCCCGCCGGCAGGGTGCGGGCCACGTAGCGATCGGGGATGAAGGCCCCGTTCAGGACGGTATCGTCGCTGCGCGTGGCGCGCATGCCCAGCGTGTCCCAGGTTTCGCGGATCTCGTAGCCCGCGGTGTCGCGCGGCATGAACACGTGGACGATCGTGGGCGCGGCCGGATCCGAGGCGTCCATCGCGTGCAGCCCGAGTCGGGTCCAGACGGGCGTGAGACTGCCGAACATCTTGTGGCCGGTGATGCGGTAGCCACCCTCGACGCGCTCGGCCTTCGAGGTGGACAGCAGCAGGGGCATGTCGTTGCCCGCCTCGCCGTGGCCGGCCGCGAACACCTCGCCCGCCGCGGCCTCCTCGAGCAGCCAGTCGAGCGAGCGATCGCCCTGCCGGTGCAGGTCGGCGACCAGCCCCGTCCAGTAGAAGTGCATGTTCGTGGCGAGCGCGGTGGCCGGCGCTCGGTAGGCCAGCCGCCGCTGCTCGCGGCACACGTCGGCCAGCGAGAGCCCCTGGCCGCCGAACTCCTCGGGAACGGCCGCCAGCAAGTAGCCGGCCTGGCGTAGCTCCTCGAAGTCCTCGGAGAAGAACCGGTTCTCGCGGTCATAGGTGGCGGCGCGCTCGCCGCAGCGGTCGATCAACTCGTCGGTCAGCACCGACCGGGTCGCCAGCGTGGTCGCCATCGGGTTCTCTCCCTGTTTCTAACCGCCGACAAATCGGCAATCGTCGCGCCTGATGCTTGCGATCCGAAAGACCAGCGCTTCCGAAGCAGCGCGACAACATCACTCTACGGGAGTGACGACTTTCACAGTGTGACGGCGATTACACAATCAATGTGAATTACCTGACATATGCTGAGATACGGCGTGAACAAATTCTCGGCGCGACCAAGCGAGAGCGCGGTACAGTGTTCTCAACAGCCGAATCCGCAACGAGGGCGCGCAGTCCGAACCTCTGGCCTGCTGCGATGCGATGGCCCTCGCGGGTAACGCGCCTGCGCGGCCTGGATACTGAGAGTGGCGGCTGTCAAACGAACCACGGAGAACGCCATGCGCACCGATCTCCCGGGGCTCGAGCGCGCGATCGAAGCCGTGACCGCGAACGGCGTGCCGTTCGTCGCGCTCCCACCCGAGGAGCCTACCGACGCGCGCGGCCTCGTGCTGCTCTGGCACGGCGCCGACCCGCCGCGCAGCGACGCGGCGCTGGCGGCAGCCGTGCCCCTGCGCCGGCTTCCCGCGTGGCGCGTGTATCTGGGGATGCCGCTATACGGCCGCCGCGCGCCCGCCGGCGGCTTCGCGGAGGTCGTGCGGCTCGCCTATCAGGACGCGGTCACGCTGGTCTTCCAGCCGAGCATCGGCGGCGCCGTGGCCGAGCTGCCGGCCGCGCTCGACGACGTGCGTGCCCGGCTGGGGATCGACGCCGCGCTGCCGCTGGGCCTGTTCGGCTTCTCCCAGGGTGGCGCGGCGGCGCTGCTGGCGCTCTGCCAGCACGAGGTGCGGTTCCGCGCAGCGGTCACGTGGGGGGCCGCGATCGACCTGCCGGCCGTGGTGGACGCGGTCGGCAACCTGTACGGCGTGCCCTACGACTGGACCGCGGAACGCCGCGCCCTGGCCGAGCGGCTGAGCACGACGCGGTGCGGGCCGGCCCTGGCTGCCAGCGGGGCGGCGATCCTGCTGGCGTTCGGGGCGGACGATCCGTTGCCCGTGCGGGAGCCCGCCGAGCAGCTCGCGGCGGCGATCCGGGCGGCCGGCGGCGTGGCGGAGGCCCGGATGGTGCCGGGCCTCGCACACGGGTTTGTGGAGCAGCCAGGCCAAGAGGCCGCGCCCCAGGGACCGGAGGCGCGGGCCGTGGACGCGCTGGCGACCGAATGGTTCAATCGGTATCTCTTCTGAGCCCGCCGCCGGCGGGCTGTGGCAGTGGGAGGCGCGGATGGCGACGACGCCGACGGACGAGCAGCGTATCCTGAACGCGGCCGGGCTGCCCGCCGACGCGGTGGCGCGCTGGGAGGCGGCGGAGCCGAGCCTGCCGACCGCGCCGGCCGCTGCCGCCGCGACGCTGTGCCGCGACGCCGCGGCGGCGGCCACGTACTACGCGCTGGGCGAGGCGCTGCTGCGCCGGCTGCCGCCGAAGTCCGCCCGCAACCCCACGGAGCAGGCCGCGGCGGCCAGCCTCCTGGAACGGCTGCGCGCGACGCGCACCCGCTTCCTGCGTGCCTACGCCGAGCCGGTCTACGCGAGCCTGACCGACGACTACCGCACCTTCGTCCGAGCCGAGGAGCTGGTCTACAACGCGGCCGAGCGCTACCCGGGCCTGACGCCGACACGCGCCACCGTCGCCGCCGAGCGGACGCGGCTGCAGAAGGACAAGGATGGCGCCGAGATCGACCAGGGCCTGTTCCTGTCGGCGGTGCTGGCGCACCCCCGCGCGGGCGCCCACCTGGTCCACGCCATGCTGCGGCCGCTGCCGGATGCGCTGGACCTGTTACCGGCCTTCCAAGAGAGCGACACGGCCGACTTCGGCGCGGCCTTCGTCATCCGGCGGGGCAAGGCGGGCCACGTCTACCTACGCAACACGCGCTTCCTGAACGCCGAGGACGACTCGACGCTCGGGCCGACCGAGCTGGCGATCGACCTCGTCCTGCTCGACCCCGCGCTCGAGGTGGGCGTCCTGCGCGGGGCGCCGGTAGACCACCCGCGCTACCGCGACCGGCACGTGTTCAGCGCCGGCATCAACCTGACGCGCCTCTACCACGGCCAGATCTCGTACCTCTTCTACATGACGCGCGACCTCGGCTACGTGAACAAGCTCTACCGGGGCCTGAGCGGCCCCGCGTTCCTGCCAGACGAGCCGGAGACAACGCTGGAGAAGCCGTGGATCGCGGGGGTCGAGGCGTTCGCCATCGGTGGCGGCTGCCAATTGCTGCTGGTGATGGACCACACGCTGGCCGAGGACGGCAGCTTCTTCAACCTGCCCGCGCGCAAGGAGGGCATCATCCCTGGCGCGGCGAACCTGCGGCTGCCGCGCTTCGTGGGCGACCGCCTGGCGCGGCAGGCCATCCTGTTCGACCGCCAGTTCTACGTCGAGAGCCCGGAGGGGCAGCTGCTCTGCGACCGGGTCGTGCCGACTGGCGAGATGGATGCCGCGCTCGACCACGCCGTGGCCGCGCTGACCGGCTCGGGCATGGTGAGCGCGGCCGGCAACCGCCGGGCGCTGCGCGTGGCGCAGGAGCCGCTCGCCACGTTCCAGGCTTACATGGCCACCTACGCCCGCGAGCAAGCGTACTGCCACTTCAGCCCCGCGCTCATCCGCAACCTGGAAGAGAACTGGGGCGCCCACAAGCGCCAGCCCTGATCGTCGGCCGCGGGTCAACGGCGTGACCACAACGTCCAGGCCAGCCCTGACGTCGGGAGGAGCCTGTCCAACGGCGGCCCTCGCCCTGGGGCGCCGCGCCTGGTACGATAGTGCCGCAGTCGAGGAGGGCGCGGTGAGCGACGGAGCGGCGGCACGCAAGGCGCAGACGGCGGCGGCTTTCAGCAACCTGGCGCCGGAGTACGATACGACGGGGCCGGGGTGTTTCGCGCACTTTGGACGGCGGCTGGTAGAGCTAGTGGGCGTCGAGCCCGGGCAGCGCGTGCTCGACGTGGCGACCGGCCGTGGCGCGGTGCTGTTCCCCGCCGCAGAGCGCGCCGGCGCAGCGGGCGAAGCGCTGGGCGTCGATCTAGCCGAGGGCATGGTGCAGGCGACGAGCGCCGAGGCCGCGCGCCGCAAGCTGCCGGTTCGCGTCGTCGTCATGGACGCCGAGCGCCTCGATCTGCCCGACGCGGCCTTCGACCGGGTGTTCTGCGGCTTCGGCATCATGTTCTTCCCCGATCTGGACCGAGCCTTGGCCGAGTTCCGTCGCGTGCTCAAGCCTGGCGGGCGGCTCGGCGTCTCCACCTGGCGGATCACCGAGAGCGAGGAGCTTGGGGCTGTGCTCGACGCGCTCGGCGGGCCGTCAGATCGGTCGCCAGGCTGGATCACCGAGCCCGACGACCTGGCACGCCGGTTAACTGGGGCGGGCTTCGCCGACGTTCGCGTGGTGGCAGACTCAGAGACGTTCCACTATGCCGACCTGGAGCACTACTGGCAGGGTGCCCGTGGCACCGGGCGCCGCCGCAGCCTGGATGCGCTAGACGCTGAGCAAACGGCGCGGGTGCGGGCTGCTCTGGCCGAGCGCCTGCGCCCTTATCAGCGCCCGGATGGCATTCACGCCCCGGCCACGGCGCTCCTGGCGGTGGCGAGCCGCTAGCGTCGATCGGCTGCGGCGCTACGCGGTGGGCGAGGGGGTGCCCATCGGTGCGACGTCGTAGCCGCCGAGTAGCTCCACCTGCTGCCGAAGGGCGGGGCGCCGGAGCACGTCGAGCAGCGCGGTCACGGCCGGCAGGTCGAGGAAGTGATTGGGAATGACGAGGTCGTAGCGCTCCTCGCCGAGCGGCACGAAGTCGAGGTCGTAGGCGAGCGCCGCCGCGCGTACCCCCACGCCCACGTCCGCCAGGGCGCCGCGCACGGCTTCGGCCACCGCCAGGTGGCCCGCCGCTAGACGGTCGTAGCCGGCTACGGCGCTCGCGGGGATCCCTGCCTGCTGGAGCGCCGCGTCGAGGACGAGCCGGGCGCCCGCCCCGTCCTCACGGTTCACGAGACGCACGCCGGGACGGGCGAGGTCCGCGAAGGCACGCAGCTGCAGCGGGTTGCCCGGCGCGACGATAAGCCCCTGCTGCCAGACGGCAAAGCCCACCACCGTGCAGGGGAAGGGCACGAGCCGCGTCACCCAGGGCGTGTTGTAGCGGCCCGTCCCGGCGTCGAAGAGGTGACAGCCCGCTACGTGTGCCTGCCCGCGCGCGAGGCCCGCGAGAGCTGCCTTGCTCCCCTCCTGGGACCAGACCAGCTCCACGCCGCGTTGCGCCAGAGCCGTCGCCACGAGGCCCGCGGCCGGATCGCAGCCGAGCATCACGAGCGTACGCTCGGGCGCCGGCCCGGCGCCGAGTAGCTCGACGCGCACGCGGCCGGGCTGCTCGGCGTCGCGCCGGGCGATCCCGTCGGCCCAGGCGAGGCCCGACGCCGGGCCGGCGCTGGCGCTGACCGGCTGCGCCCAGACGCGATCGCCAACGCGGAGCAGGCGGACGGGCTGGGCGGTACGCGGCGGGCCTGCTGCATCGGGCCACTCGGCCACGATGACGGGGCGCTCGTCGTCCGCCAGGGCGAAGAGCCCCTCGACGCTGGTGCCCAGCGCGCGGGCGAGCCGCAAGGCGATCTCGGTCGAGGGCACAGCCGTGCCGTGCTCGGCGGCCGCGTAGGCCTGGCGGCTGATGCCGGCGGCGTCGGCCAGCGCCTGCTGCGATAGCCCGGCGGCGAGGCGTGCCTCGCGCAGCGAGGACTTTAGCGGCTGCATGCTTCCTACGTGATTCCCGGCCAGCCGGTCGAAGCGCCCGCCGCTGCGGCGGGAGCTGGTGCGTGTACCGTTAACTTACCACAATGATAGGCCGGCTTGACACGAGGCGCGATGACGACCTACCATCATGAGCAGAAGTACTCCAGTCCATGAGTATCGTCGGCGCCAGGCGGGCGGCGTCAGGGGGAGCTACGGATGCAGCAGAGCCGGGCGCTACGATGGCTGCTGGTCGCGCTGCTCGTGCTGGGGGCGGGCGCCGCGCTCTCGCTGCAGCGGGCGCGGGGCGCCGCGGAGGCGCAGAGCGGCGACCTGAACGTGTTCGCCGCGGCGTCGCTAACCGACGCGTTCGGCGAGCTAGGCACGCTGTACGAGAGCCAGAACCCGGGCAGCCACGTGGTGTTCAACTTCGGCCCGTCTTCGGGGCTGCGCACGCAGATCGAGCAGGGCGCGCCGGCCGACGTGTTCGCCTCGGCCGACCAGGCCCAGATGGACCTGGCGCAGACAGACGGCGTGGTCGCCGGCGAGCCGCGGGTGTTCGCGCGCAACGCGTTGGTGCTCGTGTTGCCCCACGACAACCCGGGGGGGATCACCACACTGGCGGACCTGGCGCGGCCGGGCCTGCGCCTGGTGTCGACGGCGCCGCAAGTGCCGATCGGCGCCTACACCCGCCAGATGCTCCAGAGCATGAGCCAGGACCCCGCGTATGGCGCCGACTTCGGGGACCGCGTGCTGGCCAACGTGCGCTCGGAAGAGCTAGACGTGCGGGCCGTGCTGGCGAAGATCACGCTAGGCGAGGCTGACGGCGGGGTGGTCTACGCGACCGACGTGACGCCGCAGGTGGCTCCTGAGGTCCAGGTTCTGCCCATCCCCGACGCGTTCAACGTGGTGGCCGCGTATCCTATCACCCTGGTCCAGGGCGCGCGCCAGCCCGCGCTCGGCCAGCGCTTCGTCGACCTCGTGCTCTCGGACGCCGGCCAGGCGGTGCTCGCGCGCTACAACTTCCAGCCCGGCCGCTAGTATCTTGTCACAAGTTAGCTGCGGTGTCGTAGGTTCACACAGAGCAATTTCCCGGTGACCGACAATAGGGGTGGCGGATGCTGAGGACGGCCGATCGAGCCGTGGGCGCGAGCGCGGCAGGGCTCCGCCGAGGCGCAGCGGTGCCCGCGGAGGCGGCGCCTCGCGCGGGGCTGTTCGCGCCCCACGGTGGCGTGCTGCTGTGGGCCGCCGTCCTGCCGCCGGTGCTGTTCCTGGTGCTGCCGCTGCTGGTGCTGCTGGGGCGCACCGCCGCGACGGGTGGGCTGCTGGGCTACCTCGCCAGCCCGGTGGTCGTGGCGGCGCTGCGGCTGAGCCTGCTGACCACCGGCGCCACGCTGCTGGTCACGCTTCTCCTGGGCACGCCCGTGGCTTACCTGCTGGCCCGCTACCGCTTTCCCGGCCGCGCCGTGCTGGACACCCTGCTCGACCTGCCGATGGTGCTGCCGCCGGCGGTGGCCGGCCTCGCGCTACTGATGACGCTCGGGCGGCGCGGGGCGTTCGGGCCGGCGCTCTCGGCGTTCGGGCTCGAGATCAGCTTCACCACGACGGCCGTGGTGCTGGCACAGCTCTTCATCGCCGCGCCGTTCTACGTGCGCGCCGCGCGCGGCGGCTTCGAGACGGGCGACCGGGCGCTGGAGGAGGCCGCCGCCGTCTTTGGCGCTTCCGGCTGGCAGACCTTCCGGCGCATTACGGTGCCGCTGGCGCTGCCGACGCTGGTCGGGGGCGCCGTAATGACCTGGGCGCGCGCGCTCGGCGAGTTCGGCGCGACGATCATGTTCGCGGGCAACTTCCTCGGCACGACGCAGACGATGCCGCTGGCGATCTACGCCGCGATGGAGCGTGACCTGGGGGCCGCGCTGGTGCTGGCCAGCATCCTCGTGGTGATCTCCTTCGTGGTGCTGCTGAGCGTCCGAGCGCTGGCGGGGCCGGGCCTGCTGCGGCTGCCACGATAGGGAGCCAGGGTTGCCCCCCAGCACGCGGTCGGTCGCGCGGCCCCGCCGGCTGCGCCGGACGATCACCCCTCGCCAATGCCTTCTCTTGTAGGGGCGCTGCTCACTGCGCCCTACCCGGCCGCGAGGCGCGCCGGAGAGCGCCCGCTAGCTCGCGCGACGCGGTCGCCGTCCCTGCCCGTACACGCCTCCCCCGCACCCGCCGCCCGCGCCCATGCCCGGGGCACGCCCCCGCCGGCCCGGCCCGCCGCGAGCCATCGGAGGATTATCGTACGGGGCAAACGATGCGGCCTTCCGCGCCCGACCAGCACGCGCAGACCCGCGCCCGGCCTAGCAGTTAACCACCCGGTTAAGGAGCATCGTTTGACCGTTCCTCGGACAAACTCATACGCCCGCGAGTGGCTCCGCGGGCGAGATCGCATGGGTTGCTGCCGCGTGCCGCGAGAACGCGAGGACACCCGGTGGCCGTCCGGCGTTTGCGCGGCGCGGCGGGAAGCGGGTAGGCTCAGGCCAGGGCCTGGAGGCACGGTTGGCGGTGGGCGCACCGAGGCTGGGGCGCGGGCTGCTGGGGAGGGCCACGCATGGCAGAGCGTAACGCGATCCTGGTGAGCGGCAACCCGCTGAAGCTGGGGCTGTTCGGGCCGAACTGCTCGAGCGGCCGCACCTACGTCACCGTCCCGGAGCGCTGGGTGACGAGCTGGGAGCACAACGTCACGCTGGCCCAGATGGCCGACGCCGCCGGGATCGAGTGCATGGTGCCGATCGCGCGGTGGAAGGGCTACGGCGGGGAGAGCAACCCCAACGGCACCGCCTGGGAGTGCATCACCTGGGCCTGCGGCCTGCTGGCCGCGACGAAGCGCATCAACGTGTTCGCCACCGTCCACGTGCCGCTGAACCACCCCGTCGTCGCGGCCAAGCAGATGGTCACGGCCGACCACATCGGCCAGGGGCGCTTCGGCGTGAACGTCGTCTGCGGCTGGAACGAGGACGAGTTCGCCATGTTCGGCGTGACGAAGAAGGAGCACGAGGACCGCTACGAGCAGGGCGCCGAGTGGTGGACGATCATCCAGCGCATCTGGGCGGGCGAGGGGCCGTTCGACTTCATGGGCAAGCACTACCAGCTCCAGGGGGTCGAGGGCTCGCCGCTGCCGTATGGGGGAGCGGCGCCGATCATGATGAACGCGGGCAGCTCGCCCGCCGGCCGCGCGTTCGCGATCCGCTACTCGGACATGCACTTCGACGGCGTGAAGTCGCCCGACGAGAGTGTCGAGCGCATCGCCGAGACGAAGCGGCTCGGGCGCGAAGCCGGCCGCACGCTCCAGGTCTGGACTCCCATCGGCGTTCTCTGCCGGCCCACGCGCCAGGAGGCCCAGGAGTACATGCAGCGCCTCATCGACTACGCGGACCTGGGCGCCGTGGGCCACCTGGCGGCGATGCACGAGCGCGACGCGAAGGACCGTATCGACGTCGAGGGGATCTACCGCCGCACCGGCGAAAGCTCGACGGAGCGGCGGGTGCTGGCGCGCGGCTCCTACTGCGCGATCGGCGATCCCGACGACGTGACGCGCCACATCGTGCGGCTGCACGAGGTGGGCTTCGACGGATTGGTGCTGAACTTCGTGAACTACCTCGACGAGTTCCCCTACTTCGTGCAGGAAGTGCTGCCGCGGCTAGAGCGGCTGGGGCTACGCGAGAAGGCGCTGAGCGCGGTTTGACGTGGGGGATGCCTCCACACCCCCGTCCCTCCGTCGGGCCGGCGGGCGGGTTCTGGTAAACTGGGCTGGAGAGACGGAGGCGGCGTCGGGCAGGGCGCGCGGCCCCGCGCGTCGATGAGGGGCAAGGCATGCCGCCAGGGCGAAGGGCGCCGGTGCGGCAGGTGAGCGCCTTCCTGGCGGCGCTGCCCGCGCTCAGCGGAGCAGCGCCAGGCGCCGCGCTCCAGGGGCCGGGCGCCTGGGTCTCCCTCGCGGGGCTCGACATGCTCACGCTCGCGGTCGCGGCCGGCGTCTTCCTGATCGTCGAGGCGCTGCTCCTGGCCTCCGTGTTCCGCCTGTGGCGCACGGCGCCGCGAGAGACCGACCACCGCCCCGTGCGCTGGGGCTGGGAGCTGCTGTGGACGGCACTGCCGGCCCTGGGGCTGCTGGCCCTGGCGATCCTGGGCGCGCAGAGCTTGTTCAGCAGTCCACCCGGGCCGCCCGCGAGCAGCACGCCCACGCCGGTAGCCCAGCTATGGACGGCGGCAGGGCACGATTGAGGATGGCTTTGGCGTCTCGGGACGCGAGTCAAGCGCGCCCGGCCGGGAGCGACGGCGCGCTGGGCAACACGGGCCGGCCCGCGAGCCACGTGGGCGACGCCACGGCGGGAGACCAGGACAGCATGAGTCGCTACTATCCAGCGCTAGCGGTTGTGACGGCGATCGGCACGTACCTGCTGATCGTGGTGGGCGGGATCGTGCGGGTGAGCGGCTCGGGGCTAGGCTGCCCCGACTGGCCGACCTGCCACGGCCAGCTCGTGCCGCCGCTGGAGGCGACCGCCATCGTCGAGTACAGCCACCGCTTGCTGGGCGCGATCGTCTCACCGCTCATTCTGGCCACGACGCTGGGTGCCTGGCTGTTCCGACGCCGCCAGCCCGCCCTCCTCGTCACCGCCACGCTGGCGCCCGTGCTGCTGGCGATCCAGATCGTGCTCGGCGCGATCGTCGTGCGGCTAGAGCTGCCGGCGATGGTCGTGCTAGTCCACCTGCTGTTCGCCCTGGTCATCCTGGCGCTGCTCATCTGGACGGCGATGCTGGCGCTGCCGGCGCCGCGCGCGGCGCGGCCGCCAGCACCGGGCTGGCGGCGGGGGCCGCTGGTGGCGCTCACGCACGCGACGACGGCCGCGCTGTTCGTGCTGCTGATCGTGGGCGCCTACGTGCTGGCGACCGGCGCGGGCTACGCTTGCGTCGGCTTTCCGGGCTGCAACGGCGAGGCCCTGCCGTTCGGCAGCAGCCGGCTGGTCGATCTCCACCTGACGCACCGTCTGCTCGCCTACGTCGTGGCCGCGCTGGTGGCGGTGATCCTAGTGCAGGCGTGGCGCGGCTGGCGCTGGCTGCCGGCCGTGCCGTGGGCGGCGACGGCGCTCGCCGTGTGCGTGGCGCTGCAGATCGCCATTGGCGCCACGGCCGTCTCCACGGGCCTGCCGGCGGTGGTACGCGGTTTGCACCTGGCCGGCGCCGCGGCGGTGTGGGCTAGCGCCACGGTACTCGTATGCCTGCTGACGCGCGCTCGCGGGCTGGGAGCGCCGGCCGCCGCGGACGTCGAGGCCGCGCGGAACGGGCACGTGCGAGCAGGCTCGCTGCGCGCCGCGGAGACGATGCTCCGCGCCGAGCGCGGGAGCTAGGAGAGCCGATTTGTCGATTACTCGATCCGCGGCAACGCTCCGTTCGGCGAGCGGGTGGGTGGAGGCCGCGGGCTTGCAGCGCTACGTCAGCCTGACGAAGCCGCGCATCGTCGTGCTGCTGCTGTTCACCACGCTGATGCCGATGATCGTCGCGGCGGACGGCTGGCCGGGCTGGGGGCTGGTGCTGGCCACGCTGGTCGGCGGGGCGCTGGCCTCGGGCGGCGCCAACGCGCTCAACTGCTACATCGACCGCGACATCGACGCGCTGATGGGTCGCACGGGCTGGCGGCCGCTGCCGTCGGGCACGCTCACGCCGGCGCAGGCGCTGAGCTTCGGCGTGGCGTTAGGCGTCCTGTCGTTCGTCGTGCTGACGCTGTGGGTGAACGTGCTGGCGGCCATCCTGGCGCAGGTGGGGCTGCTGTTCTACGTCTTCGTGTACACCCGCTGGCTGAAGCGCACTACGCCGAGCAACATCGTCATCGGCGGGGCGGCGGGCGCGATGCCGCCGCTCGTCGGCTGGGCGGCGGTCACCGGCGAGGTGAACCTGCTCGCGGCCTACCTGTTCGCCATCGTTTTCTTCTGGACGCCGCCGCACTTCTGGGCGCTGGCGCTGCTCATCAAGGCCGAGTACGCGAAGGCGCGGGTCCCAATGCTGCCCATCGTCGCCGGCGAGGACGAGACGCGCTATCAGATCCTGCTGTACACGCTGCAGCTCGTGGCCGTGACGGTGCTGGTCTACTCGTTCCACCTGGCCGGGCTGTTCTATCTCGGGTCCGCGCTCACGCTCGGCGGCCTGTTCACCTACTACGCCCTGCGGCTGCGCCGCGAGGCCAACCGCGCCGCGGCGCTCAGTCTCTACAAGTATTCGCTCCTGTACCTCGCCCTGATCTTCGCCGCCGTCGTGGTGGACCACCAGGTCTTCCGGTAGCCGCCGGCCGGCTGCCCGGCGTCGACGGGGCGACGCGTTTCCTTCTTTCTTTACGCCCTTTACGCCAGCTGGTCCTTCGCCTTCTGCAGGCCGGCGTTCACACCGGCCTTGAGCGTAGCGATCGTCCGCTCGGGGACCAGGCCTTGCTCGTCGAGGCGCTCCAGGCCCCGTTGGACGAGCAAGCCGCCCGTGCCGGCGGCGACGGCGCTGACGAGCAGGGCCGCCAGCCAGCGGGGCAGGACCGCGGCGAGGATGTTGACCGCCGCGGCCAGGAGCACGAGCAAGCCGCCGTAAGCCAGGGCGCCGCCGGCGGCGACGAGGGCCACATCCTTGCCCGCCATCGATGCCTTCTGGGCCATCTCGGCCTTGGCGTAGTCGGTCTCGAGATCGACGAGTCGGCCGACTGCCCCGATCAAACTCCCGACCGCCGTGCCGAGAGTCGGGCGCTCCACAGGTTGCTGCATCAGGTCCTCCACTCACGCGACCGTGCGGCGCGACGCGCCACACAGTGCGGTGTCCAGCGCGATGCGCCAGCTGCCGCGGCTGCACTCGAAGGCCGCCGGGGGCGTTCGGGGTGCGGGCCGCCGACCTCGTGGCAACGACTGCCGGCGCAGCTCCCGTGCCGGTGCAGGCCGCGTACTGTGGGGGCGGCTCGGCTTTAAGGAAGATTTTAGGGTGCGGCTACGGGCGGTCGGCGAGCAGCGGCAGGACCTGGCTGGCATAGAAGTCCATGACGCGCCGCTGGTCCTGCTGGCCGCTATGGACCCACACCTCGTGTACGCCGGCGTCCCAGAACTTGCGCACGTTCTGCGCGTGGTCCGCCGGGTTGGTGCTGACCGTCCAGTCGCCCCAGACGTCGTGGAGCGTGAGTTCGGCCTCGGCGCGCGCCTGGATGACCCGCGGGTCTGGCTCGTACAGCAGCTCCTTGAAGCCGATGGGCGAGAAGCGCCACAGCGCGGCGGCCTCGTTCGCCTCTGGCTCGCCGCCCACGACCATGAAGCTCTCAACGCGGATGGGCAGCCGAGCGGGGTCTTTGCCGGCCGCACGGGCGCCGTCCGCGAAGGCGGCGCGCATGGCAGGATCGACCGCGCTCTTGGCGTCGGTGATCCAGCCATCGCCTAGCTGGCCGGCGATGCGCGCGCTGTTGGGACCGCTGGCGGCGACGTAGATCGGGATGGGCTGCGCGGGCAGGTCGTAGATGCGCAGGCCGGGCGCGGGGATCGGGTAGTAGGGCCCTTCGCTGCTCACGCGCTCGCCGCTCCACAAGCGGCGGATCAGGGTGATCGCCTCGGCCATGCGCGCCGCGCGCTCGGCGTAAGGGGCAAAGCCGCCGCCGCCCGGCACCTCGTTCATCGACTCGCCCGATCCAATCCCCAGGAAGATGCGCCCTGGATAGAGCGCGCCGAGCGTGGCGAAGGTCTGGGCGACGATCTCGGGGCGGTAGCGGAAGGTCGGGGTGGTGACGCCGGTACCGAACATGGCTCGGCTGGTGCGGCTGCCGATCGCCCCAAGCGCCACCCAAGCTTGGGTGGCGTGGCCCTCGTTCTCCTGCCAGGGCTGGAGGTGATCGGTGACCCAGGCGCCGTCGAACCCCGCCTGCTCGGCCAGGACGGCGTACTCCACGAGCAGGGGTGGGGAGAACTGCTCGCCGCCGATGGCGATGCCGACCTTGTAAGGGCTCTCGTTCGGGGGCTGCTGCCGTGGGGCCGCCGCGCGGGCCAACCGCGCCCCGCCGTGCGACAGCGACACGCCCGCGCCAATAGCAGCCGTTCCCGCCAGTAGCGCGCGGCGGCTGATCCGTGGTCCGCCGGCACCCGCTTCCCTGCGCTCCATGCCACCCTGCCTCCTCTCTGCCGCGGGGGCCGTACGCGGGGCACGGCTCGCGGCAGCCCTGCACACGACCGTGCCGCGGCGACGAGCCTACCGCGGCCGATCCGCGGCGGGCGCCGTAGAGCAAGGTTCGGGCCAGTTGGGGCGGGGGCGCCGGCTAGCGGAGGTAGAGCAGGCCGTAGACGAGCCAGCCGGTGAGCACTACGTAGAGCCAGATGGGGACGGCGATGCGCGCAAGCTGGCGGTGGCGGGCGAAGCGGCCGCGCAGCGCCAGCGTCAGCACGACGACGACGAGCGGGGCCTGGGCCACGGCGAGCACCATGTGAGAGCCCAACACGGTGTAGTAGAAGACGGCGAGCGGTCCCTCACCCACGAAGTGCTTGGGCGCATACAGGACATAGCGGGTCACGTAGACGACCAGGAACAGCGCCGCGAACGCGGTAGCGGTCAGCATGCTGGCGCGGTGCAGCGCGACCTGCTTGCGGCGGATGAAGAGCAGGCCGATGACGAGAAACACGCCGCTGATGACGATGAGCGCCGTGTTGACGGTCGGCAGCCACTCCGGGGCGAGGGGCTTGTCCACGGTCAGGCCCCCTGGCCGCGCCAGACGGCCCAGGCGAGCGCCAGCCAGCCGGCCAGGAACGCCAGCCCGCCGAGCGGCGTGATGGCGCCGAGCCAGCGCAGGCCGCTCAGGCTCAGCCCGTACAGGCTCCCGGAGAAGAGCACAATGCCGGCGAAGAACAGCCAGCCGGCGGCGGTGGTTGCGCCGCCGGGCCAGCGGCCGGCCGCCCAAGCGACGGCCAGCAGCCCCAGCGCATGGTACATCTGGTAGCGCGCTGCTGTCTCGAAGACGTCGAGCATCTCGGGCGACACGCGCTCGCGCAGCGCGTGCGCGCCGAACGCGCCCGCGCCCACCGCGAGGAACGCGAGCAGCGCGCCGAGCAGAGCAAAGGTGCGGTCCATCCGCCGGTCCACCCCGAGGGCTGCGAGCCAGGCTTGGCTGCTCCAGTCTAGCATCTACCGCGCGCTATACTCTCGGGAGCGCGCGGGTCGCGCCATCCCACATCGGCAATGCGACGGAGAGGCGGAGCATGATCGTCGACGCGCACGCCCACTACCTCTCGCCCCAGGTGATCGCCGAGCTGGAGCGCGACGCGGCCAGCTACGGCTGCGAGCTACGCACGACCGAGAGCGGCCTGCCGCAGATCGTCTTTCCGGGGCGGCCGCCGCTGCGACCCGTCGGCCGGCCGGTGCGTGACCTCACCGAGCGCGTGGAGCGGCTCCGTCAGCAGGGGGTGGACCGCCAAGTGCTGAGCACCTGGATGGAGATGTACTGCTACTTCCTGCCGCCGGAGATCGGCGCGCGCTGGTGCCGGTTGCAGAACCGCACGATGGCCGAGGACATCCGGGCGGCGGGCGGCGACCACTATTCGGGGATGGCGGTCGTGCCCCTGCAAGACGGCCGGCTAGCCGCGCAGGAGCTGGAATACGCGGCGACGGAGCTGGGCCTGCGCGGGGTGATGGTCGGGCCGAACTTCAACGAGCACAACCTGGACGATTCGTCGCTGGAGCCGCTGTGGGCGACCGCCGAGGCGCTCGCCCAGCCGGTGCTGGTACATCCCTACGCGCCGCAGGTCGGCTTCCGCCTGAAAGAGTACAACCTGGCCCAGGCGGTGGGCAATCCGATGGACACGACGATTGCCGCCGGCTGCCTGATCTTCGGCGGCATTGCCGACCGCCACCCGGACCTGAAGGTGATCCTGGTACATGGGGGCGGCTTCTTCCCCTATCAGGTGGGGCGGTTCCAGCGCGTGTACGACGTCAGCCCGGAGGCGCGCGTCCACGCCAGCCACCCGCCGTTGGAGTACGCGCGCTGGTTCTACTACGACACCATGCTGTTGTTCGCGCCGGCGGTCCGCTACCTGGCCGACGTGATGGGGGGCGAGCGGGTGCTGCTGGGCAGCGACTATCCGTTCGACGTGGGCGACGGCAACCCGACGGTGGTCGTGCGCGAGGCGCGCTTGGATACGCCGACCGAGGCGCAAGTGCTGGGAGGCACGTGCTGCGAGCTGTTCCAGCTAGGGGGCTAGGTTTTGTGAGGGACACCCCCACCCCCCGGAGATTAAGAGAGAAGGGCAGATGGGGGGACACCCCCCACGCCCCCCGGCAGGGTGTGGCGCGGAATACTGCGAGCGCCACTGCCCCTGCACCCCCGGGGAGAGGCGGGCGGGGCAGCCCCGTGGCAGGGGAGCGCGCCTGCAACCCCCGAGGACGACCGAGGGGGCTAGCGGCCGCGGCTGGGCGGCGGCTCGGGAGCGAACGACATACGGTGCGCGATGACGGCGCAGGGAGCGTGCTCTAGCACGTAGCTCGCGATCTGGCCGATGTGGAAGGTGCCCGAGCGCCGGTCGGGGTCGATGGCGATGACGATGAGGGCGGAGCCGCGGTCCACCGCCTCGTTCACGATGGCCGGGCCAATCTCGCGGGCCTGGGCCAGCGCCGTCTCGGTTTGCACGCCCAGCCGCTGCGCCTCGGTCTCGGCGCGCAGCAGCACTTCGTCGCCGCGGTGGGTCTGCGCCGGCAGCTCGGCGTCGACTGCCAAGGTGCGCGGCACCTGGATGACGTGCAGAAAGCACACGGGGGTCTTCGATTGGCGGGCTAGCACACAGGCTAGCCGCACCACCTCGTCGTCTTGAGCGGTTCCGGTCAGCGCGCCGCCCAGGGGCACCAAGATGCCCGCCACTGCCTGCTCCTCACCGCTGTCTCGCGCTTCCCGCCCGCCAGGCGGCCGCTATTCAGCATCCGTGGTTAGGATAGCACGGGCGCCGCGGTTCGCGGCAGGCAGGCGAGAGGGGCGGCCCGGAGCCGCCCCTCGCCACGCTGTCTCAGAGCCAGCCGGCTGACCGTCTGTCACTGGTCCGTTGCTGTGGGTTGGGATCCCACAACCCACAGGCGACTCCCCGTTGAGGCGCTAGTGAGGTTGCCAGCGGCACACGGGACCGATGTCGGCGTAGAAGCCCCACATGCCGCCGTAGGGCGGGAACTGGTAGCCGCTAAACGTGGGGCCGATGTATGCCCAGGCGTCCGCCTGCGCGCCGATCTGCTCGCGACAGTACTGCGTCTGGCCCGGGACCGCGATCTCGGCGTACCCGGCGTCGTAGCCACCGCCCAGGCCGCGCGGGCCGGGGCCAGGCCCACCGATGAGCGGCGCCATCCCCGGTCCGGGGCCAGGGCCGCCCGCGGGGCCCATCGGAGGGCCGCCGGGGCCAGCGCCGTCCTGGGCATAGACTGCCGTGGACGCGCCGGGCGCGAGCGCCGCGGCCAGGAGCAGAGCGCCGCCAATCGAACCGACCAGGGATGAGAGCCGAGGGCCACGCCATGCTGGCATCGTTGCTACCTCCTCCCTGCGTGCGCTGGACCCCGCGCACGGTCGGTATCGTGGAGCGACCAGCGGGGACCGCGCACGCAGTATACAGCATGGGAGGCGCGCAAACCGCCCGCGGGGCGGGGATAGGCGCCCCCCGCGAGCAAAGATGAGACACCCGGCGACGAGCGGCGGGGGGCCGGGCGCCGGCGACGCACGGGGAACGCGCTCAGGCTTCGCGGTACAACCACTTCCACGCGACGAAGACGGACACGGCGAGCACGAGGTAGCAGACAACCCACATGGACGATGAAGCTCCCTGTGATGATTCCCTTGCCGTGGAGACGCGCGGCGGTCTGAGGGCAGGGTACTCTCCCTCGCGGCACGCTTGGGTCACAGCGCCCGCCGGCCGCGTCACAGCCGCGTCACGGCTGCGGCTGACGAAGGGGACCAAGTAACCAGCCCTTCGGATTGGCCGCAGGAGTGGCCGGGCGCCGCGCTCACCTGGGACGCTGCTGAAGACGCCGGAAAGCGCTAGTATTAGTGTGCAACGGTTCGCGGGGCGAGAGGCGCGGCCGTCGGCTGGCGGCACGCGCCGCCGCTCGCGCCGGGCACGGGGCAGCGGCGCTTGGACAGGGCCGCGAGCGTGCGCGGCGGCCTGGGTGACGTGCTGAGCTGTCGCCGTCAGCGCCACGGTCGCTTACCCGCGGGACCGGGCTAGAAGGGACGTGGACGTGGCTCCCGAAGACGAAGCGCCGCACCGCGGCGCGAGCAACGGGCGGTCCACTCGCGAAGTCAACGACGGGCACGACAAGGGACGCGCCGAGGCGGAGGCGCACCTCGAGCGGCGCGAGCTGCGAACCGGGCAGCGCCCCGGCACGAAGTACGTGCGCATCGAGCGGCCCCACGCCCGGGAGTTTCGCCGCGCGCCCGAGGGCCACATCATCGCTACCGAGCGCGTGCTGGAACCCCACGGGGGCCTCGCGCGGCTGTGGACCCGCCTGAAACGGTTCGTGATCGGCTCGCCGCTCTCCACGGCGATGACGACCCACGAGCGGATCCCCAAGATCAAGGCGCTCGCGGTCTTCGCCTCCGACGCCCTGTCGTCCTCGGCTTACGCCACGGAAGAAATCCTCCTGGCGCTGATGATCGCGGGGACAGCCGTCGTCAACCAGTTCACCCTGCCGATCACGCTCGCCATCGTCACGCTGTTCGCCATCGTGGCGACCGCCTATCGGCAGACCATCCACGCCTACCCCGGCGGCGGGGGCGCGTACATCGTGACCCGCGACAACCTGGGCGACGTGCCGGCGCTTATCGCCGGCTCGTCGTTGCTCATTGGCTACGTGCTGACGGTGGCGGTGAGCATCAGCGCCGGCGTGGCGGCCATCACCTCGGCCGTGCCGGTGCTGCACCCCTATGAGGTCGAGCTGGCCGTGTTCTTCGTCGGCTTCATGACGTTTGCCAACCTGCGCGGCGTGCGCGAGTCGGCCAACATCTTCACCGTGCCGACGTATCTGTTCATCGCGGCGATGCTGGTGATGTTCGCCGTTGGGCTGGTGAAGGCGCTGATCCTGGGCGAGGTACCGCGCGCCGAGCCGGTGGCGCCCGCCACGGTGGGCACCTACAGCGGGCTGGCGCTAGTCTTCCTGCTGCTGCGGGCGTTCTCCTCCGGCTGCTCGGCGCTGACGGGCACCGAGGCGATCTCCGACGGCGTGCCAGCGTTCAAGGAGCCGCAGGCGAAGAACGCCGCCACGACGCTACTCGCCATGGCGATCATTGCCGGGCTGCTGTTCAGCGGCGTCAGCCTGCTGGCGCACCTGTACGGCATCATGCCGCAGGAAGGTCACGAGACGGTCGTCTCGCAGATCGCGCGGCTCACGTTCGGCGCTGGCCCGCTGTACTACATAGTTCAGGCAGCCACCATGGCCATCCTGATCCTCGCAGCCAACACGGCTTTTGCCGATTTCCCGCGCCTGAGCTACTTCCTGGCGCGGGACGGCTTCCTGCCGCGGCAGTTCTCGTTCCGCGGCGACCGGCTGGCGTTCTCGACGGGCATCGTGGCACTTGGCCTGGTGTCCGGGGCGCTGGTGATCATCTTCGGCGCCGATACTCACGCGCTTATCCCGCTGTACGCGGCCGGAGTGTTCATCTCCTTTACCTGCTCGCAGTCGAGCATGCTGCGGCGCTGGCGCACGCGGCGCGAGCCGGGCTGGCAGCGCGGCACGATCATCAACGGCATCGGCGCCCTCACCTGCGGCGTGGTCGCCGTCGTGACGGCGGCGACGAAATTCAGCCAGGGCGCCTGGATCATCCTGCTCATCATCCCGGCGATCGTCCTGACGCTGCACCTCATTCACAGTCACTACCGGCGAGTCGCCGAGGAGCTAGTCCTCGATCCACGAGCGGTCACGCTGCGACCGGCCGACACCAAGCCGATCGTGATCGTGCCGCTGCCGTCGCTGCACCTGGGCGTGCTGCCCGCGCTCGACTTCGCCCGCGCGCTCTCCGACAACGTGACGGCCATCCACGTGACCGACAACCTGGAGGAGGCCGAGGCGCTTAAAGACCACTGGGAGGAGTGGGCGCAGGACATCCCGCTGGTGATCATCGAGTCACCATATCGGTCGTTGCTGTCGCCGCTGCTGGCCTACATCGCCGCGCGGCGCAAGAACGAGCCGCAGCGGCTGGTGACGGTCGTGCTGGCCGAGTTCGTGCCGAAGCACTGGTGGGAATGGATCCTCCACAACCAGACGGCGCTGCGGCTGAAGCTGGCGCTGTTCTTCCAGCCCCACACCGTCGTGGCCGATGTGCCGTACCACCTCAAGCGCTAAGGGGGGCTCCGCCCCCGAGGCTTCTGCCGATGCGGGTGCGTGCGGTGGGGTGGCTCGGCCGGAGAAGACGCACGGACTGAGGTGGCTGCCATGAGCTGGGACCAGGACGCCGCATCCCCCACCGCGCCGGCACCCGTCTGGCGCGGCTATGTCGCGGCTGTCGCCGGTGTGGTGCTGGTCAGCCTCGCCATCGGCGTGATCCTGAGCTGGGCGCGAATCGCCAACGTGTCGATGCTCTACCTGCTGGTGGTGCTCGCGCTGGGCACGCGCTTCGGTAGCGGCCCCGCCGTCATGGCGTCGCTGCTGGCCTTCGTCATCTTCAACTGGTACTTCGTCGGCCCGGCCCACACGCTGACGGTGGCCGACCCCGACGAGTGGCTGGCGCTCCTGTTGCTGCTAGCGGCCTCGGTCGTCACCGGGCAGCTCACGGCCGGCCAGCGACGCCGCGCCGACGAGGCGCACCGGCGGGAGCAGGAGGCCGTCCAGCTCTACGCGGTGGGCCGCTGGCTGACCAGCGCGCCGACGCTCGACGCCGCGCTGCGGCAGGTGGCCGAGTACCTGGGCAGCGTCCTGCAGCTCCAGCTCTGTGCCATCCTACTGGCCGACGAGGAGGGGCGCTTGCAGCCGCGAGCGGTCGTCGGCAGCGATACGGGTGACGGCCGTGAGACGCCGCGCTGGCTGCTGGCGGCCGAGGGCGTGCCGAGCACCCCGGCCGGCCCGCGGCGCTGGGTGCGGGTCGTGCCGCCGGTCCGTCTGGCCGCGGCGCCGGACGCTGCGGCGGCGCGGCGGTTCGATTTGCCGCTGCGGGCGGGCCCGCGCGTGCTCGGGATGCTGCGGGTCGTCGCGGCGCCCGCGCGGGCGCCGTTCACGCGCGAGGAGACGCGGCTGCTGGAGGCCGCCGCCGACCAGATCGCGCTGGCGGTCGAGCGCGTACGCCTGCAAGCCGAGGCCAACGCGGCGGAGGTGCTGCGTCGCACCGACGAGCTGCGGGCGGCCCTGCTCAGCTCGATCTCGCACGACCTACGCACGCCGCTGGCGTCGATCAAGGCGGCGGCGGGCAGCTTGCGCCAGCACGACGTGGCCTGGAGCGACGCCGAGCGCGACGCCTTCGCGGCCACGGTGGAGGCGGAAGCGGACCGGCTGGACCGCCTGGTGGGCAACCTGCTGGACCTATCGCGCATCGAGGCGGGCGTCCTGCGGCCCGAGAAGGAATGGTATCCGCTCTCGGCGCTGGTGGAGGACGTGCTGGGCCGGCTCGGACCGCTCGCCGCCGACCACCCCATCGCCGTGGACGTGCCCGACACGCTGCCGCCCGTGCTGCTGGACTACGTGGAGATCGATCAGGTGCTAAGCAACCTGCTGGAGAACGCGTTGAAGTACACGCCGCCCGGCACGCCGATCCGCGTGGCCGCCCACGTCGAGGGCGACATGCTCGTCGTCGAGGTGGCGGACGCGGGCCCGGGCATCCCGGCGGCCGCGCTGCCGCGCGTGTTCGAGAAGTTCTACCGCGTGACGAGCGGGCCGGGGCACCCACGCGGCACGGGGCTGGGGCTGGCGGTGGCGCGCGGGCTGGTGGAGGCGCACGGCGGCCACCTCGACGTGGCGAGCGCGCCGGGGCAGGGCGCCTGCTTCCGCTTCACGCTGCCGCTGGGCACGCCGCCGGCGCTCGTGCCGGTGGCCGAGGCCGGCTGATGCAGGCGCGTGGCGCGCGAGTCCTGGTGGTGGACGACGAGCCGGAGATCCTGCGCGCGCTGCGCACGAATCTCGCGGCCCACGGCTACGACGTGTTGAGCGCCACCAGCGGCGCGGAGGCGCAGGCGGCGTACGCCACGCGCCGGCCCGATCTGATCCTGCTCGACCTCGGCCTGCCCGACGTGGACGGCCTGGAGCTGGTCGAGCGCATCCGCGCCCACGCGGCGACGCCGATCGTCGTGCTCTCGGCGCGCGGCGCCGAGCGCGACAAGGTGCGGGCGCTCGACTTGGGCGCGGACGATTACCTCACCAAGCCCTTTGGCATGGACGAGCTGCTGGCGCGCGTGCGGGTGGCGCTGCGCCACGCGGCGCACCCGGCGAGCGGCAGCGCCCCCGTGTTCCGCAGCGGCGACCTGGCGGTCGATCTCGAGCGGCGCCAGGTAACGGTGGGCGGCCAGGAGGTGAAGCTGACGCCGACGGAGTACGCGCTCTTGCGCGCCTTCATCACGCACCCCGACAAGGTGCTCACCCGCCGCATGCTGCTACAAGAGGTGTGGGGGCCGGAGTACGGCACGGAGGGGCACTACCTGCACGTCTACGTCGCCAGCCTGCGGCGCAAGCTGGAGGCCGACCCTCAGCATCCTCGCTACCTGCTCACCGATCCCGGCGTGGGCTATCGTTTCAGCACCGAGCCCGCCTGAGCGGACGGACTCGATGGTCATCCATCTCGCCGCCGTTCACGCCGGCATAGAAGCCTTCGCCCAGGCGCGCCGTCTCTGGCGGTGGCCGGAAAGGTGCTGGACCGCCGACCGCCGACTACGCGCGCCTGGGATCTTGAGCGGGCCTTGAGCCTTCTAGCCCGCGGATTGACCGTCTGTTGAGCGTTCGTGCTCTACGCTAGATACAGGGGCGAGCGACGAGGGCCACGAGGGCGGCGAAGGGGCAGCGCGTGTGATCCGGGGATTGCCGAGGCCGACCGCCCTGCGCGCCGGCTGGGTGGGGTACGCAGCGGCGCTCGGGGCGGTCGCGTTGGTCAGCATGCTCATCGGCGCGGTGCTCGGGCGCATGCCCATCGCCAACATCTCCATGCTCTACCTGATCGCCGTGCTGGCGATCGCCGTCGCCTACGGGAGCTGGCCGGCGGTCGTGGCGTCGGTACTCGCGTTCCTGGCCTTCGACTTCTTCTTCGTCGAGCCGGTCCATACCTTCACGGTGTCGGACCCGGAGGAGTGGATCAGCTTGCTGCTGTTCCTGCTGACAGCCATCGTCACGGGACAGCTCGCCGCGGGCCAGCGCCGCCGCGCGCAAGAGGCGGAGCAGCGGGAGCGCGAGGCCGTCGTGCTCTACGACGTGGTGCGGCTGGTGGCCGAGCCGGAGCTGCACCAGGCGCTGCGCGAGGTGGCGGAGCGGCTACGGCGCGAGCTGAGCCTGGCCGCGGTGGCCATCGAGGTGCCAGCAGACACGCACGGCTCGATACGCGTGGCCGCAGGCGACGACGAGGCGCTGCGGATACTGCGCACGGCGCGGGCGGAGCCGGCGCGGGTGCTGGGCACGGGCCGCGCGCCGACGGGCGCCGAGCGCGGGGCGCCCGGCCGCTGGGTGCGGATCGGGACTACCCGTCGGCTCGGGGCGCTGCAAGCCGGCGAGCGGGCCCGGCTGCACCTGGTACCGCTGTCCGTGCAGGAACGGCGCCTCGGGGCGCTGCTGCTGGTTTCGCGGCGCGGCACGCTCGCCGCTGACCCGACGGCAGATCGCCTGCTGTCAGCGGTCGCGGCGCAGATCGGCCTGGCCGTCGAGCGCGCGCGCCTGCGCCGGGAGGCGATGGAGGCCGAGATCCTGCGCCGCACCGACGAGCAGAAGACGGCGTTACTGAATGCCGTCTCGCACGACCTGCGCACCCCGCTGGCGTCGATCATCGCGTCGGCGGGGAGTCTGTTGCAGGAAGACGTCGCCTGGACGCGCGAGGAGCAGCATGAGTTCGCCCTGGCGATCGTCGAGGAGGCGCAGCGGCTCAACCGCATCGTGGGGAACCTGCTGGACCTCTCGCGCCTGGAAGGCGGCAGCCTGCGGCCCGAGAAAGCCTGGTACGATCTCGGCGCTCTCGTGGACGACGTGGTGGGCCGGCTGCGCCCGCTGACCGCTCGCCATACGATCGCGGTGACCGTCCCCGACGACCTGCCGCCCGTCCCGCTAGACTACGTGGAGATCGACCAGGTGCTCACCAACTTGATCGAGAACGCGGTGAAGTACACTCCAGCCGGCTCGGAGATCGCGGTGGTGGTGCGGCGGACGCGCGACGAGGCGCTGGTGACGGTGGCCGACCGCGGCCCGGGGGTACCGGCCGCCGCGCTGCCGCGCCTGTTCGAGTCGTTCTACCGCGTCGACACGAGCGGCGCCCGGCCGCAGGGGCAGGGCGTCGGGCTGGCGGTGGCCAAGGGGCTGGTGGAGGCGCACGGCGGACGCATCTGGGCGACGAACCGGGTGGGCGGCGGGGCCGCGTTTACGTTCGCGCTGCCGCTGGCCGACCCGGCGGTGGCCGCACCGCCGCGCCTGACGGAGGCCAGCTGATGGGCGCGCGGGTGCTGGTGGTGGACGACGAGCCCGCGATCGTGCGGGCGGTGCGCACCAACCTGCTCCGACACGAGTTCGAGGTCGACACGGCGAGCACTGGCCGGGAGGCGCTGGACCACTACGACCGGTTCCATCCCGACGTCGTGCTGCTCGACCTGGGCTTGCCCGACATGGAGGGCTTCGCGGTCATCCGGGCGCTGCGCGAGCGGGCGGGCACGCCGATCGTCGTGCTCTCCGTGCGGGGCGCCGAGCGCGACAAGGTCCTGGCCCTCGATCAGGGGGCGGATGACTATCTGACCAAGCCCTTCGGGGTGGAAGAGCTGCTGGCCCGCATTCGCGTGGCGCTGCGCCACGCGGTCGGACCCTCGCGCGAAGCGGGCGCGATCTTTCGCAGCGGCACTCTGGCCGTGGACCTGGAACGGCGCCGGGTGACGGTGGGCGAGCGGGAGGTACACCTGACGCCCACCGAATACGAGCTGCTGAAGGTGTTCGTGTCGCACCCCAACAAAGTGCTGACCGACCGCATGCTGCTGGAGTGGGTGTGGGGCAGCAGCTACAGCGCGGAGGCACACTACCTGCACGTGTATGTGGCGCGGCTCCGCAAGAAGCTAGAGGCCGACCCGCAGCAGCCGTGCTACCTCCTGACCGAGCCCGGCGTCGGCTATCGCTTGCGGCTGGACGACGACGCGGGGACATGTTGAGACAACGCGGTCGTCCAGCTGCTGCGGGCTCACGCTGAGGTGGACGTGCGGGGCGTGGCCGCGCGCCCGGAGAAATCCTACCGGGTGACGCCGCGCAGCAGCAGGACGGGACACGGGGCGTGGTCGACGACGAAGCGGGCGACGTGGCCGACCGAGGCTGGCCCGGCGGGCGCCCGGCCGGCGCCTTCGCGCGCGCGCAGCACGATCACGTCCGCGCCGAGCGTGGCGGCCGCGGCGACGATCTCGCGCTCGGGGCGCCCGGTCACGAGGCGCTGCCTGATCGCGCCGCGGTAGTCGGCGCCAGATAGGATAGCCTCGGCCCGAGCGAGCACGGCAACTCCCCGTTCGCGCTCGGCGTCCGCGAGACTGGCCTCGCGCTCCGGGCGGAGGGGGGCGCGTGCCACGAAGCGGCCCCGGGCCTGCTCCCACTCGTGTCGCGGCCCGACGTCCACCACGTGGAGAAGCACTAACTCGCTCGTCTGGGCAGGCAGGAGCGTCACCGCTCGCTGCAGCCAGACAGGATCCGGGTTCGCGCCGACGGCCAACAGCACCCGCACGCTCAGCCCCCGGTCCACCAGAGCGCCAGGCCGGCGGCGAGCAGCAGGCCGGGGGTAGTCGCCACCCCGATACGGAGGTAGTCCAACGACGAGATCTCCACTCCGCGCTTGCGCAGTATGAGCAGCCAGAGCATGGTGGCGAGCGATCCGACCGTCGTGAGGTTCGGCCCCAGGTCAGCCCCCACGATCGTACCGTAAGCGAGCAACGTCTGGGTACGGTCGGCCGGCAGGCTGTCGATGGCGGCGAGCTGGATCAGAGTGGCCGGCACGTTGTTGACGACGTTCGCGCCCAGCGCTCCCGTGAGCAACGCGGCGAACGTCGCCCGGAGGGGCTCAGCGCCGGCCAGCAACGCCAGCCCTCGCCCCAGCCCGTTGACGAGCCCGACGTTCTCGATTCCCTGGACGATCACAAGGAACCCCGCGACGAAGCCAAACAGGCCCCAGGACAACTCACGCGCCAGCTTCTGCCCCGCTAGGTTCCCCCAACGCGCCCAGCCGCCCAGCAGCACCGTCGCCCCCGCCAGGGCCACGAGCCCCAGCGGCCACCCCTGCCAGGCGGCCAGCAAGTAGCCCGCCGCAATGGCTACCAGGGCCCCGCTTGTGAAGCGGAGCAACCGGGGAGCGCGATCCACGACTGCGGGCCGCACGATGGCGGTCGTGTCGAAGTCCCCGCGCAGGTCGCCTCGAAACAGAATGAAAAAGGCGACGACGTTCACGGCAATGGCTCCGAGCGCGGCCGGCAGCAGATGGTGCAGGTAGGTGGGCAGCGAGGCCGGGAAGCGCTGGAGGACCAAGATGTTGATGGGATTGCTTACCGGCAGCAGGAACGACGCCGTATCGGCGATGAAGGTGCAGGCGAACGCGTAGGGCCGCACGGGGAGGGCCAAGCGCACGGCCAGCGTGTAGACCACGGGCGTGAGTACGAGGGCGGTGGCGTCGTTGGAGAGGAAGGCCGTCAAGACGATGCCGATTGCGAAGACGTTGAGCAGCAAGCGACGGCGGCTGCCGGCGGCATGGCGCGCGGCTTGCCAGGCGAGCACGTCGAAGACGCCCGCATGATCGGCCGCCGCGGCGATCAGCATCAGCCCGAGAAAGAAGCCGAAGACGTTCCAGGCGTTCAGCAGCAGCGCCGCCGCCTGGACGGGCGGCACGGCACCCACGGCGACGACTAGAGCGCCGCCCACGAGCGCACTGAGCGCCTCGGCGATTCCGCGGGGGCGCAACATCACGGCAAGCAGCGTTGCCACGGTGATGAGCGCCACCAGGACCTCGCGCGCCTCCACTCGGTTCGTTCTCCACCGCGAAATGGCGACGGGCGGACGAGAGCTTGGCTCCCGCTTGCAGGAATCAGGCCGTCCGCCGCGCGCCAGGGCGGCCCGGAAACTTTGAGCGCATCTTGAGCGCCAGCAGCCGCGTCTTGGCTGCGGCTTGGGCGGCCTATCCCCTACGCTAATGGTAGAGGCCGCAAAGGGGCGCGCCAGGGCAGCCTTCGCGCTACCCGTGCGCCGGCGCCGGCCCCGAGGACCGAGCACCATGCCATTCCCTACTCATTGGGCCGGCGTCGACCTGAGCGCCGTGGCCGTGTTCGGCCTGGCGCTTCTCTGGCTGCTGATCGCCTTCCTGGGCTAACGGTCTGGACAATCGGGTACGGGATGCTCGAAGCGCCCCACGCCTCGCCCCAACGCGTTGACTAGGAAGGAACTGTTGTGACGCCTGACGACGAATCGCCCTCACGGCCCAGTGGGCCGCGCGCGGCCGGCGCTCCCCGGCCCGATCGCGACGACGGCAGCCGCGCCGAGGCGGAGGCGCACCTCGAGCGGCGCGAGCTGCGGACCGGGCAGCGCCCGGGCACGAAGTACGTGCGCATCGAGCGGCCCCACGCCCGGGAGTTTCGCCGCGCGCCCGAGGGCCACATCATCGCCACTGAGCGCGTGCTAGAGCCGCGCGGCGGCTTCGCGCTGTTCTGGACGCGCCTCAAGCGCCTCGTCATCGGCTCGCCGCTCACCACCGCGATGAGCGTCCACGAGCGGATCCCCAAGATCAAGGCGCTCGCGGTCTTCTCCTCCGACGCGATCTCGTCCTCGGCCTACGCTACGGAGGAGATCCTGCTCGTGCTGACGCTGGCGGGCGCCGCGGCGGCTACCAGCCGCACCATGCTCTGGATCACCGGCGCTATCATCCTGCTGCTGGCGATCGTCGCGACCTCATACCGCCAGACGATCTTCGCCTACCCGGGCGGCGGCGGCTCGTACATCGTCACGCGCGACAACCTGGGCGACATACCGGCGCTGCTCGCGGCCTCCTCGCTGCTCACCGACTACGTGCTGACGGTGGCGGTGAGTATCAGCGCGGGCGTGGCCGCGATCACCTCGGCCGCGCCGGGCCTCGTGGCCTTCCGCGTCGAGATGGCGATCGCCTTCATCGTCTTCATGGTCGTGGTCAATCTCCGCGGCGTACGCGAGTCGGCCACGATCTTCATGCTGCCGACCTACCTGTTCATCGGCTCGATGCTGCTGGTGTTCGGCATCGCCGCCTTCAAGTACGTCGCGCTGGGCGAGCTGCCGCGCGCCGAAGCGGAGGCCGTGCCCGCCGTCGAGGGCATGTCGCTGTTCCTCGTGCTGCGCGCCTTCGCCTCGGGCTGCGCGGCGCTCACGGGCACCGAGGCGATCTCCGACGGCGTGCCGGCGTTCAAGGAGCCGCAAGCCAAGAACGCGGCGACCACGCTCGTCTGGATGGCCGCCATCCTCGGCGTGCTATTCGGCGGGATCGGGCTGCTGGCACACGTCTACCAGATCCTGCCTAACCCGGATGGCAACCCGACGGTCATCTCGCAAGTGGTGCGGCTGACACTCGGGACGAACGTCCTGTTCTACCTGGTGCAAGCGTTCACGACGCTGATCTTGGTGCTAGCGGCGAACACAGCGTTCTCCGACTTTCCGCGTCTGAGCTTCTTCCTGGCGCGAGACGGCTTTCTGCCGCACCAGTTCTCGTTCCGCGGCGACCGGCTCTCGTTCTCGACGGGCATCGTCGTGCTAGGCGCGCTGGCGACGATCCTGGTGATCTCTTTCGGCGCGGAAACCAGCGCCCTGATTCCCCTCTACGCGGTGGGCGTCTTTGTCTCCTTCACCTGCTCGCAGTCGAGCATGGTGAAGCGCTGGTGGACGCGCCGCTCGCCCGGCTGGCAGCGCAGCATGGTCATCAATGCCGTGGGCGCGGTGACCACGGGACTGGTGTCGATCATCATCGCCGCTACGAAGTTCTCGCACGGCGCCTGGATGATCCTCATCATCATCCCGGTGATCGTCGCCACGCTGTACGCCATCCACCGCCACTACGAGGCTGTCGCCGCGGAGCTGGTGCTTGATCCCCAGCGCGACACGTTGGAGCTAGTGAACACGAAGCCGCTGGTGATCGTGCCGCTGCCGAACCTGCACCTCGGCGTGCTGCCCGCACTGTCGTTTGCCCGCGCGATCTCCGACAACGTGACTGCGGTCCACGTGACCGACGACCTGGAGGCCGCGGAACGCCTGAAGCAGCGTTGGGAGGAGTGGGGCCAGAAGCTGCCGTTGGTGATCATCGAGTCGCCATACCGCTCGCTGCTGCCGCCGCTGCTGGCGTACATCGCCGCGCGGCGTGAGAACGAGCCGAATCGGCTGGTCACGATCGTGCTGCCGGAGTTCGTGCCGAAACACTGGTGGGAGTGGATCCTCCACAACCAGACCGCGTTGCGGCTCAAAGCCGCGTTGTTCTTCCACGCGAACGTGGTCGTGGCCGACGTGCCGTACCACCTGAAGCATTGAGCGGGCCACGAGGTAGGCGCGTGCATAGCTCGGAGCCGATGCCCCTCCCGCTAACGGCAGCGGACGAGCCGGAGGCCGCCGAGCTAGCGCTCGCCTTGCTCGGGCAGCGCACGCCGGGCATCCGCCGGCTGTGCTTCGTCGGCCTGGCCGAGCGGGCGGGAGTGCACCTGGTGGTGGCCGCCCGCGAGCAGGGGCTGGAGTCGAAAGTGTCGCGCGGAGCGAGCGGCCGGCTTACCGTGGTACTCGAGGCGCCGCCCGCGCCGGTCGCCTGGTCGCGCCCGCGTTCCACCCTGGCGGCGCGCTGTCGCCGGCTATTGCAGCGTCTGACGAGACACGAGTAGTGCCGGGGCTGGTGCCGGGCGGGGGAATGGTCCATCCGCTCGTGGGACCGCTCGACCAGCGTTGGAAGCGCGCGACGTCGGCGATCCGCTTGTTGGCCGGCGGGGGGATACGGTATCATTGCGTGTGATTCGGGGCGCGGCCCGGACGGGTTTCTGGCTGCCATCTGCCCTCCCTCGGGAGCCGCTCCAGACGGCCGCTAGCACCCACCGTGCCGCGTGGTGGCGCGGCCCGCAAGCATACCCAGGCCGACGTAGCTCAATTGGCAGAGCAGCGGTTTTGTAAACCGCAGGTTGCGGGTTCGAGTCCCATCGTCGGCTCCGTCCCGGTGGGGTGGCCGAGCGGTTAATGGCACCGGACTGTAAATCCGGCTCCCGGAAGGGATTCGCAGGTTCGAATCCTGCCCCCACCACCGGTCGGCACGTGGTGGTTCGCTAGCATTGGCAAGGCAGCGGGCGCGGTACGCCGCGCCCGTCCGTTTCCCGGCGAGCCCCGCGCGCTGGCGCGGCTCGGCCCACGTAGCTCAGGCGGCAGAGCGCGTTCTTGGTAAGAACGAGGTCACCAGTTCGAATCTGGTCGTGGGCTCCCCCGGTTAGCCTTCAGCCGTCAGCTCTCAGCCGTCAGGAGGAGACGGGCGCGCGTGGGTAGCTGATCGCTGACAACTGAGAGCTGAGAGCTGGAGAGGCCAAATGGCGAAGAAGAAGTTTGAGCGAACGAAGC
>JAJPHF010000009.1 GCA_021325365.1 Pseudomonadota bacterium
GACGGCGTGATCCGGTTCCCCTCGGCGTTCTCCAGCACCGTCGGCTCCCCGGCCTCCATCACCGCCACCACCGAGTTCGTCGTTCCCAGGTCGATTCCGATTACCTTTGCCATCGTTGCTAACCTCCCGCGACAGGCAGCACGCCGCCCCCGGCCCTTCCAGCCCTGCTCGCGCGCGGCTGGCTGGCTCGGCGCGGTCGCGCCCTCCGCGGGATGCGGCGCCGGACGCGCGCCCAGCCGTGCAGCTACCTGCCCATATTGCTACGAGCATCGTACCACCCGGCCTGTAAGAACCCTGTTGGAGTCGTGCTAGGCTTTGACAAGACAGGCGCCCCGCCCCTATGGTGGGCGCGCCGCCCGGCGTACACTTGGGGGGACAGGAGGTAGGTGGGCCGATGGCTGAGGCGCGCACGATCCTGGTGGTGGACGACGAGCCCGACTTGCTGAACGCCGTGCGGCTGTACCTAGAGATGGAGGGCTACCAGGCGCTCACGGCCACGAACGGCGAGCAAGCGTTAGAGAAGCTGCGCACGCGGCTGCCGGACCTGATCGTGCTCGACGTGATGATGCCTGAGCTGAACGGCTTCGAGACGCTGGAGGAGATCCGGCGGGTCTCGAACGTACCGGTCATCATGCTGACGGCGAAGGGCGAGGAGAGCGACAAGGTGCGCGGGCTGAGCCTGGGGGCCGACGACTACGTGACCAAGCCGTTCAGCCAGCGCGAGTTGCTGTCCCGGATCCAGGCCGTGCTGCGGCGCGCCGAGACGCCCGCGTTCGTGCCGCGCACGCGCATCGTCGTGGACGACGACCTGACGATCGACTTCAGCAAGAACGAGGTGCTGCTGCGCGGCCAGAAGGTGCAGCTGACGCCGACGGAGTACCGCCTGCTGTACCACCTGGTGTCCAACCCTGGGCGCATCCTGTCGCACGAATCGCTGCTGGCGAAGGTGTGGGGCTACGAGTACCGGGAGGAGGAGCACTACGTGCGCCTCTACATTACCTATCTGCGCCAGAAGATCGAGCCCGACCCGGCGCACCCGAAGTACATCCTGACGGAGCGCGGGCTCGGCTACCGCTTCGTCGACTACCGCAACCGGAGCGCTGAGCAATGAGTGCGGAGTGCTGAGCGAAGACGGCAAGCTGAGCAGTCAGCACCTAAGTTGCCGGCCTAGGTTCGGGTATATGTTTGGCGCAGCAAACATATACCCCATTCCTGGCCGAGTGCTCAGCGCCCTTCATGGGGGAATGAATGCTGTCGCGTGTGACCGCCGGCGACGTGCTGGAGCACGTCGTGCAGGCGCTGGCCGACATGCGCTCGGCGCAGCGGCTGCTGGCGGTGATCCTGACCGAGACGCTGCGGATGCTCGACGCGCAGGGCGCCTATGTGCTGTGGCTGGTGGGCGACCGGCTGGCGCTGCGGGCGAGCGTGGGGCTGGTGCCGCCGGGGCGCGACGCCGGGCTGCCGCGGGGCAGCGGCATCGAGGGCTGGGTAGCAGAGCGGGGGGAGGCGATTGCCGTCGCCAACTCGGCGCGCTACTTGCCGGTCGCCTCGCCGGAGCTGGGCCAGGTGGGGTCGCTACTGGCCGTGCCGATGCGGCTGCGGGGCGCGGTGACGGGCGTGCTGGTGGCGACGCGGGCGGCGCCGGGCCGCTTCGCGGAGAGCGATCGCTGGTGGCTGAGCATCTTTGCCGAGATCGCGGCGGTGGCGCTGGAGAACGACCGCCTGCTCGACCGGGAGCGGCGGCGGGCCAGCGAGGCGGAGGTGCTGGCCGAGCTGGCGACGATCCCCACCGAGCCGCTGGCGGGCTTCGCCGCGCGCCTGGCGGAGTGCGTGGGGCGCGCGCTGAGTGTCGAGCGGGTCGAGGCGCTGGTGGCCGAGCGCGACGCCGAGCTGCGGCCGCTGGCGGACCTCCCCGCGGAGCCTGGCGAGAGCGCCGGCGCGGCGCGCACAGCGGCGCGCGGCCAGCGCGATGGCGGCGGCCGGCCGCGGAGCGCGGCCGGCGACCCGGGCCGCGCGCCGCCGGCGCCTGCTGGCCCTTTGACCGAGGTGTACCGCACGGGGACGCCGCTGCTGTGCAACGACACGCGCACGCTGCCGGCGCTGGCGGACGAGGTGGACGCCACGGGCCTGCGGTCGGTGCTGGCGGTGCCGCTGTTCGTAGGGGAGACCCGGCGGGGCGTAGTCTGGGCGGGTACCGCGCGGTCGGATGCCTTCACGGTCGAGGACGAGACGTTCTTGATGCTGGTGGCGGCACGGGTCGGGCTGCGGCTGGGGAACGCGGAGCTGGCGCGGCGCCGGGCCGCGGTGGCGCGCGCCGAGGTCGAGCAGCAGGCCAAGCAGGACTTTCTGTCGGTCGTGTCACACGAGCTGAAGACGCCGGTGGCGGTGATCAAGGCGTATACCGAGGTCCTGGAGGGGCGGGCCGCGCGGCGCGGCGCGGCGGCGGCCGACAAGGACGTGCTGGCCCGCATCGGGGAGCAGGCCGACCGCATGCTGGGCTTGGTTGAGCAGTTCCTGGATCTGCAGCGCATCGAGGCGGGCCTGATGCCGCTGGAGGAGAGCCGCTTCGACCTGGCGGAGCTGGCGCGGCGCCTCGCGCAGGCGACGCAGGTGACGACGACGGCCCACCAGATCCAGGTGGAGGCGCCGCGCCCCGTCTACGTGCGTGCCGATCGGCGGCGCATCGAGCAGGTGCTGCAGAACCTGCTCGACAACGCGATCAAGTACTCGCCAGAGGGCGGCCCGATCGTCGTGCGGGTCGAGGTCGGCCCGCCGCCGCTGCCCGTGCTGCCCAGTGGCCAGGAGGACGCCGCGCCGGCGCGGCGGGACTTCCCGGCAGGACGCGAGACGGCGGTCGTGCGGGTCGAGGACCGGGGGATCGGCATCAGCCCCGCGGCGGCCCAGCGCGTGTTCGAGCGCTTCTACCAGGCCGGCAACGTGCCAGTGCGCGGGCACGTCGGCCTGGGCCTGGGGCTGTACATCAGCCGCGAAATCATCACGCGGCACGGCGGCGAGATGGGCGTGGCGTCGGCGGAGGGCCGAGGCTCGACGTTCTGGTTCACGCTGCCGCTAGCCGGCCCGCTGGTCGAGGACGAGCCGTAGGGCGGACTGCTGGATCGGACTGGTGCTGCCGAGGGCGGCCTGCCCTTTTCGGCAGCTCACCCGCGACGGCGTGCTAGCGCACGTCGACGCGCGTGGAGCCCTGCTCGATCGTGAGCTTGTCGCCGGCGCGCCGGAAGCCGAGCTTGTAGTAGACGTTGCCGCTCTCCGTGCCCTTGCGGCTCTGCACGCGCGCGACGACCTCGGCGATCTCCAGGTCGGGGTCGGCGTCCGGGTAGCCAAACTCGCTCCAGCTAATCGGCCGCGCGCTGAGGCCGAGCAGCGTGTAGCCGTCCTCGGTCTCGTGCAGCTTGGGGCCGAAGCCGGGCTGGTAGAGGGTGGCCGTGGCGTCGTCGCCGTCGTAGAGCGCCTGCACGTATGCCTGGGCTGCCGCGACCACGTCGCCCGCGGCCGGGGCCATGGCGCGCTCGGGCGCCGGCGTGGGCCGCGGGGCGCGCTGGGCCGCGGCCGGCGCGGCGCCCCCGGCCACCATCGGCGGCGGGGGCACGCGAGGCTGGGGCATCGACGCGCAGGCGGCGGCGAGCAGCAGCGCCGCGACGCCCGGCGCGACGCCGCGGAGCGCTGACATCCACCGTCCGGGCGGGCCGGCGATACGGGCGCCGTGAGCGCGGACAGGCGGCGCGAGGCGGCGGGAGCGCCAGGAACTCGCCACAGGGACCCTCCAGGCTCAGTAGCTAGCTCGCTGACCGGCGCGGCGTGCGCCAGGGCGGCGGTGTGTGCGGCTGGTACTATACCCGCCCGGCGCCGCGCTGTCTACCGTATGCTTAGGGAGGAAAGTGCGCGCCGCGCGCGAGGGGGAAGCGTGCTATACGCCTGCTGGCAGGAGTTCGCGGTCGAGCCGACGGGCCGCGCGGTGGTCGAGCAACTGGTGGCGCGCGCGGGCGCGGACCTCGCCGACGTGGCGGGCTACCACAGCCTGCTGGTGCTTGCCGACGAGACGAGCGGGGCCTACCGCGCGCTGAGCCTGTGGGCCACGAAGATGGAGGCGGCGAGCGCTGGCGCGCGCATGGAAGCGTGGCTGCGCCACCACCTCGCGCCGCACGGCTTCCGCCTCCTCGAGCCTCCCGCCGTCCTCGCCGTCGTCGACCCGCCCCCGGCGGCCGGGCGTGGCGCTGGCGGGTCCAAGTCCACGAGCTGAGGCTGAGCGGCGCGTCACGTGGCGATGCCTTGTGGCGATCGGGTGATGGTATGCACAAGCAGTTCTTAGGCTAAAGCGGAGGTTTGCGTCGTGCGGCACGATACCCCACCAGATGTTCGCGCGCTGATCACCATCGTCGAGCAAACAGCCGATCCTGCGGCCCAGATCGCTGCCGACGCCGTAGCCATTGCCGGGGCGAAGGCCGCGGACCGCGCCCGGCAGTGGGAGCGCGTCCTTGGGTGGCTAGGCGGATGCGCCGCTGGCGTGGTAACTTCGGCCGCCGAAGTGCATGGTCACTGCGATCAAGGCACTTAAGCGCCAATCGCTGTCGTCGCTCCTGGCCGGCGGGCGACAAGGCTAAGTTCCTGCACCGGACTGGTCACGGCGCGTGGCTGATCGCGTGTCGAGCCAGGCGCGGAATGCGGCGTAGGGGCGGGTGTTCAGGACGTCGCGGGCCTCGACCCAGCCGCGGCGCGCTTGCATCACGCCGTAGCGGATGTTCTGCAGGCCCTCGGGGCTGTGCGCGTCGCTGCTGATCGTCAGCGTCACGCCCAACTGGGTCGCGCGCCGCGCCCACACGTCGTCCAGGTCGAGCCGCTCGGGCGTGCCGTTGATCTCGACGGCCGTGCCCGTGCGGGCCGCGGCCCGCAGCACCGCCTCGAGGTCGACCTCGGCGCCGGGGCGCTTCTCCACCAGGCGGCCGGTGGGGTGGTTGAACACGTCGGTCAGCGGGTGCTCGACGGCTGCCAGCGCCCGCGCCGTCACGCGCTCGGGCTCCTGGCGCAGGTTGCTGTGCAGGGAGATGCTGACCACGTCCAGCTCGCGCAGCACCTCGTCGGGGTAGTCGAGCCTGCCGTCGGCGCGGATCTCCATCTCGATCCCTTGCAGCACGTGGAACGGCGCGTACTCGGCGTTCAGCCGGTCGATGACCGCCCGCTGGGCACGTAGGCGCTCGACGCTCAGCCCGTTCGCCACGCCCAGCCCCGCCGAGTGATCGGTGATGACCAGGTACTCGTAGCCGAGCGCCCGCGCCGCCTCGACCATGCGCTCGGGCGGCGCGTTGCCGTCGCTCCAGTTCGTGTGCAGGTGCAGGTCGCCGCGTAGGTCGCGCTGCTCGATCAGGTGCGGCAAGCGGCCGGCCAGCGCGGCCTCGATCTCGCCACGGTCCTCGCGCAGCTCGGGCGGGATCCACGGCAGCCCAACGGCCGCGTACACGTCCTCCTCGGTGGCCCCGGGCAGGCGCTCGCCGGTGTCCATGCGGAAGATGCCGTACTCGTTCAGCTTCAGGCCACGCGCGTTCGCCAGATCGCGCAGGTGGATCGCGTGGGCGCGCGAGCCAGTGAAGTGCTGCAGCGCCGTGCCCCAGAACTCCGGGCGCACGACGCGCAGGTCGACGCCCAGGCCGTCGGTGCGCAGCACGCGCGTGAACGTCGGCCCGCGCGACAGGACCTCGCGCACGAACGGCAGCGCCACGAAGGCGGCCATGACGGCCTCGGGGTCCGGCGAGGCGGCCAGCAGGTCGAGATCGCCGACGCTGTCGCGCCAGCGGCGCAGGCTGCCGCCCGGCTCGATCTGGCGCACGGCGGGATGCTCGCGCAGGAGGGCCATCACCTGCTCGGCGACGGGCCGCGCGACGCCGAGGGGCAGTCGGCGCGCGCTTTCGTTCAGCCGCGCCAGCTCGCGCGCCAGGCGCTCCTCGGTCTTCGCGCCGAGCCCGCGCACGCCGCGCAGGCGCTGCGCCGCGACGGCCGCGCGCAGGTCGTCGAGGCTCTCGACCCCCAGCTCTTTATGCAGCAGCTGCGCCGTGCGCGGGCCGAGGCCGGGCACTTGCAGCAGCGCGACGAGCCCCGGCGGCACCGCCTCGCGGAGCCGGTCGTAGTAAGCGAGGCGGCCGGTGCGCAGGTACTCGTCGATCTTGGCGGCGATGGCCTTGCCGATGCCGGGGATCGCCTCGAGCTGGCCTTGCGCGGCCACCTGCTCGATCGGCTCGCGCAGGCCGGCGATCTGGCGCGCGGCCTCGCGGTAGGCGCGCACGCGGAAGCCGCCGTCGCCCTGCACTTCGAGCATGTCGGCGACGTCCTCGAACAGCCGTGCTACCTCGGCGTTGCGCATGCGGCCTCCCGGCGGGGCCTGGGGTGTCCAGGCGAAGAACCCACCACAGTCATCATGCCGCTCGGCGTACTGGTGTAGCAAGCGTGCCCGGGGGGAACCTAACCCCCCGGCCCCCCTTCCCTGCGAAGGAAGGGGGAGAATTGAGGCGCTGCCGCGACCGGGAAAGCCCGCGTCCCCCACAGGGGATGGAGTCCGCTCCCCTAGGACGAGGGGAGCGCGGGCTGAGCGGCCTGCTCGACGTAGTGGCGGAAGGCGGCCGGGCTGAGCAGGTTGGCGGTCACCAGCTCGGCCGCGGCCTGCTCGACGCAGGCGGCATAGGCGGCCGGGGTGAGGGACTCGTCGGGCAGCAGCGTGCCGCTCGGCTCGCCCTCGACCGCGCGCCGCTGCCAGGCCTGGGTGACCGTTTCGCGCTGGTCGCGGGTGTTGTTGTGATTCATGTCGATCAGGTAGCCGCGGTTGTCGAGCGGCTCCAGTCCGGCGCCGTCGTACGCGGCAAAGGCGGTTACCTGTGTGCCGAGCCGTTGCGGCTCGATGCCGTCCGGGAAGACGTAGTAGGTGCCGGTAGGACAGGCGATCTCGGGGAGACGGATAGCGGGCCGTTCGAGCCCGCTTCCGTTGGCGCCGCCGAGCAGGTAGGAGTCGGACCGGTTCGGAGTGGGCGCCTGGCCGCCCGTGACCCAGGCGTCGAGGGCGTCCACCAGCGCGTCGAAGACGCCGCCCAGATCGAGGTTCTGGTCGGCCAGCGCGGCGGCGGGGCCGTTCATCGCCGCCACGCGGCCCGCGTCGAAGTGACTGACGCCGACGATCTCGTACAGGCGGTTGAGATCGCCGAGCCCCTTCGCCGCGAGCAGTCGGGCGTTCTCGCGCTTGAGGGTGAGGTAGTCGCCCTCCTCGCCCGTGTAGGCCTGGTGGGCCACGTCGATCTGGGGCGCGAAGCGCGCGCGCTCGGCCGGCGTGGCGAACAGCACGTCCTGCCCGTCGACGAAGAGCTGCGGGAGATAGTAGCCGCCGCCCGCGTCGTCGAGCAGGAAGCCGGAGAAAATGGAGCGGCCCGTGCCGTCCGTGTTGGCGCCGGGCAGGTAGTTGACGAGCCGCCCCAGCGCGGCGCCGGCCGAGTGGCCGTAGAAGTAAGTGCGCTCGGGCGCGCGCCCGAGGTGCTGTTGGACGAGGTTCCGTGCCACGGTCGTGAAGTCGCGCAGGAGCCCCGTGTGGTACGCGAAGCTGAGCCCGCCGAGCGGGCGGCCGTCGTCAAGGACAGCCTGCTCGTCGTCGCTCGGGCCGCGCGCCGCCGAGCGGCGGGTGTAGGCGACGGCGTAACCCTTGTCGATCATCGGGCCGACGTAGGAGTTGGCGCCGGTGTAGGGCGCGAAGCTGTCTGGTTCGCGCGGCACAAGCTCGCCCACAGGCGTGTAGGAGCCGGCGCCGTGGGCCGTGACGTAGAGCGCGCCGTTCCAGTCCGCGGGCGCGGCGGGGATGAACAGGGTCATGCCCGTGCCCTTGTCGGCGCGGTAGCGGGCGATGCCGGGCACCCAGCCGCCGGGACTGCCGCGCTGCGCCAGCGCCATCTCGGGCACGTCGGTGAACATCTCGGTGCGCGGCCCATCGAGCGCGGCATAGCCGGCCAGGGTGCCGTCAAGCCCGATTTCCAGGCGCCAGTACGGCGCGCCCGCCGCGTTCTGGATCCTCCGCGCCTCGGCAATCGTACACGCGGTTGGGCCGTAGGCATGGCCGTCGAGCGTCTGCTGGGGGCCGATCGCCGCGCCGCAGTCAGCGCTCGCCGGCGTCTGTCCCTGCGCGCGGCCCGCGAGAGCCGCACTGGCGACGAGCGCGAGCCCGACGACCGCTCCGAGTATTGCGCTCCGCGCCATCCGGGAACGTGGCATGCTTGCCCTCCTCCTACCGCGTGCAGGCCGGCCGCGCGCGCTGGGCGCGCCGGGCCCGGGTGGCCGATGGCCGCTAGTATGCGGCGCGCGGCCCGGTGGGGCAAGCGGGGGCGCTAGGGCGCGGGACACCAAGAATGGGATGGCCGCCCCCGCGGGGGCGGCCATCGTGCGATGGTCGGGCGCGGGGCTAGTACTGGCTGACGGGGATGTTGTCGGGGAACTGCATGGGCTGCGTGTTCTGGACCGGCATGTTGACGCCGGTCAGGGCTGAGGCCAGCCCGCCAACATTGTAAGGCGTGATCTGGTTGTTGGAGCCCGAGTAGGGCGTGCTTGTCGGGACGCCGACGCCGTAGAAGTACGTGCCAAGGGTGCAGTTGCCGCCGCAGCCGGTCTGGGCGGGCTGGCTGGTCTGGCTGACCTGCGGGTAGCTGGCGGGCGCGGCGCCGTAGGGCGACGGGCCGTAAGGGTTCGACACTAGCTGGCCGTTGTTATAGGGATCGGTCGGCGGGGGGCTGGGCGGCGGGAGCGCGCCGTACGGCGCCGGGTAGCTCGGATTGCTGGTCGGGCTGTAGCCGTAGGCGTTGGGAGCGCCGGTGTAGGGCGCACCGTAGGGCGGCGGGTAGGAGGCAGGGCTGCCCGCGTAGGGCGCCGGCTGGCCATACGGCGCCGGCTGGCCATACGGCGCTGGCTGGCCGAACGGGGAACCGTAAGGCGGGACGCTGGGCTGCCCGTAACCGTAGTAGCCGCTGGCCGCGGTACCGGGCTGTCCGTAGCCGTAGTAGCCGTAGCTCCCCGTGTCGCCGTAGCCGGAGCCATAGCCGTATTGGCTGGTCGGGCCGTAGCCGTAGGTAGTGCTCGGGTTGTAGCCGGCGGTGGTGCTGCCCCACTGGCCGTAGGGATACGCGCCGTACTGCGCGGCGGCGCTGCTGCCGTAATACGGATAGCTGCTGTAGGTGGTGCCGGTGCCGTAGCCCGAGTAGCCGCCGGCGTACTGCTGCGTGCCGTAAGGGTAGCTCGCGGTCGGGTACGCCTGGCCTTGGGCCCAGGCGGCAGGCGCACCAGCGACGGCCGCCAGCAGCGCGGCGAGAAGATACGCGGGGAGGCGCCCCATAAGCACTACTCCTTCCTGCCTGGCATCCTGTCGCGCGTGCGCCCTGGCCCGCCGCGGACTACCGCCAGCCGGCGCGAGGCTCGCGCAAATCGCCCCCGTTGCGCCGATTATAGGTGCGGGCGCACGCACACGCCAAGATTGAGCGCCACCCAATGCCGGAATTGGCTGGGGCAGGGTCAGGCGACCCAGCGCACGCCGAGCGCGGCCTCCGCCCAGTAGCGGAAGGCGCTGAGCGCGGCCAGCTCCACGACCGCGATCAGCACCCCGGCCAGGAGGGGGGTCAGCGCCTGACCCCAGGTGCTCGCTTGGCGCTCGTGCCGCGTGATGAGCACGACGGCGTAGCTGTTGCCAACGGCGAAGGCGACGATCACGCCGACGATCATCAGCAGGCCCACGGGATACAGGAGCGCGGCCCCGCCCGACATGGTGGCGAGCTGCACGAGCGCGAGCAGGCAGAGCGCCCAGCCCAGCTCGCCCACGCTGGCCAGGCTCGGCTCGTAGTCCCAGTCGCGCCAGAGCGTGGCGCTGAGCACCGGCACGGCCAGCAGCGCCAGCGCCAGGCCGCAGAGCAGCCCGGTGGCCAGGCGCACGGCGTTCTGCGGCGGATAGAGGTAGGGCCAGCCCGTGTCGTAGCAGAGGGCGTTGATGCCGTCGAGCGCCATCAGGGCGACGAAGCCGAGCAGCAGCGCCTGGAGCGGCGCGGGGGGCAGGAGGCCCGCTCGCTCGCGGTTGGCCCAGAGGAGATAGAGCACGCCGACGAGGAAGCCGGCGAAGATGCCGCCCATCCGCGCTTCGAGCGGCAACTGCACGCCGCCCATGAAGTAGGAGTGCCCGGGCCGCTGGGCGCAGACACCCGCGACGAGCATCTGGAGCTTGCCGGCGAGCGAGCCGGGCCAGAGCAGGAAGCCGACGACCGCGAGGGCGAGGACGGCGAGGAGCAGCGGGCGCACGGGCGAGCGGGGGGGCGAGGTGGTGGTGGCCAACGGCGAGTCCTGTTGTGATGGCCCCGGCGGGCGCACAACCGGGGGAGCGCACTCGATGACGGCGCCCGTGTGGGAAATCGTACCATATGGGGCGGCGCGCACCGCCATTTTCCGAGCGGGCGGCGGCTTGCGCCCGACCGGAGAGAGGCGGCAAGAGTCGGGCCGTGGCGCCCGCGGCTCCTGGCAGCGCTGACCGCGCGGTTGCTATCGTACTTGCGGCATTCCTCGCGGGCGCGATGTAGCGGACGCGATGGGGACGGCCAAGACGCCGTGGGCGGGGAGGTGAGGGCGGCATGACGCGGCACGACGGGTACTACGCGGAGCATGGGGTGCGGCCGCCGGGCGGCACGCTGCTGAACCAGGAGCGGGCGCGGGCGGTGCTGGCGGCGGAGCGGCTCGACGGCCTGCTCGCCACGATGCTGGAGAACGTCTACTACCTGAGCAACTTCTGGTGCGAGAACCTCCTGCTGCTCCCCTACCAGACGCAGTGCTACGCCGTCGTCAGCGGCGCCGCGCTCGACCGCCCGATCGTCGCCTGCGGCATCAACGAGATGGCGAACGGCTTCCAGTCGTGCCCGCCGACGACGGAGTACGTGCCCTGGGGGCGCGTGTATCGGTTCGTGAACGCCGACGCGGAGCTGGACCGCGTCGAGCAGGGCGTGCGGGACGTGGTGGTCGACCACTTGGACGCGGCGCGCGGCAGCGCCGGCGAGGCGCTGGCGGCGGCGGTGGAGCGCGCTGGGCTCGAGCGCGGGCGCGTGGCGTTCGACGAGCGGGTGCTGCACCCGGAGGCGCGCGCGGAGCTGGAGCGGCGCCTGCCCGACCTGGAGCTGGTGCCGGGCTACGGCACCTTCCGCCGCATCCGCGCCGTGAAGACCGCCGAGGAGCAGGCGCGGTTGCGGGCGGCGCTGCGCCTGAACGAGCGCGCGATCGAGGCGGCGATGGCGGTGGCCGCGCCGGGCGTGCGCGAGTTTGAGATGATCGCGGCTTACGACCAGACGGTGGTGGCGGCCGGCGGGCGGTCGCTCTCGACGGGCATCTTCTTCGGGCGGCGCGGCTCCAGCGGCTACACGATGCAGCGCGACGCCGTGCTGGAGCCGAACGGGGTGATCCGCTTCGACACGATCTTGCAGCTTCAGGGCTACTGCTCCGACATCGCGCGCAACTTCGCCATCGGCGAGCCCGCCGATCCGCGCGTGCGCCAGTACTACGACGCCCTCCTGGAAGCCGAGACGCGGGCGATCGAGGCGATGCGCCCCGGCACGCCGGCGAACGCGATCTTCGAGACGGGCGTGGCGGCCGCGCGCGCTGCCGGCATCCCCCACTACCAGCGGCACCACATCGGCCACGGTATCGGGCTGGAGGTCTACGACGTGCCGCTGCTTGGCCCGAACGACGCTACGCCGCTGGAAGCGGGCATGGTCTTCGAGGTCGAGCTGCCATACTACGAGCTGGGCTTCGCCGGCTTGCAGGTCGAGGACACGGTGCTGGTCACGCCGCAGGGCGGCGAGATCCTGGGCGCGCTCGACCGCCGCTTCCGCGTGGTCGCGCCGGCCCGCTGACGCGCGCGGCACAAGTCTTGCTAAATCGCGGGGCGCGCGGTACACTACGGGCGTTCGTCCACGGCATTCCCCGGTTGCTATGTGCCCCCAGGTGTTGCCTGAAACGGTCATCCGTAGCCGCCAGACGAAGGGACAGAGAGAGGTTGGGAGCGCCCATACCCCCGCCAGGGTGGGCCCTGGTCCTCGGAGGGCGGTCGGAGACACCGCGAGGCGCTGCGCCGGGGGCGCGTCCCTGGAGCCCCGGGGCGCGCACGTCGGGGACCGATGACGCTCGCGGGCGAGCGCTCCTGGACTTCCGGTATTGAGCCGCGGGGGAGCGGGACCATCCCCACCCCCTCGCGCTGCTTAGCCCAATGGGCTGTCTGCTTGAGGAAGAGAGAATGGCGATATTTCAGTCCGAAGACCGGCTGCGCGCGAAGCGGCAGAAGGTCGAGAAGGCCATCAATCTGGCGATGCAGAATCGCTGGGGCGAGGCGGTCGAGTTGAACCGCGAGCTGATCGCGGAGTACCCGGGTGAGGTGGACGCCCACAACCGGCTGGGCAAGGCCCTGATGGAGATCGGGCGCTATGCCGAGGCCCGCGACGCCTACGCGGAATCGCTGCGCGTCGATCCAATGAACACGATTGCCCAGAAGAACCACGCGCGGCTCACGAAGCTGGCGGAAGAGGCGGAGGCGGCGGACACCGCGACGGCGGCGCCGACGCCGGTGGACCCGAGCCTGTTCATCGAGGAGACGGGCAAGACGACCGTGACGTCGCTGGTCGATCTGTCGCCGGCCGACGTGCTGGCGCGGGTGACGGCGGGCGACCCGCTGACGCTGGAGATCCAGGGCAACGCGGTGCGCGTCTTCGGGCCGGCGGGCGAGCTGCTGGGCAAGCTGGAGCCGAAGCTGGGCCAGCGCGTGATCAACCTCATGAACCAGGGCAACAAGTATTCGGCGGCCGTCACGGCGGTCGACGACCACTCGCTGCGCCTGATCATCCGCGAGTCGTACCGCGACCCGAGCATGGGCGACCGCCCGTCGTTCCCCGCGGCGGCCGCGGAGGCGTTCCGCGCCTACACGCGCGAGACGGTGATCCGCTACGACCTGGAAGACGAGGACGACGAGAGCCTGGACGAGGGCGAGGTCGAGCCCGACGTGACCAGCGAGGGCGACATCGATACGGAGAGCAACCTGGACGAGCACGAGTTCATCGAAGAGCCGTGAGCCGGCCGTGGACTGCGCGCGGAGAGCGGGGGCCGAGGCCCCCGCTCTCCGCGTCTTGGCGGGGTGTCGCCTCCGCTGGCCGGTGAATCGATCACGACCGGGGCCCCGGGGCTGCGCGGTCTACGCGCGGGCGGGCAGGGGCGCGCGTCGCGCAACGGCGCGGCCGATCGCGACGGCCAGCAGGAGGGCGCCCGCCACCCAGAGCACGGGCGGCGCCCAGACGCTGAGGGCGAGGAAGTCGGGCGCCTTGTTGGCGTTGGCCGCGATCACCGCCATGCGGATGAGGGTGGCGAGCGCTTGCACGGCGAACCATAGCCCGAGCGTGAAGCCCTCGCGGCCCACGCGGCCAAGGGCGACGGCGCTGGCCAGGCCGGCGGTGAGCACGGCCCCCCAGGCGCCGCCCGCCACCAGCTGGCCGAGGATAGTCAGGCCGAGGTTCGGGGCGAGCGCGGCCAGCAGCAGCCCGCCCGCGCCGAGGGCGCCCGCCCAGGCCATGACGGCCAAGCCGCCGGCGCGGGTGGTGAGCCCGGCGGCGGGGAACGAGCACAGGTTGAAGCCGATCCAAAAAATAGGCAGCAGGTATTCGAGGTCGCTCTGCGAGGCGAACCGCAGGTACTGCGGGACGGAGTTGATCGCGCTGTGCGCCTGGAAGCCGAGGGCGAGACAGCCCATGGCGCCGACGAAGATGGGCGTTAGGGCCAGACGGGCGAGCGGGAGCGTGGCCGGCACGCCGGGCGCGGCTGGCGCGTCGGTGGACTGGCCCGCCCGCGCGAGCAGGCGCTCGACGCCGATCAGGCCGCCCGTGACGGCGAGGAGCGTGACGCTGGAGAGGGCGAACGGCAGCCGCGGGTCGAGGTTGCGCAGCGCCACGCCGAGGTACGGCGCGACGGCGCCGGCGACAGACACGCCGACCAGCGTGAGCGCGGCCAGCCAGGGCACGGTTGGGGCGGCGGCGTAGCGGGCCAGGAGCACCCACGGCGGCGCGCGCAAGGCGGACGAGGTGATCGACCAGACGGCGATCAGACCGATGAGGAGCACGCGGACGCCGGGGCCGCCGTCGCCGCGCTCGACCACTTGCGGAATGAGCAGGAAGGCCACGCAGGATATGGTCGTGGCGGCGACGATGGGCGCTGCCAGGCGGCGGTACAGCCGAATGAGGCAGTCCGCGGCCAGGCCCATCGCGACGTCCATGACGAGGAACAGCACCTGGTCGAACATCAGGATGCCGCTAACCGAGTCGCGCGACAGGCCGGCGGCCTCGGCCAGCGCCGGCAGGAAGATCGCGTAGACGGTCCACATCGTGGTGAAGAGGAGCTGGACGACGGCGAGGTAGAGCGCCGCCGCCCGCGGGATCGCCGGCGATGCTTGCCCCCCGGTGGCACTCGCGGCGAGCGACGTCATCGGCGCTGGTCCTCCGCCGAGATGCGCGCGCGGCGGTTGCCGGGAGGGACCGGCCGCCGCGCAGCGGTCATGGCTAGGCAGGCGATTGGGCGAGGTCGGCGAGCCAGCCGCGCGCGGCGAGGAAGTGGTCGCGGGCGGCGCGGGTCTCGGCGACGTTGTCGCCGCCGAACTTGTCGGAGACGACTTTCGCCAGCACCAGCGCGACCATCGCCTCGCCCACGACGCCGGCGGCCGGCACGGCGCACACGTCGGAGCGCTGGTACTCCATCTTCGCGTTCTCGCGCTTCTCCAGGTCGACGGAGTCCTGGCGGGTGACGGTGGTGGCAATTGGCTTCATCGCGGCGCGCAGGATCAGCGGCTCGCCGTTGGTAGTGCCGCCCTCCGTGCCGCCCGCGCGGTTCGAGCTGCGCATCGGCCGCCCATCGCCCCAGCGGATCGGGTCCTGCGCCTGGGTGCCGGGCAGGCGGGCCACGGCGAAGCCCTCGCCGAACTCCACGCCCTTGATGGCATTGATGCTCATGATGGCCTGGGCGAGCAGGCCGTCGAGCTTCTGGTCCCACTGCGTGTAGCTGCCAAGCCCCGGCGGCAGGCCCACGGCGGCCACCTCGAACACGCCGCCCAGCGACTCGCCGGCCTTCTTCGCCGCGTCGATGCGCTCTTTCATGCGCTCGGTCGTGTCGGCGTCGGCGCAGCGGACCTCGGACGCCTCGGCGCGGGCGAAGAGGTCGCTCCATTCCAGATCGTAGCTGGGCGCGGTCACCTCGCCGATGGCGACGATGTGGCTGTAGACGTGGATGCCCAGCTCGGCCAGGAACGCCTTGGCGACGGCGCCGGCGGCGACGCGGGCGGTCGTCTCGCGGGCGCTGGAGCGCTCGCCGACGATGCGCAGGTCGCGGTGGCCGAACTTGAGCGCGCCGGAGAGGTCGGCGTGGCCGGGGCGCGGCACGGTGATGGCGGGCGGGGTCTTGTCCTTCCAGTTCGCCCAGTCTTTGTTCTCGATCCACATGGCCACGGGGGCGCCGGTGGTAAAGCCCTTGGCGACGCCCGCGCGCAGCTCGGCGCGGTCCTTCTCGATCAGCATGCGGCCGCCACGACCGTAGCCGCCCTGCCGCCGCCGCAAGTCCTCGGCGATCGCGTCCTCGCTGATCGGCACGCCGGCCGGCACGCCGTCGATGATGATCGTGAGCCCCGGCCCGTGCGACTCACCCGCCGTCAGATACCGCCACATGCCCCGCTCCCGTGCCGTGCTGCTTTGTGGGCATCATACCGAACGCGGCAGCCGGCCGGCCACCGGGCCGCCGCGGGCGCCTGCCGCGTTGGGTCGGTGAGCGACGGACGGAGACCAACCCCCGGGCCGGGGGCCGACGAGCGAGGTGGAGGGCGCATAAGAGAAGGCTTCGCCAGCCATCTGGCGAGTTTGCTATACTGCCGCGGCCGCTCGGTGCCGCGTGCGGGCGGTGGAAGTCCAGCCTGGGAGTGGATCGGTGAGCAAGCAGACGTTTACCTGGATAACGGCACTGGCCGCTATGCTGCTGGCGGGAAGCGCCACGGCGCCGGGGGCCGTGGCGCAGACGTATCCGTATCCGCAGGGCTACCAGGGCTATCCTCAGGGGTACTATCCCCCGGACCCCTACGGCCAGTATTACGGCTACGGCAGCTACGGTCCGCCGCCGTACGGGCAAGGCTATGGTCCGTACGGCTACGGCGGCTACGGGGCGCCGCCGGCCTACACGGGCTATGGCAGCGCGTACGGCCCGTACTACGGCGCTCCCTACCAGGCGCCGGGGTACTACGGCCAGAACCCGGCGTACCCGCCGCCCAACTCGGCGTACCCGCCGCCCAACTACTACGGCGGCTACCCGCCGCCCTATCAGGGCCAGCCGTACTACAACCCGAGCCAGATGCCGCCGCCGCTCGGCTTGCCCTACGCCCCGCCGCCCACGACCAGCGATAATGGCTTCCTGCTGACCGCGACGGTCACCGGCCCGAACGCGGCGACGCTGACCTGGAACGCCGTGCCCGGCGCGGTGTCGTACGCGATCTACCAGAGCGTCAACGGCGGGCCGCTGCAATTCAGCAGCACGTCGACCAGCCCGGGGGCGAACGTGCCGCTGGGCATGGGTACGTATGCGTTCCAGGTCCATGCGCTGGGGAGCGGCGGGTCCGACCTCCTCCTGTCCAACGTCGCCACGCCGACGCAGGGCTCCCCACTAGGGCCCGCGGCGCCGCAAGGCTACCAGACAGGCCCGGGCGTTCCCAGCCCGTCCAACTCCTCGGTGACGGCCAACGTGCAGCAAGGGTCGCTGTTCATCGGCACGCAGATCACCGTCACGGTCCTCGACTCGGGCCGGATGCCGGTGTCGGGCCACCTGGTATCTCTCGTCTCGTCGCGCGGCATCGACAACGTCATGCCGGCGAACGGAACCACCCCCGTCACCGACGGCAGCGGGCGCGCGTACTTCAACGTGCGTCCCGGCCAGCCCGGCCAGGCCAACTTCACGGCTTACGTGGACGGGAACATTCAGATCGGCCAAACAGTGGTCAACTTCCAGTAGAGACTGACGTGGAGGCTCGCGCGGCGGCTACACGCCGAGGAACTGGCGCTTGACGGCGTCGTCGGCCGCCAGCGCGCCGGGGGCGCCCGCGAAGACGATCTGGCCCTTGTTCATGACGTAGACGCGGTCGGCGAGCGCGAGGGCGAACGGCACGTTCTGCTCCACGAGCAGGATCGACAGGCGCTCGCGCTTTAGCTCGGCCACGATGCGCTCGATCTCCCGCACGATCATCGGCGCCAGGCCCTCGGACGGCTCGTCCATGACCAGCAGCGCGGGGTTGGTCAGCAGCGCGCGGCCGATGGCAAGCATCTGCTGCTCGCCGCCCGAGAGAGTCCCTCCCTTCTGCCGCAGCCGCTCGCGGAGACGCGGGAAGTACTCGTAGACGCGGGGCGGCGTCCAGCCGCCGGGGCGCGGACGCTCGCCGAGGCGTAGGTTGTCGAGCACGCTCAGATCGGGGAAGATGCGCCGTCCCTGGGGCACGAGGCCGATGCCCAGGCGGGCAATGCGGTGGGCCGGCAGGCGGGCCACGTCCTGACCGGCGAAGCGCACGGAGCCGGCGCGCGGGGGAGTGAAGCCGACGATCGTTCGAATGATGGTGGTCTTGCCGGCGCCGTTGCGGCCGAGCAGGGCCACCGCCTGCCCCTCGCCCACCGTCAGCGAGACGCCGTGCAGGATGTGGCTGTCGCCGTAGTAGGTGTGGACATCGCGCAACTCCAGGAGCGACGGCTGAGGGCCGGGGGCTGATGGCTGAGCAGGGGGCGCCACGGCATCTGCCTCCAGCTGGGCGGAGTCCGGGACGGGCGGAGACGAAGGCGAATACTCGGCACTCATTACTCGGCCCCCAGCGCTTCGCTGCCCATGTAGACCTCGGCGACGCGGGGGTCGGCGCGGACCACGGCCGGGGCGCCGTCGGCCAGCACCTCGCCGTAGTGGAGAACGGTGATGCGGTCGGCCAGCGCGAAGACCACGTCCATGTCGTGCTCGATGATGAGCAGGGTCAGCTCGGCCGGGAGCGCGGCGATGGTGCGTGTCATGGCAGCGGTCTCGGCAGGCGACATGCCGGCGGTCGGCTCATCGAGCAGCAGGACGCGGGGGTGGGTGGCCAGGGCGACGGCTACCTCGAGCTGGCGCTGCTCGCCGTAGGACAGGTCGCGGACGCGCGTGTCGGCGCGGGCGGCGAGGCCCAACGCGCCGAGCGCGTCGTCGGCCTCGGCGGCGAGGGCGGCCAGGCGCGCGGCGGGCGCCCAGAGCTGCCACGCCACGCCGCGTCGCGCCTGCACCGCCAGGCGCACGTTCTCGCGCACGCTGAGCCCCGGGAACAGGTTGTTGCGCTGGAAGGTTCGAGCCAGACCGAGCGCGGCCAGGCGATGCGGCGGCAGGCCCGTCACGTCGGCGCCCGCCAGGTAGACGCGGCCGGAAGTGGGCGCTAGCTCGCCGCTGACGAGGTTGAACAGGGTGGTCTCGCCGGCGCCGTTAGGGCCGATGAGCGCGCGCCGCTCGCCGGGCGCAACGGCGAAGCTCACGCCGTTCACGGCCGTCAGCCCCCCGAACTCGCGTCGCAGCCCATCCACTCGAAGGGCCGCGTGCTGAGTGCTGAGCGCTGAGTGGTTCGGCTGCGGTCGCCGCGCGCCATTCACGAGCAGATACTCCCCCGTGCGTTGCTGCATGTGAACCGGATTGTAGCCGCTTCCTGGGCCACGAGAACGAGTCACGAGGCGAACCGTTCGCCCCGCCTGCCGGGTCGCGGGCGGGGGGTGAGCCGACGGTCAGAAGGCGTTCGGGCCGCCGCCCACAAACGTGGGCCAGGCGCCGCAGCCATCGGTAGCGGTCAGGCCCACGGTGCTCGCCTGTCCGGGCGTCAGCCGCTCCACCAGGAAGGTCGCCTGCGTCGTGCCGGGCGCGAGGGTCCAGGTGAAGGGAACGCTCTGCGCGAATAGGCCCGCGTATACCAGCGTGTTGCTACCGGCGTTGAAATTGGTGCTGGCCAGCAGGTTGGCTGGCGCGCCCGGATTCGTGTTCGCCGTCACCACCACGCGCAAGCGGCCATCGCCGTTCGGTGTGGCCACGACGCTCACGGGCGGACGCGGCGCGCAGGGGCTCGGCGTGGCGGTCGCCGTGGGGCTCGACGGCGCCGCGGTGGTGGTCGCGGTTGGCGTTGCCGTCGTCGGCGGCGAGGGGGTGCCCCTGGGCGTCGGCGTGGCGGTAGGGCCGTTGGTCGACGTGCTAGCCGGCGTGGCCGTAGCATTGTTGCCTGGCGTGACCGTCCTGGTGGGCGTCGTAGTGCCGGTCGGCCTGTCAGTTGGCGTGGGCGTCACCGTGCCGGTGGCCGTGACGCTGGGCGTCGTGGTGCTGGTGGGCGTCGTGGTGCTGGTGGGGGCGGGCGTGTTGGTCGCGGCGCTGACGGCCGTTTGGAGCGTGACGGTGTTCGGTGCGTTCGGATCGAACTCGTTGGCCACGACCGTGGCCGTGTTGCTCAGCGTCGTCCCGGCCGCCGCGGCCTGGAGCCGCACCACGACGTCGACCTGCGCGCTGGCCGAGACGGCCAATCCGCCCAGCGGACAGGTGATGGTGCCCGACGCGCCGATCGCCGGCGTCGTGCAGATGACGCCGGTGGGCGGATTGATGGACTGGAATCCGACCAGCGCGGGCAGGTTGTCAACGAGGGTGACGCCCGTCGCGGCGCTGGGGCCAGCATTGGCGACCGTCAGGCGGTAGGTGATGGTTTGGCCCGGCGCGACCGGATCGGGCGGCCCCAGGCGGGCCTTGCCGATGGTGAGGTCGGCGCGCAGTGGCACGGAGGCAATCGCCCAGGGATGCACCATGGGATCGCCGGCCCAGCGCACGCTCTGGGCCCCAGTCCCCGGGTCTACCTGAATGATGCCTCCCGTGTTGTTGAGAGCATCGGGGCAGCAGTTCAGATTGGCGACGAAGAAGGCAACCCCCCGGCACGGCGGCGATACCCCGTGGGCCCGCGAGAAGCACCGTTGCCGGAATGGGCACCATCGATTGGGCACCGGTCCCGGGATCGACGCGCACGACCGCCGGATCGAAGCCGACGGAACCCACAGCGTAGAGGAAGCCGTCAGAGCCCACGGTGATCCCCATCGGCTGCGCGAGCTGGGTAAAGAAACTCGTGCAGCACGACACCAGCACCGTCTGATTCGCGTTGACGTTGGTATTGGTCGGGTCGAGCTTGATGATCCCGCCGTTCGCACCGGTGCAGCAGGCAGAATCCGCCACGAAAACGTTGCCATCTGCGGTGATCGTGATGCCCATGGGATTGTTCAGGAATTGCCCCTGGGAGACCAAAGTCTGCTGGCCGGTGGCGGGGTTCACGCGAATAATGCCGTTGATGAGGTCGGAGACGTAGATCGTGCCATTGTGCGCGACCGCCATGCCCCACGGGCTGAGCAAGTAGCTGGTCGACGCGGGTGGCGTCAGCGCGTCTGCCAGAATCGTCTGGGCTCCGGACACCGGGTCCACGCGGATGACCGCGCCATGCCCGCTCGCGCAACAGGAGTTGTCGACCACGTACACGGTGCCGTCCGGCGCGATTGCCACGCCCGTTGGGGACACGAAAATGGACCCTGGTGGCACGGGAACCGCGTGTGGCGTACCCGGCGACGGGCTTAGCTCGATCAGGCCAGGCAAGAACGAATTGGGAACCACGTTGCTGTCGGCGACGAACAGCTCGCCGGGGGGCGGCGCTTGCGCGGCGGCGACGGGGACCTGCAGGGCGCTCACGACGGCGACCAAGGCCGTGACCAGGAGCGCCCGGTATATTCTGGAAGGCGCCGGCGCGTTCGTGGCGACATGGCAGCACAGTGCGCTCAGAAGCCGTCGATGCACGGAGCCTCCTCGTGGACACCGGGGCGAAAGTGGGGAATAGTGGGGCCGCGCGTCCGTCTGGGCCAGTATACAGGGCTTCCGGTGCCAGCCTTAGCGCTGAAGACAGGCGTGGCACTCAGCGACGACGTCTGAACGACGCGACGGTGCGGCGCCAGATGCCGACGAGGCCGAAGCGGGCGACGAGCACGAAGACGATGAACACGCCCCCCATGATCATCGGCCAGCGCTCGGTCTGCGAGCTGACCAGGTTCTGCAGCAGCAGCACCAGACCCGCGCCGAGCACCGGGCCGACGAGCGTGCCGGCGCCGCCGATGGTGACCATGACGAGCACCTGGCCGGACATCGTCCAGTTTAGCTCGGCGGGCGAGACGAACACGTTCAGGTACGTCTCCAGGGCGCCGGCCAGGCCGACGAGCACGCCGGCGAGCACGAAGGCGGCGAGCTTGTAGCGGCCCACGTCGTAGCCGATGGCGCGCATGCGCGCCTCGTTCTCGCGGATGCCGACGAGCGCGTGGCCGAACGGGGAGGCGACGACGCGGCGCAGGGCGAGGTAGACGAGCAGGAAGAGCGCCAGGATGAACAGGTAGAAGCGCGCTGGATCGGCTAGCTCCCCGCCGCCGGCCACCAGGCCGAGGGCGGGCCGCGGGATGGCCGATAAGCCGTTCGAGCCGCCGGTGACCGGCGTCCACTTGAAGGCGACGGCATAGAGCACCTGGGCGAAGGCGAGCGTGAGCATCAGGAAGTAGATGCCCGCGGTCCGGATCGAGAGGTAGCCGATGACGAGCGCGGCCAGGGCCGCGGCGGTGAGCGCGAGCGGCAGGGTGACGCCCAGGTGGTTGGTGAGGCGGATCGAGGCGATGCCGGCGACGTAGGCGCCGGTGCCGAAGAAGGCCGCGTGGCCGAACGAGACGAGCCCGGTGTAGCCGAGAAGCAGGTCGAGACTCATGGCGAAGATGCCGAAGATCAGGACCTCGGTGAGCAGGCTGAGCAGGTAGGGCGGCACGACGAACGGATAGGCGACGAGCGCGGCCGCGACCAGTGCTGACAGCAGCCAGCGGCTCGCGGGGAGGGCGCCCTTTCGGGCCAGTCGCGCCTCGGCTTCCACCGGTGACACTCTTTCTGTTCCGTATGCCGTGTAGTCAGGGCGCGAGAGCGGGAGCGACCTGACTCGGCATGCGCTCGGCTGAGGTTAGGTGCCCTGTGCTATGATGCGCGGCGCCGCTCGATGTGACGAGCACGCTCACGGGCGGAGCAAGCAGTGCTCTACACGACTGCACGCCATACCCCGTCGGGCGTGCAGGCCCGGTCCCCGCGCGCGAGACTGTTAGCTTATACTCTGCCAGCAAACGAACTGCCACCGGCAAGGGCCGCGACGGGCGGTGCCCAGAGCGTGGCGGGGTCGCCCGGCGCACGAAAGGACGCAGCCGAATGGTGACATTTTATGACGAGTGGTTGGCCGCGGGCGCGCAGGCCGAGGAGGCGTTTCGCTGCTCGCCGATGATCGCGCACGACCGGCAGATCCCCTGGGTGCGCACGCGGCAGGACGCTCGGGTGAAGCTGATGGTGGACAACTCGCTGGGTTTCCCGACGATGGGCGGGAGCGTGCTGAAGGGCGAGATTCCCGTTGGCTGGCACACGGGCAAGCACACGCACGGCGAGGAGGGCATCTACATCCTGAAAGGCCAGGGGTTCAGCGTCATCAACGGCCAGCGCTTCGACTGGAAAGAAGGCAGCGCGCTGCACATCCCCTACCGCGCCGAGCACCAGCACTTCAACACCGGCGACGAGCCGGCGGTGTACCTGTCGGGCATGGCGTTCCCGCTGGAGCGCTTCGTGCATCTGGCGCGGCTGGAGCAGCTCGAAGACTGCGGCCCCACCGATCCCGCCGTGCTGGCCGCGATCCCGCCGGAGCGGTCGCAATACCTGGAGGGCGGCGCGCGAGCGGTGATTCACCTGGAGCAGGCTGGCGCCGACGACTCGTTCCACCCGCAGGCGCACCTGGCGTCGGCCCAGAACCAGCACGCATTGGCCCTGTACCTGGTCGTGCCGAAGAACGGCTTTCAGGCCACCAGCGTAGCCGTGACGTCCATCTTCGAGGAGCCGCCCTACCACCACAGCGGCCGCCACAAGCACCTGGAGGCGGTCATCTACGTGCTGGAGGGGGAGGGGTACAGCGAGGTGCAGGGGCGCGACGAGCGGTGGGAGGCAGGCGACATCCTGCACGTGCCGCCGGCGATGTTCGAGCACGAGCACTACAACGACAGCCCGAAGGCGTACCGCCAGGTGCGTATCCAGTTCGGCATCCGCTACTGGTTCACGGACATCTGGCCGGAGGGCTACACGGCACAGCGGTGCTACGACGAGTACGGGCAGCCGATCATCGCGGGGATGATCGAGCGGGTGCGGGAGAGGTAGCCCCGTCCCCAATCGCGGGGAGGTGGGGGACACCCCCGCACCCCAGGAGAAAAAGAAAAGGGGCAATTGGGGGGACACCCCCAACCCCCCGGCAGGGGAGCCCCGCACCCCCGGGGCGGAGACGGAGCATTAGCCCCTGGCAGGGGAGCGGCTCGGCACCCCCGGGGAAGATGGACGGGTGCCCCAGTTGCTGGCGAGGCGGTCGGCGCCGATGAGGGCGGTGGAAGGGCGGCCGAGCAGGGTCTCGACGTACTCGCGGACGGCCAGGCGCTCGGCGTCGCGGATGCTGACGAGCCGGCCCGCCTCGGCGGCGCGCTGCACGCGGTCGCGGAGGGCGCCGATCTGGGCGGCGCTCAGGTGCTGCGCCTCGGCGGCGCGGACGGCGACCTCGACGAACAGCGCCGGCTCGGGCGTGCCCACGGCGTAGGCCAGGAAGCGGTCGAGAATCGCCTCGTCCACCAGGTCGGGCCGGTTGCTGGTCAAGAAGACGACCGTGCGGCTGGTGTCGAGATTGTCGACGGAGTGGAAGAACACGCTGTCCTGGGAGAAGTGCCACTCCTTGGCGTTGTCGCTGCCGCGCGCCATGAGCACCGATTCGACGTCGTCGAAGAGGATGATCGAGCGCTGGTCGGGCTCGGCGAAGCCTTTCTCGGCCAGGGTGAACACCTCCCGGATGCGCGCCTCGCTCTCGCCGTAGCGCGAGCGGGCGATCTCGCCGCCGTCGATGAGCGCCAGGACGACCTGGTGGGCGCTCGGGCTGTCGGGATCGGAGAAGCGGCGGCACAGCTCGTAGGCGACGCGGCGGGCGAGGGTGGTCTTGCCGACGCCGGGCGGGCCGCCGAGAAAGAAGCCCTTCACGGCGCTGCGCCGCACGCCGCTGGCCCACTGGTGGGCCACGATGGCGACCGTCTCGGCGAGCACGTCGCGGTAGTAGCGGCCCAGCAAGTCGTGCTCGGTCGTCGCGAGCCCGTCATGAGTCTCGACGACGCGACCGAATTGCTGCTCGAGGTCGGCGAACGAGTAGAGGTTCTGAAGCTGCATGCTGTCCCACCTGCGCGCCTGGCGCCCCGGTCCGCGCGTCGCCGCGCCCACCCGAACGCGCCACGACTATAGCAGAGTGGGACGGCCCTGGTCTTGCGGCGGAGGCGGGCCGTGTCCGGCCTGCTCCCCGGCGCCGGCCGCGGCGGTGCTCGCGAGGGAGACGCGAAGCGGGGCGGGCCACTGGCCCGCCCCGCAGAATGTGCGCTGAAGGGCTAGAACGTGGGGCGGTCGCGCGTCTCCTGCACGACTTCCTGCTCGGCCGACCCCGTGGCCGGCGCCGTGGTGGTCGGCCCCGGCGGCGCGGGCGCCGCTGCAGGGGGCGGGGCTGCGACCGGGGCCGCGGGTGTTGCCGTGCCGGCGGCCGAGGTCGCCGTGCGGGTCGTGCGGCTGCGGCCCATGAACGGCATCACGAACATGTTGAAGATGGCGCCGAGGAGTGCCAGCACGAGCAGCACCGGCAGCCAGAAGCCAAGATTCACGCCCAGCCGCACCGTACCGGATAGCTCCAGCGCCCACGCGAGCGCCAGGATCACCACCGCCATCCAGAGAAACCCTGCTGCACCACCCATTCTCCGTCTCCTTTCGGTTGCCTTAGGACGCGTCCACCCTCGTAATGCAAGCGCTGTGCCATGCCTCACCGGTAGGCAGTGTAGCGGCTTTCGTGAGAGCGTGAAGGTCGTGCCGCGGCATAGGGCAGAGCGGGCATATAGAGGCGGCGCCGGGCTGCCGGTGCGTCACGGCGATGAGCGAGGACGCGGCGGGCGGCGCGGGTCATGGATGAGGCGAGGGGCTGCTGGCGAGGCCTGGGTGGCCGGGGCGTCGCGGCCAGCGGGGAGGGGCCGCGGAGGCTGCTGGCGAGGGCGTGAATAGCATGGCGCGGTGCGGAGTGGATGCGCGCCAAGGCCGCGCATCCACCCCGGGGGGTGAACCGGCTTAGGAGAATGCGGCGACGCCGGCCTGAGCCACCTCGGTGTCCTGCTCGGGGGTGCCGCCGCCCGCGCCGCTGCCGCCGAGCAGCTCGCCGCCGCGCATCACCGGCAGGCCCCCGCCGCCCAGCCAGATGTGCGGTAGGTTCGCGAAGCTGGCGAGGCGCGCGGGGTCGCTCTGCGCGCGGTCGCCGAGCGCCTGGGTGGAGCTACGGAAGCCGGCCGCGGTGACCGCCTTGCGCAGGACGATCTCGATGCCGCCGAAGCCGCTGCCGTCCATGCGCGCGGCCGCCTTCAGGTTCCCCCCGTCGTCCACCACGACGACGGTCATCGGCACGCCGATCTCGCGGGCCTTGGCGATGGCCGCGTTGATCATCGTCTGCGCGGCGGCGAGGGATAGGCCGCTCCCCGCGCCCTGAGCCTGGACGCTCGCTGCCGGTCCAGCCAGCGTCGCCGCGACGGCCAGACCGCCCAGGCTCGCTCCCCCCAATAGCTCCCGCCGAGTCAGCCCGCTCAGCTCTGCCACTCCGATGCTCCTTTCCTACGCGCTGGCGTCTCGCGGCCGCGGACAGCCGCGCCGAGTGAACCGATCGTTCGCTCCTGGTCATCGTACCGCGCGATGTTACACGGCCCGGACGCCGCGCCGCCGTATCCACGTGCCGCGGACGGGCAGCCGGCGGCAGCCGTTACAATCTGAGCGGCGGTACTGATCGGGCTGGCGCGTGCTGCGGCCCGGCCGCGCCGAGTCTGCCCGGCAGCGGGGACGGACGGGTGGTCTTCCAGGGGTCGGCACGGTCGCCCCGACGGGACCGCGGAGGTGAGCCGGGCTATTGGGGCAGCAGGTGGAGCGGATCGGGATCGTGGGGGCGGGGCGCGCGGGCGGCGCGCTGGCGCGGGCGCTGGCGGCGGCCGGCTGGCCGGTGGTCGCCGTAGCGAGCCGCACGCCGGCTCACGCCGAGCGACTGGCGGCGGCGCTGCCCCAGGCGGCGGCGCTGCCGAGCGCACAGGCGGTAGTTGACGCCGCCGACCTGGCGTTTCTGACGGTGCCCGACGCGGCGATCGGCCCGGTCGCGGCGAGTGTCGCGTGGCGGCCCGGCCAGGCGGTTGCTCACACGAGCGGCGTGGACACGCTGGAATCGCTCGCGCCGGCGCGGCAGGCGGGCGCGCTGGTGGGCAGCCTGCACCCGCTGCAAACGTTCGGGCCGGCGCCGGCGGCCGATCCGCTCGCGCCGTTCGCGGGAATCACCTGCGCGCTGGAGGCTGACGCGACGCTGCTGCCGCGGCTGGAAGCGATCGTGGCGGCGCTGGGGGCGCGGCCGGTCCGCCTGCCCGCCGGGGCCAAGCCGCTCTACCACGCGGCGGCGGTGGTCGCGTCGAACTACCTGGTCACGCTACTCCACCTGGCGGCCGAGCTGTGGGGCGCCTTCGGCGTGGACGAGTCCACCGCTATTGACGCGCTGCGGCCGCTGGTATGGGGGGCGGTAGACAACGTCGCGGCGCACGGTCCCGGACAAGCGCTGACCGGCCCGATCGCGCGGGGTGACGCGGCGACGGTCGAGCAGCACCTGGCCGCCATCGCGCGGGCGCGGCCGGAGGCGCTAGACGCGTACCGAACGCTGGCACGCGCCACGCTGGCGCTGGCGCGGACCGAGGGCAGCCTGACGCCCGAGGCGGCGGGCGCGCTGGCACGCTTGCTAGCGGACGGCGCCGGCGCTGACTAGCGGCGCGCGGTGGGAGCGCCGTGCGGTCCCGCTGGACGGGCAGCGCTGCTGTACACTAGCGTTGGAATGCCTTTGTGGCGGCTTGACGGCGACCGCACCGGCGAGGCTAGGCGCGGCGCCGCGCACGGGAGGCATGGTGACGCGAGTCACGCCGGGCCATCTGCGCCAAATGAAAGAGCGCGGCGAGAAGATCGCCATGCTCACCGCCTACGACTACCCCACGGCGCGCATGATCGACGAGGCGGGCGTGCCGACAATCTTGGTGGGCGACACGCTGGGGATGGTCGTGCTGGGGTACGATTCCACGATTCCCGTGCGGCTGGAGGACGTCATTCGGCACACGGGCGCCGTGGCGCGCGGCGCGAAGCGGGCGCTGATCGTCGCCGACCTGCCGTTCATGACCTACCGTGTGAGCGTCGAAGAGGGGCTGCGGAGCGCGGCGCGGCTGGTGCAGGAGGGCGGAGCGCAGGCGGTGAAACTGGAGGGCGGGCGGTCGGTCGCGGAGCTGGTGCGCCGCCTGGTCGACGCGGGCATTCCCGTGGTGGGGCACCTGGGCTACACGCCGCAGTCGACGCTCCAGGTGGGCGGCGCCCGGGTGCAGGGACGCGCCCGCGAGGCCGCGGCGAACATGCTGGCCGACGCGCGGGCGCTCGAAGAGGCGGGCGCGTTCGCGCTGGTCCTGGAGCTGGTGCCGACGCCGCTGGCGGCGCTGATCTCGCGGCGGCTGGCGATCCCGACGATCGGCATCGGCGCCGGGCCGGAGTGCGACGGCCAGGTGCAGGTCATCAGCGACATCCTCGGGCTATACCCCGACTTCCTGCCGCGCCACGCGCGGCGCTACGCGCACGTGGCGGACACGATCAAGGCGGTGGCCGGCGAATACCTGCACGACGTGCAGCAGGGCACCTTCCCCGCGGCGGCCAACAGCGCCGACATGGACCCCAACCTGCTGGAGGGCCTCGCGCCCGACGACGAGCCGTGAGCGATGGCTGAGCGGCAGGTTTCTCGCTCCCCCGGCTCCCCGATCGCGGGGGGGGAGGGAGGAAGGGTAGGTGGGGGGACACCCCCCCCACCCCCTGGCAGGGGAGTCCCCCTGCACCCCCGGGGAGAGGCGGGCACGCCCCCCGGCCGGGGAGCGCCCCTGCACCCCCGCGGAGTGGACGGAGAGCGGTCCCGCGGCCGGGGAGCGTCTCTGCACCCCCGGGGAGAGGACGAGGCTGGCGGCGGCTCGCCTCAGCACTCAGCGCTTAGGCCGGAGCGGCCAGCGGTACCCCTGTGCCAGTTGACCGAGGTTGGCTCGGTGGCGGCGCTGCGGGCGGCGCTGGCGGGGCGGCCGCGGCCGGTCGGGCTGGTGCCGACGATGGGGTACCTGCACGAGGGGCACGTGTCGCTCGCGCGGCGGGCGCGCGCCGAGAACGCGACCGTCGTGATGAGCGTGTTCGTGAACCCGACGCAGTTCGGGCCGCACGAGGACTACACGCGCTACCCGCGCGACCTGGAGCGCGACCGCGCGCTCGCGGCCGCGGCGGGGGTGGACGTGCTGTGGGTGCCGACGGTCGAGGACATGTACCCGCCGGGCGCGCAGACGTGGGTCGAGGTCGAGGGGCTGAGCCGGCGCTGGGAGGGCGAGCGGCGGCCGGGCCACTTTCGCGGGGTGGCGACGGTTGTGCTCAAGCTCTTGCTCGCTGCGCGGCCGGACCGCGCGTACTTCGGCGAGAAGGACTACCAGCAACTGCTGCTCGTGCGGCAGATGGCGGCCGACCTGCTGACCGGTGTCGAGGTCGTCGGCTGCCCCACGGTGCGGGAGCCGGATGGGCTGGCGCTCAGCTCGCGCAACGCCTACCTGAGCCCCGGCGAGCGCGCGGAGGCGGTGGCGCTCTCGGAGGCGCTGCGCCGCGCCCAGGGGCTGCTGGCGGCGGGCGAGCGCGCCGGGGGGGCGCTGGAGGCCGCGATGCGGGCCACGCTGGCGGCGCATCCGGGCGTCGTGGCCGACTACGCCGCCGTCGTGGACGCCGCCACCCTGGAGCCGCTTCCCTTCGTCGACCGCCCCGCTCGCGCCCTCGTCGCCGCGCGGGTTGGCGACGTGCGGCTGATCGACAATGCCGAGCTGGTGGCGGGCAAGGAGCCACCAGCAGCGGGCGGTCGGTAGCCCACCTACGCGCCGCCCGCGCTTCACCCCGGGAGAGGCGGCTCGCTGATGACCCTTAGGTGATCGGCGGGGGCTAATCGCTGACGGCCCGTTGCTGTACACTAAGGCTATGAAACGCTTGGCTCCGACGCCTGAAACCGATGCCCCGACTCCTGAGCCGTTGCTGGCGCAGGCGGCCACCTACCTGGGTGAGGCCGAAGTAGCAACCCTGCGCCGGGCGTGCGCATTCGCCGCCGCGGCGCACGGCGAGCAGAAGCGCGCCTCCGGCGACCCCTACATCGCCCATCCGCTGGCCGTTGCCCTGACGCTCGCCGAGATGCGCCTGGACGCGGGCGCGCTCGTGGCCGCGGTGCTGCACGACGTGCCCGAGGACACCGCCGTGTCCGTCGAGGACGTGGAGCGCGAGTTTGGCGCCGAGGTAGCGCGGCTGGTGGACGGCGTGACCAAGCTGGGCAAGATGCACTGGCTACCGGAGGACGCCGACGCCGATGGCCATGCGCGGCGCGGCGAGGAGGCCGCCTGGGCAGAGAGCCTGCGCAAGATGTTCCTGGCCATGGCCGAGGACATCCGCGTTGTCATCATCAAGCTGGCCGACCGCCTGCACAACATGCGGACGCTGCAATACTTGCCGCCGCACAAGCAGCGCCGCATCGCGCAGGAGACGATGGACATCTACGCGCCGCTGGCGAACCGCCTGGGCATCTGGCAGATCAAGTGGCAGCTCGAGGACCTGGCGTTCCGCTACCTGGAGCCGGAGCACTACCGCCAGATCGCGCGCAGCCTGGAGCTGGGGCGGCGTGCCGAGCGCGAGGAGTACATCGAGCGGGTCGTCCAGCTGCTGCGGGCGGAACTGGAGAGCAACGGGATCAAGGCGGAGATCTCGGGGCGGCCGAAGCACATCTACAGCATCTACAACAAGATGCAGCGGCGCGGCGCCAACATCGACCAGATCTACGACCTGCTGGCCGTGCGCGTGCTCGTGCGCGAGCTGCAGGAGTGCTACCACGCGCTCGGCGTGGTGCACTCGCTGTGGCACCCGCTGCCCGGCGAGTTCGACGACTACATCGCCAGTCCCAAGGACAGCATGTACCAGTCGCTGCACACGACGGTGCTGGGGCCTGACGGCCGGCCGCTGGAGATCCAGATCCGTACCTACGACATGCACCACGTTGCCGAGTACGGCGTGGCGGCGCACTGGCGCTACAAGGAGGGCGGCCGCCGCGACGAGAAGTTCGACTCGAAGGTGGCCTGGCTGCGCCAGCTCATGGACTGGCAGAAGGACGTGGTGGGGGCGCAGGAGTTCGTCGACTCGCTGAAGACGGACCTCTTCCAGGACCAGGTGTACGTGTTCACGCCGCGCGGCGAGATCAAAGAGCTGCCGGCCGGCGCAACGGCGCTCGACTTCGCTTACCGCATCCATACGGAGGTGGGCCACCGCTGTGTGGGCGCCAAGGTGAACGGCCGCCTGGTCCCGCTGAGCGCGACGCTGCACAACGGCGACCAGGTGGAGATCGTCACGGCGAAGCAGACGCGCGGGCCGAGTCGGGATTGGCTCAACCCGGCGCTGGGCTACCTGAAGACGGCCAACGCCCGCGAGAAGGTGCGTCAGTGGTTCCGCAAGCAGCAGCGCGAGGAGAGCATCACGCGCGGGCGCGAGCTGGTGGACAAGGAACTGCAACGGCTCGGCGTGGACCACGTCGTGAAGCTGGAGGAGCTAGCCCGCAGCTTTCACTACGAGCGCACCGACGACTTCCTGGCCGCCGTTGGCTACGCCGACATCAACGCTCAGCAGATCGCCACGAAGCTCTCGACCACGCTGGCGCCCGCCCAGCCGCCCCAGCCGCCCCCCACGCCGCCGCCCACCGACGGCTCCGTGCGGGGCCTGCGCGTGAAGGGGGTGGGGGACCTGCTGACGCGGCTCGCCCAGTGCTGCAACCCGGTGCCTGGCGATGGCGTTGTCGGTTACGTGACGCGGGGGCGCGGCGTGACCGTGCACCGCGCTGACTGCGCCAGCATTTTGCACGAAGACGAGCCCGAGCGCATCGTGGACGTGGACTGGGGCCACGTGCAGGCGCGGTCGTTCCGCGCGGCGATCCGCATCGAGGCGTGGGACCGCGAGGGCTTGCTACGGGACATCTCGGCGGTCGTGGCCGACGAGAAGATCAACATTTCGGCGCTGAACGTGAGCACCCACAAGGACGGCACGGCCACGGCGCACGCGACGATCGACGTGGACAGTCTGGCTCACCTCAGCCGCGTCATGACCCGCCTCGAAGCGATCCGCGACGTGCGGCGCGTCGCCCGCGACCAGCTCCCCTCGGCGCGCTGAGGGGTAGTTTACCGGCAGCCTGTGGCGCTACTGGGGCGTGAGCTGGATGTCGGTCACGAGGGCATCGAAGTCATGGCCGGCGCCGAGGACCTCCAGGGCGTAGAGGAAGACGGGCGGCTCGGGCAGCTGGGCGAGATCGAGCTGGAAGCGCACCCAAGTGTTCTCGGGTACCAGCTCGCCGTGGTCGGCGGGCCGTCGCTCGGGGTTCTGGTAGTAGAAGCCACGGTACCAGGTCTGGCCGTTGCCTGCCGCGTCGCGATAGCGCAGGCGGAACATCAGGGGGTACTCGGTATCGAGATAGCCGCCGCCCGAGAGGCTGGCCGAGCGGACCTTGACCCGGGCCGAGAGCACCAGCCGCGGGTAGACGGAGACGTCGGCGTTGAGCGGCTGGACGAGGCCCGTCTCGTTGTGAGTCTGGAACCGGCTCTGGCGGCTGACGCGTAGCGCCGCGTGGGGCACGCCATCGAGCGGCTCCTGCTCGATGGTGCGGACGCCGAGACGGTCCGGGCGGTTGGGCTCCTGCGTGTCGCGCGCCTGCCAACCGGCGAGGTCCGCGGCGAAGTCGCCGTTGGTAATCAAATTCGCGCCGCCGGGGTAGGGTCCGCTGGCCGCGGCGTTTGCCGCGAGCTGGGCGCGCTCGCCGGCCGCTAGCGCCAGCGGCGGATTCGCGCCGACGCTCACCGTGGCCGCGCCCTGGCGCACGAGGACCTGCGCGCGCGGCCCGTCGATCTGTACCACGTAGTCACCCGCGTTCATTGTGACGGTACCGTAAGGTGTCTCGAGCCCGAGCGGCTGGGCGGCGGCGGGGGCGACCTCCACGCGCAGCGCCCCTGCGATGTGCTGGAAGGCGAGAACGCCGGCGGCCGGCGCGAAGCGGCCGGCGCGCAGCTTGGCGAGCACCAGGCGCGCGCGCGGCCCAAGGCGCACGACGCCCTGGCCCGGTAGCTCCAGACGAGCGAGCGCGCCCTCGGTCACCTCCAGGGCGTCGCCCTCTTGCATCGCCATCCCGGCGCGGGCGCTGAGCGGCGGCCCGGCGCCGCGCTCCTGGAGCAGCACGACGCCCTGGTCGATTTGGAGGTTCGCCGCGGCAGGCACCGTGGCGGTCCGGAGCCAGGCGGTGAGCGCGTAGACGCCGCCGCCGGCCAGGCCGAGCCAGATGGCGAAGGCGCCGAGCAGTACGCGCCAGGCGAGGCGCTGCGCTTGCTCGGGTGTGCGCGCGGCTCGGGCCTCGGCGGGAGGGAACGTGGTAGCGATGGTCGCCCCGAACGCGGGCGGGCCCGCATCGCTTGCGGTGAGGGCACGCGGGTGGGGGCGGTCGGGCGGAGGGGTGCCAGCCAAGCTGCTATCCGCCGCTGTGTGTTTGTTGCGAGCAGCAGCCAGTTCGGTAGCCGAACGCAACGTCGGTATGGTACTGGTGCGGCCGGTCGCTGTCAAGGATAGGCATGGCGCTGCTGGCGACACGCTTCCCGCCGGAGCGGGTTGGGCTTGCGGGGCGCCCGAGGACGCGCTACGGTAAGGGAGGCCGGCCGGCGGACACCGCGCCGAGCTGCACGGACGGCTCTTGGTAGGCGCGCTCACGCCGGGAACTGGCGGGGCGCGAGAAGCGTGGAGGGGTGGCATGGCCGAGGTGACGATTCGCTTGGAGGCCCCCGAGCCCCGCGCGTTGGCGCTCGATCCGGCGCGCACCGCCGTGGTCGTGGTCGACGTGGAGAACGAGTTCTGCACCGTGGGCGGCAAGCGCTACATGGGCGAGCGCGGCGAAGCGATCCTGGCGCCGCTGGCGGCGCTGCTCGACCGCGCGCGAGCGGCCGGCGTGCCGGTGATCTACGTTCACTCGGTGCGCGATCCGGACAACGCCGAGTTCACGGTGTTCAAGGTCGACGAGCACCTGCTGCGGGGAAGCTGGGGGGCGGAGTACTGCGACGCGATCGCGCCGCGGCCGGGCGAGCCGGTGGTGGACAAGGAGTGCCACGACTGCTTCAACCACACTGAGCTGGAGGGAGTGCTGGCGCGGCTGGGCGTCCGCCCCCGCGAGCACACGGTTATCGTCACGGGCGTGGCCCTCGGGGTCTGCGTGAGCCATGCTGTGCTGGGCTTCAGCGTGCGCGATTACTGGGTCGCCGTGCCGATGGATTGTGCGGCGGCGAAGACCGCGGAGCAGGAGACGGTCGCTTATCAACCGATGCTCCACTCGGCCTACGCGTACAACGTGGCGATCACGCGCTCCGACCTGATCGAGTTCCGTCCCGGAGTCGGCAGCGGCTTTGGCCAGGCGGTCGCCGCCAGCGCGCGGTAAGCCGCGGTCGTCTCGGCGGCGAGCATCACTCGTGCGCGGCCGCGTGACAGGTGGCGCCCGACGCGCGTCCCGGGTCCTCGCGCGCTAGTCGGGCGCGGCCTCGACCACGCGCGGCGCCAGCGCGGCGTCGATGGCGCGGGCTAGCTCTTCGGCGCGGCAGGGCCAGTGGACGCACGGCGCGTCGCCGGGGGGGGCATCGTCACGGGTCAGCTCCAGGACCGGGACGGCCGCCGGGGCAGCGGCACCCCGCACCGCGGCCAGCAGCGCGGCCCGCTGTGACGCGCTCAGGCCGGGCGCGAGCACGACTAGCTGGCAGTCCGCGAGCGGCCAGGCGGTGTCGGCGCGCGGCGCGGCGAAGCGGGCGCGATAGCCTAGCCCCTGAAGCAGCAACGCCAACGCCTCGCCGACGATGGCACTGCCCGCAACGACCGCGATCGTGCCGCGCGGGCCTTGCTCGCCGCGCATCCGCCCGGCTCCCCATACTGTTGTGAACCTAGCCAAGGTAGTATGCGGGAGGCGCGGCGGCGGCTCCATCTGCCAGATGGCTATTCCGCGTCTGCCACCTGGCCTATTCGTCGTGCTGGCGGCGGGCGCTCGCCACTTCGTGGCTCTCGGCGCAGCGTCGCCCGGCGCGGCCGCCCGCGCGACGCCCAACCGCGCCCGGCTCGGTCCGGAGGGTGACTGGGCTGAAGTCGAATCGTCCGCCACGAGAGGGCCGGGGGGAGGGCCGCTCAGGATCGCGATGGCTGGGCCAACCCGAGCGTTACGGCACGCACGGCCGCCTGCGTGCGATCGGAGACGCCGAGCTTGGCGAGGATGCGCTCGACGTGGACCTTGACGGTGCCGACGCTGACATAGAGCTGGCCCGCGATCTCGCGATTGGTGAGTCCCTGCGCGAGCAGCCGGAGCACCTCCGCCTCGCGCGGAGTGAGCGGCACGGTCGGCAGCGGGTCCTGCTGCGCCGGCTCCTCGGCCAGGCGGTGCAGCAGCCGCGTTGCCAGCTCGCCGTTCAGCAGCGATTCGCCGCGCAGCACCTGGCGCACGGCGCTGACCACCTCGCGCTGCGTCGCGTCCTTCAGTAGGTAGCCGGCGGCGCCCGCCTTGAGCGCCTCGAAGAGGTAATCCAGGTTCTCGTGCATCGTCACGATGACCACGCTTACCCGCGGGCATTCGGCCTTGATGGCGCGCGTCGCCGCCAGGCCGTCCATCTCGGGCATGCGCACGTCCATCAGGACCAGGTCGGGCTGCAGGCGGCGGGCCAAGGCGAGTGCCTCGCGGCCGTTGGCGGCCTCACCGACGACCGCGAGGCCGCGCTCGCCGGCGAGCATGCTGCGCAGCCCCGCACGTGCCAGGTCGTGGTCGTCGGCAATCACGAGCCGGGCCGTCGCCGCGGCGGGGCGTTCGGTCGCCATTAGCTGGTTCTCCGGTGTTGCACTCGGCGCGGCCCGCGGCCGCGAGCGTCTGGCCGGCGCGAGTCGCCGGCCAGACGCCGCGGAGCCAATCCGCCCTTGGCTGTCAGCACGAGGGTACCGCGCGGCGGCAGCTCCTGTCGAGTCTCGGAAGGCGGTGGCGTCCGCGGGCGCACGTCGTCTCGTCAGCTGTCGGCGACGCGGCCGATCTCGTCGAGCACTTCGTTGATCAGGTCGGTGCCCCAGATCGTTTGCATGGTCGTGTCGGAAACGGGCTGGGGAATGAGGCCCTGGTCGCGGAAGAAGCCGTAGCAGTACAGCATCGACTCCCGGTTGGGCAGGCCGTTGGGGTTGAAGTAGGGCGGAATCATCGCACGCACCGTGTCCAGGTCGATGCTCGTGTTGCGGGCCACCAGCGTGTCGATCTCCTCGCGCGCCGCGCTGCCGCTCGGGCTGCCGACCCCCGCCAGATAGTCGCGGATGCCACGGATGTAGGCGCGCACGAAGCCTTTAGCGGTGGGGCGGTTGTCGTAGAGCGATTCCGCGAAGCCCAACGAGGCGATCGTGAAGTTCGGATAGATGTCGCCGATGCCCATGACCTTGACGGCGCTGCCTTGCTGCACGGCGCGCGTCAGGAACGGCTCGAGGATCATGCCGGCGTCGATGGCCCCGTTCGCGAAGGCGCCGACCATATCGGGGAAGGTGATGGGCTGGATGTTCAGGTCGTCCAGCGTAAGGCCCACCCGCTGCAAGCCCACCGACAGCGCGCAGGCAGTCGTCGTCGCCTTGCCCGGCGGCGTGATGGCCAGGGACAGGCTGGGGAGGTCTTCGAGCCGCCGACCCCGTCCGCTGTCGTAGACCGCCTTGCGGACGGCCAACACCTGGTCGCCGCGGTCGGCCGTGTAGGTGCCCACGTCCACCATGATCTTCGCCGGGACGCCGCGCGCGACCGCGTTCCACATCGCCGGGTTCGCGGGCATGGGGGAGATCTCCACCTGGCCGGTCGCCAAGGCGGGGATCGTCTCGGAGGCGTTGGTGAAGGGGACTTGCTCGACCGTGATCCCCTCTTGCTGGAAGTAGCCGCGCTGCTCGGCCAGCCAGACGACGACGCCCGAGGCGCCGGTCTGCGCTGCCTGGCGCAGGGTGACGGGCTGGGGCGGAGCGGTCGGCACGACGGCTCCCGCGGTCGGGCCGGCGGCCGCGGGGCCGCCGGCCGGCGTGGATGGCGCGGGAGCCGCACAGCCGGTCAGGGCGAGCAGCGCGACGAACGCGCTCGCGGCGGCGCGGCAACGGACAGTTGGCATGGCGTCCTCCTTGCGCCGGCGGCGACCGGGCCGTCCGCGCGGCATGGGGACGGGCGATTGGGCGCTGCGCTGCACGCGATGCTGCCCCGCTCGTCATCGGCGGCCCTATGGTACAACGTTTCGCCGCGCGGCAGGTCGGCCCTGCGGCGACGCCAGGGCGGCGTCGGCCGCCGGGGCGGCGGGGCCGGTGCCCAGCGGGACCTCGGCCACGACGCGCGTGCCGGCCCCCGGACGGCTCTGGACGCGACAGCGGCCGCCAAGCAGCGCCACGCGCTCCTGCATGCCCGGGAGACCCACGCGCTCGCCCGGTCCGGCGGCGTCGCGCGGCGCCGTGGGCCGGAAGCCCTGCCCCCAGTCCTGGACCTCGAGGCGCACCGCGCGCCCCTTGCGGCGCAGGCTCAGGTGAACGCGCGTCGTGCCGGCGTGCTTCCGCACGTTGGTCAGCGCCTCCTGGGCCACGCGGAACAAGGCCGTCTCGACCGCGGGCGGCAAGCGCTCGGGGCCCAGCGCCTCCTCGTAGCTCACCTGCCAGCCCTCGGCCCGGAGCGCGTCCACCTGGCGCCGCAGCGCCGTCGCCAGCCCGAAGTCGTCGAGCACCGTGGGCCGCAGGTCGGCGATGACGCGGCGCGCCTCGCCCACCGTGCGCCGCGCCATTTCCAGCGCGCGCTCGAGGTCCAGCCGGGCCGCGGGCGAGCGGGGGCGGTGGTAGCGCGCGTAGGCCTGGAGGTGCTGATGGGTGCTGGCGGCAACCTGGGCCACCCCGTCGTGGACATCGTAGGCCACGCGGCGGCGCTCCTCCTCCTGGGCCACCAGCAGCCGCCCCACGAGCGTCTGCAGCTGATGCTCGCGCTCGCCTAGCTCGCGGTACAGGCGCGCGTTCTCCAGCGCGCTGGCGGCCTGGAGCGCCAGGCTGCCCAGGATCTCGCCGGTGGCCTCCTCCGCGAGGCTCTCCGGGCCGTAGGCTTCCAACACGCCGAGCACGCGGTCCTGCACCCGCAGCGGCACGCACCAGACGGCGCGCGCCGCGGAGCGCACTCGCCCGCGCAGTCGCACCAAGCGGGGCTGACCGCTGGCGGCCGCCGCGCGCCGCGCGGCGCGCACGGCCTGCGCGCGTTGTGCGGCCCGCCAGCCGGTCTCCGGGCCGAGTGTCTGCCACACGCGCAGGGGCGCTTGGGGCTGCGCGCCCGCCCGCAAGCTGATTACGGCGGCGTCGAGGCCGGACACTCGCCCGGCGATGTCGAGCAGGCGCTGGCCGATGGCGTCGGCTTCCAGGCTGGCGCCCAGCACCTGGCCGGCCTCGTGCAGCGCCAGGAGCGCGTCAAGGCTGCGCTGGAGCTGCTCGTGCAGATGGGCGCTCTCGATCACGGCCGCGAGCTGGGCCGCCAGAAGCTGCAGCAAGTCCAGATCGTGGTCGTCGAGGCGTCGCGCCCGCCGGGTGCTCTTGAGGGCGAGCACGCCGATTGGCTGGTTGCCCGGCGTGACGAGCGGCAGGCAGACCGCGGAGGGGATCGGTCGGGCGGAGCCGCGCCACCCCGTGCCCAGGTCCTCGCCGGCGCCTTCCAGCACGAGCGGCTGCCCCGCTCGCAGCACCTGCCCGGCGACGCTGTGCTCCAGGTCCGCGATGGTGGTGCCCGGCGCAACCGGATCGACGCCGACGGCCGCACGCACGGTGAGCGGCCCGTCCGGAGTGGCGAGCAGCAGCACGCTGCCGCCGTCGTGGCCGCTGAAGGCGGTAGCGCGCTCGAGCGCCAGGCGCAGCACCGCATCGAGGCCCCGAGCGGCCACGAGGTCTTTGCCCAGCTCGACCAGCAGCCGAAAGCGGGCCGCGCGGTCGCGCGCCGCCTCGTAGAGGCTGCTCAGCTCGCGCGCGTAGACCAGCGTCTGATCCAGTACCTCGGGCTCGTCGTTGAGCCCGTCTAGCTGGAGGGGCGTCCGCGGTCGGCGAGGCGCGGACAGAGACGGCAGCGCCTGGGTCACGGCGTCGAGCAGTGCGGTCGGCCCGAAGGGCTTCGTCAGGCGCAAGTCCGCGAACGCCGCGGCGGGCGCGGGCGCGGCTGGACCGGCCGCGAGGAGCACGACGACCACATCGCGGGTCGCGGGGTCGGTCTTGAGCTGCTGGCAGACACCGAGCGCGTCCATCTCCGGGGCCGTGCCGTCCAGCAGCAGGAGGTGCGGGCGTTCGCGACGCGCCAGGTCGACCGCTTGCGGCCCATTCCATGCTTCGAGCAGCCGGTGCGCCGGAGCGAGGGTAGCCCGCGCCAGCATGCGCAGCCAGGGCTCGTTGTCGGCTAGGAGAATAGTGGCCATGCCCTGCTTCTCGTGACGTGCTGGTGCGGGAGATAGCGAAGCCCCGCGCGGCCGCGCGGGGCTTCGCCAGGACGCTGCACGATGGCGGTGTGCCGTCGTGGGCTAGACGACGGCGGTCGGCAGGCTGGCGCCGCAGTTCGCGCAGAAGCGGCTGTCGTTGGCCGCGCGCGTGCCGCACTTCGGGCAGTACGGGCCGGTGGCCGCGGCGGCCGGCGCGCCGGCGGCAGCCACGGGGGCCGCGGCTGGCGGGGGCGCCGGCGCGGGCTCGGCGGTGCCGGCGGCGATCCGCTGCTGCTCGTCGGTCGCGGACTTCTTGAACTCCTTGATGCCCCGACCCAGCGCGCTGCCCACCTCGGGCAGCTTGCCGGCGCCGAAGATCATCAGGACGATCACCAGTATGATGATGAGTTCCAACGGCGAGATGGGATGCCCAAACATTGTCGCCCGCCTCGCTTTCCGCCGCGCTCCGGCCGCCGGGCCCGGCGCCTTCCTGGGTCAATTGTAGGCGCGGTGCCCTACCAGGGCAACCCTACGTCTCGTCGATCGGCACCTCCCGCGCCCGGCGCTCGGTGGCGCGACCGCGCGGCCGCTCGTTGTACTCCAGCGCGTAATCCACGACGCTGCGCAACGCCAGCAGGCGCTCGCGGCGCGCGGCGCGCAGGTGGTCCAGGAACTCGTCGGGCAGGTCGCGCAGGAAGCCGGCCAGCACGCGGCTGGGGCGGTTCTCTTGCCACCACTCGCACAGCTCCGGGTCGATGTCGAGCAAGCCGGCGAGCAGACCGCCGCGCCGGCGGCGCCGGGCGCGCGGCTCATCCGCTTCGTCGGCGCGCGCCCGCAGTCGCCGGCGCTCGTCCTCCAAGGCGCGGACCGCCTCGCGCAGGCGCTGCCGCTCTGCCTCGAGCGGGTCGCCGCCCGCCTGGCCCGGCGTCGTCTCGGCCATCGCTAGCTCCTTTCCGTCGCGCGCGTCGTCCCCGCCGCCGGCGCGACGAAGCGAATGCGCAGCGCCCCATCCTCGAAGCGCGCGCCGTGCGGCTGCAGTCCCACCAGTGCGCGCGGCAGGATCACGTTCCGCTTCTGGCTGCCCACGTGGACCACTAGCTCGTCGCCTGTCTGGAAGACTGCCACCTGATCCTTGCTGGCGAACGGCAGCTGGAGGCTGAGCACGTACTCGCCGTCGTGCTTCTCGATATGGTGGCCGCGTCCGGCGAAGAACACTTGGCTCGGGTCGGCGTCGCCGTACAGCGCCGCCGCCATCTCACGCAAACCGTCCAGCCCCACGATCTCGTGGCCGAACAGCGGCGCGTCGCGAATGGGGATGGGCGCGAAGCCCTCCTCGACGGTCTGACGGTAGCGGGCCTGCGTCGCCTTCCAGGCGTCGAAGTAGTGGTCGGTCACCTCGCGCGGGAGGACCCGGTTGCAGACGACGAGATCCGTGGCGTAGCCGAAGAGGTTCAGGTAAGTGTACGTGCGCTGGGCTTCTTTGACGACCATCTTCTCGGGATTCAGCACGAGCCGGACCGAGGTGAGCTGCTGGTCGACCAGCATCGTATGTAGCTCGTCGAGCTGGCCGAACAGGTCTTTCACCGCGTCGTACACCTCGTCGTCGGGCACGGGGAGATCGAACAGCGCGCGGCCGAGCGGCCGCACGACCTGCGCGGCGCGGCGATGGATGGGGAAGATCTTCTCCATCCACCAGCGCGCCACGTCGGGGAAGCTGAGCAGGCGCAGCGTCTCGCCCGTCGGCGCGCAGTCGACGATGATGACGTCGTAGGCGCCGCTCTCGCGGTGGTTGTTGATCCACAGCAGGTTGGCCAGCTCGTCCATGCCCGGCAGCACGCTCAGCTCGTCGGCGATCAGCTCGTCGATCTGACGCCAGGCGAGCAGCATGGACACCCATTCCTGGACGCGCCCCCAGTATCTGCGCACGTTGTAGTAGATGTCAGTCTCTTGCGCCCAGAGGTTGGGCGCCACCACGACCGGCTCGGGCGCGAGCGGCCGGTCGAAGCTGTCGGCCAGGCTGTGGGCCAGGTCGGTGCTGAGCACGACCGTGCGATACCCTAGCTCAGCGCAGCGGACGGCGGTCGCGGCGGCGACGGTCGTCTTGCCAACGCCGCCCTTGCCCGTGTACAGGACGATCCGCATGGTGCTCCCCGGGGGCGCTATGAGCCCCTTCCCGCCCCTCTCTTCCAGAGTACCGCCCAACGGCTGCGGCGGGAAACATTACCAGCACGCGTGGAGCGACGCCGTGGGCCGGGTGCCGAGCGCGGCGGCACGGAGGTTGCGTTAGGCGTTCGCAAAGCGAGCGTGCCCCGCTGCAACAGCCATCGGGGCCGAACGAGACGAGAAAGGTGGGGGTCATGTCGCCGGCCGCGCAGCTTGCCACCCTACCCGGGCATCTCCACTGGTGCCCCCGTTGTGACAGCACCTGGTCCTGTGACCACGGCTTCGCGGTGTGCCCGCTGGCGGGCAGCGTGGTGGTGGAGAATCACTGCGCGCTGCCGGCGCCCTGGGACGACGAGGACGAGCAATAGTGGGCCGGGGAGCCCCCCGGCTCCCGGCAAGCGGGCGCGCCTGCACACAGAGGCTTATGGCGCGCTGGCGATGTTGGAGCTAGCGAGCACCTGCCCGGACCCGGAGCGCGCCTGCACCTGATACCAGGTGTTTGCGGCGCGGGGCAGTTGATAGCGGGTGGCGCTCAGCGTGGCTACGCTGACGCAGTTTTGCCCGTTGGCGCCGGTGCAGCGCAGGACCTCGTAGGTTACGGTGCCGGAGACGGCGCTCCATGTGAGCGTGGTCATCTGGCCGGTGCCTTCGGCGCGCAGGTTGAAGCTCGACGTCTGGTTGTTCGCGTAGGCCGAGCAGTGGTTCGTCGCGTCGTACTGGATGCAGGGCCCCATCGCGGGGTTGTCGCTGGGTGGCGTGTTGGATTGGCCCACGAGCCCCGGCAGCGCGCCGGGCGGGGCGGGCAAGCACTGCCCATCCGTGTCGATCAACGGACAGGTGGGACCGGCGGCGTTGGACCGGTTCAGACAGGTGCCGTCGGGCGCTCGCCCGCAGCCTCCTGGCACCACAGGCTGGCGGACGGCCGAGGGGGCGGTGCCGTCGGCGACCGCCATGACGTCGACGGTAGCGGGCGCCGACCATTGGCGCGGCTCGCCGCCCCGCTGCCGGGCGTAGACGTAGAGCGTGTGCTCGCCCGGCGGGACCTCGACCTGCAGCTGATACCCGGAGGGGCCGTACCGCGGCTGGCCAAGCTGCGTGGCCACGTCGGGGCGATCGCCGCCGTACTCCGCGGCCCCCAGGAAGTAGCCATGGCCCGCCTCGCCATCCAGGTAGACGTACACGGCGTCGACCCCGGTGCCCGTGCTCTCGGGGTCCACCGCCCAACCCATGATCGTGAAGCGTTGCTGCGTCGTGGCGCCGCTCGCCGGGCGGTCGATCGCCACGCGGGTTGAGGCGGCCGGGGGGCCGCTCGGGCCGTCCCCGCTGGCCGGCACTGGCGTCGCTTGAGCGGCGGAACTTGGCTCGTTGGTGGGGTCCGGCGCGCTGATGGTTTGCCCGAACGCGCCCTCGTTCGGATCCGGGGGGGCACTCGTCTGTCCGAGCGCGAGGCTGGGCGGCAGCCACAGCAGGCTGGCGAGCAGCAGCGCGCAGATGCGGGCCGTGGTCGTCATCGGACGGGCTCTCCTGTGTCATGGCGGCGTTCAGGGGCGGGGCGGCAAGCGGACGAGCCAGTGGAGCCAGCCGGGGAGCCGCTCGAGCGCGCGGCGCAAGTCGGCGACCTCCTCGGCCAGCTCGTGAACTTCGAGATGCACCTGCTCGATCTCCCGCTGCAGGGCCGCGAGCTGAGCGGCGGGGTCCTCGGCGGGCGGCGGCGCGCTCACGGCGCGGACCCGGACGGCGCGGGACGCGGCTGATAGCGCATGTCGCCAAGCTCGCCAAGCGTGCGTCGCGCGGTCGACCGCCCGCGCGCAGGGAAAGCTACCAGGCGCCGCACGCGATTGTCAACGGTGCGGCGCCGCCGCATCCGGGGCGCGCGGGTGGCGGAGCGCCCCTCGGGGCGATCGGCTGCGTAGCGGGCCTGTCCCGGGACGCCAGGGCCCGGTTAGCGCACCGCTAGCCGCGCCGGCGGCGCGGGGGCGCGGCTGGCGGCGGGTCGCCGCGGAAGGGACTGAGCGACGAGCGCCAGGGGGAGGCGCCAGGGGCCGGGCCGGCTGGGCGGCGGGGCATCCCGCCGCGGCGCGGCGGCTCGGCGTCGAGCCGTTGATTGCCGCGTTCCCAAGGCGCCGGTCGGGCACCGGGGCGGGGCCGGCCGAGGATCGCCGGGCGCACGTTGATCGCGCGCAGCCCCTTCACGTCGTCGCGTGGCTCGAACTGGACCTGCTGGCCCTCGCGCAGCGTGTCGAATGCGCCGTTGACGACGGCCGAGCGGTGGAAGAACCGCTTGCGGCCCGCGTTGTCCACGAGGAAACCAAAGCCGCGGTCGCGCGACAGCTCACTGATCTTGCCCTGCATCTGGGCGCCCCGGGTGCCGCGCGCCGAGATGGCCGAGGCCTCCTCGGGCGTGGGGCGGCGACGTGGGTCGACGATAGGCCCGCGGCGGGGTCGCAGATCGTCCGGGTTCTGTCGCATCGGAGGCCCGCTCTGGCGGGTCCGAGCGGGCCCCGAATGCACCGGCGGGCTGCCCGGGCGCAGCGGCGGGGCGCCGGCGCGCGGCCGACCGAAGGCCCCGCCGGCTGGGCGCTGGCGCGCATCGGGCGAAGACGGCGGTCGGGCGCCGCGGTTGCCTGCCCACTGGCCTTCGCGTGGGGCCGGTGCATTGTCCCCGCCTGGCGTGCGGCGGGCGGGCGCCCCGTCCCCGTAGCGCGGCGCGCGACGCGGTCCCCGTAGCGGGGCCGTGAGCGGCGGCGATGCGGGGAGGCTCGCGGCCGGCGAGCTGTCGGTCTCGTCGGCAACCAACGGCGGGCTCGCCTCTTCGGCGGGTGCCGGGGTGGTCCGCCCGCGGCGGCGGCGCCAAGCCGCGCGCGCGGGGGCGCTGGCAGCGGCCACATCCGTGGTGGCCGCAGCCGGCGCGGGAGCCGGCAGCGCTGGCGCGGCCGGAAGCAGCGGCTCGGCGCTGGGGAGCGGCGGCGCGGGCGCCTCCGCGGCGGGAGCCGGGGCATCCGCGGCCGCGACATCAGTCGCCGCTGCGGGAGTGCTGACCCGCCGGCGAGGGTGCTGGGCGCGCGGCGGGGCGGCGGCCGCAGGAACGTCGGCGTCCGTGGCAGCTGCCGCAGGCGCGCGCCGCCTGGCGGGCCGGACGAGCGCCGCGGGCGTCTCGTCCGTAGCTTGATCTTGGACCGGGCTGGTTCGTCGGCGCCGCGCCGGCGCCGTGAGGGCGGCCGCGGCTTCGGGGTCCGCGGCCCGCCTGGCACGCCGCGGGCGCGGCGGCGCGGCGACCGCGAGGGGCGCCCCGCCCTCCGCGGACTCGGCCGGTGCGCTGGTCCGGCGGCGCCGCGGCGGCGTCGGTCGCGCTTCGGCGCTGCCCGCGTGTTCCACGGGGGGCGGCGGCTCGCTCGGTGGCGCCGCGCGGCGCCGCGGCTGCGGGCGGGCGGGACGCGGGGTCTCCGCCGGGGCCTGCCCGCTGTCCTGGTGGTCCGGCATGCTTCTCATCTCCCTGGCAAGCGCGCTCGCGGCGCATCGAGGTCCGAAGCGGCCTGAGCATCGGCCGCGTGGTGCGGTCGACGCCAAGTCGCGGCCAACCGCTTCTTCAAGTCGCGGCCTGGTCGCATCGGCCGCGGGAGGAAAGACTAGGGGCTACGACAGGGGTAGCTGCATCACCGGCGTGTTAGCAGCATACCATACAACAACCCGAACCGGCGACATTCCCGCACAGCTACAGAACTGTGATCCGCCGAGTCGGCTCGCAGGCTAGACGGATCCCCATTCCTAGGAATAGGCAAATGCGGCGTGGCCTGGCGCGAACGGCTCAGCCGCAGCCGCGACGCGCCGACACGAACCGCGCCGTGTGGTCTGGAACGGGTTATCGTGAGGGATCGGCTTGTGCCGATCCTTCACGATAACCCGGCGATTGGCTTAGTAGTGAATGTTGAGCAGCGTGCCGACGCCGGCCCAGTTCCAGAACCACAGCGCGTCGTCGAGCGTCATGCCCAGGCAGCCGTGGCTCCCGGAGTAGCCCCACATGCTTGACCAGTAATTGTAGTGGATCGAGGCCCCGTTCGAGGTGAAGTACTGTGTGTACAGCACATGCTGCAGGTAGTAGCCGCGAGGCGAGTTGCGCGGAATACCCAGCGTCGCACTGTCCATCGTCTCGTCGGCCACGCGGCGCTGGATGTGGTACACGCCGGTCGGCGTCGGATCCATCTGGGTGCCTTTGATAGACAGCGTGGCGTAGACGAGCTTGTCGCCCTCGTATGCAGCTACCATGGCCGGCTCGCTCAGGTCCACGTCGATCCAGCGGCCCTGGAAATACTGGGGCGGGTTCCGCGGGATCTTCACCCCCGAGGCGTTGACGTACTCCTCGTCGCCGATGCGGTACCACTCCTCGCCGTCATCGCCCCGTACCGCCTCCTCCACAAAGACCGGCGCGTTGTGCCCAAGCTGCCGCAGGCGGGTGTCGTCGCGCACGCTCGGCCAGCTGCGCACGTTGTAGCCACCGACGATGCGGCCGGGCTTCTGAACGCTGTAGAGCAGCTCCGGCTGGCGCAGGTACCAATCGGGCGGCGCGCCGGTCGGTCCGACAGCATCCGCGTCGATCCAAGCGTAGTTCTGGGTCCGGGGATTGAACACGTACAGGCGGTCGTTCTCGGCTTGGCCCGTGAGCGCGAAATAGCTCCACTGGCGCGCGACGCCGAAGTCGGTGCCGCCGTCCGAGTCCGACCAGAGGTCGGCCGGTCGGAAGTTGGCGACCCACTGAGCGGTCGACGCGTCGGGGGCGCTCGCCGTGTCGGGGGGCGTGTCCGCCGTTGCCGCGGGCGCCGGGTCCGGGTCGCGCAGGTACGAATCATCGGTCGGAGCGGGCACCGGGCCGACCGCGTCGGCCTCGATCCAGGCGTAGTTTTCGGTGCGTGGGTTCAGGACGTAGATGCGGCCGTTGGCGTCGCGCCCGGTGAGCTGGAAGTAGCTCCACTGCGGCACCTGCCCGAAGCTCGTGCCGCCATCCGAGTCTGACCACAGCTCGGCGGCGCGGACCGTGGCCACCCAGCCCGGGCTATCGTCAGCTGCGGGGGCAGCGGGGGGCGGGCTGCCGTCCAGCCGCGGCGCGGCCGCTGGATTCGCCCCGCCCGGCGGCGACTGCTCTTGCCCCGACGCGCGCGCCGCCGGCAGGCCCACCAGTAATCCGAGGACCAGTACGAGTCGCACCCACCCCATGCCAGGCTTCCTCCCCTTCCCAATTGGTCCACGCGGTTAGCCGCGATTGCTTAGGAATCGCTCACGGGATTCGAGAGCGGCACACTCTCGAGAGCCGCTGGATCATACACCATGCGCCGGCCAAAGACCGAGCCGAACGCCTGGGCCAGCGCGGTAGCGACGGCCGCCTGGTCCAGCGGGTGTCCGAGCACGGCGGCGACCGAGGTCACCCCACGATCGTGGATGCCGCACGGATGAATCAGCCCGAAGTGGTCCAGGTCCGGCTGGAGGTTGAGCGCGATGCCGTGCATGGTAACGCCACGCGAGATCGCCACGCCCAGCGCCGCGATCTTCGCGTTGCCGACCCACACGCCGCGATGCCGCGGGTCTCGGCCCGCCACGATGCCGAGGTCCGCGAGCACGCGGATGACGCTTTCCTCCAAGCCCCACACGTAGCGTACCACGTCGCCGCCCGTTAGCGAACGTATATCGGCGATGGGATACGCCACGAGCTGTCCCGGCCCGTGGTACGTGACGAGGCCGCCGCGGTTCGTCTCGTAGACGGCGATGCCGCGCGCCGCCAGCTCGGCCTCGGATACCAGCACGTCGTCGCGGCTGCCGCGACGGCCGAGCGTAAGCACCGGCGGGTGCTCCAGCAGCAGGAGCGAGTCGGGGATCGCGCCCGCCGCGCGTGCCTCCAGCAGCGCCCGCTGCCGCGCTAGCGCGGTGCCGTACGCCACGCGCCCGAGCCACGCCCAGCGACACGGCGCGTCGGCGTTGGGGGGCTGCGCGTCGCGCTCTCCGCGGCGGTGGCAACCCTCTACTCGCTCGGCTGGGTCGATCATCCACCCGTCCCCGGCGCGCAGCTAGCGAAGGGGGCTACGTGACCGCACCGGCGCGGCGCTCGCGCGGCTTGAGGAGGTGGAGCGCCAGGCCGCGGGTGGCGAGCGCCGCCTCGGCGGTCGCCTCGGGCCAGGTCGGGTGGGCGTGGATCGTGTCGGCCAGGTCCTCGACCGTCGCCTCCAGGTGCATCGCCATCGTCGCCTCGGCGATCATGTCGCTGGCCACCGCGCCGATGATGTGGACGCCGAGGATCTCGCCGTAGCGCTCGTCGGCCACCACCTTCACGAAGCCCTCGGTGTCGCCGTAAGTCTGCGCGCGGCCGAGCGCCGCGAAGGGGAACTTGCCGACCTGTACCTGATGGCCGCGCTCGCGCGCCGCCGCCTCGGTGAGCCCCACCGACGCCACCTCGGGGTGGGTGAACGTGCAGGCGGGCACCTGCTCGTAGTTGATGCGGCGGTAGTGGCCGGCCATGCGCTCGACGGCCACGATGCCCTGGTGCGACGCGACGTGCGCGAGCAGCTGATGGCGGGTCACGTCGCCGATAGCGTAGATGCCGGGCACGTTCGTCTGCAGCGCGTCGTCCACGGGCAGCCAACCGCGGTCAAGCTGCACGCCCGCGGCCTCTAGGCCCAGGTCGGCGGTGAGCGGCGCGCGGCCCACGCCCATCAGCACGCGCTCGCCGCTGACGGTCGCCTCCTGGCCGTCGGCGCCCTGGTAGCGCACGACGGCGCCGCCCTCGCCGGCCTCAATGGCGAGCACCTTCGCGCCCGTCAGCACCGTGATACCGCGCTTCGTGAACAGGCGGGCAAGCTGCTTGCCGATCTCCTCGTCCTCCAGCGGCAGGAGCGTGGGCATCATCTCCAGGATCGTCGTCTCACAGCCGAAGGCGTGGAAGATGTCGGCCCACTCGGCGCCCACCGCGCCGCCGCCGATCACGACCACGCTACGCGGCAGCTCCTTGAGCGCCAGCGCGTCGTCGCTGGTGATGACCAGCTCGCGGTTGTCGGCGCCGGGGATGGGCGGGATCGCCGGCTTCGAGCCGGTGGCGACGACGACGTTGCGCGCCTCGACCGTCTCGCTCGACCCGTTGGTGCTCACCGTGACGCGCCCGGGTCCCGCCAGGCGGCCCTGTCCGTTCAGGACCTGCACGCCCTGGCTCTTGAGCAGCCCGCCGACGCCCTGGCGCAGGTTGCGCACCACGCCATCGCGGTAGCGCACGGCCGCCGGGTAGTCGAGGCGCACGTTCTCGGCGTGGATGCCGAAGTCAGCGGCGCGCTGGAAGGCCGTCAGCAGCTCGGCCGTGCGGAGCAGCGCCTTGGTGGGGATACAGCCGCGGTTCAGGCAGACGCCGCCCAGCTCGTCGCGCTCGACGACGGCGGCTTTCAGCCCGAGCTGCGCCGCGCGAATCGCCGCGACGTAGCCGCCGGGTCCCGCGCCGATGATGCAGACGTCGACCGGCTCCATGCTTCCTCCCGCTGCCGCTGTGACGCGTGGCCCGGACTGCCCGCACCCCGCCCCCTCGCCCAGGGGGCGAGGGGGCGGGACGGGACCTCACCCCCCTGCCCCCCTCTCCCGTAGGAGAGGGGGAGGACGACTACCCTCACCCCAGCCCTCTCCCAGGGGGAGAGGGAGTACGACGCGCTCTCACCCTTGCCCTTTCCCCGGGGGGAGAGGGGGCAGGACGGACGCTCCATCTCGTTGCCTCTCCCCCTGGGAGAGGCCGGCCGAGCGGAGCGAGGCCGGGTGAGGGCCGTCGCCCGGGCGCGTGATATAATTTCGCGAGTTTCCGCCTATAACGCAGGCCAGATTTGAACGTCTCTTGAGGAGTATAGCGTGCTCGACATTGCCGTTTTCGAGCGCGACGCGGAGACGTTCTGTCGCGCCGCCGAGCGCGAGCGCTACCTCCACTATGCTGGCCTGAAGGCGACGCTCGACTTCGAGTCGCTGTTCGCCGATTTCGAGTACCTGTTCCATCCCGACGCGTACGGCGAGCTGCTGGAAGCCGAGCTGGAGCCGCGCCCGAAGCGCTACCTGCTCGACTTCGTCGCCACGGGCTACCTGGCCGAGAAGACGCGAGCGCTGGACGAGCGACTAGCCGCGGCTGAGGCCGCCGCGCGCGTGGTGTGGGACGACCGCGAGCTACCCTACCGCCTGGCGCCGGTCGTGCTGGCCAATGAGCCGGATGCCCATCGCCGCCACGACCTCGCTGCGCGGCACCGCGCGGCGACGGCGGCGCTCAACCCGCTCCACGAGGAGCGCCACCGGACAGTGCTGGAGGCGCTCGGCGGCATCGGCAGCAGCAGCTACGTCGCGCTGTATGACGAGCTGCGCGATCTGCGCTACGCCGACCTCGTCGAGGCGGGCGAGCGCTTCCTAGCCGCGACCGATACCGCCTACTTCGGCGCGCTGGAGGAGCTGCTGGGCACGATCGAGCTGGCGCCAGCCGACGCCGCGCAGTGCGACCTGGCCTGGCTGTTCCGCGCGCGCGCGCTCGACCCGTACTTCCCCGCGAAGACGATGCTGTTCACGCTCTACCGCGCGCTGCGCGGCCTCGGGCTGGACATCGAGCAGGCGACCAACGTCTCGGTGGACGTGGAGGCGCGAGCGCTGAAGATACCGCGCGCGTTCTGTGCTCGCCTGGACGTGCCGCGCGACGTGCGCCTGGTGCTGCAGCCGACGGGCGGGCGGCTCGACTACCGCGCGCTGTTCCACCAGGCCGGGCACGCCGAGCACTACGCCAACGTGGACCGCACGCTGGCCTTTCCCGACCGCTGGCTGGGCGACTACTCGGTCACTGAGGGCTACGGCTATCTGTTCGAGCACTTGCTCATGGAGCCGAGCTGGGTGCGCCCGGCGCTCGACGTCGCGCATCCGGCCGACTATCTGCGCCTGGCCCAGTTCGAGCGCCTCTACGGGCTGCGACGCCAGGCGACCATGCTGCTCTACGCGCGGGCGCTGCACGCCGGCGACGACTACGAGGCGCTGGCGCAGTCGTACGCCGAGCTGTTCACGCGCACGCTGGGCGTCGAGCACGCGCCCGAGCCGTTCCTGGCCGACGTGGAGCCGGGCCTGTACGCCGCGATTCGGCTGCGGGCGGAGGTGTTCGAGGCGCAACTGCGGCAGTATCTCCAGCGCGAGTACGACGAGGAGTGGTTCCGCGTGCCGCGGGCGGGCCGCTTCCTGCGCGACCTGTGGCGCGAGGGCCAGAAGTACCCGGTGGACGAGCTGGCGCGGTTCATGGGCTACCCCGGCCTCGACTTTCGGCTCGTCACCGAGGAGCTGCGGGCCGGCGTCGCGTAGGCGACCGGCCCGCGCGGTACACTTAGGCGATGAACGTGCACGATCCCCCGACGACCGACCGGCTGCTGGGCGTCGACGAGGCCCTGGCGGCGATCCTCGCGCGCATCCCCGTGCTGTCGCCCGAAACCGTCGTGCTCGACGAGGCGCTGGGCCGCGTGCTGGCCGAAGATGTGTACGCCGACATCGACGTGCCGCCGTTCGACAACTCGGCGATGGACGGCTATGCGCTGATCGCCGCCGACACGGCCGGGGCCAGCCGCGAGCGGCCGGCGGTGCTGCGCGTGGTGGGCGACCTGCCGGCCGGGCGGGTGCCGGACACGGTCGTGCATCGCGGCGAGGCGATCCGCATCATGACCGGCGCGCCGATGCCGCCGGGCGCCGACGCGATCGTGCGCGTCGAGGACACGGAGCGCGGGGAGGCCGTGCAAGGCGGCGAGGACGTGGTGTGCGTGCGCGTGGCGGCCAGCGCCGGCCGCGACGTGCGGTGGGCGGGCGAGGACGTGCGGGCCGGCGACCTGATCCTGCCGCGTGGCACGCTGGTGCGGCCGGCGGAGGTGGGCATGCTGGCGATGCTCGGCCGGCGCCACGTGCAGGTGGTGCGGCGCCCGCGCGTGGCGGTGCTGACGACAGGCGACGAGCTGGTGGACGTGGACGAGCCGGTGACGCCCGGCAAGATTCGCAACGTCAACCTGTACAGCATCATGGCGCAGGTGCGCTGGTGCGGCGGCGAGCCGCTCTCGCTCGGCGTGGCGCGCGACACCATCGCCGAGCTGGAAGCGAAGGTGCGCGAGGGCATGACGGCCGACCTCCTGGTCACGTCGGCGGGCGTGTCGATGGGCGACTACGACGTGGTGAAGGTCGTGCTCGACAAGCTGGGGCACATCGACTTCTGGCGGGTGAACATGAAGCCGGCGCGGCCGCTCGCCTTCGGCCACCTGGGCGCCGTGCCGATGTTCGGTTTGCCCGGCAACCCCGCGGCGTCGATGGTAGCGTTCGAGGAGTTCGTGCGCCCCGCCATCCTGAAGATGCAGGGGCGGCAGGCGCTCCGCCACCCGACGATGCAGGCCGTGGCCGACGTGGCGCTCGACAACCGCGGCGGGCGGCGCTCGTTCGTGCGCGGCTACGTCTACCGCGACGGCGACGCCTACCGGGTGCGGCCGGCCGGCCCGGCGGGCGCGGGCATCATGACGGCAATGGTGCGGGCGAATTGCTTCATCGTGATTCCCGAGCAGACTGCGCGTGTGGAGCCCGGCGACCCGATCGGCGTGGAACTGTTAGATGCGACGGCCGCCGAGGAGCCGGTCGCCGCGCCGCCGCTCGCAGCAAGCGCCGGCGCGGCCGACGAGTGCTGCGAGTGACCCCTCTCCCCCCTGCCCCCCTCTCCCCCATAGGGGAAAGGGGGGAGACGCCGGGGAGGACCTATCCCCCCGGCCCCCCTCCCTGAAGGGCAGGGGGAGGACGCCGGGGAGGACCTACCCCCCGGCCCCCTCCCTGAAGGGAAGGGGGATGGCGCCGGGGCGGCCGGCGCCGCCGGGAGCCCCCACCCCCTGTGGGGGGAGGGGGTTGGGGGAGGGGGTCCGGAGGGCTGATGACGCTTTCGCACTTGGACGAGCAGGGCCGCGCGCGCATGGTGGACGTGGGCGCGAAGGCGGAGACGGCCCGCGTGGCGACGGCGCGCGGGCGCGTGCGGATGCAGCCGGCGACACTGGCGCTGGTGTTGCGCGGCGGGGTGGCGAAGGGCGACGTGATCGCGGTGGCTCGGCTGGCGGGCATCATGGCCGCCAAGCGGACCGGCGAGCTGATCCCCCTCTGCCATCCGCTCCCGATCACCTCGGTGGACGTGGACGTGACCCCAGACGAGGCCGACGCCGCGCTGGACATCGAGGCGACGGCGCGCATCGTGGGGCGGACGGGCGTCGAGATGGAGGCGCTGACGGCGGTGAGCGTGGCGGCGCTGACCATCTACGACATGTGCAAGGCGGTAGATCGGGGCATGACCATCGAGGCGGTACGGCTCGTACACAAGGCCGGTGGAAAGAGCGGCGAGTACCGGCGGGAGGGCGAGGATGCACCCTGAGGGCCACCACGCGCACCACGGCCACGGCGGCAACCAGCCCCACCACACGTCGCCCGAGGCGGTCGCCCAGGAGCGCCCCTACATCGGCGTGGGCATCGTGACGATCAGCGACACCGCGTCGCGCGGCGAGCGCGACGACCTGAGCGGCCAGGCGATCAAGGACAACCTGCACCGCTTCGGCGGCACGCTACGGCACTACGAGATCGTGCCCGACGAGCAGGACATCATCAGCCAGACGCTTATCCACCTGGTAGACGATCTCCACCTCGACCTGGTACTGACGACCGGCGGGACGGGCCTCAGCCCGCGCGACCGCACACCACAGGCGACGCTGCCGGTGCTCGACTACGAGGTGCCGGGCCTGGCCGAGGTGATGCGGGCCGAGAGCGCGAAGAAAGCCCCGATGGCGTACCTGTCGCGGGCGGTGGCAGGTGTGCGACAGGAATCGCTGATCGTCAACCTGCCCGGCAGCCCCAAGGCGTGCGCGGAGATCGTCGAGGTGCTGGCGCCCCTCCTGCCGCACGCGATCCAGATCCTGCGTGGCGACGTGGGCGAGCACAAGATCCCGGACCAAGCCTAGCGGCGCCTCCGGGCGCGTGAGGCGGGTGCTGGAAGTCTGACGCAGCCGGACCTACCCTGCCGGTGAGGCAGACTAGGGCGCGCCGCCGCGCGCGACGAGCGCATCGTGCAGCGCCTGGTAGGACGTCACCAGCTCCGCACGGATCGCGGCGAGGAGCGGGCTGTCCCGCAGCTTGCCCTCGCGAATCCACTGGTCGGAGAGGTCCATCGCCTGGGCGCGGTGCTCGCCGGCGGGCAGCGCCGCCTCGGCGGGCAGGCCGTACACCTCGGCGTACAGATCGGCCAACGCCTGTGCGAGTGCCGAGTGGTCGGGATATTGGTCGCGGTTGCGGTGGATAGCCCACCAGTTCACTTCCAGCGCGGCCGCGCGGTCCGGATCGTAGCGGCCGCCCGCCGGCTCGCGCACCATCGTGTAGAACTGGCGCATCAGCTCCTCGGCCTCGCCGCCCGCGGCGCCGCGATCGGCCCAGACGACCTGCGCGTGTGTGGTGAAGTAGGCGGCCTGGAGCGCTTGCGCCGGCGAGAGCCCGAACTGGCCCTGGATCATGTCTAGCATGAGCTGGAGCAGCCGCGCCCACTCACGGTAGTAGTAGGCGGCCCAGGCTTCCTGCTCCAAAGTGCCCAGCCGCACCGGGTCGAAGCTTTCGAGCGCGGGCACGTCGCTCGTACGCAGCGGCGCCATCGTCGCCGCGCGCACCGCCACGCTCGACGCCACCAGCAGGACCGCCGCGCTACCCAGCACCACCAGCCGCCGTCTGGCCATCGCGCTCCCTCCCGGTTGCTGTTGTCGCCCATGATAACGCGCCGGCGGCGGGCCCGGATCACTCCGGGGAACCTAACCCGCCCTGCCCCCCCTTCCCTTCGAAGGAAGGGGGGGCAGGGCGGAGCCGGTATGCCCCCGCTCCCGATGGGGAGAGCGCGGCTCGCAACATTCCGCGTCGCAGGTTGGGGGTGCGGTCAGCGGCTGAAGCGGTAGATCGCGCCGGCGGTGTCGTCGGAGACGTAGAGGCTGCCGTCGGGGCCCACGACGACGCCGGCGACGCGTCCCCAGCGCGTGTCGCTGCTGATGCCCAGCTGCCAGCCGGTGGCGAAGTTCTCCACCTCCGCGTTGCCGTCGGGATGGAGCAGGATGTGTGCGAGGTGCGGTGGCACGGGCACCGAGCGGTTCCACGAGCCGTGGAGCGCGACGACGACGTCGTTGGCGTCTGGGTAGAACGCCAGGCCGAGCGGGGCGGCATGAGCCTGCATCTCGGCGCGGGGCGCAGCCACGCCGTCGCAGGCGCCGGGGCCGCCGAACTCCGGATCGACGATGCGGCCGGCGTGGCAGCGCGGCCAGCCGAAGTCGTCGCCCTCGCGTACCAGGTTCAGCGTCTCGGGCGGCACGTCGTCGCCCAGGTAGTCGCGGCCATTGTTGGTGGCCCACAGCTCGTCGGTGCCGGGGCGCCAGGTGAAACCGACGGCGTTGCGCAGGCCTTTGGCAAAAATCTGCTCGCCGCTACCATCGGGCTCGTAGCGCAGGATGGCGGCGCGGCGCGGGTCGCGTTCGAGGCAGACGTTGCAGCTCGAGCCCACTGAGACGTACATGCCGCCGTCTGGCCCGAAGCCTAGCGTGCGCGTGAAGTGGCCAGCGCCGCTGGGAATTCCTTCGACCACGCTCTCCCGCTGCGGCCGCGCCAGGTCGTCGGCCGTGCCGCGCAGCCGCACGACGCCATCGGTGTCGGCCACGTACAACCAGCCGTCGCGGAACGCCAGGCCGTGCGGCCGGTTCAGACCCGTGTGAACGGTGACGACCGCGTCGGCCACGCCGTCGCCGTCGCGGTCCGGCAGCGCTACCACCGAGCCGTCGCTGGTCTGGGTGACGTGCAGCACGCCGTTGTCGTCGAAGGCCATCATGCGGGGGTTGGTCAGCCCCGAGGCGAAGAGCTGGGCGCGGAAGCCGGCGGGCAGGTTCAGGTTGCGAGGTTGATCGAACGGCGCGGCGTGGGTGCCCGGCGGGATCTCCAGGGACGTGGGCACGAGCGCGCCGAATGCTTGGGGCGACGCTGCGGCCGATGCCGCAGCGTGTGCCGCGTTCGACGGACCCGCGGCGGCGGGCGGTGCGCTGGCTGGCTGCCTGCCGTCTAGGGCGGACCCGGCCGGGCCGGGCGTACACGCGGCCAGCAAGAGGACGGCGATCAGGGGGGACAAGCCAGGACGTCTCATAGGGCACCGCCTCCGCATGCTCTGTGAGGAGTGTAGCAAACGGTAGCGCGGCACTCAGGGGTTGCGCCGCTGCCCCCATCTTCGGGGCACAATTCGCACCTGTCAGACGGCTTGGGCCGCACGGCGCAGCCCCACGCTGCGCGGCAACGGTAAGATGTGTATGGCTCGATGGCCAGGAGGCTCGTGATGGCAAGCACCGGGCAAGCGCTGACCCTCGAACAGTTCCTAGAGCTACCGGAGCAGAAGCCGGCGCTCGAATACGTCGCGGGGGCGGTGCGACAGAAAGTGTCGCCGGAGATACCGCACAGCTTCCTGCAGAAGATCCTGTGCCAATGGATAGACGCGGCCGCGCTGCCGCGTAAGCTAGCTGTCTCGGCGCCTGAGCTGCGTACCATCTTTGGGGGCGCGGTCCACGTTCCTGACGTGGTAGTCTGCTTATGGGGGCGTATTCCACGTGATGCCTCGGAGCGGGCCGGCGGGCCGCTGCGCGAGCCGCCGCTCGTTGCCGTGGAGATCGCGTCGCCAGAGCAGAGCCGCCGGCAGCTACGCGACGACTGCGAGTGGTACGTGGCGAACGGCGTGGCGCTGGCGCTCCTGCTCGATCCGGATGACGAGTCGATTCTCGTCTATCGTCCCAACACCGCGGCGGTGCGGCTCCGGGGAACCGACCTCGTCGACTTCGGCGACGAGCTACCCGGCTTCCACTTCGTCGTCGGCGAGCTATTCGCGGCGGCTCGACTCGACTGACGGCAGGAGCCAAGGCCGTGCGCAGGGGAGCACGTCGCCGTACTGCCGCGCACTTGTCTAGCTGGACTGCGTCTCTGCCGAGGCTACGCCGGCCTGGCGTAGCAGCTCGACAAGGCTCTCCGCGCGGCCGTTGGGCGGCACGAGGTAGGCGCCGGCGACGCGCTCGTGGGCGGCCGCCAGCAGCGCGGCGGCGAGGCGCCTGCCCTCGGCCGCCGCGCGCGTACCCGCACGGCGCAGCCGGTCGCGCACCGCGTCGGGCACCAGCATCCCCGGCACCTCGTTGTGCAGAAATTCGGCGTGGCGACTGCTCTCCAGCGGCAGCACGCCGACGACCAGCGGCACGGCGAGTGGACCGAGATCCCGCAGCAGGGCGTCGAGCTGGTCCACGGCGAACAGCGGCGGCGCCAGCACGAACTGCGCGCCGGCCTCCAGCTTGCGCTGGAGCTGCTCGCGCGCCGCGGCCGGATCGCCGGTGACCGCGACCGTGCAGCCGACATGGAAGGCGGTCGGCTCGGCCAGCGGCGAGCCCGCCCAGTCCTCGCCGCGGTTCATGCGCGCCAGGATCTCGATCAACCCCGCAGCGTCCACATCCCAGACACCGGCCGCGTGAGGATAAGTGCCGATGCGCAGTGGGTCGCCGGTCGTCGCCAGCACGTCGCGGATGCCGAGCGCGTGCGCGCCGAGCAGGTCGGCCTGGAGCGCCAGCAGGTTGCGGTCGCGCGTCGTGCAGTGCAGCAGCACGTCGAGCGTCCGCTGCGCGCGCAGGTGGACGGCCAGCGCCAGGCTGCTGAGCCGGCCGCGTGGCGAAGGCGGGTCTGGCACGTTCACGCAGTCGACGCCGGCCGCTACGAGCGCGTCGGCGGTGGCCAGGAGATCGGCGAGGGACTGGCCGGCCGGGGGCTCTAGCTCGGCGGCGAGCACAAATGGGCCTGAGGCTAGCCGCCGCTGCAAAGGGGTCGGCTCGGGCCGCGCCGCTAAAGCGCCGGACGCTCGGCTCGGCGTGGGCGGGGCCGGCACGACGACGCGCGGCCGGGCGCGCTCGGTGGCCAGCGCCGCGCTCATCGCCCGCGTGTGCTCAGGCGTTGTGCCACAGCACCCGCCGATGAGCCGCGCGCCCGCTGCGACGAAACGCTTCGCGTAGTCGGCCAAGTACTGCGGCGTGGACAGGTAGAAGATGCGTCCGCCGACGCGTCCCGGGAAGCCGGCGTTGGGCTGCGCGACCAGGGGCGTGCGAGCTACGGCCGCCATGCCGCCGAGCACGTCCAGCGCTACCTGCGGCCCCACGCCGCAGTTCACGCCCAGCACATCCACCCCCAGCGCCTCCAGCGTGCGCGCCACCTCCTCGGGGCTCTCGCCGGTGGGCGTGCGGCCGTCGGCGGTGAAGCTCATCTGCGCGACGAGGGGCAGGTCGCAGACGGCGCGGGCGGCGATGATCGCCTCGCGCAGCTCGCGCAGGTCCGAGAACGTCTCGAGCAGCAGCACGTCGGCGCCCGCCTCGGCGAGCGCCGCGGCCTGCGCGGCGAAGGCGGCGCGGGCGTCGCTCAGGCCGATGGCGCCGACTGGCTCCAGCGGCTGACCGACCGGGCCTATCGCGCCGGCCACGTAGGCCTGGGGCGCGACTTCGGCGCGGGCGGCGGCGGCCAGGCGCACGCCTTTGGCGTTCAGCTCGGCGGCGCGCGCCTCCTGGCCGTATACTGCCAGGCGCAGACGGTTCGCGCCGAAGGTGTTCGACTCGATCAGCTCGGCACCCGCGGCCAGATACTCGCGGTGCAGGCGCTCGATGAGGGTGGGCTGGGTGACGTTCAGCTCGTCGAAGCCGCGTTCGTAGGGCACGCCGCGCTCGTACAGCAGCGTGCCGAGCGCGCCGTCGGCGAGCAGCGGCGCGCGCTGTAATCGGTCGCGGAAGGGAATGCGGGCCATGCTCTCCCCTGTTCTCGGCCGTCACTGAATGGTAGCCTGCACTTTGCCATAAAGCCAATAGCGCGGCTGCTAGCTAGTCGCTACAATCAGCTTATGGACGAGGCGCCGATAACGCTGTACAAGCTGCGCGTGCTCTGTGAAGTGGTCGAGCGGCAAAGCTTCACGCTCGCGGCCGAGCACCTGTTCACGACCCAGCCCGCCCTCAGCGTCCACATGCGCAGCCTGGAGCAATTCTTCGGCACCCGCCTGCTCTACCGCGAGGGACGCCGCAGCCTGCCCACCGAGGCGGGCGAGGCCGTTTATCGCTACGCGCGTAGCGTGCTGCACGAGACGGAGCAGGTGCGCGCGCTGATCAGCGAGCTGCGCGACGCGCAGACGGGGCGTATCGCCATCGGCGCCACGCCCACCGTCGGCAGCTACGTGCTGCCGCAGTTGATCAGCCGCTTCAAGCAGCGCAACTCGCGCGCCGATCTGGTGTTGCGGGTGGCGCCCGCGCCAACGCTGCGCGACGAGACGCTGGCGGGGCAACACGACTTCGCGCTCGTCGAGGCGGGGCCGCTGCCCGAGGGGCTGGCGGCCGAGCCGTTGCGGCGCGAGGAGCTGGTAATGGTGGCTCATCCGGACCACCCGCTCGCCAGCCATGCCGCGGTGTCGTGGGCGGAGGTGCGCGGCCAGCCGTTCGTGCTGGGGCCGCCCGGGGCCGCGGCGCGGGCGCAGCTAGAGCGGCAGATGGCCGACGAGGCGCGGGGCTGGCAGGTGGTGCTGGAACTGGAGCAGGCCGAGGCGATCAAGCGCGCGGTGCAGGCGGGCATGGGGCTGGCCGTGCTGTTCCGCTGCGAGGTAGCCCAGGAGCTGGGGTTGGGGCTGCTACGCGAGGTGCGGGTGCCGACCGCCGGCCTGGCCCACGAGTTTGTGCTCGTCTATCGGCCGCACAAGTACTTCTCGCCGATGACCGCGCGGTTCCTCGATTTTCTCCGCACTGCCGCGGGCAACTTACCTGCCCCCGCGCCGAGCCTGGCGCACTAAGCGTGTGGCCTCGGGGTCGAAGGTCTTTCCCACCCCGGGGAGCCAGCCTAGCGCGAGCGCCCGGTGCCGGTCGCCACGGGGAAGTTCGAGAAGTTGAAGCTCGGCACGCTAGTGAGCTGGTTGAGCAGTTGATTCTGAAGCTGCTGGGCGGCGACCGCGTTCGCGAAGCCGGCCTGCGCCGCTGCAAAGCTGGCCGCGATGCCCTGGCCGGCCATCATCGCCGACGCCTGCTGCATCTGGAGCACTTGCTGCTGTTGTTGCTGGGCCTGCTGGGTCTCTGGGTTGGCCGGCTGCTGGCTCTGCTGCCCGCTTATTGGGGTTGGCGACGAGGGCGGTTGCCCGGGCTGGACGAAAGTCTCCTCGCCCGGCTGGAGGATTACCTCGGTCGCGCCCGCGTCCTTCCCCTGTACGCGCACCGTGCCGCCCGTATTGTCCGGCACGTTCGAGACGCGCGTCGTGCCGTCGAACCCCACCTGGACCTGAGGGGTGGTGCCGCGCACGAACGCGGTGGCCGCGGGCGTTTCGATCTCGAAGCTGGCGGCAGGATCAGCCAGGTGTACCACGCGGTTCACGGTGGTGCCGGCCGACTGGAAGAGCCGGGTGACGATGTTGCCGTCGGGGCTGTGCTCTAGCCGCTGGACCAGCAGGCCCGTGTCGGCGCCGATCTCGGTCACCGTACCCTCGAAGTAGATGAGCCGCGCGCTGGCCCCCGAACCGGTCCGGACGCGGTCGCCAGCCGCCACGGTTTGCCGGGCCGGCACGGACTGCCAGGCATCGCTGCCGCCCGGCGACCACTGCACCTCGGGCTGGCGTGTCTCCAGGGTCGCCTGGTCGGTCACCGCGTCCTGGGCGAGCACGGCGGGAACTCCCCCGGCAGTCGTCCAGCCCGAGGCCGCCGGCACGAGGAGCGACGGCGTGGCCAGCGTGGCGAGCAGCGCGAGCGCGCAGCTCACGCGGAGCTGGCGGGCGGAGAGCCAGAGTCGCGGCAGCATGGCAGTCTCCTGAGCCAATAGGCCCAATCCTCTACAACACAGCAAACGGATGCCCCTCGTGAACGTTACAGCCGCCCGGGCGAATTGGCTTGCGGGCAGCGGTATTGTGACGCAGTGGCTATGCCTGGACCCCGCGGAGCCGATACCAGAGGGCGCGGTCGTCGGCATCGAAGCCGCCCAGCGCGGCGAGCAGGCCCGCGTACACTGCGGCGCCGACAGGTATGCTGAGTAGCCAGCTCCAGGCGGCCAGCGGCGCGACGGCCGCCGCCATGCCCGCCGCCGCGAGGGCCGGGCGCCAGACCAAGCGCCACAGGGAGATGGGCGGCAGGCTGCGCGTGACCGCCCACCAGAACGGCCCGAGCAGCACGACCTCGGAGAGCACGGTGACGAGCGCCGCGCCGAGGTAGCTGGTGCGGGGGATCAGCAGGAGGTTAGCGACGAGGTTGAACGCCGTGGCCACGAGAAAGGCGATCGTCAGGAAGCGCTGGCGGTCGACGGCGATCAGCACGTACTGGGTCACGCCGTTCACGAAGCTGAACGGCAGGAACCAAATCAGCACGCGCAGCGCCCAGGCGGCCTGCGGCACGTAGGCGGGGCCAGCGAAGAACAGGACCAGCGGCTCGGCCAACACCGCGGTGCCGACGGCGATCGGCATGCCGAGCAGGAGCAGTACCTTGAGGGCGCGGCGATACACGCGCGCGAGCGCCGTGCGGTCGGTCTGGCCCTGACGGGCGAGCAGCGGGAAGAGCGCGAGCGTGAAGTTGGCGGGGATGAGGTTGAAGCCGTCGACCACGCGGTAGGCCGCGCTGTACCAGCCGAGCGCGACGTCGCCGGCGAGGGGCGGCAGGAGGAGGCTGTCCAGGCGGAAGAACAGGCTGGCGAGCAGGTTGTTCATCATGAAGGGATAGGCGTCGCCCACCAGGGCGAGCCCCGCGCGCGGCGCGAGCCGCAGCCGCGGCCAGCCGACCAGATCGACGAACAGCGTGGCGAGGGCGCCGAGCGTGAGCACGTTGACGGCGAGCGCGACGGCGGCCAGGCCCACGAAGCCATAGCCCAGGCCGAGCGCCAGCAGGCCGAGGGCGACTTTGAGCACCGTGGTCACGACGGTGACGGCGGCGGGGTACTCCATGCGCTCGCGGGCCTGGAAGACGGCGGTGAGCGCGGCCGACAGCCCGGCCGGCGCCATGGCGAGGGCGAGCAGCAGCAGCGCCAGCGCCTTGGGTGGCGTTACGTCGAGGGGGCCGGCGAGCGGCCCGGCGAGCACTAGGGTGGCGAGCACCACGCCGAGCCAGAACAGCGCCCGCGCGCCAAGCACGCGGCCCAGCTCGCGCGCGAGGCGCTCGGGCTGGCGGGCCACCTCGCGCGTGAGCCAGGTGTTCATGCCGAAGCCGAGCAGGATGTCGAGGTAGCCGACGACCACGCCGACCCAGGCGTAGGCGCCCGCGTCGGCCGGGCCGAGCACGCGCAGCATGACGATGGCGAAGGCGAGGTCGAGCCCCTTGTTGCCGAGCGCGGTCGCCATGGGGAAGGCGGAGTTCTGGGCCACGCGGCGCACGGGGTTGTCGGTGGCGGCGCGCGGCAGCAGGCGCTGCAGCAGCCAGGTGCTGGCGGCAGCGAAGGCCAGCGCGAGCGCCACCCAGGCGGCGACGAGCGCCGGCGACGCGCTCAGCAAGCGCGCGAAGGCGGCCCAGTACGTCTCAAAAATCGGTTAGCACTCGGCCACGGAGGGCCACGGGCTCGCCGGCGCGAGGTTTTCGCGCCGCGTGCCTGGCGAGCAAGCGGAGGGCGCGGGTAGGCGCGTATGGGCGTCGCGGACAGATCTGCACGCTCACCGGCGCCCGCTGTCTAGCTCGCGGCCCAGAGGCGCGCGAAGTGGACGAGCAGGCGCACGCCAACGCCGGTGGCGGTGTCCTTGGCCAGGTAGGGCGGCAGCTCGCCCCAGGCGCCCTCCGTCCAGGCCGTGCCGGCGATGTCGAGGTGCAGCCACGGACGGCCCTTTACGAAGTGCGCCAGGAACCACGCCGCGGTGATGGCGCCGGCCGGGCGCCCCCCGGTGTTCTTGATGTCGGCGATGCTGCTCTTGATCTGCTCGTCGTACTCGGGAAACAGGGGGAGCGGCCATACCCGCTCGCCCGACAGGTTGCCGGCGGCCAGCATCGTCTCGATCAGGTCCTCGTCGTTGCCGAACAGCCCGCTGGCGTGGTGGCCGAGCGCGATCACGCAGGCGCCGGTCAGCGTGGCGAGGTCGACGATCGCGTCGGGCGCCTGCTCGGCGGCGTAGCAGAGCGCGTCGGACAGGATCACCCGCCCCTCGGCGTCGGTGTTGATGATCTCGACGGTGGTGCCGCCGCGGGGCTGGATCACGTCGCCGGGGCGATAGGCCGAGCCGCTGGGCATGTTGTCGGTGGCGGCGAAGATGCCGAGCACGTTCACCGGCAGCTGGAGCGCCGCGGCCGCTTGCATGAAGCCGACGACCGCCGCCGCGCCCGACTTGTCGTGGCGCATGTGGTGCATGTTCTCGGCGGGCTTGATGGAGATGCCGCCGCTGTCGAAGGTGATGCCCTTGCCGACCACGGCCAGCGTCTTCTCGGCGGCGGGCGCGGTGTAGCGCATGACGACGAAGCTCGGCGGGTTGGCGCTGCCCTGGTTCACCGCCAGCAGCCCGTTCATCCGCATCTCGCGGATCTGGTCCAGACCGAACACCTGGCAGTCGAAGCCCATCCGCTCGGCGACGCTCTGCGCCTGCTGCGCCAGGAAGGTGGCGGTCACGACGTTGGCGGGGCCCTGCGCCAGATCGCGGGCCGTCATCGTCGCCTCGGCCATCGCCGTGCCGGCGGCGACGCCGGCGCGGATCGCGTCGAGCCGCGCGGGGTCGCGCTCGACGACCGTGGCGCGCTCCACCTCGTGGCCGCCCGCCACCCGCTCGTGCTGGAAGCGGTCGTAGGCGTAGAGTGCCAGGAGGGAGCCCTCGGCCAGCGCCTCGGCGGCGCCCTGCGGCTCCAGACCGCCGGCGCCGGCGCCGTGTAGGACCGTGGCGTAGCTGCTGACGCGCAGGTCGCGGGCCTTGCGCGCGGCGACCGCGGCGGCGCGGCGCGCGCGCTCGGGGGTAAAGGCGTCCAGCGCGCCCAGGCCGACGACGGCGACGCGCTCGGCGCGCAGGGCCTGGGTGCCGGGGTTGTGGACGACCACGACCTCGCCGGGCTTGCCGCGCAGCTCGCCGGACTCGCGGAGGCGGGTGAGCAGCCCGCCCAGGGCCGCGTCGACGGCGGCCGTCGCGCCGCCGAGGGCGTCGGCGTCCTCGAACAGGTTGACGACGAGCAGCGGCGTGGCCACCTCGACCACCGATCCTTGCGCGACTTGTACGTCCATGGCGTGGGGCACCTCTCGCCAGAGTGAGGCCGCGACCCGGGCGGAGCCTCTCTCGATTGTAGCCCGCCGCGGGAAGCGCCCGCTATGCCGACTGAGCATCGGAGGGCGATGGACGCGCCGCGGGCTGGTGTGAAACCATAGGGCATGGAGCGTGTGGACGGCGTGGAGAGCATCGCGGCGCTGCGCGAGCGCATCGCGGCCTGCCGGGCCTGCCAGGACGCCGGGCTGCTGGCCGAGGCGGCGCCGATCGCGCACGGCCCGACGCGGGCGCGGGTGCTGGTGGTCGGCCAGGCGCCGGGGGTGCGGTCGCACGTGCGGCGGCGCCACTTCGCGGGGCCAGCGGGGCGCGTGCTGGAGCAGTGGTTCGACCGCGCGGGCTTTCCGCCCGGCTACTTCCGCGAGCGCGCCTACCTCTCGTCACTGACGCGCTGCTTCCCTGGCCCGGCGCCGCGCGGCCAGGGCGACCGGCGGCCGTCGCCGGCCGAGCTGCGGCTGTGCCGGCCGTTCCTGGAGGCCGAGCTGCGGCTGCTGGAGCCGGCGGTCGTGCTGCTGGTGGGCAAGATGGCGATCGAGCACTTCCTGGGGCCGTGCCGGCTGGACGACGTGGTGGGCACGCTGGTCGAGCGCGACGGCCGCCGCTACCTGCCGCTGCCGCACTCGTCGGGGGTGAGCCGCTGGCTGAACGACCCGGCGCACCGCGCGCTGGTGGACCGCGCGCTGGCGCTGCTGGCGGCGTGCCGGGAGGAGCTGGCGCTCTGAGCAGTCGTTCAGAGGCCGCGGTGCGCCGAGGGGGCGAGGACGCCGTGGAGGACGCCGCCTACCGCCTGCTGGGGGTACTGCTGCTGGCGCGGCGAGGGCTCGTCGCGGCCGTGGCGGTGGGCGGGGTCGTGGTCTGGTACGCGATCCTGGGCCAGACGGTGCGCCAGCCGGACGCGATGGGCCTGCTAGCGCTGGTCGCGCTGCCGCTGCTGCTCGGCGGCGCGGCCTGGCGATTGTTCCAGCTCCCGCCGGGCGTGGCCTTCCGGCCGACGGCAGCGCGCGACGACCCGCCGCCCCAGCGCACGGCGCGCTGCCAGGCGAGCGGCTACTTCGACGGGCGCCGCGGGGCCACGTGGCGCCTGCTGGCCCGCGCCAGCCTGGACTTCGACGCGGCCGGCGGGGTGCGGCTCGTCTCGCCGCCGCCGCTGCTCGCGGGGCCGGCCGAGGCGCGTCAGGCGTTCCCGACCCGCGCCCAGCCCACGGCCGCGCAGCTTCGCGCGGGCGAGCGCACGCCCTACCCCGAGTGGGTGTATCAGCCCGAGACGCTGGTCGGCCCCTCGCGGCTCGTCTACCACTCGGCCGCCGACTACGAGCGCGCGGTGGCGCGGCTGGCGATTCCCCGCGGCGCGCTGGTGGACGTGCGCCCCGGCTGGCAGTACAGCGGCTTCCAGCGCTGGCCCGCCTTGCGCCTCAACTACCATGCCGCGGACGGCGCCCTCACCGCCGCCTATCTCGCGTTCCCCACTGCGGCCCAGCGCGCCTGGGCGCTTGCGTGCCTCGTGGGGCGCCAAAGCGAGCAAGTGGGTGGCGGCTGAGGCTCCCATATACGGGTAGGTCGTCAGCGCGAGCGCCCGGCCGATTTCAGAGGCCTACTTCACCGAGGGGACGATTGTCGACGCCACCACGAGTCTTCCGGTGCGGCATCTCGGTAGCCGACGGTGCGGGCGTGATCGCCTGGTACTCTAAGATGTACCTCGGTCCTGCCGTTTGCGAGCTGGGCAGCATTTACGCTGACGCACGCCGATGGGCTACTGCGGCAGACGAGCAGTCGTCGTGGATCGAGATCTCGGCGGTCGCCTACACCTGCCGCGAGCCACCCATCCCGCCCGATCAATGCGTCACGGTAAAACGCAATAACCTCTGTGGGCGATGCAGGAACTTCCAGCCAGGTATCCGTCTCGATCATCTGGCCTGCTCGCTCGTCCGCTCTTGGATGGTCTTCAGTTGCTATCACCGGACGCCCAACGTCCAGGACGCTGGCTTCCGAGGGTACAGGCAGGTCAAGGGCCGCGGGATCAGGCCACGGCGTGGGGACCGCAATCTTACGGTCGGGCACGATGAGATGCGGCCAAACTTCGGAGATGAACCCGGAGAGCAGCACGGTAGCCGCGCAGAACCCGGCTATGAGGTTGGTCCCAAGCGAGCGCAACGACATCCAGGCTACTCCCCAGTAGTGAGTCTCTCCCATTCATCCGTTCGGTTAGCTGGCATGCAGAGCGCTGAATTGTAGTTGCTGATGGGCGACGGCACCATAGCTCATTGGGTCACGGTGGGGTCAAGGGGACCGACGGCCGCGTGGACGAGGCGGTCGGGGCGGAAGTAGGCGCGGGCGACGGCGGCGACGTCGGCGGGGGTGACGGCGGCGACGCGGGCGGCACTCTGGGCGAACGGCTCCCAGCTGGCGAGGAGCGTTTCGACGCCGAGGATCGCGGTCAGGCTGGCGTTCGTCTCGAAGGCGCGGTGGAGGTTGCCGGCGTAACGGGTCTGCGCCGCCGCAACCTCGGCGTCGGCGGGCGGCGTCGCGGCGAGGCCGAGGAGGCTGTCAGCGAGGAGGCGGGCGACGGTCGGCGCGTCGTCGGGCGCGCAGATGGCGTGGGCCGCGAACACGCCGGCGGCGGCGTAGGGCATGTAGGCGGAGCCGCAGGTGTAGGCGAGCTGGTGGCGCAGGCGTAGCTCGTGGTAGAGGCGCGCGCTGCCGCCCCGGCCGAGCAGGTAGTCGAGCAGGCGCAGCGCCGCGTGGTGGGGGTGGGCCATGCCGGGGACGGGCACGGCGACGGCGACGCGCGTCACCGCGCCGGGTGCCCAGCGATAGCGGGCGCCCGGCCCCTGGAAGATGGGTGCGCCAGGTCCCTGGAAGCTGGGTACGCCGGGCGCGAGCGCGGGGGTGGCCGCGGGCGCGGGCGGGAGCGCGGCGCTGGGTGGGGCGGGTTGTGCCACTTCCTGGCCAGCGACGGGGCCGGCGGTTGCAGGGTGCTCGGGGAGCGGGTCGGGGGGCGCGGGCCAGGCGGGGAGGGCGGCGGCCGCAGCGCGTACCTCGTCCAGCGTGCAGGCGCCGGCCACGGCGAGGACGGCGCGCGCGGGGCCGTAGTGAGCGGCGTGGTGGGCGGCGACGTGGCGCGGCTGGAGGGCAGCGAGGCTCGCGAGGGTGCCGCCGGGCGGCCGGGCGAGGGGATGGTCGCCCCAGAGGGCGGCGAGCAGGAGGTCCCAGAGGGAGTCGGCGGGGGGCGCGGGAACGGTCAGCGCGCCGAGCAGGGCGGCTTGTGCGCGTGCCACGACGGTGCGGCCGAGCGCAGGCGGGCGGGCCAGCTCGGGCAGGAGAGCGAGGAGGGCGTGGCACTCGGGCGCGGGCGCGAGGGCGTGGAACTCGGCGTACTCGCGGGTGGTCTGGCTCGCGGCCTCCCCGCCCAGCGCGGCGAGCGCGGCGCACAGGTCGCGGCGGCGGGGCGCTCGCGCCTGGTAGACGAGGCGCTCGGTGAGCCGCGACAGGCCGGGCCGCGCGTCGTCGTGGCTGCTGCCGGCGGCGACGAGCCAGCGGAGCGCCAGCGTGGTGCTGTCGGGGCGGGGCACGACGACGACACGCCAGCCGCGCTCGGCCGTGAAGGCGACCGCCTCGTCGTAGGCCGCGGCCGGGACGACCTGGCTCACGCCCAGCGGGCGAGCAGCAGCCCCAGCTCGTAGAGGAGGTACAGCGGCACGGCGACGAGCGTCTGGTTGAAGGGGTCGGGCGTGGGCGTGATGATCGCCGCGATGACGAACACGGCGAGGAGGGCGTACTTGCGGTAGCGCGTGAGCTGCTGGCGCCGCACGACGCCGACCTTCGTGAGGAACAGGATCACGAGTGGCGTCTCGAACGACACGCCGATCCAGAACAGGAAGGTTGTGACGAAGCTCAGGTAGGGGCCGATGGTCCACAGGGGATCGATCAGGCCGGCGCTGAAGCCGCCCAGGAAGATCAAGGCCTGGCGCACCAGCACGAGATAGCCGAAGACGACGCCGACGGCGAAGGCGAGCGTGGCGCCGGGCACGAAGATGAGCGCGAGGCGCTTCTCCTTGGGGGTGAGCGCGGGCACGACGAACATGAAGGCTTCGTAGATGATGACCGGCATGGCGAGCGCCACGCCGGTGAACAGCGTGACCTTCAGGTAGGCGATGAAGATCTCGGGCGGGTTGATGTTGATGGGCGCGTGGCCGGTGGCCTCCTTGGCCAGCTCGACGAGCAGCTCCATGACGCGCGTGGTGAGCAGGAAGGCGGCGATGACCATGCCGACGAGGAGCGACGCGCCGGCGATGATGATGCGCTGGCGTAGCTCCTCGAGGTGCTCGATGATAGTCATCGTGCCCGCTTCGGGCGGGCTGGAGCCGTTCAGCGGCGGCACGGCCGGGCTGGCCGTCTCGGCGGGCGGCGGGTCGTTCGGGGTCTCGGGGGTTGGCGCCTGGGCGCTCACGGTACTCTCCGACGTCTCGTCGCGGCCGCCGCGGCTAGCACGCTACGGCGGGCGCATGGTGGGAGGGGTGAAGCCGGGGCAGGCCCGGCGATAGCTGCGAGCCGTCGGCCCCGCGGGCGCTGGCGGGTGGGGAATCGCTCCACGCGCCTGGCGCGACGCTGCCCGGCAGACCCTTCGGGGCCGCGGGCGGGCGGGCACGCGCCTTCACGGTGCCCGGGGGCGCTGGCTAGCCCATGTGCTCGTTCAGGTAGTCCATGGCATCCTGCACCGTCTGGATCTTCTCGGCATCCTCGTCCGAGATTTTTACCCCGAACTCCTCTTCGAGCGACATGATCAGCTCGACGAGGTCGAGCGAGTCGGCGTTCAGGTCCTCGATGAAGGATGCGTCGGGCGTGATGTCCTCCTCGTTGACGCTGAGCTGCTCGGCAATGATCTTCTTCAGTCGTTCCTCAGGGGTCATGCTCACTCGAGCGCCTCCCAAATTGCGATGGGATCGCCAGCTGTCTTGCCGGGCCGGGGATGCCGGTGCGCGGCCAGGACCTCGCGCCGGCACGCCTACGGTGCGTCCGGGGCCTCGCGGTCGGCGGGCTCCGGCTCGCCGCGAATCAGGTGTCCGAGCACCCCGTTCACGAAGCGCGGGGTGCTGTCGCTGCCGTAACGCTTGGCCAGCTCGACGGCCTCGTTGATCGCCACGCGCGCCGGCACCTGCTGGCTAGTATACAGGCATTCGTAGATCCCTATCCGCAGGATGTTGCGGTCGACCGGCGACATCTGGGCGAGCGGATAGGCCGGGGCGCTGGTGTGAATCTGGTCGTCGATGGCGGCGCGGTGGCGCAGCACGCCGGCCACCAGCTCACGGGCGAACGCGCCGGCCTCGGCAGCGGGCTGTTGCTCGTCGAGCAGTCGCTGCAGCACCTCGCCCGGCCGGTGGTGCGAGACGTCCATCTCGTAGAGGGTCTGGAAGGCGAGGACGCGCGCCAAGCGGCGCCCGCGGCCGCGAGCCGTCGCGGGCGCCGCGGCGGGCTGTTCGCGCTCGGGCTCCGACGACATCGTCCTCTCTCCCTCTGGCAGGCGCGCCCGGGGCGTGGCCGGCGGTGGCGCGTATGTGCCCTGCACGCTCGCAAACCCTAGGCCAGCACCACGGTAGCTGGATTATAGGTGCTGCTGGTTCATCGTGCCTGTCGATCCGCGGGTGCCGGACCAAGCCCCGGCCCTAGGCCATGACCAGCCCCCCGTCGACGTTCAGCACCTGGCCGGTGACGTAGGCGGCGGCGTCGGAGAGCAGGAAGGCGGCGGCCTCAGCCACCTCGTCGGGCCGGCCCTCGCGCCCGAGCGGGATCAGCTCGCGCACGTGGGCGCGGGCGTCCTCGGGCACGGTCGCCCACATATCGGTGGTGATGTAGCCGGGCGCGAGCGCGTTGACCGTGATGCCGCGCGAGGCGACCTCGCGCGCAGTGGCGCGCGTGAGGCCGAGCAAGCCGGCTTTCGCGGCGGCGTAATTCGCCTGGCCGGCGTTGCCCATCTGGCCGACCACCGAGCTGACGTTCAGGATGCGGCCGTAGCGCTGGCGCACCATGCCGCGCAGGACGGCGCGGGTACACAGGTAGGCGCTGGTGAGGTCGGTGGCGAGCACGGCCTGCCAGTCCTCGGGCGTCATGCGCAGCAGCAGGTTGTCGCGGGTGATGCCGGCGTTGTTCACGAGCAGGTCGACGCGCCCGAAGGCGGCGATGGCGGCCTCGACCAGGCGATCGACCTCGGTGGGCTGGGCTACGTCGGCGGCCACGGCGATGGCCTCGCCGCCGGCATCGCGCACGGCGCGCACCGCCGCCTCGGCGGCGGCGGCGCCGGTGTGGAAGTTCACGACGACCGCCGCGCCACCGCGGCCGAGCCGCTCGGCGATCGCGCGGCCGATGCCGCGGGACGCGCCCGTGACCAGCGCTACGCGGCCGGCGAACGAGTGCTGAGTGCTGAGTGCTGAGTGCTGCGAGGGTTCGCCCACGCGCTCTTGCCGGGACGCGGTTTGCCGCGCCCGGCCGGCTGCCGGGTGTTGAGAGGCGCTGCTGCCCGCGCCCGCCGAGCCCTCGTCGCTCATCTCCTACTCAGCATTCAATCCTGTGCGCGCGGCGCGTTACTGGGGCGTGGCGTGGCCCGTGATGACCTGCATGCCCTTGTACATGCCGCAGCTCGGGCACACCTGGTGCGTCGGCTTCAGGTTGCGGCAGTTCGGGCAGCGCGCCAGCGGCAGCGGCGTGATGTGGTGGTGGCTGCGTCGGTTCTTGCGGCGCATGTTGCTGATCTTACGCTTGGGGACGGCGCCCATCGTACCTCCTGCCCGATCTGCTCACGCCGGCGGCGTGGGCTCTTCGGTCGGCTCCAATAGCTGCTGTAGCGCGGCGAACGGCGAGTCGGCCTGCGACGGCTCGCAGGCACAGGCGCCTTCGTTCAAATTCTGGCCGCAGCGGATGCAGAGGCCCCGGCAGTCGGAGCGGCAGAGTGGCTGCAGCGGCGCGGCCATCAGCACGTTCTGGCGAATGGCCTCGCCCAGGTCCAGATAATGGTTCGCGTCGATGGTGAACGCCTCGGCGTCCGGGGGCGCGGCGAGTGGCGCGCCGGTGCGCACGTCGAACGCGACCGCGAACTCCTCCTCAAAGTGGCCGCTGACCGGGACGATCGCCGGCTCCAGGCAGCGGCCGCACTCGAGGGCCATAGTCGTGTCGAACTGGCAGTCGACCAAGATCCCCTGTGTGCGCGTGAACGTGACCGCGCCGCGGACCCTGCCGACAATACTCGGCTCGCGCAGCGCGGCGGCCTCCTCGTCGAAGGCGAATTGCCGGCGGGCGCCCTGCGGGGCCAGCAGCAATTGGGAAACGTTGAATTCTAGCATGGGTGCCCTCACGGGCTAGCGCCGCACGCGTGCGGCAGACACGAAAAAACCGCCGTCCGGCGGGCTAGCACAACAATACCCGGAATTATACCGTAGGGGGCGGCCGGCGCATCAACCGCCGCCGGGGCGGCGTGGCGGGCGCGGCTCGTCCATCTGCCGCAGGGCGCGTGTACCCTTGCGGACGGTAAGGAGGAGCTGTTCGAGCTGACTTTCCAGCTCGGAGAGCTTCTCGTAGGCGTAGTCCTCGGCGTCGCGCTCGATCTCGGCGGCCCGCCGGCTAGCCTCGGCCTCCACCTGCTGGGCGCGCTGCTCGGCCTGGCGCACGAGCGTGTGCTCTTCGATCTGTTGGGCCGCGCGCTCCTCGGCCTCGCGGATAATCTCTTGGGCGCGCGCCTCCGCCTCCGCGATGATGGCATCGCGCTCGGCGTTCACGCGCCGCGCCCCCTTGATCTCCTCGGGCAGGGCCACGCGAATCTGATCGAGGATGTCCAGGCACTCCTGCTCGTCGATCATCGTCCGTGAGGTGAACAGCGGAACGCGCGAGCCGGAGTTGAGGACCTCCTCGAGGCGGTCCAGCAAGTACAGGATGTCGATGCCGCCACCCCCCTTCGGGGCATCCGCATGTCGCCCGAGCGTGCCGCCCACGCCGCCGGTAGCGGCCGGCCGCGGGCCGCTGGCCACACGCCCTCGGCCGGAGACGTCTCAGTATAGCGCGCCGGCCCTGCCCCGCGGGGCGGGGCCGGTGAACGTCGGGAAAACCCGCAGGCCCTAGGGCTGGCCGCTGCCGAGCTTCCGCACCAGGGCTGCCGCGACATGGGGCGGCACCAGGCCGCGGAGGTCGCCGCCGTACCGCGCGACCTCCTTCACGAGGGACGAGCTGACGTGCGCGTACTCCAGCGCGGTCATGAGGAACACCGTCTCGACCTCGGGATAGAGGTGACGGTTCATGAGCGCGAGCTGCGATTCGAACTCGAAGTCGGGGTTGGCGCGCAGGCCGCGCACCATCGCGCACGCTTGCTGGGCGCGGGCGTACTCGACCGTGAGGCCGCTGTAGCGCTCCACGCGCACGGCGGGCAGGCCGCGAAGGGCCTCGCAGAGGAGCGCCACGCGCTCGGCGGTGTCGAAGAGCAGGCTCTTGTTCGGCCGGTCAAACACCGCGACGACGACCTCGTCGAACAGACGGACGGTACGGTGGACGATGTCGAGATGGCCGTTGTGAGGGGGATCGAACGTCCCCGGATAGATGGCACGGCGCAGGGTAGGCCTCCTCGCCGAGGACCTGCACGGACCACCGTGACGCGGTGCGGACGCGGTGGCCCGTCGCGCACTACTCCGTGGCAGGGGTCGGCACGTACAGGGTGATGCCGCTGCCGCCGTGGTGGCGGCTCTTGTAGAGCGTCAGCCGCCCGGCCACGGCTGGCGGCACGAAGCTCCGAGCGTGCTCCAGGACGACGATGCCGCCTGGCGCCACGAGGGGCGACTGCCCGAGCGCCGTCAAGAGCGCGGGCACGCCCGGGTCGGCATACGGTGGGTCCAGCAATATTAAATCATAGGGCCGGGTCCACGTCGAGACGGCCGTCGCGGCCGTCATCGCGTGGACGGCCGCCCGATCGGCCAGGCGGGTGCGCTCGAGGTTGGCGCGCAGCGCCTTGCGCGCGGCCGCGTCGTGCTCGACGAAGTCGGCCCAGCGGGCGCCGCGGCTGAGCGCCTCGATGCCGAGCGCGCCCGAGCCGGCGTACAGGTCGAGGACGACCGGCCAGGCGACGCCGGCCAGCATGGCGCTGTCGGGCGCGTCGGGGGGGGGCAACACCTCGCGCTTGTAGGCCTCGGCCTCGAGCATGGAGAAGATGGCGCCCTTTAGCTTGTCGGCGGTCGGGCGCAGCTCGGCGTCGGGCGGCACCCGTAAGGGGGCGCCGCGCGCGCTTCCGGCGATCACGCGCATGTTAGCAGTCAGCCATCAGTGGTCAGCCCTCAGCAGTCAGCCATCAGCCCGCAGCAGTCAGCCATCAGCCGTCAGCGGTCAGCCAGCGGGCGTCGTGGGCGCGGTGACGGGCCCGCTTCTCGCTTCTAGTATCCCGCTTCCGGGGGATTGGCGCACGGCGGCGGCTGGCGCGGCCGTATACTAGCCTTACTGTTTGTGGGTGAGCACTGGGCAGGAGCGACCGTGAAAGTTGTGAGCATTGCCGAGGTGCGCGAGGACGGCCCGCGCGTGATCCGCGAGGCGCAGCAGGCCGAGGATCCGACGCTGGTGGTGATCGACTCGCGGCCCGCGGCGTACATCGTCGGCGTCGAGCAGTACGACGCCCTGCGCGCCGAGATCAAGCGCCTCCGCCGCGAGGCGCTGGAGCGGGACGTTCTCGAGGCCGAGGCCGAGATCGCGGCCGGCGACCTGCCCAGTTTCGATTCCGCAGACGCTCTGATCGCCTATCTTCACCGCGACGATCCCGAGTGCAAGTACCGCCGACGCGGGGTTTTGAGCGTGACCTGCGCAAGCTGCCCCGCGAACGACGGGCCGCCGTAGAGCGGACGCTACGTCGCTTCATGGCTGACCCGGCGGATGCCGGTCTGCGCCTGCACAAGCTCACGGGTAAACTATCGGGACGCTGGGCCTTCCGCGCCGGCTATAACCCGCGCGTCGTGTGCCGGATCGAGGGCGACATGGCGTACCTGTTGACGGTCGGCACCCACGACGAGGTGTACTGATCAGTTGGGCTCGCCGACGCGGGCGGCGCGGGCGCGGACGAGCGCCGCGAGGGCGGCGTGCTCGGGCCGTGTGAGATCGGGATCGGCGGCAAGCACGCGCTCGGCGGCGCGGCGGGCGCGCTCGATGAGCGTGACGTCGCCCAGGGTGGCCACCTGCAGGTCGGGCAGGCCGCTCTGGCGCAGGCCGTAGTAGTCGCCGGGGCCGCGCAGGCACAGGTCGGCCTCGGCGAGCGCCAGCCCGTCGGCGCAGTCGACCACGACTTGCAGCCGCTCGAGCGCCTCCGGCGAGGCGGTCTCGGCCACCAGCGCGCAGACGGCGGGGTGCTCGCCGCGCCCCACGCGGCCGCGGAACTGGTGGAGCTGCGCCAGGCCGAAGCGCTCGGCGCCCTCGATGAGCATCAACGTCGCGTTCGGCACGTCCACGCCGACCTCGACGACGGCGGTCGCCACCAGCACGTCGATGGCCCCGTCGCGGAACTGGGCCATCGCGGCCTCCTTCTCCTCGGCGCGCAGGCGCCCGTGGACGAGCCCAAGTCGCAGCCCGGCTAGCTCGTGCTGCTGGAGGCGCGCGTACTCCTCGGTGGCCGCGCGCACCTCCAGGTGGGGCGAGTCCTCCACCAGCGGGCAGATGACGTAGCCCTGGCGGCCGGCGGCCACCTCGCGGCGCAGCCGCTCGTAGGCGTGGCGCCGCTCGGCGGGGCGCAGCAGCACCGTGCGGATGGGCTTGCGGCCAGGCGGCAGGCTGTCGAGGCGGCTGAGGTCCAGGTCGCCGTAGAGCGTGAGCGCCAGGGTGCGCGGGATGGGGGTGGCGGTCATGACGAGCAGGTGGGGGTGCTGGCCCTTGTCGCGCAGGGCGAGCCGCTGGCGCACGCCGAAGCGGTGCTGCTCGTCGGCCACGGCGAACGCCAGGTCGCGGAACTCGACGCCGTCCTGGATCACCGCCTGGGTGCCCACCAGCACGTCGACCTCGCCGGCGGCGACCTGTTCGCGTAGCGCGCGCCGCGTGCGGGCCGGCAGGCGGCCGGTGAGCAGCGCGACCACAGGCGGGCGCCCGAGCGCGGGCGTGAGCGCCGGGGCGGCGCGCTCGTAGAGGGCGCTCACGGTGCGGAAGTGCTGCTCGGCGAGGATCTCGGTGGGCGCCATGAGGACGGCCTGGGCGCCGGCGGCGAGCGCGACCAGCATGGCGGCGGCGGCCACCACTGTCTTGCCCGAGCCGACCTCGCCCTGGAGCAGGCGCGTCATCGGGCGCGACTGGGCGAGGTCGGCGCAGATTTCGGCGATCACGCGCTCTTGCGCCGCGGTGAGGGCGAAGGGCAGGGCTTGCGCGAAGGCGTCGAGCAGCGCGCGGGGCGTCGGCAGCGCGCGGCCCTCGACGGCCTGGGCCTCGCGGCGGCGCTGCAGGACGGCGACCTGCAAAGTGAACAGCTCGTCGAAGGCGAAGCGGCCGCGAGCGGCTTCGGCCTCCGCGGCGTCGCGCGGGTAGTGCATCGCGCGCAGCGCCGTCGGGCGGGGCAGCAGGCCCTCGGCGGCGCGCAGAGCGTCGGGCAGCGGCTCCGCCTCCGCATCGGCCCAGCGGTCGACGGCCCGGGTGACCAGCTCGCGCAGCCAGCTCTGCGGCAGGCCCTTGGTAGTCGGGTAGACGGGCACCAGGCAGCGGGTGTGGAGCGGCGCGTGGTCGGCCGGCTCCCAGTCGGGGTTCTCGAAGACCGGCCGGCGCCCGTTCAGCACGAGTTCGCCGCTCACGGCGATGCGCTGGCCGGGCGCCAGACGCATGCCGTAGCCGGCGCGGAACCAGACGGCCTCGACCTCGCCCGTGGCGTCGGCGAGCACGGCGGTGATGCGCTGGAGGCCGCGAGCGGTGCGGTGGACCTCGACGCGCCGCACGGCGCCCTCGAAGCTGGCACGCTGCTGGAAGAACAAGTCTACGGCGCGCGCCGGCGGCGGGTAGTCCAGGTGGCGCGACGGGAAGTGGTAGAGCAGGTCGCCCACCGTCTCCAGGCCCAGGCGCCCGAGCAGCCGCAGGCGGTTGGGGCCGACGCCCGGCACGTCGGCGAGGGAGCGGTCCACGCCGGGGAAGCTCGCGTCGATGGGGCGCGGGCGGTGCGGGGGCGATGGAGCGGCCGGGCGGGGTGCCGTGGCGAGCACGCTCGACGGGACGGCAGATGGTGGACTTGCGGCAGGCGCCGGGAAGGACGCCGCGCCGGGTGCGCGTCCGGGAGTGGCGGCGGAGCGTGAGGCGTCGGCAGGCCGAACAGCGGCGCGATCGCCGGCCGTTGCCGAACGGCTTGCGGCCTCCGGTGCGCCGAGGGGCACAGAGGGCTGGCCGAGGAGCGCCCGGGCGGCCGCGACGGCGCGGGCGCGCTCGGCGGGCTCCTGGCTGCCGTACGGAGCCAGGAGCCCGCGCAGCCGGGCGACCTGCGCCTGGCGGGCGGGTGGGGCGTCGGCGGCGGCCAGGCGCTCCACCAGCTTGTCGAGGTAGCCGGCGAGACCGCCGATGACGGCGCGATCGGCGTACCCCTTCTGCGCTTCAAGCGCCAGGATGCGGCCGAGCCGAACAAGCTCGTCGCGCGCGAGATCGGCGGACGCGGCCGACGGCGGCGAGCGCCTCATGGGCGGCTCCCGCGCGCGCTTTGCCGCGGCCGGGGGGCAGGTGCTATGATTGGCATGCAGCGGGCGTGTGAGCCGTGGGCTCGTGCGCCCTGTCGCGGTCCCGAGCCGCGCAAGCCGGCCGGGCGGGAGGATTTCTCGTGCGACACCGGTGTGAGATCTGCGGTAAGGGAGTCTCGTTCGGCCACAACGTGAGCCACTCGAAGCGGCGCACGCCGCGGCGCTGGCTGCCGAATGTTCAGAAGACCTCCCTCGTCGTCAACGGGATGCAGCGCCGCGTGCAGGCCTGCACGCGCTGTATCCGCACGGCCCGCAAGCACCTGTCAGTCTAGGCGTCGGCGCCAGCCCAGATTCCCCAGCTGGCCGGGAGCGCGGCCCGGCGGGCCCTGTTGTCGGCATCGGCTACCCCGGCCGGGCGGGCGCGACGCCCGCGCTCCCAGAGGGTCGGCCGCGCCGCGATCGGGCGCGCTCCCGGCGGGCTGTCGGGTGGGCGAGTAAGCTGCCCGCGTCCCGCTCATAGCGGAGCCGGCCCGGGGGTTCGCCTAGCGAGACGCGCCCTCACCCCGACCCTCTCCCAGGGGGAGAGGGGGAGGGACGAGGCTAGCGCCCTCACCCCGGCCCTCTCCCAGGGGGAGAGGGAGTAAGGGAACGCCAGCGCCGGATTCGATATCATACGCCCCGCCGGGCCGCGACGGGGCGCGCTGACGGCCGCGGGGCGCGGCCGGGCGCGGCGCCGGCGGCGCGCTCTGCAGCGGCGCGGAGCGCGCGCAGGTTCGCGGCGATGCTGGCGTGCGCGTTGAAGACGGCCGAGCCGGCGACCAGGACCTCCGCGCCGGCCTCCACCACCGACGCGATCGTCTCCAGGTTCACGCCGCCGTCGACCTCTAACTCGGCCGCGGCGCCGAGGCGGTCGAGCAGATCGCGCGCGCGCCGCGTCTTGCCGACCGTCGCCGGGATGAGCTGCTGCCCGCCGAAGCCGGGATTGACCGTCATGACGAGCAGCAAGTCGAGGTCGTCGACGACCTCCTCCACGATGCCCAGCGGCGTGGCTGGACAGAGCGCGAGGCCCGCCCGGGCGCCCAGCTCGCGGGCGCGGGCGAGCGCTGCCTGGACGTGGGTGCAGGCCTCGGCGTGAATCGTCAGGATGTCGCCGCCGGCCGAAGCGAACTCGGCCAGGTAGCGCTCGGGCGCGTCGATCATGAGGTGGACGTCGATGGGCAGGCGCGTGGCGCGGCGCACCGCCTCGACGACGAGCGGGCCCATCGTAATGTTGGGCACGAAGTGGCCGTCCATTACGTCGACGTGGATGTAGTCGGCGCCGGCGGCCGCGGCCTGCTGCACCTGGTCGGCCAGGTAGCCGAAGTCCGCGCTGAGAATCGACGGCGCGATACGCAGCACGCTACGCGCCCATGCCCGGGCTCATCGCCATCGCCCGCAACCGCGCCACGCGCTCGGGAATAGGCGGGTGGGTCATGAACCAGCCCTGCCAGCCGCCGCCCCCGAACGGATTGACGATGTACAGGTGCGCCAGCGCTGGCGGCGGGTTCAGCGGGCGGGCGGCCTCGCCGGCCGCGAGCTTCTCCAGCGCGCTGGCGAGCGCCAGCGGGTCGTGGCTGATGCGCGCGCCCGTCGCGTCGGCCTCGAACTCGCGCGCGCGCGAGATGGCAAGCTGGATCAACGTGGCGGCGATCGGCGCCAGGATGATCATCAGCAGCGCGGCGAGAGGGTTGGCGCCCTCGTTGTCGCGGTCGCGGCCGTAGCCGCCAAAGAGCAGCGCCCACTGGCCCATGTGCGCGAGCATGGTGATGGCGCCCGCGATCGTGGCGACGACGGCCATGGTCAGCGTGTCGCGGTTGCGCACGTGGCCCAGCTCGTGCGCCAGCACGCCGACCAGCTCGCGCTCGCTCAGGAGGCGCATGATGCCCGTGGTGACGGCGACGGCGGCGTGACTCGGGTCGCGACCAGTGGCGAAGGCGTTGGGCGAGTCGGTGTCGATGACGTAGACGCGGGGGCGCGGCACGTTCGCCATCTGCGCCACTTGGTCGACCACGCGGTACAGGCCGGGCGCCTCCTCAGGTGATACCTCGTGCGCGCCGCTCGTGGCGAGCACGATCTTATCCGAGAACCAGTACGAGCCGAAGTTCATCACCGCGGCGAGGATTAGCGCGAACAGCATCCCCTGCCGACCGCCCAGGGCGCCGCCGATCAGCACCAGCAGCACCGTGAGCACGGTGAGCAGGACCACCGTCTTTAGCATGTTGTTGCCCATGATGGGGGCTCCTTTAGCTATCGAGCGCGGCCGACAAGGCGCAATTGCAAGGGCCGGCCGCTCTCTCAAGGGGAGTGTAGCATGCCCCCGGAGCCCGCTCAATTACAGGCGCATAAGAAATGCGCGGGCGCCTCAGTCGCCCAGCACGGCGCCCACGAAGTCGCGGTAGCCTTGGACGAAGGCGGTGCCGGGGGTGGGCTTGCGGCCGGCGAGCGCGATGCTGTCCAGGCGCAAGCCGCCCTCGCCCGCCGCGACCGCCACGCCCCCGCTCGGCCGTCCCTCGGCGACGCGGTAGACGGCGCCCGGCGGGAGGTCCGCGGGGCGGTGCGGCGCCGGGGTGGCGCGCAGCACCTTGAGCGGCTGGCCGCGCCAGGTGGTGTAGGCGCCGGGCCAGCCAGCGAAGGCGCGTACCTGCCGCCAGAGGGCGTCGGCGGGCCGCGTCCAGTCGAGGCGGCCATCCTCCTTGGTTATCAGGCGCGTGTAGGTGGCCGCGGCCTCGTCCTGGGGCCGTGGCGCGATCTCGCGGGCCGCCCAGCGCGCGAGGGTGGCCACGAGCAGGCTGGCGCCCTGCGCCGCGAGGCGCGGCTCAAGCGTGGTCGCATCGTCCTCGGGCGCGATAGGCATCGTCTCCTGCGCCAGGATGGGGCCGGCGTCCATGCGCTCCTCGAGCAGGATGATGGAGGTGCCGGTCTCGGCGTCGCCAGCGAGGAGCGCGCCTTGGATGGGCGCGGGGCCGCGGTGGCGCGGCAGGAGCGACGGGTGGACGTTCAGGCAGCCCAGCGGCGGCAGCGCCAGCACGGCCGGGGGGAGCAGGCGGGCATAGGCGGCGACGACGATCGCCTCGGGCGCGGCCTCAGCGAGGCGTTGCTGGATCTCGGGATTGCGGAGGCCGCGCGGCTGGAGCAGCGGCAGGCCGCGCTCGCGGGCGAGCGTCGCGACCGGCGGCGGCACGAGCCGACGGCCGCGGCCGGCCGGCTTGTCGGGCTGGGACAGCACGAGCGCCACGTCGTGCCCCGCGGCGAGCAGCGCCGCCAGTGTCGGCACGGCGAACTCCGGGGTGCCCATGAAGATCACGCGCATGTGAAGCTATCAGCCATCAGCTATCAGCTCTCAGCGGTCAGCTCTCAGCGGTCAGCGGTCAGCGTTGGTTTAGTATCGCGCCTGGCCGGGGCCGTTGCTAGGAATCGGCTGGGAGCCGACACCTGACGGCTGATGGCTGACGGCTGATAGCTGATCGCTCGTTCGGCTGGCCGCTCGGCAGCGGGTGCCCTATAATCGCGGGGCGCGCGGCATGGCGGTGCGGCGCGCCACGCAGGTATTGCCGGGGAGGGCGTCGATTAACCGCGACGGGCTGGAGTACCACCCGAGCATCAAGGAGATGCCGGCGCACGACCGCCCCCGCGAGCGCCTGTACTATCAGGGGGCGGCGGCGCTCAAAGAGGAAGAGCTGATCGCCATCATCCTGCGCACCGGCATGCAGGGGCGCCCGGTGCTAGACCTGGCGCGCGACCTGTTGCGCCACTACGGCGGCCTGGGCGGGCTGGCGCGCGTGGGCGCGACGGAGCTGCGCGGCTTCAAGGGCCTCGGCATGGCGAAGGCGGTGGAGCTGCAAGCGGCGCTGGAGCTGGGCCGGCGGCTGGCGGGGCTGCACCCCGAGGCGCGGCCGCAAGTCCGCTCGCCTGCGGACCTGGCGAACCTGTTGATGCCGGAGATGATGTTCCTGGAGCAGGAGCACCTGCGCGTGGTGCTCCTGAACACGAAGAACCAGGTGCTGTCGGCCCCCGAGGTCTACGTGGGCAGCCTCAATACCTCCGTGGTGCGCGTGGCCGAGCTGTTCCGCGAGGCGATCCGCCAGAACGCCGCGGCGGTCATCGTGGTCCACAACCACCCGAGCGGCGACCCCACCCCGTCGAATGAGGACATCCAGGTGACGCGCCAGATCGCCGAGGCGGGCCAGCTGCTCGACATCGACGTGCTCGATCACCTGGTCATCGGGCATCAGCGATACGTTAGTCTGAAGGAGCGAGGCCTCGGCTTCCGCGTGAGCTAGCCCCGCCGCGCCCGCGCTTCGAGCGACACGACAGGGAGAGTATCCGCCGATGTTCAACCCGTTCGACGGTCTGTTCGGCTTGCTCTCCCGCGACGTGGGCATCGACCTGGGCACCGCGAACACGCTGGTGTTGGTGCGGGGCAAGGGCATCGTCGTGAACGAGCCCTCGGTGGTGGCGATTCACCGCAAGTCGCGGCGCGTGCTGGCGGTCGGGCGCGAGGCCAAGAAGATGTACGGCATCGCGCCGAAGGACATCCTCGTCATTCGGCCCCTGAAAGACGGCGTCATCTACGACTTCGACGTCACCGAACAGCTTCTCCGCCACTTCATCGAGCAGGCGCACGCGGACTATCCGATCACGCCGCGTGCGCGCGTGGTGGTGGGCATTCCGTCTGGCGTGACGGAGGTGGAGAAGCGCGCGGTCCACGACGCGACGATGAACGCGGGCACGCGCGAGGCCTGGCTGATCGAGGAGCCGATGGCCGCGGCGATCGGCGCGGGCCTGCCGATCACCGAGCCGGCGGGCTGCATGATCGTGGATATCGGGGGCGGCACGACCGAGGTGGCGGTGATCTCACTCGGCGGCACGGTGGCTAGCCGGTCGATCCGCATCGCGGGCGACGAGATGGACCAGGATATCGTCAACTACATGCGGCAGCAGTTCAACCTGTTGATCGGCGAGCGCACCGCGGAGGCGATCAAGATCGGCATCGGCCGCGCGTTGCCGCCGGCGCCCGACGACCGGCGCGGCGCGCTGGTGCGCGGCCGCGACCTGCGGAGCGGCGCCCCGCGCGAGCTGGAGGTGTCCAACGCGCAGATCGCCGAGGCGATCGCCGGCTCGGTGCGGGCGATCAGCGATGCCGTGGCCGACACGCTGGAGGAGACGCCGCCCGAACTCTTGGCCGATCTAATGGGGCGTGGTATCACACTGGCCGGGGGCGGCGCCTTGCTGCCTGGCCTCCCGGAGCTGCTGGCGCGGCGCGTGCAGATGTCCGTCCACGTCGCCGAGGAGCCGCTGGGCTGCGTGGTGCGCGGCACCGGCCGCGTGCTGAACGAGCTGGACACGCTCCGCAAAGTGCTGCTGGAGCTGGGGAGCCCGAAGCTGCCCCGCATACGCTGAGCGTCTAGCCGGAGGGCGTCCTGGCTCGCCCGGTCGATGTCGTCGGTGCCGAGAATGCGGCCGGGACGGCCGCGCTCCCAGGCCGGATCGGTCCGTCAGACCGGTACAATGCTCCCACCCGTGATGAGGCGACGATAGACACATGCGCATGAAGATGGTCGCGCGCCGCCCGGTGCCGCGCTGGCTGGCGGCCGGGCTGCTGCTGGCGGCGGCGCTGCTGGTGGTCGTGCAGGGGCCGGGCGCCCGGCTGGAGGCGGCGGGCAGCCGCGTGTTCGTGCCGCTGCAACGGGCGGTTGCGGGCGCGATCGGCGGCGCGGTGGAGACGGTGGCCACGATCCAGCAGGCGCGGCAGCTGCGCGAGCAGAACCTGGCCTACCGGGAGGAGATCGACCGGCTGCAAGCGGAGATGGTAGGGCTGCGCGAGCTGGAGCTGGAGAACCAGGACCTGCGGAACCTGCTGGGCCTGCGCCAGCAGACGCCCCAGGGGGAGATGCTGGCCGTGCGCGTCGTCGCGCGCGACCCGCTCCCGTTCGCGCAGGTGCTGGTGGTGGACGGCGGCAGCGAGCAGGGCCTGCGTGAGGACCTGCCGGTCCTCACCTGGCGGGGGCTCGTCGGGCGGGTCATCGAGGTGGAGCCGACCTCGGCGCGAGTGCTGCTGGTGACCGACGCCAACAGCTCCATCAGCGGCCGCATTCAGAACCCCGACTCGCGCGCCACCGGCGTGATCCGCGGCCGCAACGACCAGTGGCTGCTGATGCAGTACCTGCCGCAGCAGGAAGAGGTCCACACGGGCGACCTGGTGATCACCTCGGGGCTGGGCGGCGTGTTCCCGGCGGGCCTGCCCATTGGGAAGATCGTCCAGGTGCGGCGGCGCGACCAGGATCTGTTCCAGGAGGCGCTGGTGGAGCCCGTCGCGCCCCTGGCGCACCTGGAGCGCCTGTACGTGCTGAAGCCGGACGCGCCCCCATGAGCATTGCCAAGATCCCGCACTTCGGCTCGCTGGCGCCGGTGCGCCAGCGCCGGAGCCCGGCGCGCGACTTTGTCGTCGTCGGCGCGGCGCTGCTGGGCGCCGCGCTGGCGCAGACGACCGCCGCGGCCTACGTCCCGCCGACCTGGGCACGGCCCGATCTGGTGCTGATGGTGGCGCTGGCCTGGGCGTACCTGCGGGGTGGGGGCGAGGGCTTCCTGGCCGGGGTGGTCGGGGGGCTGCTGCTCGACCTCTCGTCCAGCGTGCCGTTCGGGCTGCACATCCTGGCCTACGGGCTGGCGCTGTGGCTGGTGGGCAACGAGAACGGCCCCTTCGCGGCGAGCCTGCCGCGCCGCGTGGCGGGCGCCGTCGTGGCGGCGGCGCTGGTCCACGGGATCATGCTGGTCGCGATGCAGCTGCGCGGCTGGGACGTGTGGTGGTCGGCGGCGCTGTTCCGCTCGCTGCTGCCCGCGCTGGCGCTGGACGCCGTGGTCCTGGTAGGCTGCTACGTGCTGCTGCGGCGGCTGCCGGCGCCCGCGCCGGAGCCGGCGGAACTGGGTAGCTAAGGAGGGGCATGAGCGCGAACGGCGAACGGCTCCGCCCGACGCCCGGCCGGCTGCGGCTGGTCGCGCTGGCGCTCACCGCCGCGTTCGTGGCGCTCGGCGTGCAAGCCTGGCGGCTCCAGGTGGTGCAGGGCCGCGCCTACCGCGAGCAGGCCGACTACAACCGCGTGCGCGTGAGCGCCATCCCGCCGATGCGCGGCGTGATCTACGACCGCAACGGCGTCATCCTCGCCGCCAACGCGCCGTCGTTCGTGGTGTCGGTCGTGCCGGCCGACCTGCCGAAAGAGCGGGAGGCCGGCGTCGCACGGCGCCTGAGCGCGATCCTCGGGATGGACCAGGCGGCCGTGCAGGAGGCGCTCGACCAGGCCCGCGGCGCGGGCGACGCCTTCGCGCCGGTCGTGGTGCGGCGCGGCATCGATGCCGACGCCGTGCAGCGCGTCGAGGAGCAGCACACCCACCTGCCGGGCGTGGTGGTGCAGCCGGAGCCCGAGCGCAGCTATCCCGAGGGGGAGCTGCTGGGGCACATCCTGGGCTACGTCGGGCCGATTCCCGCCGAGCAGTACAACCAGCAGCGGGTGCTGTGCGCCGGCATGGACGCGGAGCAGCGCCGCAAGGAATGCTATGGCCCCACCGACCGTGTGGGGATCGTGGGCTTGGAGCGGGAGTACGAGCGCGAGCTGCGCGGGCAGCCCGGCCAGCGCCTCAGCGAGGTCGACGTGTCGGGCCGCACGGTACGCGAGCTGCGCGAGGAGCCGCCCGACGCCGGCCTGAACCTGGTGCTGAACATCGACGTCGAGTTCCAGCGCGCGGTCGAGCGCCTGCTGCGGGAAGGGCTGCGGACCTCGCCGTCGGGTGTGGCGATCGTCTCGCGCCCGACGACCGGCGAGATCCTGGCGCTGGTCGCCCTGCCCTCCTACGACGACAACGTGTTCGTGGAGCAGGGCCACGACGCCGACATCGAGGCCTTGCTGGCCGACCCGGACCGTCCGCTGTTCAACCGCGCCATCTCAGGGCAGTACCCCCCCGGCTCCACCTTCAAGCTGGTGACCGGCGCGGCCGCGCTACACGAGCACATCGCCGATCGCAACACCACGATCGAGAGCAAGGGGGCGATCCTGGTGCCCAACGAGTTCGACCCGACGCAGATGCAGCGGTTCCCCGACTGGGGCGTGCTCGGGCGGCTGAACTTCGTGAAGGGCCTGGCGCTGTCGTCGGACGTCTACTTCTATTACCTGGGCGGCGGCTTCGAGAACTTCCAGGGGCTCGGGAACGAGCGGCTGGCCACCTACGCGCGGCAGTTCGGCTTCGGCGCGCGCACCGGTATCGACCTGCCCGGCGAGGCCGAGGGGATCGTGCCGGACGAGACCTGGAAGAAGGAGACGCTCGGGGAGCGCTGGGTGAAGGGCGACACCTACAACATGTCGATTGGCCAGGGCTACGTGGCGGCCACGCCGTTGCAAGTGGCCACGGCCACCAACGCCTTCGCCAACGGCGGCACGCTGTACCGGCCGCGGCTGGTCCACGCGCTGGTGAACCAGGAGGGGCGGACGGTGCGGGAGTTCGCCCCAGAGAAGATTCGGACGCTGCCGCTGTCGGCTGACCAGTGGGCGCTCATCCGCGAGGGGATGGAGGCCGGCTACAGCGACGTGCTGCTGCGGAACGAGCGCGTGCCGGGCCTGCGCATCGCCGGCAAGACGGGCACGGCCGAGTTCTACGGCCCGCGCAACGCGAAGGGGGAGCTGCCGACTCACGCCTGGTACACCGGCTTCGCGCCGGCCGACAAGCCGGAGATCGCGGTGACGGTGTTCGTCGAGCTGGGCAGCGGCAGCAACGAGGCGGCGCCGATCGCCAGCAAGATCTTCCGCAAGTACTTCAACATTCCCGACGCGCCGCCCACGCCGACGCCCGGCCCGCGACCGCTGGCGCCGGCCGTGCCGGTCGCGCCCGCTGCCCCGGCGGCGCGACCGGCACCCGCCGCGCCGAGCGCCGCGCCGGCCGTCCCGAACGCGGCGCCCGCCCCGGAGGCGCCGGCCCCGTCGCCCCCCAACGCGGGCGGGAATTCGGCCGCGCCCGCCGCACCGGCTGCTCCGGCGGCGCCGGCCGCGCCCCAGGCGCCCGCGCCGCCCGCCGCGCCCACTACCCGGCCCATCCCGGCGGCGCCCACGCTAGGCCCACGCGTGGGCGCCGCGCCGGCCGCGCCCAGTGCCGCCGCCCAGGCGGTGGCCGGCACCAGCCGCCCGTAGGAGCGTGCATGCAGACCCCGCTCTGGCGCCGCCTCGATCCCTGGCTGCTGCTCGTCGTGCTCGCGCTGGTGGGCTACGGTCTGGTGCTGATCCACAGCGCCACCTACCTCCCGGAGGAGAGCGGGCGCTGGCCGCTCAGCAGTTGGGCGATGCGGCAGGGCCTTTACGCCGTCCTTGGTCTGACGGCAATGGGGGTGCTGGCGTTCGTCGACTATCGCTGGTATCGCCACCTGGCGTACCCGCTGTACGTGGCCAGCCTGCTGGCGCTGGCGCTGGCGCTCGTCCTCGGCCACGGCCAGGAGGACTATGGCGCTCAGCGCTGGCTCGGGCTTGGTCCGATCGCGGTGCAGCCGTCCGAGCCGGCCAAGCTGTTCCTGATCCTGGCGCTAGCGCGCTTCTTCGGCGATAGCCCCGGCGAGGCGCCGTCGCTGACGCGCATCCTGGCGTCGCTGACACTGGTCGGGCTGCCCGTGGGGCTGGTGTACTTGCAGCCCGACCTCGGCACGGCGCTGGCGTTCCTCGCCATCTGGGCGGGCGTCGTGCTGATGGCGGGCACCCGCTTCCTCTATCTGTTGGGACTTGGCTTCACGAGCGTGCTCGCGGCGCCGCTGGTCTGGTTCTCGCTGCGCGACTACATGCGCCAGCGTGTACTCATCTTCCTACACCCCGAGAGCGACCCGTTCGGCGCAGGCTACAACATCTTGCAAGCGAAGATCAGCATCGGGTCGGGGGGGCTGTGGGGGCGCGGCCTGATGAACGGCACGCAGACGCAGCTCCGCTACCTGCGAGTGGCGCACAGCGACTTCATCTTCTCGGTGCTGGCCGAGGAGCTGGGGCTGGTCGGCGTGCTGGCGCTGTTCGCGCTGCTGCTGCTGCTGATCTTCCGCATCCTGCACGTGGCCGAGCGGGCGCGCGACGACTTTGGGCGCCTGACGGCGGCGGGGGTGGCGACGATGCTGGGCTTCCAGGCCGTCGTGAACGTGGGGGCCAACCTCACGCTGCTGCCCGTGGCGGGTATCCCGCTTCCCTTCATCAGCTCTGGCGGCAGCGCGCTGATCACCAACCTCGCCGCCCTCGGCATCGTCCAGAGCGTGCTGCTCTACCGGCTCCGCTTCCGCTATTAACGGTGCAGCACCCAACGGCCGCCGTACTGGTCGTCGCAGGCACAGCGCTAGTCGAGCCGTGCCGCCGCGAAGAGGTCCCGCACGACGAACTGGAAGCCGGGCAGCGCGTCGCCGAAGTCGACCACGGCGGCGCCTTGGAGAGGCTCGGGCGCGGCATTAGGCCGATAGGCCAGGATCGTTTCGCTCTCGGGATCGACCAAGAGGGCGAGGGCCACGCCGTTCGCGACGTACCAGGCACAGTCGTCGCGAAGCTGCCTGCGGCTCTGATCGGGGGAGGCGATCTCGATGGCGATCAGTGGCGGCTCACGGAGCGGCCCGGAGGGGCGCCCCCGGGCGTCGCGCGGGATGCGCCCCCAGAGGCAGACCGCCACGTCGGGCACGTGCACGGCGCCGGCAAAAATGGTGCGCCATTCCGGAAGCGCAACGGCCACCCTGCGTGCCAGCGCGAAGTCATCGATCCACCGGCATAGGATCAACTGCTCCAGGCTATGCTGGGCCTCTGGCGCCACCTTCTGCCTCACCGCTCCCGCGACGTATTCGAGCGCTGGTTTCTCCTCGGGCAGCGCCAGGAACTCTGCGAGCGTCATCGTGTGCCCTGTGATCGCCATGACATCCCCCGGGGCCGTTCGGCCTGCTATATCATATCCACTCGGCCGTTGTGGTGGCATAGCACGTCAGCGCGCCGCGACTGGCCGCGTGTGCCCCCACCCCTACGGCTACGTGCATTGGGATGCTCAGCCGCTCGGCACGTAGTTATGGAAAGCGAGCAGCGCCTTGCCGAGCGGCGGGCCGTGCGGTATGGTTGGGGTTACGCTTGTAACCGCGGCGGCGGCGCACTACAATAGTACTTGTCTAGAAGTTTTGCGCCTGGGGGGACTGTCTGCCCCAGCCGCCCGCTCCACACCGGGCGCGCAAGCGCCACACACTACACCCCTCGCGCGGCGCGGGAGCCACCGGCCGCGGTAGGGGATTTTGTCCTGTGCGGAGCCACACGCTCTCCTGACCCGCTCTGGGTTGCGTCCGGCGCGTCAACTGGATGGGGATCGAAACGAGGAGTCTTGCGGCCACGGAGCCGCCACCGGGACAGGGACGGAAGCGAGCCCAGCAGCCCCGAGTCGCGAGCGCGCGCTAGCAGCGGAGGTACATCACATGGCTATTGCCCCGGCATTCTCGCGAGCCGTCACCGCGCGGCACGACCGCCAGAACTTCGCCAGCATTGGAGAAGTCCAGCCGATCCCGAATCTCATCGCGATTCAGCAGCAGTCGTTCCAGTGGTTCCTGGACGAGGGGCTGCGCGAGCTGTTCGCCGAGATCTCGCCGATCCTCGACTTCACCGGCAAGAACATGGAGCTGGAGCTGGCGGTGCAGGGTCCTAATGGGGAGCCTGGCTACAGCTTTGGCGAGCCCAAGCTCTCCGAGGAGGAGTGTCGCGACCGCGACTCGACGTTCGCGGCGCCGCTGCGCGTGCGCATGCGCCTCACCATCAAGTCGGGCGAGGCGGCCGGCGAGATCAAGGAGCAGGAGATCTTCATGGGGGACTTCCCCATGATGACCGCCAACGGCACGTTCGTCATCAACGGCGCCGAGCGCGTGGTGGTTAGCCAGCTGGTGCGCTCGCCGGGCGTGTACTTCACGGTGGAGGAGGACGCCTCGAGCGGCCGCCCGCTGTGCCAGGGCAAGCTGATCCCCAGCCGCGGCGCCTGGCTGGAGTTCGAGACCAGCAACAAGGACGTGCTGTACACGAAGGTGGACCGCAAGCGGAAGATCCCCGTGACCACGCTGCTGCGCGCCGTAGCCGCGGTGTCGCCGGGCTCACCGCTGGGCAAGGGCACGAACGAGGAGCTGCTGGCGCTGTACGAGGCGGTGGACGACAATCCGGACCATCGCTACATGCAGGCGACCATCGACCGCGACAACACGCAGAACGGGCAGGAGGCGCTGCTGGAGTTCTACCGCCGCCTGCGCCCGGGCGACCCGCCGAACCCCGAGAACGCGAAGACGCTGCTGAACTCGCTGTTCTTCAACTTCCGCCGCTACGACCTGGGCCGCGTGGGGCGCTACAAGCTGGACAAGCGGCTGCGGCTGGAGGTGCCGATCAGCGAGCGCATCCTGACGGCCGAGGACCTGATCGAGATCGTGCGGGAGATGATCCGGCTGAACAACGGCCACGGCCGCGCCGACGACATCGACCACCTGGGCAACCGGCGCGTGCGCGCGGTCGGCGAGCTGATCCAGAACCAGTTCCGCGTCGGCCTGCTGCGCATGGAGCGCGTGGTCAAGGAGCGCATGTCGATCACCGACCCGGCGATGGCCACGCCGAGCAGCCTGGTGAACATCCGGCCGGTGGTGGCCGCGATGCGCGAGTTCTTCGGCGGCAGCCAGCTCTCGCAGTTCATGGACCAGACGAACCCGCTCGCCGAGCTGACGCACAAGCGGCGCCTGTCGGCGCTGGGGCCGGGCGGCCTCAGCCGCGACCGTGCGGGCTTCGAGGTGCGCGACGTCCACCACAGCCACTACGGCCGCATCTGCCCCATCGAGACGCCTGAAGGCCCGAACATCGGGCTGATCGGCAGCCTGGCGACCTACGGGCAGATCAACGACTACGGCTTCATCGAGACGCCGTACCGCCACGTGCTGCACGAGGTCGAGAACCGGCCCGAGGCGACGACGGGCCGCACGCTGCGGGAGAAGGTGGTCGATCCGACGACGGGTGAGGTGATCGCCGAGGCCGGTCAGAAGATCGACGCGAAGCTGGCCGACAAGCTGGCCGAGTACGCCGAGACGATCCGCAAGGTGCGCATCCGCCCGACGGTGACGCAGCAGATCGACTTCCTGACGGCCGACGAGGAGGACCGCTACACCATCGCGCAGGCGAACGTGGCGCTCAACCCGGACGGCACGTTCGTCGACGAGCACGTGCCGGCGCGCCACGGCGAGCGGTTCCTGGTGGAGAGCCCGGAGCGCATCGACTACCTGGACGTGTCGCCGAAGCAGACGGTGAGCGTGGCGGCGGCGCTGATCCCGTTCCTGGAGCACGACGACGCGAACCGCGCGCTGATGGGCGCGAACATGCAGCGCCAGGCGGTGCCGCTGCTGCTGCCCGAGGCGCCCCTGGTGGGCACGGGCATGGAGACCCAGACGGCCCAGGACTCCGGGCACGTGGTGCTGAGCCAGACCGACGGCGTGGTGGTCTCGGTGGACGGCCGGCACATCGTGATCCGCGATCCGGAGGGGCAGGCCCACACGTACCGCATGCGAAAGTTCATCCGCACGAACCAGGGCACCTGCCTGAACCAGCGCCCGATCGTCGTGAAGGGGCAGCGGGTGGTGGCCGGGCAGCCGCTCGCCGATAGCTCGTCCACGGAGCACGGCGAGCTAGCGCTCGGTCAGAACGTGCTGGTCGCGTTCATGTCGTGGGAGGGCTCGAACTTCGAGGACGCGATCATCGTCTCCGAGACGACGGTGCAGGCCGACAAGTTCACCTCGATCCACATCGAGAAGCACGAGGTGGAGGCGCGCGACACGAAGCTGGGACCGGAGGAGATCACCCGCGACATTCCGAACGTGGGCGAGGACACGCTGCGCAACCTGGACGAGAACGGCATCATCCGCATTGGCGCGGACGTGAAGCCGGGCGACATCCTGGTCGGCAAGATCACGCCGAAGGGCGAGACGGAGCTGACCGCCGAGGAGCGGCTGCTGCGGGCGATCTTCGGCGAGAAGGCGCGGGAGGTGAAGGACACCTCGCTGCGCGTGCCCCACGGCGAGCGCGGCAAGGTGGTGGACGTGCGCGTGTTCGAGCGCGACGCGCACACCGAGCTGCCGGCGGGCGTGAACAAGCTGGTGCGGGTGAGCATCGCCCAGAAGCGGAAGATCTCCGAGGGCGACAAGATGGCGGGGCGCCACGGCAACAAGGGCGTCATCGCGCGCATCATGCCGGTCGAGGACATGCCGTTCCTGCCCGACGGGCGGCCGGTGGAGATCATCCTGAGCCCGATCGGCGTGCCCTCGCGCATGAACGTGGGCCAGATCCTGGAGACGCACCTGGGTTGGGCCGCGGCGGCGCTGGGGGTGAGCTTCTCGACGCCGGTGTTCGACGGCGCGACCGAGGACGACATCCGCGCGGCGCTGGAGAAGGCCGACCTGCCGACCGACGGCAAGATCACGCTGTTCGACGGCCGCACGGGCGAGCCGTTCGACCAGCCGGTGACCGTGGGCCAGATCTACATGCTGAAGCTGGTCCACCTGGTGGAGGACAAGATCCACGCCCGTTCGACGGGGCCGTACTCGCTCATCACCCAGCAGCCGCTGGGCGGCAAGGCGCAGTTCGGTGGCCAGCGCTTCGGCGAGATGGAGGTGTGGGCGCTGGAGGCCTATGGCGCGGCGCACACGCTGCAAGAGATCCTCACGGTCAAGTCGGACGACGTGGTCGGCCGCGTGAAGACCTACGAGGCGATCGTCAAGGGCGAGGACATCTTCCAGCCGGGCGTGCCGGAGTCGTTCAAGGTGCTCGTGAAGGAGCTGCAGAGCCTCGGCCTGGCGGTCGAGGTGCTGAACGAGGAGGAAGAGGGCGTGCCGTTCGTCGAAGACGTGTCGACGACGGACGTGCTCCGCGCGATGAACATCAACATCTCGGGCTTCGAGCGCGGTGACGATCTGGAATAGCGATCAGCCGTCAGCAATCAGCTATCAGCAGACGGGTGGCCGTGAGGGCGTCTGCTGAAAGCTGATTGCTGAAAGCTGAAAGCTGAAAGCTGAGGGCTAAAGTATGCTAGAAGTCAATCATTTCAACGCGGTACGGATCACGCTGGCGTCGCCCGAGCAGATCCGGTCGTGGTCGCGCGGCGAGGTCACCAAGCCCGAGACGATCAACTACCGGACGCTGAAGCCGGAGCGCGACGGCCTGTTCTGTGAGCGCATCTTCGGGCCGACGAAGGACTGGGAGTGCTCCTGCGGCAAGTACAAGCGGGTGCGCTACAAGGGCATCATCTGCGACAAGTGCGGTGTCGAGGTGACGCGCGCGAAGGTGCGCCGCGAGCGCATGGGCCACATCGAGCTGGCGTCGCCGGTGAGCCACATCTGGTTCGTGAAGGGGACGCCCAGCCGTATCGGCCTGCTGCTTGACGTGACGCCGCGCACGCTGGAGCAGGTGCTGTACTTCGCCAAGTACATCATCACCGACGTGAACGAGGAGGCGCGCGAGCGGGCCATCCGCCAGGTGGAGGCCGACCGCGATGCCCGGATCCGCGCGGCCGAGGAGACGGCCGCCGAGCAGATGGAGACGCTGGCCGGCGGGCGCGAGGCCGAGCGGGCCGAGCTGGCCGCGCAGGCCGCCGCGGACTCCGCGCGGCGCACGGAGGAGATGCGCGAGCGCATCGCCGCGGTCGAGGAGGAGGCCGCCCGCGTGCGCGATGAGCTGGAGAGCTACGAGAACGAGGCGGCGCCCCACGACATCCGCATGGAGACCCTGGACTGGACCATCGTCGAGGAAGACGCGATGGTGCGGCCGGACTACCTGGAGGAGCTGGACGACCGGGTCCGCGAGTACCGCGAGCGGCTGGAGACGGACGCGCGGCTCGCGGAAGAGCGCGCGCAGCAGCACGTGGCGGACCGCACCGAGGCGCGGCTGGACCTGAATACCGAGCAGGCGTCGCAGCTGCAGGGCAAGCTGGCCGGCGAGATCGAGAAGATTCGCGCGGAGGCGGACGCCCGCATTGCGAAGATCGAGGGCATCAAGCCGCTGCAGACGCTGACCGAGGGCGAGTACCGCGACCTGGTCGAGGCGTGCGGGCGCATCTTCAAGGCGGGCATGGGCGCCGAGGCCGTCCGCGAGCGCCTGAAGGTCATCAACATGGAGGAGCTGGCCAACGAGCTGCGGGCGGAGACCCGCTCGTCGTCGGGCCAGCGCCGCAAGAAGGCGACCAAGCGCCTGCGGATCGTCGAGGCGTTCCGCAAGTCGGGCAACCGGCCGGAGTGGATGATTCAGACGATCCTGCCGGTGCTGCCGCCGGACCTGCGCCCGATGGTGCAGCTCGACGGCGGCCGCTTCGCCACGAGCGACCTGAACGATCTGTACCGCCGCGTGATCAACCGCAACAACCGGCTGAAGCGGCTGCAGGAGCTGGGCGCGCCCGAGATCATCGTGCGCAACGAGAAGCGCATGCTGCAGGAGGCGGTGGACTCGCTGATCGACAACGGCCGTCGCGGGCGGGCGGTGTCGGGGTCGAGCAACCACAAGCTGAAGTCGCTCTCGGACATGCTGAAGGGCAAGCAGGGGCGCTTCCGCCAGAACCTGCTCGGCAAGCGCGTGGACTACTCGGGCCGGTCCGTGATCGTGGTCGGGCCGGACCTGAAGCTGCACCAGTGCGGGCTGCCGAAGCGCATGGCGCTGGAGCTGTTCAAGCCGTTCGTGATGCGCAAGCTGGTCGACAAGCAGTACGCGCACAACATCAAGAGCGCCAAGCGCATCGTCGAGCGGGTGCGGGATGAGGTGTGGGACGTCCTCGAAGAGGTCATCCACGAGCACCCGGTGCTGCTCAACCGCGCGCCGACGCTGCACCGCCTGGGCATCCAGGCGTTCGAGCCGACGCTGATCGAGGGCAGCGCGATCCAGATCCACCCGCTCGTCTGCGCGGCGTTCAACGCCGACTTCGACGGCGACCAGATGGCCGTCCACGTGCCGCTGTCGGCGGCCGCGAAGCGCGAGGCCTACGACCTGATGCTGTCCACGAACAACCTGCTGCAGCCGTCGAACGGCGAGCCAATCACGGCGCCGACGCTCGACATGGTGCTCGGGTGCTACTACCTGACGCTCATCCGGCCGGGGCTGCAGGGCGAGGGCCGCGTGTTCGCCAATCCGGAGGAGGCGCGGCTGGCGCACGAGCTGGGGCAGATCCAGCTCCAGGCGTCGATCCAGGTGCGCGTGCCGACGCCGGCGGCGAGCGCCGACGGCGAGACGAACGGCAACGGCCACCATTTCGGCGAGCTGGTCAGCACAAGCGTGGGTCGCATCATCTTCAACGAAGCGATCAACGAGGCGCTGCAGGAGGCTGGTGCCGAGGCCACGCCGTACCTGAACGAGACGATGGACAAGGGGAGCCTGAAGCGGCTCGTCGCCTCGCTGATTCGTCAGTACGGCAACCGTGTGACGGCGAACGTACTCGACGCGATCAAGCACCTGGGCTTCGAGTACGCCACGCGCTCGGGCATCACGATCGCCATCGAGGACATCAAGGTGCCGGCGCGCAAGGCGGAGATGCTGGCCGAGGCGGACGCCGAGGTGACGCGCAACGAGCGGGACTACCGCCGCGGCCTGATCACCGAAGAGGAACGCTACAACGACGTGGTACAGGTGTGGACGAAGGCCAAGGAGGACATTACCGACGCCGTGAGCGAGGCGCTCGATCCGTACGGGTCGGTGAGCATGATGGCGCGCTCGGGGGCCAAAGGTAACGTGCAGCAGATCGCCCAGATGGCCGGCATGCGCGGCCTGATGGCCGACCCGTCGGGCCGGATCATCGAGCTGCCGATCCGCTCGTCGTTCCGCGACGGGCTAACGGTGCTCGAGTACTTCCTGTCCACGCACGGCGCCCGCAAGGGCCTCGCCGACACGGCCATCCGCACGGCGGACTCGGGGTATCTGACCCGCCGCCTGATCGACGTGGCGCAGAACATCATCGTCTACGACGAGGACTGCGGCACCGAGAGCGGCATCCTGATCCATGACCTGGCCGATCCGGAGCTGCGGGCGGGGCGCCTGGAGCAGCTCGTGGGCCGCGTGACGGCGCAGCCCATCATCCATCCGGACACGGGCGAGATCGTGGTGGATGCCAACGAGGAGATCGACGAGGAGAAGCGGGACCAGATCGCGGCGTCGGGGGTCAAGGCGCTCACCATCCGCTCGCCGCTGTCGTGCGAGTCGCGCCATGGCGTCTGCCAGCGCTGCTACGGCTGGCACCTGGGCACGCGGCGCCTGGTGCGGATCGGCGATGCGGTGGGCATCGTCGCCGCCCAGTCGATCGGCGAGCCGGGCACGCAGCTGACCATGCGGACGTTCCACATGGGCGGCGTGGCGGGCCTGGACATCACGAGCGGTCTGCCGCGCGTGGAGGAGCTGTTCGAGGCCCGGGTGCCGAAGGGCAAGGCGCTGCTCAGCGAGATCGACGGCGTCGTCGAGATCCAGCGGCGCGACGACCAGCGCGTCATCCGCGTGGTCTCGCAGGAGACCTACCGTGACGAGCACGAGCTGCCGCCGGGGGCGGAGCTGAAGGTCCGCGCCGACGACTGGGTGCAGAAGGACCAGGAGCTGGCCGAGGTGGATGGCCACCCGGTCTTGGCTGCGCTCGCCGGGCGCGTGGAGCTGACCGACAACATGGTCGTGGTGGTGGCCGAGGAGCGCGAGGAGCGCGAGTACCCGGTGCCGCCGGCCGCGCGCATTCGCCCGAACATCGAGAACGGCGGACGGGTGACGGCGGGCGAGCAGCTCACTGAGGGCGCGCGCGACCCGCAGGAGATCCTGAGCATCCAGGGCCGCGACCCGGTGCAGCGGTATCTCGTGGACCAGATCCAGGACGTGTACCGCTCGCAGGGTGTGACGATCAACGACAAGCACGTCGAGATCATCGTGCGGCAGATGCTGCGCCGCCTGCGGGTGGACATCGCCGGGGACAGCGACCTGCTGCCGGGCGAGCTGGTGGACCGCTTCGAGTACGAAGACAAGAACCGCCAGGTGCTCGCGGAGGGCGGGGAGCCGGCGACGGCGAAGCCGGTGCTGCTCGGCGTGACCAAGGCATCGCTGAACACGGACAGCTTCCTGGCGGCGGCGTCGTTCCAGGAGACCACGAAGGTGCTCACCGAGGCCGCGCTGAGCGGCAAGGTGGACCACCTGCTGGGCCTCAAGGAGAACGTCATCATCGGCAAGCTGATCCCAGCCGGATCGGGGCTGGAAGCGCGGGTCAAGGCGCGCCAGGAGCGTCTGGCGATGGCCGAGGCGCGCGCGCTGTTCGAGGCCGGCGAGCCGGTCCCGTCGTTCGGCGAGGGCGGCTTCGGCGACGACCTGGGGTTCGGCGGCGGCGAGCCGCCCAGCTTTGGCGGTTCGCCGTTCGGCGACGAGGGCGCGGGCGAGGGCGCGCACCTCAGCGACGACGAGGTCGTGGCCAACCTGTTTGGCGACGACGCGGCTGGCTTTGGCGAAACGGACGGCCCCGGTGCCCTCGGCGCGGAGGCCGCGGAGGGCGCGCTGGGACTCGGCGACATCGACGCAGGCAGCGGGCCCACGGACAGCGCCGCGGCGGGTGCCGAAAGCGGCTCGTCCGCGGCGGAGCCGGTTGACAGCGAGGCGCCAGAGGACTAAAATTAGTTTTCGGCGTCACTGACTAGTCCTTGGGTTACACTTGTCTTGGAGTGGGCGGTCGCCCGCGGGCGACCGCCCACGCATCTGAGGCGTTGAGCACGCCCAGGGGCGGCTGCGCCCGGTTGCAGGACTGGGCGGGCATTGAAAAAAGGACAGAGGGAAGCAGGGGGAGTGGCTGTTGCCTACGATTAGCCAGCTCGTCCGCAAGGGCCGCCAGCGGCTTCGCAAGAAGACCGCCGCGCCCGCGCTGCGCTTCAACTACAACGCGTTGAACTCGCGGACCACGCGCGGACGGGGCTCGCCCTTCAAGCGGGGCGTGTGCATTCAGGTGCGCACGATGACGCCGAAGAAGCCGAACTCCGCGCTGCGCAAGATCGCGCGCGTGCGCCTCTCGAACATGATGGAGGTCACCGCCTACATCCCGGGCGAGGGGCACAACCTGCAGGAGCACTCGGTCGTCCTCGTGCGGGGCGGTCGGGTGAAGGACCTGCCGGGCGTGCGCTATCACGTGGTGCGCGGAGCGCTCGATGCGGCCGGCGTGCAAAAGCGCCGGCAGGGGCGCTCCAAGTACGGCGCGAAGGCGCCGAAGCAGGGCGGCTAGGGCGCGCACCGCGTCCTGGGGCGTGAACCACCGCCCCACCCAGCCCCGCCCCGCGCGTTGAGGTCGAGCCGAGCGGGCCAGGTAGTGGCTTTCTACCTGGCCTTCGCGTGTGTAGAAGAGGTCTGTGCCGCAGAGGTGTGCGCCGCCCCGGAGGCGGGCGGCGCGGCGGAGGTGAGCCATGCCGAGACGAGCCCGTGTGGTGCGACGCGAGGTCCCCCCGGATCCGCGGTTCGGGAATCGCACGCTGCAGCGTTTCATCAACAAGATCATGTACGACGGCAAGAAGAGCAAGGCCGAGAAGATTGTCTACGGGGCGCTGGACATCGTCGAGGGGCAGCTGCACCGCAACCCGCTGGACGTGTTTGAGCTGGCGATGCGCAACGCGACGCCGGTGCTCGAGGTGAAGCCGCGGCGGGTCGGCGGCGCGACGTATCAGGTGCCGGTGGAGATCAAGGGCGACCGGCGCACGTCGCTGGCGATGCGCTGGCTCATCGCCAGCGCGCGGGCGCGGGGTGGCCGCTCGATGGCGGAGAAGCTGGCCGCGGAATTGCGGGATGCCTCCCAGGGCCAGGGCGCAACTGTGAAGAAGAAGGATGACGTACACCGCATGGCGGAGGCCAACCGGGCGTTCGCCCATTACCGGTGGTAAACGAGCCGTCCGCTATCCGCTATCCGCAGACAGCACGGGCGTCTGCGGATAGCGGATAGCGGATAGCTGATAGCTGAGGACTACCAATGGCCACGGACCTCGCGAGGACGCGCAACATCGGCATTATTGCCCATATCGATGCGGGCAAGACGACGACGACCGAGCGCATCCTCTATTACACGGGTAAGACTTACAAGATCGGCGAAGTCCATGAGGGCACGGCCGTCATGGACTGGATGGAGCAGGAGCGCGAGCGCGGCATTACGATCACCGCGGCCGCGACGACTGCCGAGTGGAACGGTCACAAGATCAACATTATCGACACGCCGGGCCACGTCGACTTCACGGTCGAGGTGGAGCGGTCGCTGCGCGTGCTGGACGGCGGCGTCGTCGTGTTCGACGGCGTGGCGGGTGTCGAGCCGCAGTCGGAGACGGTCTGGCGGCAGGCCGATCGCTATAACGTGCCGCGCATCTGCTTCGTGAACAAGCTGGACCGCACGGGGGCGGACTACTGGCGCACCGTGGACATGATCCGCGACCGTTTGGGGGCGCACCCGGTGCCGCTGCAGCTGCCGATTGGGCGGGAGTCCTCGTTCTCGGGCGTCGTGGACCTGCTCAAGAACGTGGCCTATCAGTTTGGCGCGACCGCCGACGAGGAGCCGCGCGAAGTCCCGATTCCGACCGATCTGGCCGAGGCGGCCGCCAAGCATCGGGAGATGCTGATCGAGCGGATCGCCGAGCAGGACGAGAGCCTGACGGAGCGCTACCTCGAGGGCGAGGAGCTGAGCTACGACGAGCTGAAGGCCGCGCTGCGGCAGGCCACGATCGGCGGTCAGCTCGTGCCGGTGCTGTGTGGCAGCGCGCTGAAGAACAAGGGCGTGCAGCTGCTGCTCGACGCGGTGGTGGACTACCTGCCGTCGCCGCTCGACATCCCGCCGGTGGCGGGCATCGACCCGCGGACCGACGAGCCGGTGCTGCGCCACGCCTCGGTGAGCGAGCCGGCCGCGGCGCTGGCGTTCAAGATCGTGGCCGACCCGCACGTCGGCAAGCTGGCCTACGTCCGCGTCTACTCGGGCGTGATCGAAAAGGGCTCCTACGTGCTCAACTCGACGAAGGGCGAGCGCGAGCGCGTCGGGCGGCTATTGCAGATGCACGCCAACAAGCGCGAGGAGATCGATCGCGTCGAGGCCGGCGACATCGCCGCGATTATCGGGCTCAAGAGTACGATCACCGGCGACACGCTCTGCGATCCGGACAAGCCGCTCGTGCTGGAGGCGATCAAGTTCCCGGAGCCGGTCATCCACGTGGCGATCGAGCCGAAGAGCAAGGCCGACCAGGACAAGCTGGCCATCGCGCTCCAGCGGCTCGGCGAGGAGGACCCGACGTTTAAGGTCCACACCGACCCCGAGACCGGCCAGACGCTGATCGGCGGCATGGGCGAGCTGCACCTGGAAGTGATTACCGACCGCATGCTGCGCGAGTACCGGGTGGATGCCCACGTGGGCCGACCCCAGGTGGCTTATCGCGAGACGATCACGCGCCCGGCGCGCGCCGAGGGCCGCTTCGTGCGGCAGACCGGCGGCCACGGTCAATACGGGCACGTGTGGATCGAGGTCGAGCCGCTGGAGCGCGGCAGCGGCCTGGTGATTGAGGACAAGATCGTCGGCGGCGTCGTGCCGCGCGAGTACATCCCGGCGGCGCAGGCCGGCATTCGCGAGGCGACCGATACCGGCGCGCTCGCGGGCTACCCGGTCGTGGACCTCAAGGTGACGCTGGTCGATGGGTCGTACCACGAGGTGGACTCGTCGGAGATGGCGTTCAAGATCGCTGGATCGATGGCGCTGAAGAACGCGCTGAGCAAGGCGGGGAGCCAGATCCTGGAGCCCGTGATGAAGGTCGAGGTTACCACCCCCGACGAGTTCACTGGCGACGTGATCGGCGATCTCAGCGGTCGGCGCGCGCACATCGAGGGCATGGAGATGCGCGGCAACGCGCAGATCGTGCGGGCGAAGGTGCCGCTCTCGGAGATGTTCGGCTATGCGACCGATCTCCGCTCGGCGACACAGGGCCGCGCCACCTACGCGATGGAGTTCTCGCACTACGAGCCGGTCCCGAGCCACGTGGGCACCGAATTGCTCGCCAAGGCGCGAGCGTAAGCGAGCGGTCAGCCATCAGGTGTCAGCCGTCAGGAGGAGACGGGCGCGCGTGGGTAGCTGATCGCTGACAACTGAGAGCTGAGAGCTGGAGAGGCCAAATGGCGAAGAAGAAGTTTGAGCGAACGAAGC
>JAJPHF010000194.1 GCA_021325365.1 Pseudomonadota bacterium
AGTACATCTGGATGTTGCGGGTGAGGAGGGTGGGGCCGAAGTAGGCGGCGATCCAGACCAACGGCAGCAGCAGCCGCCACCGCGCCCCCCGCCCCGCCCACAGCGTGATCGCCGTGAGCACCAGAAACCCGCCAAGCAAGGCGTGGTCTACCCAAGGGGCCGCTGCACGCAGGCGTGTGGGCAGCCAGCCGACGGCAACGCTCAGCCCGCCTGCGCCGGTCACATCGCTGCGCCCATACGACAGGTTCGCCATCGTGGAGGCGAGCACCAGCAGTTTAGTGCTGGTGATGTCAGGCGAAAGCTGGGGCGCATAGGCGGCGTGCTCGGAGACGCCGCTCGGATCGGCAGGCGGGACCAATCCTACCGCGCTAGCCCGTGCGCCGAGGTACGCCACCGCGACGAGCAGCAGAGGCGCCAGGCGGATGCCCCACCATTTCGCCGTCGCGCGCCACGTGGCCGAGGAGGCCGCGGTGGTTGCCGCCAGCGCGGCCAGCACGGCAAGGATCGCCAGCCCGTAGTCCTTCGTGAAGACCGCCAAGCTGCCGCACAGCAGGCCGAGCGCATAGTCGAGCCTCCGTCCGTACGCACGATAGCGCAGGAAGCAGAGAAGCGTCGCGAGGAGCAAGGTCAGGCTCTGGATCGACTCGAAGACCGTCACGTAGCCGATCGCCGTGAAGTGGACCTTAGAAACTATGAACAGTGCAAGGCCGGCGACGCGCCCCGCCCGGCTGCGGACGAGATAGGTAAGCACCCGTGCGAGGAGCAGTAGGTTGAGGATGGTCAACGCCAAGTTGCGCGCGTGGTAGAGCCAGGGGTCCAGCGGCGTCCAGAGTTCCCACAACAGGCCAGTGGCGGTGAAGAAGGGCCGAAAGAACACGTCATCTGTCGGGCTGAAGACCGCGCGCCAGAAGTCGTCGCCGAAGGCGCGATACTTCCCGACGTACAGGAAGTTCTCGGCAAAGAAATACGCCCCAAATGCGGGCAAGGTCATCGTCAGCACCACTAGGCCTCCCACGGCGACTAGGACCGCGCTCTCGCGCCAGTGCCCAGCGCTGTCGAGAGGAGTAGTCGGGGGCGAGCCTACCGCGTCGCGCGGCCCCAGAGACCCTGGGCGCAGGTTAGCCGGCGCGGCAGTGCGCGGGGCGCACGCGGGCGGGGGCGCCGAGCCGGCCGCAGAGCGTAGCCGCACGGTGGCCTCAGCACGATGGCGCGGCCGACCAGGGCCGCGCGTCGGTTGTCTGCCGCTCTAGCTCGCAGCGGATGGGAAAGCGCAGCAACGTGACGACGGGAACTTCGCCCAGCAGCTCGAGGGTGAGCGCGTTGTCGATCCAGTCGTTCATCGCGTAGGCGTCCAGGGTGCCGTCGGCGGCGGTGACCGAGAGGGCGTAATAGCCGGGGTGCAGCAGCGGCGGCTCGCATCGGAAGCGCACCGTGTAGACGTCCCCCGGCCGCGCCGCCGGCAGCGGGTAGCCCTCGAAGGTCGTATTGGTGCTGGCGAGGTCCGTGCCGAGGCGATCGCGCAGCACGAAGCCGACCATCGGCCGCGCGACGGGCCGGCGAAACGCGACCTGGACATGGAGCGCGAACGGCCGGCCGTGGCTGACGCTGCCCGTCGGCAGGTCGTTCTCATCGAACAGGCCAACGCCCACTATCTCGGCGTCGCCGTTGCCGAAGCGCCGGTCGACGTGCGGTGGGTTTAGCCCGCGGCCCAGCGGGACGGCGGGCGCGGGTTCCGCGGGCGCGCACGGCTCGGGCTGTTCGGGCTGGTCAAACACGGCGGCTAGGTAGCGGGCCACGACGCGCTCGGGATGGCCGTCATCGATCATCCGGCCGGCGTCCAGCCAGATGGCCCGCTGGCAGAGCCGCTTGATCGCGGCCGCATCGTGCGACACGATCACCATCGTGACGCCGCGGCGCTGCAGGTCCGCCATCCGCAGCATACAGCGGTGCTGGAATTGCGCGTCACCGACGGCCAACGCCTCGTCTACCAGCAGGACGTCCGGCTCCACGCTGATCGCCGTGGCAAAGGCCAGGCGCACGTACATCCCGCTCGAGTAGGTCTTCACCGGCCGGTCGAAGAAATCGCCGATCTCCGCAAACTTGGCGATCTCGCCCAGGCGCTCCCGCATCTCCGCCTCCGGGATGCCGAGGATCGCGCCGTTCAAGAGGGCGTTCTCACGCCCGGTGAACTCCGGATTGAAGCCGGCCCCCAGCTCCAAGAGCGCCGCCACGCGCCCCTGCACCTCCACCCGGCCCCGCGACGGCGTGAGCACGCCCGCCAGGATTTGCAGGAGGGTACTCTTGCCGGAGCCGTTCTGCCCGACGATGCCGACCGTCTCACCGCGGCGAATGCGGAAACTCACGTCCTGGAGCGCCCAGAAGTCGCGGTGGTAGGAACGCCGACGGACCAGCTCCTTGAGCCGGTCGAGAGGTTGTCGATAGAGCGTGTACTTGCGCCCGGCGTCCTGGACGCGGATTACGACATCCACCCAGTCGGTCCCCTCGTCCTGCCGGCTAAAGCACGTCGGCAAAGCCGGGCTCGTTGGCGACGAACCAGCAGTACCCCAGGTAGGCGGCCAGCGCGGCGAGGGCCGTCCAGACGGTCCAGGCCGTCCAAGGAAACGCCGGGTCGCCGAGCAGCGCGGCCCGGAAGCCGTCCACGATCGTGGTGAGCGGGTTCAGCGCGAACAGCGGACGCAGCCACCCCGGTGCCGCGCTGACCGGGTAGAAGATCGGGGTGAAGAACAGCAGCACTTGCGCCAGCACGCCGATCGCGTGGCCGACGTCGCGGAGATAGACGCAGAGCGCAGCCAACAGCCAGGTGGTCCCCAGGGCCAGCAGGACGAGCGGCAGGTACGCGAGCGGAAGCAAGAGCAGCGTCGGCGGCAGCGACCGCAACAGGATGACCTCCGCCAGCAGTAAGACGCTCACGCCGATCAAGGAGTGGATGCACGCCGAGCTGACCTGGACCACGGGCAGCGTCTCTAGCGGGAAGACGACCTTCTTCACGTAGTTGGGCACGGCGACGACCAGATTCGGCGCGCGGGTCAGACACTCCGCGAAGAGGCTGAAGGGGATGAGCCCCGCGAAAAGAATCAGCGCCGCCTCCCCGGTCGCGGCCGGCTGGTTGCCGATGGACCAGCGGGCCTGGAAGATCACGGAGAAGACGAAAGTATACGCCGCCAGCATGAGTAGCGGGGTGATCATCGACCAGGCGATGCCAAGGAACGAGCCCCGATAGCGTTGCTGCACCTCGCGCCGACTGAGCTGGCGAATCAAATCGCGGGATCGCCAAAGGTCGCGCGCTGCTGCCAGCGGCGACAGCGACGCGGCCCCGCGGGGGGCCAAGCCCGCGCCGCTGGTCACGTAGCCTGCCACAGCGTCACCTGCCTCCGCGTCAGCCGCCGACGTCTCGGACCGCCGCGCGCCGGCGCGCGGCGGCACGGGCGAAGCGGCCCAGCCCGGTATTGTACAAGCGCGCCGCGCGGCCCGACCATTGTAGCGGCCGCGGCGGGCGGCCGTGCGGTCCCCGACGCGGCAAATCCGCCAGCCCCCCGTCGCCCCGGGCACCTAGTCCGGTGCCCCCACGCGCTGCTCATAGTAGGCTCGGTGCGACGGATGGTCTCGGAGCCAGGCGGCGAACAGACGAAACCCGTCCTCGAATCCCATGCGCGGCTCCCAGCCGAGCGCCTGGCGTGCCTTGCGGTTGTCGCCCACCCACACCTGGGTGTCCCAGCGGCGGTCGGGCATCGAGCCCCAAACTGGCTCCTCGGGAATGTGTAGCACCCGCCGCGCCACGTCGACCGCATCGCGGATTGTCGTCTGCGCACCGCTGCCGATGTTGTAGACGGCCCCTGGCTCCTGCTCGGGCCGCGTGGCGGCCAACAAGTAGGCGTCGTTCACGTCCTCGGCGTACACGAAATCGCGTCCGACCGCGGGGTTGACGAGGGGCGGCAAGCGTCCCTGGAGCCCGCGGACGATCAGCGTCGGGAGTAGACGCGTGGGCTCCTCCCAGGGGCCGTACACCGAGTATAGCCGCAACGTGGGCAGGCGGACGCCCTCGCTCTGGGCCGTGTAGCGGCAGAACAAGGTGGCCGAGGCTTTCGTGACCGCGTAATGGCTGTTCGGCTCGATCAGCTCCGACTCGGCTGGCGGGTGGTCCTGGTAGCCGTACTCGGAGGACGAGCCGGTGTTGACGAAGGCCTCAAAGCCGTGGCGCAGGCCGGCCCGCACGAGATTGATGGTCCCCAGGACGTTGGTCTGCAGCATCCGGTCGAGGTCGGTCTGTGATGAGTACGCCCCATAGGCGGCCAGATGGAACACCCAATCGGGTCGAATACGCCCCAGGGTCTCGGTGAGCGCTGTCAGGTCGCCAAGGTCGACCAGGTGCAGGCGCACGTCGGCGAGGATGTCGGCGATGCGCCAGCGCGCGTGTTCGGGGCGGACCAGCAGGTGGACCTCGTGGCCGTCGCGCAGAAGCCGCCGGGCCAGGCTAGCGCCGACGAAGCCGGTGCCGCCCGTCAGGACTGCCCGCTTCACGGCCTAGCTCCCCAGGAAGCCCTTGTAGTCGAACGTCTCTAGGTACTGCCAGGCTCGGGCGCGCACCTCGTCGCGCTCGCGCGGCGACAGCTCTTCCGCGGTGGCCCGGTTGGCAGCGGGCGTGGGCGTGCGGATGGTGCCCCAAGGGTAGATCTCGTTCAGCGGCGTGCCGTTCCAGGTCGGCGTCTGCAGCGTGTCGGCCGGCTCCAGGCCCAGCTTCTCGCACACCGCGCCAAGCGTCCGGCGCGGGTCGGCCATGACGTCCTCCGCCCGGACGACGTGCACGCGGCCGGGGAACTGCTCGCGGAACAGCAGCGCGTGGTACTGGTTCAGCGTCCAGCCGAGCAGGTAGACCGCCAGCGGCAGCGGCACCGGCCGCTTCTTCGTGTCCGCGTAGGCGGACCACGGGTTGCGGACGACGTGGAGGACATGCGCTTGGGGTAAATCCGTCAGGATCTTGTCGGCGTCCACGCCGATGATCGGACTGTAGCCGACGTAGACGAGCTGCTCGCCGGTGCGTCTGTAGTCCTTCCAAGCGTCGAACGTCGCGCGGAAGAACGCCGCCATGTTGTTCGCGCGCGACCGGCCGGTCTGCCCGACGTACTGGCTGTAGATCGCGCAGCGCTCGTCGTCCGAGAACTCGAACGGCATGTGGCGGAACTTGCTAACGTCGGGCGTGCGCGCGCGGACCTTGCACTCCTCGTCGATAATCGCCCGGTAGTCCTGCTCCGGCGTCGCGTCGAGCGCGAACACCGGCCAGCGGTACTTCACCGGAAACATCGATGCCAGATGGTCGCTCACCATGCCGGTGCCCACCTGCGACTCGAACGGATACACGTACATCTGCGGGTGGCCGTCGAGGAAGCGGTGAGTGGTGTTTCCCCCGTTCTCGTACATCGCGCCGAGCATCAGAAAGCGAAAGTCCTGGCTCATCCAAACCTCTTTTCCGGAGCTGCCGTGTTGGCCTCTCGTGCCCGTGCCATTGCTCACCGAGGCTCGCTCGGCAGCGGCGACTGAAACGCGTAGAACAGGTGCTTCGTCCGCTCGGGGACGCGCTTTGGCCCGGCGCGGAAGGGGAACCCCGAGGTCAGATGATTCGGCATCCAGTCGATGGCGAAGATCTGATTGCCCGCGGGCCACAGCAGGCTGCCAAGCACCTTGCCCGACGCGACAGCGACGGCGTGCAGGCCACAGACCGAGGCATCGACGTCGAGCCCGGGGGCGTATTGCCGGAAGCGCGGGATGACCCGCGAGGTGCCGACGAACGCCACGTCGCCGTGGAAGCACAGCCCGCGCGTCCAGCCGGGCAGGCGCGCGACAGGCTCGAACCGGCCGCGATCGGCGGTGCCCAGCTCGCCATAGCCGCTATTGTCTACCCACACGCGCCCGCGGGCCAGCCGGGCCGAGTGGGGGCGGGTGAGGCCGCGCGCCACCGGCTCCCGCGTGGCGCCCGCGAAGATGACGCCGCGTCGGTCCACCGGGAAGTTGCGATGGCCGGGCCGGCGCCGCGAGAGTGTTTCCGCGGAGGCCGAAAAATACGATGCGGCGAGATCATCGCCCGCGGCGATCGAGTTGAGCTGGATGTAGTTCTGCTGGAAGGCGGGGCCGTCCGGCGTGTCGATACACCGCGGCCACCAGACGTACTGGTAGCCGCCGTTGGCATCGAAGCGGATGACCGCGTTGTGCCCGACGGCGTTGGCGTGCAGCGCGCCGCCGATGAGCGCCAGATCGTGCAGGTACAGCGAGCCCGGCAGGAACCGTGACCGTAGCGGCACGAGCGGCCGGCCATCCAGCCGCGCTCGCGGAATGTCGTGGCGAGCCACGAGCCCGTTCACGGAGCCCAGCTCGTAGATCTGGTTCGGGTTACGGGTGCTGGCGACGTAGACTAGCCCCCGGTCGCGGTCGGCGACGAGCCCCGAGGGATGCGGCAGCCGCAGGTAGCTGATCTGCGGCTGGCCGTCGGCGACGCGGAGTGCCATCACCAGGTGCTCGTACTCGCGGGTGACGAGCAGGGTGGCGTCGGTCGCGCCCACCGCCTCCCACCAGGCGCCGCGCACGCGGTACTGCAGCAGGGTCGGGTCGGTCGCGGCCGCTTCCTGCCACTGGCTGGCGATCTGAGCGGGGTCGCGCCACTCCGCGTGATGGCGGGCCCAGAGCGCCTCGAGGTCGTCATCGGACGGCGCGCTCGTCGCGCGTTCGCCTAGCTGCGTCGCCACAGTTGGTAGGCACCCCAGTACATTTTCACCGCGGACCGATAGTTGGTGGTGGCTGTGCCGCCGTGCCGCCGGCTGGCGAAAATCGGCACTTCGAGCATCGGATAGCCCTCGCGGCGGCACACGACGTTGAACTCGGCGTCGATGAGGTCGTCGTCGCGCGTCAGCGCCAGCAGCTTGTCGAACTGGCGCGGGAAGACCTTCGGCGTTCCATTGATGTCCCAATACGAGAGATCGAAGAGGGCGCGACATTCCAGGTTGTACAGCAGGGAGCCCATGCGGCGCCGCCAGTTCTCGCGGATCTTGCGGTTGGCCTTCACCACCACGCCCGGGTTGACCACGCCGTAGAGCAGCACTAGCACCAGGTCCTGCGCGCTCGTCCGGGCGGAGTTGGTGTAGCACAGCACGTCGCCCCGCGCGGCGCGCAGGCCGAGCTTGACGGCAAGTCCCCAGCCCCCACGCTGGCTGTGCTGCACGAGGACGGTCGGATATTCCGCGGCGAGCGCCTGGCAGACATCGAGGGACCGGTCGCGGGAGCCGTTGACGACGAGGATCATCTCGTGTGAGTACGGAACCCGGGCTAGTGCTGCCTCGTAGTCTCGGACGACGTCCCCGATGTGGTCGGCCTGGTTGTAGACCGGGAGGACAATGGAGATGTGGGGCTCACTCATGTTGGCGCCGAGGCTAGCTCTCCTAGCGCCATCTGGACCAGCGTCTCGCAGGAGATGCCGTGGGCTCGGGCGAGGTACTGCTCACCGCCGCCGGGCAGATCCAGCGCGGTCCGCAGGCCGCAGCGCACGACCCGACACGGCAGCGCACGCTCGGCGACCACCTCGGAGACCAGCGACCCGAGCCCGCCGATCACATAGTGCGCCTCGGCCGTGACGGCCAGACGGTAGCGGCTCAGCAGCGCGACCAAATCCTCCACGGGGGGCGGGCTGAGGCTGGCTACCACCACGACTGCGGCGCTCACGCCCTGCTCGCGCAGCGCGTCGGCGGCCGCGACGGCGTCGCCGGCCAGGGCTCCCATGGCCAGCACCACTAGGTCGTCGCCCTCGCGCACTTGCTCGGCTCGGCCCAGCATGAAACGCCCGTCGAGGCCCGGCACGGTCGACCGCTCGTCCTTGCCGAGTCGGTAGTACACGGGCCCGGGCAGGTCCCAGGTCGCGCGGAGAGCGGCGGCCGCCTGCTGGTAGTCGGCCGGGCACACGACGGCCAGCCCGGGCTGCAGTCGCATCACGCCCACGTCCTCGACCGCGTGATGGGTCGGCCCCGCCGGCCCATACTCGAACCCGCCGCCCACGCCGACGATGCGCACCGGCAAATGGTGCAGGACGGGCCCGTTGCGGATGAACTCGTAGGGCCGCAGGCAGGCGAAGGTGGCGATGGAGTAGACGAAGGGGATGAAGCCGCTCTCTGCCAGGCCCGTCGCCAAGCCTACCATGTTCTGTTCGGCCACGCCCACGTTGAAGAAGCGGTCCGGGTGGCGCTCCGCGAAGGGCTCGACCACCGTGTAGCCGAGATCGCCGGTCAGGAACACCACGCGGGGGTCACGGTCGGCTAGCTCGCAGAGGGTGCGGACGAAGGTGCTCCGCATGTCAGTCGCCAACCTCCGCCAGGGCCTGCGCGTACTCTTCGTCGTTCATAGGCCAGTAGTGCCACTTGATCTGGCGCTCCATGTACGAGACGCCCTTGCCGAAGACGGTATGAGCGATCAGCACGTGGGGCGGGCCGTCGTCGGTGGCGAGCCGCGCGATCGTGGCGACTAGCTGGGCGGGATCGTGGCCGTCGACCTCGTGGACGTCCCAGCCGAAGGCCCGCCACCGCTGGGCCAGCGGGGTGAGCGACAGCACCTGCTCGGTATGGCCCAGCGCCTGCTGGCCGTTGAGGTCGACGATCGCGATGAGATTCGCCAGCCGATGGTGCGCCGCGAACATGACGGCTTCCCAGACCGACCCCTCGTTACACTCCGCGTCGCTGAGCAGCGCGAACACGCGGCGCGGCGAGCGCTGGAGGCGCGCGGCGAGCGCGGCCCCGGCGCCGACCGGCAGGCCCTGGCCGAGCGAGCCGGTGGAGAAGTCAATGCCGCGCAGTGCGGATTCAGGGTGGACGCCCAGCAAGCTCTCGTCCGCGCAGTAGGTGTCGAGCGCGCTCATCGGCAGCCAGCCGCGCAGCGCCAGCGCGGCGTACAGCGCTAGGGCGGCGTGGCCCTTCGAGAGGATGAAGCGGTCGCGCTCGGGGTCTTCCGGGCTCCGCGCGTTCAGCACCTGTCCGTAGAGCGCGGCCAGGATATCGGCGATCGATAGGGCCGAACCGATGTGCCCGACGTGCGCGCGCTTGGATTGCTCGAGGACGATACGGCGGATGCGCTGCCCGGACAGGCGGCTCGGGCCTGAGAATAGCTCCGCGGGAGAGCCCGAGCCGGCGGGGGAAACGAGTGCCACGTGCGCCTCCGTGTCCCGAACGATCTACTCGCTACCGGGGCGACGGCGCCTATCCGTGCGCTCCCGGCTACGCTGCCCGAGCCGAGGGGGCCCCGCGGACAACGCGGCTATTCTAGCGAGGGCGGCTCAAGATGGTCAAGGCCGTCTGCTCGGGTATGTGAATGGCGGGTCGTAACGAAATTGTGACGAAGCGGGCCTGTCGCGGCCTCGTCCAGTGCCGGTACGCCGACCGCCGGGCCGCGCGGGGGCCGCTCACTGCCCGTTCGGGTGGAGCATGACGCGGATCGCGCCGTCCTCGCGGGTGCGGGACATCTCCCAGGCGCGCGGGAAATCGGCGAGCGCCAGGTGGTGGGTCAGGAGGGGGCGCACGTCGACGAGCCCCTTCGCCATGAGCGCAACGCCGCGGGCGGAGACGCCTCGCGGGTTGGCCACGGAGCCCAGCACATCGAGGTGGCCGCGCACGATCACGCTCAGATCGACCCCCCTTAGCTCCCGTCCAGGGCCGGTCGCGCCGCCGAGCACGACTCGGCCGCCGCGGCGGGCCATGTGCAGCGCGTCGCGTGCCGCCTGCTCGCTGCCGGCGAACTCGACTACCACATCGGCGCCGCGCCCGTCGGTGAGGTCGCGCACCGTTTGCACCGCGTTTACGCGGGAGGCGTCCACGAGCGCGTCGGCGCCCAGGCCCTCGGCGACGCGCAGGCGCTCGGCGCGCGTGCCGACGAGAATGAGCTGGCCCGCGCCCATCGCCCGCGCGACTTGCAGCGCCAGCAAGCCGATGGCCCCCGGCCCGATCACCACAACCGACTCGCCGGCCTGGAGCCGCGCGCGCTCGACCGCCCAGAGCGCCACGCCGACGTTATCGGTCATCGCTCCCTGGTCGTAATCCAGGTTCGGCGGCAGCTTGTGCAGCGCCCGCACCGGCACGGCGCAGTAGTCGGCCAGGCCGCCGGGCACGGTGAAGCCGATGTGGGCGTGGCCCTTGGCGACGTTGCCGTAGTTCTCGCAGAGGTTGTAGAGCCCTTCCAGGCACCGCGGGCAGCGGCCACAGCCGATGTGGACCTCGACGCCGACGCGGTCGCCGGGCGTCACCTCGTCCACGACGGGGCCGACCGCCACGACATCGCCGCTCCACTCGTGGCCGGGGATGTGGGGGAAGCGCGTGCCCGGGAACTGGCCGGCGAACACCTTGAAGTCTGTGGCGCAGATCGTCGTGGCCCGCACCCTAACGAGCGCCTGGCCCGGCCCCGGCGCCGGCTCGGCCACGGCGCGCAGCTCCATCTCATTAGGCTGCGGATAAACGACGGCCTGCATTACTGGTGGTCCTCTCAGTGCCAGCTAGCAGGAGAGCTGGCCGGATTCACTTGGTGACCAGGTGATGAAACAAGAATAGCGCACAGAAGATGCACCAGTAGCCTATGCCAATGGTCCCGTATCGACAATACCGCTCGGTTTCGTCCTCCCAATCCCACCCCATCTGCTCTTTGCACCAGTCGCGCAAGTCGCGCATGCAGGGCCTGTTGAACAGGACTAAGCCCGCTCCGACCCCGAAGGTCAATAGGACCCAAGCTACCGCACCGGGAATCTCGGCAAGCCAATGCGTCATGAGCGGCACTCGCACCCGGGGCCTGGAGACTGTCGAAGCGTCCCCGCTGCGCGCGGAGCAACCTCATTGCTCCGGGCGGATGAGCACCTTGAGGGCGCCGTCCTTGCGGGTGGCGAACGTCTCTAGCGCCTCGCCGTACTGCTCCAGCGGGAAGGTGTGCGTCACCAGCTCCCTTACGCGGACGCGGCCCGTCTCGATGAGCGGCAGCACCTCCTCCATCGCGTTGGGGTTGGCGCGCACGCCGAACAGGTCGATCTCTTCGAGCACGATCTTCTGCATGGGCAAGGAAACCGGCTCGTTCGGGATGCCGGTGAACGACGCGCGGCCGCCCTTGCGCAGCACGTTCACCGCTTGGAGCACCGAGTCGACGGTGCCGCCCGTGTCCACCGCGACGTGCGCGCCCTTGCCGTCGGTCAGGCGGCGAATGGCCTCGACGGGGTCCGCCTCGCGGTAGTTCACCACCTCGAAGCCCATCTGGCGGGCGCGGTCCAGGCGCTCGCCCGCGCCGGTGATGACGACGCGGCCGGCGCCCAGCGCGTAGGCGCAGTCGGCCGTCAGGAAACCCATCGGACCGGAGCCGACGACCACCACGACCTCGCCGGGGCGGATGCCGGGGCGCTTCACCGAGTGCAGCGCGATGCTGGCAGTGTCTACCATCGCGCCGTAGCGCAGCTCGAAGTCGGCGGGCAGCTTGAACACGGACTTGATGGAGTGGACGACGTACTGCGCGTCCGCGCCCTGGCTGTAGTGGCCGTATTGATGGTGGATCGGCTCCTTGCCGTAGTTCTCGCACAGGTTGTAGCGGCCGATCAGGCAGTTGCGGCAGTAGCCGCAGCCGGCGTGGGAGGTGCCGGCGACGCGGTCACCGACCCGCCAGCCCAGCTCGGCCGCGCCGGGGCCGACCTCGACCACGGTGCCCGACCACTCGTGGCCGGGGATGAACGGGTAGCTCTTGGGCCAGCGGCCAGGGAACTTGCCCTCGTAGATGTGCAGGTCGGTGCCGCAGATGGCCGTCGAGTCGACCTGGCAGAGCACTTCCATGGGGCCGGGGTGCGGCGTGGGCACCTCGCGGACCTCGTGGGCGTTTGGCCCGGTGAGCACCACGGCCTTCATCTGGCTGGGAATCGTCTGGTCGGCCGCCTGCCGCGCGGCATTGCTCACAGCCATCTCGTCGCCTCGCTTCCTGTCGTCTGGGCCTGCGCCGGCAGATCGCGCCCTGGCTGGCGGTAATCGGGAAGCCAGCGAGCGCGCAGCCCCCGCTAATAGCTTACGCGGTCCGAGCCTTCGGCCATGATGCGGGCCGGCGTCGTGTGCGCGTCGTGCTGGCGCGGCTGGGCGCCGGGCGGCGTGCTGCCCTCGACGCCGGGTTTGTCGAGGTCGAGGAAGGCGGCCACGCGGCAGATACAGCCCTCGCCGCCCACCCAGCGCCAGGGAAACGCGCCGAGCAGCACCCGCATGCCTGCTACCTCGGCGATCTCGCCGCCCAGGTTCTCCAGCATGCAGACGTTGCTGCGCGCCGTGCGGTAGTGGACGTACTCGAAGTCGCGCTCGGGCAGCGCCTCCTCGACGGGCTTGCCGTGGAGCTGTTCGAACTCCTTGACGAGATCGGGCCGCATCCAGCGAACGCGCGTGTAGAAGGAATGGTCGATGGAGGCGAGGTCGGCGCCGATCCACTTGATCTTGCGGTCCTCGATCAGCCAGTCGATCACTTCGGGGCGCGGGCCGGGGTGGCGGTCGAAGTACATCACGTCGTCGCGCGTCGGCTTCGTCCAGTTGTACTGGTCCCAGCCCGTGTAGAGCACGACGATGTCGCCCTCACGGATCTCCTCGCCCTTCGGCACGCAACCCTTTACGTCGTCGAGCGAGTAATAGCTCCAGGGCTTGGTGATCGGGCGCAGGTCGATAACCAGCCCCGTGCCGATCAGGTCGGCCAGCGGAATCTCGCCCAGGTGCTTGCCCGTCTCGGCGTAGTGAACCGGCGCGTCGATGTGGGTGCCGGTATGCATGTTGGTCTCGACCAGCACGGTGCTCTTACGGTCGCGGTGGTGCGTCGTGATATCGGTCACTTTGATCGACGCGAACTGCGGCCAGGTGGGCATCCGGTCGCCCCAGGGCTGGGTGAGGTCGACCACACGCATCGGTTCCTCCAGCGGTCAGCTGTCAGCAGTCAGCTATCAGCAGTCAGCTATCAGCAGTCAGCTAGCGTCTGGCGGCCGGGGCCGGAAGGCTGGGCGCGAGCGCATCGGTTGGCCCGTCGCCCGAGCTGATGGCTGACTGCTGATAGCTGATGGCTGATGGCTGACGGCTTATTCTTCATCGATTTGGCGTAGCCAGGGGGCCATACGGCCCTGGAGCTGCTTCAGCGCCTCCATCAGCACGACGCCCAGGACCATGAGCACGACGATCGGCACGAACAGCTTGTCGGTCTGAAAGCTGTTGGCGTACTTCACGATCATGTAGCCCAGGCCGGCGATGGACGTGTAGAACTCGGCGATCACCAGCCCCACCAGCCCGCGGCCGATTGCCAGGCGCAGTCCGGCGATGATGAACGGCAGCGCGGAAGGAATGATGAGATCGCTCCAGAGCTGTGCTTCGCCGGAGCGGAAGGAGCGCGCGACCTCCAGCAACCGCGGATCGACGCTCTTCACGCCCTGGTAGGTGCTGATCAGTACCGGGAACAAGCAGAACAGGAAGACCACGACCGTCTTCGCCTTGAGGTCGAAGCCGAACCACAGCACGAGCAGCGGCACGATGGCGACCATCGGCATGGAGTAGAGCGCGTTGATGTAGGTGTCGATGGCGTAGTCGAGCCACTTGTAGCGCGCCATCGCCACGCCGAGCGGGATGCCGACGAGTACGGCGCTGGCGAAGCCGAACAGCAGCACGAGGATGCTCTGCTGCAAGTACTGCCACAGCTCGCCACTGGTCGTCAGCTCGACGAACGCTTGAAATACCGCCGTGGGATACGTGAAGAGGACCGGGTTCACCGAGCGGCCGTAGATCTCCCAGACCACGAGCACCACCACCAGCGAGCCGAGCCGGATCAGCGCCGGCGTGAGGTGGCCGCGGCGCCTCGGCGCGGCGCCGGTGGCTGTCGCGGGCTGGGGGGAGGCCGCGGCGCTGTCGCCCACCGCGCGGGTTTCGGCCAACCTGTCCTCCGGCTTCCGGCGTCGCCGCTCAGGCAACGCGCTCGGCCGCTTCGGCCTGCTGCTTGAGCTGGTCCCAGATGTACGCGCGCAGCTCGGCGAAGACGGGCAGCGCGCGCACGGCGTCCGGATCGCGCGGGCGCTCGATCGGCACGTCCAGGATCTCCTTCACGCGCCCTGGATGCGCCGACAGGATGGCGACGCGGTCGCCGAGCAGGACGGCCTCGTCGATGCTGTGGGTGATGAAGAGCATCGTCTGGCGCTGCTGCCACCAGATGCGGAGCAGCTCGGCTTGCAGGATCTCGCGCGTTTGCGCGTCCACCGACGCGAACGGCTCGTCCATGAGCAGGATCGACGGCCGCACGGCCAGCGCCCGCGCCAGGCCCGTCCGCTGCTGCATCCCCCCTGAGAGCTGATACGGATAGCGGTTCTCCGCGCCTTCGAGTCCCACCAGACGAATGTACTCGTCAACCGCTGCCAGCTCGGCGCGCGAGGCGCGGCGCAGCCGCAGCCCGTAGGCCACGTTCTCGCGGACGGTCTTCCAGGGGAACAGGCCGAAGTGCTGGAAGACGACCGCGACCTGCTCGCTCGGCTCCCGCACCTCCTGGCCGTCGATGCGGATGCGGCCGCTGGTGAGCGGCATCAGGCCGTCGATACAGCGGAGGAGCGTGGTCTTGCCGCAGCCGCTCGGGCCGACGATACACAGCACCTCGTTAGCCTGCACCGCGAGCGACAGGTTCTGGAAAGCGACCACCGCGCCGTCCGTGAACGTCTTGGTGGCGTTCTCGACCCGGATCTTGGCGCCGCTCTCCACGCTTCGCTCCGGTTTCGGCGCGCCCGGCTGGCTCAGTACCACCGCGGGTCGCCGGTCCAGGGGCCGCCGTTGCGCTGCACCGCCTCGTCGACGATGGAGCGGTCGACAAGCTGCTCGTAGGTGGGCTTCTCTTCCGGCTTGATCGAGCCTAGCTCCACCTGCTTGTCGATGGTGTACTCGATCATGTCGCGCGGCATGCCGTCGTTCACGGCCCAGATGCCGCCGGTCGCCAGGTCGTCGTAGGCGCGCTCGACCACGTCCCGCGGCTGGTTGGTGTATTGCACGCCGATCTCGACCGTGCGCGCCTTGTTGTCGTACATGAAGCGGCCGGCGCGCACGATGGCCGTCTCGAAGTCCACGAGCCGCGGCCGGTCCTGGCGGATCTGGTCGTCCGTGGCCATGTAGCCGGAGTACCACCACTTCGGCAGCACGTCCCACAGCTTGTCCACGACGGTGAAGTTTGGATTCGTCTCGACGGCGCGGTAGTACTGGTCGATGTGGAGGATGGCAGCATCGATCTGCTTCGACACGAGCCCGGGAACCCGCCCGGCCGTGGAGACCGTCACGTACTGCACGTCGTTCGGCGTCAGGCCGGCCGTCTGAAGCACGGCACGGCTCATCACCTCGTTGAAGCCGCCGACTTCTTGAATGCCGATCTTGCGCCCCTTGAGGTCGGCGGGCGTGTGGATGTCCTCCTGTGCGGTCATCACCACGCTGAGTTTGGGCGCGTAGGTGCCGATCGCCTTGACGCCGACCTTGCGCGCGGCCGCCGCGATGATCGGATCGCTGCTCGTGCCGGCCACGTCCAGGCCGCCCGCGATGCTGCCGCGCAGCGATTGGACGCCGCCCTCGAAGTTCTTGAACTCCACGTCCAGCCCCACGTCGCGGAAGAAGCCCTGCTCCTGGGCGACGTAGGGCGCCAGGTGGACCATGTTGGGCGGCGTGACGGGGACGCCCAGCGTCAGCTTGCGCACCTGCAGGGCCGTGGGAGCAGCGCTGGCGCCGCTCGCCGGCGCCGCGGTGCCGCTGGGCGCGGCCTGACCGGGGGGCGCGCTGCCCGTGGCGGTCTTGCTGGCCGGCGCGCCGGTCCCGCCACCGCAGGCGAGGGCCAGGCCGACCGCGAGCAACAGTCCCAGGGTCGCGCTGACTGGTCTGGTTCGCGGCATCGCCCTGCCTCCTTACGTCCCTGCCACCGCGTCGCCCACGGTCGGCCGGCGCGGGCCGCTCGGCCCCCGCGTGGGCTGCTGGCAGTGTAGCAACGGGTCGCGCTTATGGTCAACGCGGACTTGGCGGGCATCGTGAGGCGCCGCAGCCGCCGACGGACGCCGGGGGCGTTCGCCGCGCGGGCCGCCTACTTCAGTCGGACGTCCCAGCCATAAACGTGCTCGTCGGTGCGCGGCGTCCAGTCGAGACGATTGTTGACCCCGTAAGTGTCCTCGTACATGAACAGGAACGCCACGGGCGCCCGCTTGAGGATCTCGCTCATGCCCTCGTGTAGCGTCTTGATGCGCTCCGCCGGGTCGAAAATCGTCCGCTCCTGGTCCAGCAGGGCATCCACCGTCGGGTCGGAGAAGCCGATGCGCTTCGAGACGCCCGTGCGGAAGTACTGGTGCAGGTACTCGTCGGGGTCGATGATGCTGCCGCGCCCCCCGAACCAGAACGGCACCTTGCCCTCGCCCACGGCCGGCCAGAAGATGCCCCAGTCCTGCGCCGTGAGCTTCGCGCGGATGCCCACGCGCGCAAGCTGGCCCACGAGCGCCTGGGCTAGCTCCTTGTCCTTGATGTAGCGGCCGTTGGGGGCGAACATCTCGACGTCGAGGCCGTTGGGGTAGCCGGCCTGCGCGAGGAGCTGGCGCGCGCGCTCGGGATCGTGCTGGTACGTCGGCCCGATGTCCGGCGAGTAGCTGAACTGCGGCGGCCCGATCGGCGCCTCCAGCGGGTAGGCGTGGCCGTCGAGCACGCCGTCGATCAGCTCCGCGCGGTCCACCGCGTAGCTGACCGCCTGGCGCACCAGCAGGTTGTCCCACGGCTTGTACTGCGGGTTCATCGCCAGGAACATCATGCGCTGACCGGGCGTGCGGGCCACGCGCACGTCCTGGCGGCTCTGCACGCGCGGCGCGAGCTGGGGTGACAGGTAGGTGATGATGTCGGCCTCGCCGTTCAGAAGCGCCGTGACCCGCGCCTCGTCCTCCGGGATGGCGCGGAAAACGATCTCGTCGATCGTCGCGCGGTTTGGTCCGTCGTAGTCCGGGTTGCGCTGGACCACGAACCGCTGGCCCGGCACCCACTCCTTGAACTTGTACGGCCCCGTCCCGATGGGCTGCGCGTCGGCCGCCTCGCGGCCCACCCGATCGTAATACGCCTTGCTGGTGATGACGCGCTCCCAGAGGATGTCGAGCAGCGTGGCGTCGGGTGCCTTGGTGCGGATGTCCACGGTGTAGCGGTCGGGGGCCTCCAGCGCCGCGACGCTGGACAGCTCCCCCTTCTGCTTGCTGTCGGGATCGTTCAGGATGCGGCCGAGCGAGTGGACCACGTCGGCGGCGGTCAGCTCGCTGCCATCGTGGAACTTCACGCCGTGCCGCAGGTGGAACCGCCAGACGTCGGGCCTCGGGTTCTCCCACGACTCGGCGAGTAGCGGCACCATCTGCCGATTCGCGGAGTCCCAGTGGACGAGCGTCTCGTAGATGTGCTTCCAGGTCGCGTAGGTGATGCCGGCGCTCTGCGCGTAGGGGTTCATCGACTCGATGGGCTGGGAGCCGAAGACGACGGTGATGCGCGAGGGGCCGCTGGCTTGCCCCGACGCCCCCGCGGCCGGCCCCGCCTGGGGGGAAGGCTTGGGCGCCGGCGCGCAGGCCAGCGCCACCAGGCACGTCAGGATGCTCGCCACGACCGCTCGCCGCATCGCCGTCTCCTCCGCGTGGAATGCCCGGCTGAGAAATCGCTAGCTGGGCAGGACCGAGCGCCCGCCGAAGCGCTGCAGCCACACCGGGATCACGTCGACGTTGTACACGTTGTCCGGCACCTCGCCGCGGAGCGCGCGCAGGACGGACCGCGTGGCCCAGGTGATGCCCGGCCCCAGGCCGCTGCCCACGTTGCTCGACACCATATGGGGCGACAGCAGCACCTTGTGCTTCAGCTCGCGCAGCGGGCTGTCCTGCGGCAGCGGCTCGTCCTCGAAGACGTCGAGCGCGGCGGCGGCGATCCGGTTCTTCTCCAGCGCATCGGCCAGCGCCCGCTCGTCCACCACGCCGCCGCGCGAGGTGTTGATGAACACCGCCGAAGGCTTCATCAGCGCCACTTGCTCGGCCCCGAACATGTGCCGCGTCTCCTTCGTCAGCACGACGTGGAAGCTCACCACGTCGGACTCGCGCAGCAGGGTCTCGTAGTCCACCGGCTCGACGCCGGTCAGCGCGAAGCGGCTGGGCGGCACGTGGGGGTCGTACGCGATCATGCGCACGCGCCAGGGCCGCAGCAGGTCCGCGACGCGGCTGCCGATGCGGCCGAGGCCCACCAGCCCGATCGTGATGCCGGGATAGCCGTCCATGCGCCGGCCCAGGTAGGTGCCCTGCAGCTCGTCCGCGCGCCAGCGGCCGCGCTTCATCGCCTCGTCGCGCTCGCGCACCTTCTTGAGCAGCGCGAGGATCATGGCGATCGTGCCCTCGGCGACGCCGCCCCAGTTCGACTCGGTCGGCCCGTGGGTGACCAGGATGCCCAGCTCGGTCGCCGCGTCCACGTCCACGTCGTCGACGCCGATCGTGTACTTGGCGACGATGCGCAGCTTGTCCGAGGCCTCCATGATGCCGCGCGTGATCGGCGAGCTGCGGATGGACGTGCCGGCGAGCGCGTCCGCGTTCCGCGCCAGCTCGCGCATCTCCTCTTCGTTGTTGCCCTGCGGGGTGTGCCAGCCGGCCTTGCCCAGCGTCAGCTCGCAGCCGGCCTGCTCCAACTGCCGGTGCGTCTCCCCGGTCTCGTCGGCCGGGGCGAAGATGAATACCTTGGCGTTTGCCATCGGGTGGCCCTCCTCACTGAGCTGCTTGCCGTACCGGGGCGGCGGTCACGGCTGCCCGGTGCGTGGAGCGTACGCCCCAGACGGTGCCCTGTCAAGCGCCGACGGAGGCCGGGGGCGTTGTTGCGGCGTATAACAGCGGCACGCGCGGTCGCGGTCGCAGCCCCGCCGGCGAGTGCCTCGGTTTAGCCGAGGAACGGTCAAACGATGCTCCTTTACCGGGTGGTTAACTGCTAGGCCGGGCGCGGGTTGGCGCGTGCTCCTCGGGCGCGGAAGGTCGCATCGTTTGCCCCGTACGATACTCCCTCGATGGCTCGCGGCGGGCCGGGC